>CANPYX010000058.1 GCA_947588955.1 uncultured Oscillospiraceae bacterium | reverse complement strand
CAAGAATACGGCAGAGCGAGGCAGCGAGTCAAGGCCGCGCTCACATACGCGTGCATGAATCTAAAGAAGCTGGCAAGAAAACGCTGGAGCGACAAGTGGAGAGAGTACTACCGCTCCCTTGCGTCGCTGTTCGCGGGGACTTTTTCTGAAATATACAGAACAGTACACCGCCCCATCGGCTTGGGGCGGTGTTTGTCGACAGACTGAAAAGCCCCAAAGGGGCTTTTTGGATTAAGTCAAGTCTCGTATTGACAAACTCACCTTGTGCTCGATGGGCTTCCACTCCACCTTGCGGAAGATGGCGGCGATGGAGATGGGGATGTAGGTCAGCATGAACACAGGGAAGGTCAGGGTGTACAGGAGCTTTTTGAGGGCGGAGGTGCGGATGTGCCGCCACTCCTTTGCCGTGGTCAGCGCGCCCAGGACAAGCATGAAGAGGTACGTCCCCATAAGGGAGCGCGCGGCGGGGAGCAGGACCTCCAAAAAAGTGCCGCCGGAGAGAAGCGTCATCAGCGACCCCATGCCGTTTACAAGTATACCGAGGCAGGCGAGGACAATGGCGGGCATTATGGACATCACCATGTCAAAGCATGAGAAGCTGCCTCGAATAGCGCCCGATATGAGCCTTCCGCCGTACAGACGGAAAACCTGCAAAAAGCCCCTGGACCAGCGCATCCTCTGCCTCCAGGATTGGCTGAACTTCACCGGCTGTTCGTCAAAAAGCTCGGCGTCCGGGGCGTAGCCTATCCTGTCGCCCCGCGCCATGCAGTCCGCGGTAAACTCCGTGTCCTCCGTGAGGGTGTGGAAGGGCCAGCCGCCGTTGCGGGCGATTATCTCGCGGCTCACAAGAAAGCCCGTGCCTGACACCACCGCGCTGGAGCCAACGAGCGCCCTTGCGTGGTTCAAATACTCCGCGTCCCGCAAAAACCACAGCGCGTAACCGGCGGAGATCCAGTTGTCCCCGAAATTCTTGGAGTTGCGGTAGCTGGTGACCACCCGGTGACCGTCGGAAAACTGCCTGTTCATGGCGGTTATGTAGCCGGGAGAGAGCAGGTTGTCCGCGTCAAATACGAAATACCCGTCAAACACGTCCCCGCGCTCCAGCTCAATGCGCCGGAGAAGGTAGTCCAGGGCGTAGCCCTTGCCAACATGGACCTTGTCGAACCGCTCAAATACCGTGGCTCCGGCCTTGGACGCAGCCGCGGCGGTGCCGTCGTCGCAGTTGTCGGCGACGACAAATACGCTCACCAGCTCCTCCGGATAGTCCTGCGCCTTTATGGACTCGATTAGGTTCCCAATGACCGCCTCCTCGTTACGGGCGGCAATAAGCACCGCGTACCGGTGCAGGACCTCCGGCAGGTGAGGCCTGTCCCTCTTGATAAGGGGTATGATGAGGTACACAAGCTGATAAAAATAGCAGAGGAAAAAGATGACCGACAGCGCCCTGTTTAAAGCGTTCAGCACTGACATGATAAAGCCCCTCCTTCTTATGGCGTGATACCATAATACCAGAGGGGCGGTTAAGAAAAAATCAGGGGAACGATTAAGGAACTATTAATTTGCCGCTCAATTCGCTTTCGCAGCAAAGACAAGGGCGCCGTTGTGCTTACCCGCGGCTGTCCCGTCGGACCCGCGGAAAAGCTCTATCTCGTCCCCAAGGCGCGTCTCGTTGGCAAAGTTCATGGTCAGCTCCCTGACGGATTCGATCCCCAGCACCTCCAGCGCCATGTCGGCGTAGCGGCAGTTGTTTGTGTGGTCGTTTTCGTCCAGGTCCTCCTCCTTGACCGTGTGGCGCGACACCGCCTCCATGTCCTTTGGGCGCAGCCGCCCAATACCCTCCGGAATGGCAAGCTCCGGCGAGTAGACGCCCTCAAAGTCCAGGTCCGTCTGTTCCACGTGGCGGGTGAGGTAGTTCACTATGCACCACTGGCTGGCGCCAAGAACAAGCCTTTCACCGGCAGGGGAGAGGATGTAAAAGTCCCTGTCGTATATGAGCGACCCCGTGCGCCGGGGGAAGGAGAGCAGCGTGTAATCCGTCCCGGCCTCAAGCTGCCCCTGCACCCGAAAGCGCGACTTTGTTATGACCCAGATGAGGTTTTGCGCTATGAGCCTGTCAAAGCCCAGTCCCGCGGCGCTGGCGTGGGCCTTGGCGATCTCCTGAAAGGCGTGGAGGAGCGCCGACGCCTTCACCCCGCCCCCCGTAAAGTCCGCCTCGGAAAACCTCAGCGGGAGAGAATATTGAATGTACATATAAAATCACCCACCTGCTATTATATCCCCATTTCCGCCGATTTCAAGTAAAATCCTCAAATCTGGCGCGAAAACCTTTCTGTACTAAAAATATTTTAAAAAAGTTAAAACTAAGTATTGACAAATGAAGCTTTCCGTATTATAATGCCATTGTGGGGAGAGACAGCGCGCCGAAAAGCCTCGGCACGGGCAGGAGGAGAAATACGTATACTGGCGGGGGAGGACACAGGCCACCCGTCTTGTCAGCGTGCCCGTGTCCGTTTCCACTATGGAAATAACGCCTTATTAAAGCGGCGGTTCGTATATATTTTTCGGAAAAAAGGTGAGAAATTTGGATTGGACGAGTATAATTGCGGCGCTGGTGACGGGAGGGCTGGCGTTTTTGGGGGTTTGTATAACGAACCGAAAAAATACCTCCCTCATCCTGTACCGCGTCGATCAGCTGGAGAAAAAGCAGGAGAAGTACAACAACCTCCAGGAGCGGACCTACCGCCTTGAGGAGAAAACCGAGCTCCACGAGGAGAAGATAGAGTTTGCCAACAACAGAATATCCGAGCTTGAAAGGAGAGTAGATACATGAGCTGGGTAGATGACGTTCTCGCCGTTGCGGAGGGAGAGGTCGGGGTCACGGAGTGGCCGAAGGGGAGCAACTGCGTGAAGTACAACGAGTGGTATTACGGAAGAAGCGTCTCCGGGGCGGCGTACCCCTGGTGCATGGCGTTCGTGCAGTGGGATTTCGACCGTGCGGGGCATACGTTGCCGCACAAGACGGCGTCGTGCTCCAATCTGCTGAACTGGTACAGGTCGAATAAGCCTGAGTGCGTCAGAGACAAGCCGGCGCCGGGGGCGATTGCCATTTATAATTTCGGGCACACGGGGATAGTGGCGCGGGACAACGGCGACGGGACCGTCGCCGCCATCGAGGGCAACACCTCTGCGACGGAGGCGGGCAGCCAGAGCAACGGCGGGGGAGTCTTCAAGGTCCGCCGTCCCGCGGCGCTTGTGACAAAGTATATAATTCCGTTTGAGATCGAGGAGGAAGA
>CANPYX010000057.1 GCA_947588955.1 uncultured Oscillospiraceae bacterium | reverse complement strand
ACTGTGGTTTTTTCCGCAAAAAAGCGGGACTGCGAAAATTCACATCTCAGTCGGCGTGTATTTTCACAGCCCCTTTTCTGCTGTCGCGCTGCGCGCGCCCTCGTCGTCGCTGAAGCCGCTTAACCTCGCCCCGCCGCAAGCGGCAGGGCTCAGGCGCGCTCTTCGCTCCTCCTCTCCCCACGCAATCATGATTGCGTGGGGACCCCATATGTCACACACTTGCGCGACATAAGGTGATTTTTCCGACGTACATGCCGCCGGAAAAATATTGGATTTTAAGGTTTTGACACGCAAAAATCCGCCCTCCCGGTGTGGGAGGGCGGATATTATGCCGGTAGGTTATCCTTAAAGAAGATTATTTCCGTCGGCGCCGAAGAGGTGGGCGAGGGCGGGGTTGAAGGAGAAGTTGACGGACTTGCCGATGGAGTGGGCGGAGACGTCAAGGCCGGCGGTGGGGATAACGGCGACAACGTCGTTGCCCTGGACGTTCATGTGGAGATGCAGCTCGGAGCCCATCATCTCGCTGACGTCGATCTTGCCGGTGAAGCCGCCCTCGTCAAGCTGCATATGTACGGGACGGATGCCCAGCGTCACGCTGCACGCCTTCTGTCCCTTTGCCGCGAGCGCCTTGTTCTGCCCGTCGGTGAGAGCTATCTTCTTGCCCAGGACCTCAACGGAGTATTTGCCGCCGTCAACGGTGAGGGCGCAGTTTTCAAAGAAGTTCATCTGGGGAGTTCCGATGAAGCCCGCCACGAACAGGTTGATGGGGTGATTGAACACCTCCTGGGGAGTGCCTATCTGCTGGATAAAGCCGTCGCGCATGATGACGATCCTGTCGCCCAGCGTCATGGCCTCAGTCTGGTCATGGGTGACGTAGATGAACGTGGTGTTTATCTTCTGGCGAAGCTTGATGATCTCGGCGCGCATCTGGTTACGCAGCTTAGCGTCCAGGTTGGAGAGCGGCTCGTCCATCAGCAGCACCTTCGGCTCACGCACTATGGCGCGTCCGATGGCCACACGCTGTCTCTGTCCGCCGGAAAGAGCCTTGGGCTTGCGGTCAAGATACTGGGTGATGTCAAGAATCTCCGCCGCCTCGCGGACCTTCTTGTCGATTTCCGCCTTCGGCGTCTTCTTCAGCTTCAGGGAGAACGCCATGTTGTCGTACACCGTCATGTGCGGGTACAGAGCGTAGGACTGGAAGACCATGGCGATGTCGCGGTCCTTGGGAGCCACGTCGTTCACCAGGCGGTCGCCGATGTACAGCTCGCCGGAGGATATCTCCTCAAGTCCGGCGATCATGCGCAGTGTGGTGGACTTGCCGCAGCCGGAGGGTCCGACCAGGACAATGAACTCCTTGTCCGCGATATCCAGTGAAAACTGCTGGACCGCCACGACGCCCTCCTCCGTTATCTGGAGGTTCGCCTTCTGCTTCTCAGGCTCGTCGCCCTTCTTCTTTTTCTTCGACTTCTTCTCTTCGCTGTTGGGGTAGACCTTCTTGATGTCTTTCAGGGTAAGGCTTGCCATAGTTTCTTTGCTCTGACACAGGAGCCTCCGCTTGCCTGTGCCTCGCGTCCGTCGCGATAGGCGGTCCGCTTATACGACAGGTCTCCACACTGCCGCACCGTGAGCTAACGGTTTTTTCCTCCTTTTTTTCGGGCTGAGAGGATCTTAGGGGGTTGAGACCCCGTGGAGTAGAAGCTCCCGCCTTAATTGAAAGTGTCGGTATCGGCAATACAATACCGCAACTATTATTCTAATTGTATATGAGGCGGTTGTCAAGAGAAAGATTGTGAAATTTAACAAATTTTTTTACCGCTTTCTTTGTACCGTGTTGATTTTTCACTGTGGCGGTTATATAATTGGGTGAAAGTTTTTTGAAATTTTTTGAGACGGGGAAATTTCGCCTATGGAAGCCAAAATCAGGAACGCAAAGGCCATAGCCTTGAAAAACGCGCGGCTTGACGACCCCTTTTGGGGGAGGTACACCCGGCTTGTGACGGAAAAGCTCCTGCCATACCAGTGGCGGGCGCTGAATGACCTGGTGCCAGGTGCGGAGAGGAGCGGGTGCGTTGAAAACCTGCGCGTCGCCGCCGGTGAACGGGAGGGGCGGTTCCACGGGTACGTTTTTCAGGACTCGGACCTGGCAAAGTGGCTGGAGGCGGCGGCTTATTCCCTGACATGGCGCCCCGATCCCGCGCTGGAGAGGCAGTGCGACGAGGCGATAGAGCTCATAGGAAGGGCGCAGGAGCCCGACGGGTATATAGACAGCTACTTCACCATCGAGGCGCCGGGGGCAAAATTCCGCAACCTGCGCCAGGGACACGAGCTCTACGTCATGGGGCACATGATGGAGGGCGCGGCGGCGTACTTTGACGCCACGGGAAAGCGGCGGTTTTTGGATATAATGTGCCGGACGGCGGACCTCATATGCGACAAATTCAACACGCCGGAGTTCTCAGCGGCGTATCCGGGGCACGAGGAGATAGAGCTGGGGCTTTTTAAGCTGGGGAAGGCCGCGGGGGAGAAGAGATACATTGACATGGCGCGGGCGTTTGTGGAGAGGCGCGGCGTCGACCCGGACTGGTTCGCCAGAGAGGAGGAGCACCCGGACTACGTGACGGTATGGGGACGGGGAGGACTTGACAGGCTGTACCACCAGTGCCACCTGCCGGTGCGGGAGCAGAAGACGGCGGAGGGGCACGCGGTGAGGGCGGCGTATCTGTACTCGGCAATGGCGGACATAGCCTTTGAGTACGGGGACGGGAGCCTTTTGCACGCCTGCGAGACGCTTTACGGCAATATAGTAGACAGAAGAATGTATATAACCGGAGGCATAGGTTCCTCCGGCGCGGGGGAACGGTTCACCGCGGACTTCGACCTGCCCAACGCCTCCGGCTATGCCGAGAGCTGCGCCTCGGTGGGGCTTGCCATGTTCTGCCGGAGGATGCTGACGGGCACCGGCGACGGCAGGTACGCTGACACCATGGAGAGGGCGCTTTACAACACGGTGGCGGCGGGGGTGAGCCTTGGCGGGGAGGAGTTTTTCTACGTAAATCCCCTGGAGGTCTGGCCGGAAAGCTGCGTGGAGGGCACAAGCATGGAGCATGTGAAGCCCGTGCGCCAACGCTGGTTCGGCTGCGCCTGCTGTCCGCCCAATATAGCCAGGACCCTGGCGGGCCTCGCGGGGTACGCCGCCACGGAGAACGGGGAGGATTTCAGACTTGACCTTTTCATCTCCGGAAGGTACAAAACGCCCATGGGAGAGGTGGAGGTCAGGACGCGCTTCCCCTTTGAGGGAAACGTCGCGCTGAAAATTGAGGGCGGCGGAGGGCGCCTGGCGCTGAGACTGCCGGGGTACGTCCGGGATTACGCCGTACTGCGCAACGGGGAAAGGGTCGAGGCGGAGCTTCGGGACGGGTATCTTTACCTTTCCGGGCCGTGGGACAACGACACGGTGGAGTACCGGCTTGAGATACCGCCCGTGTTTGTTTGGGCGGACACCCGCCTGCGCGCCGCCGCGGGACGGGTCGCGGTGATGAAGGGACCGGTGGTGTACTGCCTGGAGGAGGCGGACAACGGGACGAATTTATCCGCCCTCACCGTGGACACCAAAGCGGGGCTTACGGAGGATTACCGCCCGGAGCTCCTGGGCGGCACGACGGTGATAAAGGCGCGGGGGTGGAGGGACGTTGACGACCCCTCCGGCGGGCTTTACAGATTTGATGAGCCACAAAGGGAGCCTGCCGAGCTCACGTTTGTGCCGTATTGCCTCTGGGACAACCGGGGACCGGGAGAGATGGCGGTATGGGTGCGCCGTGGGTGAAGGACCGGAGCGCGTATATAAAGCTCCCCTCGGCGGAGAAACAGAAAACACAGGAGGACCGGTAAATGAAGAAGCTTTTGACGCTGTTTTTGGCGATGACAATGATTTTCACCGCGGCGGCGGGCTGCGGCAGGAGGAGCGAGAAGCTCGTCGTGCTCCTGAGAGAACAGGATGATGACGCCATCGAGGTTTACAGGGGACTGACGGAGCGGTACGTCAAGGAGACGGGCGTTGAGGTGGAGCTCAGGACGGTGGGCGAGAGCGAGTATGAGAACGCGCTTTCGGAGGCGGAAGCGAACGGAGAAATGCCGGACATATTCTGCGTCACCCCCGGAGACGCTGCCGTTTATGCCGAGGAGGGGCTTGTGCTGCCGCTGGACGGGTATATTGACAGCGGGGCGGAGGAGGAGCTGTGGACCGCCCTCAAGGACGCTTACAGCTTTGAGGACAGCTCCGGAGAGGTAAAATTATATGCACTGCCGAAGAGCTTTTCCGTGGATATGCTCGCCTTCAACAAGGACATATTTGACGCCGCCGGCGAACCGTATCCCAAGCCGGGGGAGCCCTACACCTGGAACGAGCTCCTGGCGGTTTGCCAAAGGCTGACACGTGACACAGACAGGGACGGCGCCATCGACCAGTGGGGCTGGGCGGGAGGACTTCCTGAGTCCCTTGACTCGTTTGTATACACCAACGGAGCTTCGTACCTTAACGACGACGGGACGAAGGTAAATATTGAGTCCGCGGAGTTTGTGGAGGCGCTTCAGTTTTTTGCTGACCTCACCTGCAAGTATCAGGTGGCGCCGCCGGAGGATACGGGGCTTCAGTGCTGGCTCGATGGGCGCGCGGCGTTTTACCCGTGCGGCACCGACGATGTGGCGAGCTTTACCGACCCCGACAGCTTCGCTTACAACTGGGGCTTTTGCGGCTGGCCGGCGGGGGCGTCGGGAAAGTCCACGGCTGTTATTGAGGCAAGCGCCTTTGCCGTGTCGAAGGGCACGGAAAATCCCGAAGGTTGCGTAGAACTTATTACCATGCTTTCCACTGACCCGGAGGGGCAGAGGCTCCTGTGCGGCGGGACCGGTGGCGGCGCCGCGAGGATACCGAACATCCGCTCCTACGCCGAGGGCGAATTTTCCGAGACGATAGAGACCGGCGAGCTCAGGTACGGCGACAACCATGAAATAATTTTCAGCTGCCTTGACCGAGCGGAGAGATATGATGGAGTGATTCCCGAAAGGGACCTGATCTCCGGCGGATGGCGGGATGAGTTTTTGAAGTGCGGATATTCAAAGCTTCTGTCGGGAGAAGTGACCGCGTGGGAATACTGCGAAAAGGCGGCAAGCGCCATGCAGAGCGCGCTTGACGCGGCGAAGGGAGAACAGGCGAAGTGACGGTGCGCGATTTTGGTACGCGCCGGAGTCCGCGAGGGGCGCACGGCGACAGCATTTACTTTTCTGGGAACACGACCCGACTTAGCGCATCATTATCCATGGCGGCGCGGTACATCT
>CANPYX010000056.1 GCA_947588955.1 uncultured Oscillospiraceae bacterium | reverse complement strand
AAAAAGAAGAGAGTTACCAGGGGGTTCCTTGGTAACTCTCTTCCCTTTTTATGGGGCTTTTTTCACAGCCCCTTTTTCTGAACGTTCCCCCATTGGCATTGAAAGGGCGAAGCCCTTTCAAGCCAGTTTATTCGATTTCCAAAGTGTGGCTTTCGGGGAGCTGCTCTTTTTTCTTGGGCATGGTGAGCTTCAGGACGCCGTTTTCGTACTTTGCCTTGATGCCGTGGGCGTCAATGCCGGAGACGTCAAACTGGCGGCTGTATTGGCCGTAGGAGCGCTCCAGACGGACGTAATTGCCTTTCTTGTCCTTGTCCTCGTGCTGGGAGTGGCGCTCGGCGTTGATGGTCAGCACGTCGCCGGAGACGTCCAGGTGGATGTCCTTCTTGTCAAAGCCGGGCAGGTCCGCCTCCAGCAGGTAGCTGTCCCCCTGGTCGGAGATGTCGGTCTTGAATTCGGCGATGTCGCCGTTTTCAAAAAAGCCGGTGAACGGGTCCTCAAAAAAGCGCTTCTCGAAGTCCTCCATGGCCTTGAAGGGGTTGTAGGTGATGTCCTGGTTGCGGTGGAAGGGTCTGAGTTCAAACATAATAAATACCTCCATATATTAAATATTATGCCCGCCCTTGTTGAGCTTTGCCGATGGGCGGCAGGGATTCGGTTTTTCCGCTTGGCCTTTCGCCTCGCTTTATGTTTTGCATTGTAGACCCGCTTTATGAACAATCGGTGGAAGATTTATGAAAAATTTGTTAATATTAGCACTCGCAAGGCGAGAGTGCTAATTCGGAAATTTCCTGACACCTATTTACATTTCCTGAAAATGTGATATAATAAAATCTGCCACACAGTTTAATAGCTCCGAAAACAGGCATACTTTTATGTAAAAACGTATGCTTTGATCGACATTTCCTGTTTTGGAGTGGCTGTGTGGCAACAGAAGGTCGGGCTGCGTTTTTCGCGCGCGGTCTCGACCGCGCGCTTTTTGCGTATGATATGTATCGGAAAAAGGAGAGAGATCATGCTTAACGTATCCCACGTAACAAAAAGGTACGGGAAGGTCACGGCGTGCGACGACGTGAGCTTTCGGCTTGAGCCGGGGAGCGTCACGGTCCTTTTGGGGCCCAACGGCGCGGGAAAGAGCACCATCATCAAGTCCGTCATAGGCTTTCTCAAATACGACGGCGAGATAACCGTGGGCGGGTATCCCAACAAGACCGTGGAGGCAAGAAGGCTCCTGGGCTACATACCGGAGCTTCCGTCGCTCTACCCGAACCTGACGGTATCCGAGCACATGGAGTTTTTGGCGCGGGCGTACAGGCTCACGGACTATAAGCCGCGGGTGGAGGAGCTTTTCAGGCGCTTTGAGCTTACGGACAAGACGAAAAAGTTCGGCGACGAGCTCTCAAAGGGGATGCAGCAGAAGCTCAACATCTGCCTGGGACTGCTCCCTGAGCCGCGGGTGATACTTTTGGACGAGCCAATGATCGGGCTTGACCCCCACGCCATAAAGGAGCTGAAGCTCATGATAGAGGAGCTTCGCGCCCAGGGCAGGACCATGCTTGTCAGCACACACATAATCGACAGCGTTGATATGCTCTGGGACAGGACGCTCATCATGGAGGCGGGGGCGATAAAGGCAAACGTGACCCGCGAGGAGCTGGAGCGTGACGGCAGGAGCCTGGAGCAGCTTTTTTTCGACGTGACCGAGGGGGAAAAGCCGGAGGAGGCGCGGGCGGAATGAGACTTTTTGCCTACTACGCCCTCCACACCTTCAAAAACCAGGTGAAAAAGCTTTTAAAGACCTGGGTGCTCATATTTTTCCTGGTCTGCTTCGCCGTGGGCGCGGGAATCGGTCTGCTCGCCGCGGTGCTGGACGACGCGGGGGAGGACGTCCCGCCCGCGGAGGAGAACGTTGAGGGCGAATCGTTCCTCGAGGCCTCCGGGGTCACAAGGGAGCAGGTGACAGAGCTTGCCGCCGGCGGCGCCGCGCTGCTTGTGTTCTTCTTCTGCGCCGTAAACGCGGACAAGAACGGCAGCAAAATATTCCTCCCGGCGGACGTGAACCTCCTTTTCCCGTCGCCGATGAAGCCCCAGTCGGTGCTGATGTTCCGCCTCTCCACACAGGTGGGTATCGGGCTTTTGGGAAGCGTGTATATGCTGTTCCAGGTGCCAAACCTCACCCTGAATCTGGGGCTTGACCTGTGGGCGGCGCTGGCGCTGGTGCTGGCGTGGGGGCTGGCGATAGCCATCGGCGCAATACTACAGCTGTCGCTCTACATACTCTCCGCCACGTACCCCGCGGTGAAGCGGAACCTCCGGCGCGCGCTGTACCTCCTTATCGCGGCTGTGGCGGCGGCGTTCATGGTATTCGCCTCACAAAGCGGCGCCGGGCTTTTCAAATCGGCGGTGCTGTTCTTTAACGGGAGGCTCACCCGCTGGATACCCTTCTGGGGCTGGCTCAAGGGATTTTGCGCCTTTGCCGCCGAGGGAAACGGTGCGGGCGCGGCGCTGTCGCTCCTTGCGCTTTTGCTGGGCGGCGGGGCGCTGGTGTACCTCACCTGGCGGGTGAAGGCGGACTTCTACGAGGACGCCATGGCAAAATCCCAGGAGACAGCCGAGCTGCTCGCCGCCGCCCAATCGGAGAGGTCCGCCGCCGTCGTCCGCAGGAAAAAGGACAGGAGCGAAAGGCTCCGGCGCGACGGAATGGACCGGGGGAACGGCGCAAACGTGTTCTTCTTTAAGGCGATGTACAACCGCCGCAGGTTTGCCCACCTGGGCGTCTTCACTAAGACCATGGAGACGTACCTCCTTGCCGCCGCCGCTGTCGCCGGAATATGCCGCTTCGCCGCGCATATGGAGGGCTTCCTCCCCGTGGCGCTGACGCTGGGGGCGCTGGCGTTTTTCCGCTCCCTGGGCAACCCGCTGGAGCAGGACACCGGAACGGACTGCTTTCTGATGATACCTGAGAGCGCCCGGTCAAAGCTCTTCTGGTCGCTTATGGGCGGGACGGTGAATTGTCTGCTTGACGTGCTTCCGGCTGTGGTCCTGGGCGCGCTGGTCATGGGCGCGAACCCCCTGACGGCGCTGCTGTGGGTGCCGTTCATCGTGTCCGTGGACCTCTACGCCACCACCGTGGGCGCGTTCATCGGGCTCTCGGTGCCGGTCTCGGCGGGGAAGACATTGAAGCAGGTGGTCCAGATAATGTTCGTCTACTTCGGACTTTTGCCGGACATCGTCATCGCCGTCATCGGCATCGCCCTGGGGCGTCCATACGTGGCGCTGATACTTGCGGCGGCGCTGAATATCGCCCTGGGCTTCATTTTCTTCGCCCTGCTGCCAGGATTCATTGAACCCGGCGGCGGGAGAAAAATTAAATTTGAGGGGGACATCGTTATGGAAGACGAAAAGCTGAAAGCGGCAAAAAGGCGCTTTTCCCGCCTGGGCCTCGCCATGCTGGTGATATTCGTATCCGCCGCCCTTTTGCAGATATTGGCGGGGGTGGCGGTGAAGCTAATCTGGCCTGACGGCGACGCCCCCGGCTGGACGGTGTGGGCGGCGACCTTTGTGCCCATGTATTTGGTGGGTATGCCCCTGGGCGTGCTCGTGATGCGCCGCGTCCCCGCCTCGCCCAGGGAGACGCGCCCCATGAGCGCGGGCAGGCTCCTGACCGCCGGAGCGGTAAGCGTATTTTTGATGTACGTGGGCAACATCGTGGGCGTGGTGCTCCTGGCGGTAATTGAGGGCGTATCGGGTCACACCGCCGTGAACCCGCTTTTAGGCTACGCCATGGACGACAACGTGTGGCTGCGCGCCATTGTAATGGCTGTCCTGGCGCCCATCTTCGAGGAGCTCATCTTCCGCAAGCTGCTCATTGACCGCATGAGCGTCTACGGCGAGAGGCTGGCGGTGTTCACCTCCGCGCTGATGTTCGGCATCTTCCACGGCAACCTGTCCCAGTTCTTCTACGCCTTCGCCCTGGGGCTCGTGTTCGGGTACGTGTACCTGAAAACCGGACGGCTGCGCTATTCCACAGCCTTACATATGTTCATAAATCTCCTGGGCGGCGTGGTCGCCCCCGCCGTTTTGAGCACGGTGAACCTGGAGGCGCTGGAAAACATAAGCCTTGCCGATCCAGGGGCGGTAATGGAGCTCGCCGCCTCGCTTGCGCCAATGATGCTTTACGGCTTTGCCATGTTTGTCCTCACGGTGACGGGGCTGGTCCTCTTCTGCGTAAACATCCGCCGCGTGACCTTCGACCCCGCGCCGCTGGAGCTCCCCAAGGGCCGCCGCTTCAAAACCGTCTGGCTCAACGCCGGAATGATCCTCTTCGTCCTCCTGGGCGCCGCGTCGGTTTTCTTGACCTTCATACAGTAATGAAAATTGCTCTCCGGTCCCACCGGAGGGCAAATTAAGAGGAGGGTGGACTAAAGCAGGCAGGGACATGACACGCCGATGAGCAGTCATGTCCCTTCTTTACTGACATTTTAGCCGCTATTTTTCGCAGAATCGTACATATTCCGTAAATTGAAGCATAACGCCAAGGCCACGGGCAAATTCAGCGATACCACTGTCATCCTCATCGGTCGTCCAAGTATCCGTTACCATGCTGTCAATTCTTCGGAAGCCTGCCAGAACAGTGTCCTCGTATAGATCGTTGAAAATATACGGATAGTCCTTCAATAGAGCCTGCTGCGCATACTCCGGCAGGGCGGCCAGGGCCTCTTTTGTCACGAAGCCGTTCAGACTGACGAATATACCGCCGGGCTTTAATACCCGATAACATTCCCGCAGTGCCGTACTTTGATCTCCGATGCAGTTGATGATCCCGCCGTGGTCGGCAATCACGTCCACCGTGCAATTTTCAAATGGGATATCGCAGAAATCCAATGCCGCGTAGTACAAAAAGGGGGAGTCTATCTCCTGATCCAGGAGGTGCTTCCACTCCTCCACGACGGTGCGGGACAGGTCGCTGATAATGATTTGTGCAGACGGGTCGGCCTGGAGGATGAACGGCATATATCCGCCGCCCGGTCCTGAGCCAATGTCAAGGATCACACCGCCGTGCTCCGCGATTTTCCGGCCGATTTTTAACTTGTTTGGCCTGCCCCGTTCACCGATCACATTTCTGCCATACCCGCTGTCCACCCAGCCGCCGGGTTTGCCCCAGGCGTCGCGCCAGTTTCGCGCGATCCAGCCCTCTGTCCGCATATCCCGTTCCCACTGTACGATGTCCGGGGCTGTTGCATCCGGCACAAAACAGGCAATGCCGTCCTTCTCCTGAAAGGGACGGCTTGCTATACGGGCCAAAAGTCCGTTGCCCTCCAAAAGCTCATTTACGGAAACACCGTACAGCTTGGACAATTCAAGCAGCAGTTCCACGTCCGGGAGCGCCGCCGCTGTCTCCCATTTACTGACCGCTTGGGCGCTAACGCCCAGTTTCTCTGCCAGTTCTGCTTGAGAAATTCCCAATCTACGCCGGAAATCCGCGGTCCGTTTTCCAAAATGCCGTTTATTTATCAT
>CANPYX010000055.1 GCA_947588955.1 uncultured Oscillospiraceae bacterium | reverse complement strand
GAGTTACCAGGGTCCCTTGGTAACTCTCTTCCTTTTTTACGGGACTTTTTTCACAGCCCCTTTTTCTGCTGTCGCGCGGCGCGCGTCGCCGAAGGCGGCACACTTGCGCGACAAAAGGTGATTTTTCCGACGTACATGCCGCCGGAAAAATATTTGATTGTTGGATTTTTAGCGGTGAAAAACCCGGACCCGAAGGTCCGGTTTTTTGTGTCATCTTATTGCCATTTCATCATATAATGCGCTTGGCGGCGAAATACTCGTTGAGGGTGGATATCTTCACGCCTGTCTTGGCGGTGGAGGCGTGGATGTACTGGTTGTTGCCTATGTAAATGCCAACGTGCGTGGCGTAGGAGCCGTTGGTGGAGAAGAACACCAAATCTCCGGGCTGGAGCTCGCTGCGGCTTATGAACCTGCCGTTGTTTTTGCACTGCAGTGAGGCGCGGCGCTCAAGCTTGTAGCCGAACTGACCGTATACGTAGTAGGTGAGGCCGGAGCAGTCAAAGCCCTTGGAGGGGGATTCCTCGCCGTAGACGTATTTGTAGCCCTCGAATTGAAGGGCGTAGTTGGCTATCTGCTGACCGAGGGAGCTGTTGGCGGTGGTGTCGCTGGTGTCACTGGTGAAGGTGGGACCGCCCCCCGTGATGGATATGTAGTCGCTCCTCATGTAGCCGGTGCCGGCGGCGGTGACTATCTTGTACCAGCCGTGGTTTATGCCGATTATCGAGACCGTGGTGCCGGTGTCGTATGCCGCCATCACCGCGCTGTCGGTGGAGTGGCTCTTTCTCATGCGCACATCGTCGCCCGTGACGGTGCCGGTGGCCTTGAAGTTCTCCGCCTCAAGTATGTCGCGAAGGTACTCACATGCCACATAGCCCTCGGTGCCGAGATAGTTTATCTTGTACCACTCGTCGTTGGTCTTTTCGATGACCACAACGATGGTGTCGCGGCTGAGGACGCTGAGCCTCGTGCTTTCGGTGTTGGGCTCTGAACGGACGTTCAGAAGGTCAACATCCACCGTAGCCGCGCCCCAGGCGATAACTCCCTCGTCCGCAAACGCCGGTATCGCCATGACGCTTAGGGCGACCGCCAGGACCAGCGCCGTAAAAACAAGCTTTTTGAGTGTTTTCATATCTCTCTTTAGCGACCTTTCAGATTTTGTCGTCGCGCGCCCGGTCAAGCCAGACGGATGCCACGTCCATGGCGGCGTAAAGACCGCTCTTTTCCGTGCTCCTTACCACTCTGTCTCTTGATTTAAGGTCCGGGTCCGTGAGCTGGAGCTGGACGGAGACACGTGTCGCCACGTCCATATCCTCCACTTTTTTGGAATCGGTTATCTGCATCATGATGATGTATTTGTCGGACATGCTTCCGTAGTAGATGATGTTGTCCTTCCTGCGAAGGGGTCTGCCACGGTATTCAAGTATCTCCCTGGAACCTGCTGCGTTTGCCATTTATGGACCTCCTGAGGAAATATCGTAACCGAATTGTAACACATTGTTTCCCAAATGTCAACAGCAAAAAGAAAAATTGTTTTTATCACAAATTATGTCCAAAAATCCACAAGATGTGGTCAAAAAAGGAGATTTCATGTCTAAATATTGAAAAAACCTTTGTTGTTATGTCAACAAACGGCGAGATATGGGAAAAATTGACGGCGTCAAATGGTTACAAACCTGTAACTTTTTTGCCGAATTTTTCTGTTGACATTACTAAACGGCAGTGCTATACTCAACACATAAACACATGAACATTTGCTCATATGAAAGGACGAACACATATGGATGATAACCTTGACCTTGTCTGCGAGGACCCCGGAAGCCACTCCGACGTGGTGGAGAAGGTGCGGAGGAGCCTGCCGGAGGACGACACGCTCTACGAGCTGGCGGACCTCTTCAAAATGTTCGGCGACTCCACCAGGATGAAGATAATGTTTGTCCTGATGGAATCGGAGATGTGCGTGTGCGACATCGCGGAGCTCCTGGGCATAAGCCAGTCAGCCATCTCCCACCAACTCAGGATTCTCAAGCAGTCAAAGCTCATCTCCTCCCGCCGGGAGGGGAAGAACATCGTGTGCTTCCTCGCCGACGACCACGTGAGGAGCATAATCGACCAGGGCCTCAGCCACGTGCTGGAGTGAGCCCGAAAACATTTAAAGGAGGCAAATACATATGAAAAAAATTTACCGTCTCAGGGACCTGGACTGCGCCAACTGCGCGGCGAAGATGGAGCGGAGCATAAAAAAGCTGGACGGCGTCAACGACGCCTCCGTGAATTTCCTGACCCAGAAGATGACCGTGGATGCCGAGGACTCCCGCTTTGAGGAGATAATGGACGAGGTCGTGAAGCTCTGCCGCCGCGTGGAGCCCGACTGCGTGATAGTCCGATAAGGGCAGCCGTCCTGGGGGTGACCGTATGACAAAGAGACAAAAGCTTACCCTGGCGCGCATAATTCTGGCGGCGGTACTTTTAGCCGCGGCGATGCTCCTCCCGCTGGATGGCGTGTGGCGGCTCGCGGCTTTCCTTGTGCCCTATTTCCTCGTGGGCGGGGACGTGCTGTGGCGCTCCGTTCAGAACATAGCCCACGGTGAGATATTCGACGAAAACTTCCTCATGTCCGTGGCGACCGTGGGCGCCATGTTCACCTCCGAGTACGCGGAGGGCGTGGCGGTGATGCTCTTTTATCAGGTGGGGGAGCTGTTCCAATCCGTCGCGGTGGGCAAGAGCCGCAGATCCATCGCCGCCCTCATGGACATCCGCCCGGAGTACGCCAATGTCATCCGCGACGGCGAGACCCTTCAGGTCCCACCGGAGGAGGTGGCGGTGGGCGAGCTTATCCTCTTAAAGCCCGGCGAGCGCGTCCCCCTGGACGGCGTGGTGACTGAGGGCTCCGGCAGCATCGACACCGCCGCCCTCACCGGCGAGTCCGCGCCCCGTGACGTGTCCCCCGGAGACGAGATAACCTCCGGCGTTATAAATCTCAACTCCGTTTTGAAGGTCCGGGTGAAAAGCGTCTACGCCGAGTCCACCGTCGCCCGTATCCTGGACATGGTGGAAAACTCCTCCGAGCGCAAGGCGCGCACCGAGAACTTCATCACGAAATTCGCCCGCTATTACACCCCGGCCGTGGTGTTCTCCGCCCTCGCCCTCGCCCTTCTCCCGCCGCTCCTTGCGGGCGAGCCCTGGGCAAAGTGGGTCCACCGCGCCCTCGTGTTCCTGGTGGTATCCTGCCCCTGCGCCCTGGTGATAAGCGTGCCCCTGAGCTTCTTCGGCGGCATCGGCGGCGCCTCAAAGCGCGGCGTTCTGGTGAAGGGCTCCAACTACCTGGAGGCTCTCTCCAAGGCGGATACCGTGGTGTTTGACAAGACCGGCACCCTCACCGAGGGCTCCTTCCGCGTCTCCTCCGTCCAAACCGCCGGCATGGACGCCGAGGAGCTCCTGCGCCTCGCCGCCGGAGCCGAAAGCTGCTCCACCCACCCAATGGCACGCGCCGTTGTTGAGCGCGCCGCCTCCGTCCCCGCCGCCGACCCCGCCTCCATGCGCGAGCTTGCCGGCATGGGCGTGGAGGCAGCGGTGGAGGGACACCAGGTCCTCGCCGGAAATACCCGCCTCATGGCGGAAAAGGGCATAGACATGACCCCGGTCAAAGCCGATGGCTCAGGCTCCGCCATCCACGTGGCGGTGGACGGGAAATACGCCGGGACGGTGATCATCTCCGACGTCATAAAGCCCGACGCCTTCCCCGCCGTAAAGCGCCTCAGGGACATGGGCATAAAAACCGCCATGCTCACCGGCGACCGCCGCGCCGCCGCCGAGAGCGTCGCCAGGGAGCTGGGCATAGACACGGTGAAATCCGAGCTCATGCCCGGCGACAAGGTCAGCGCCCTGGAGGAGCTCATGGGTTCCTCCCACGGCTCCACCGCCTTCGTGGGCGACGGCATAAACGACGCCCCCGTCCTCACCCGCGCCGACGTGGGCCTCGCCATGGGCGCCCTGGGCTCCGACGCCGCGATAGAGGCCGCGGATATGGTTCTGATGGACGACAACCCCAGCAGAGTGGCGGAGGCGATAGCCGTCTCCCGCCGCACCATGCGTATAGTCCGCCAGAACATCGCCTTTGCCCTGGCTGTCAAAGCGGCGATCCTCATCCTCAGCGCCGTCGGTTACGACAACATGTGGCTCGCCGTCTTCGCCGACGTCGGCGTCGCGATCCTGGCGATCTTAAACGCCCTGCGAGCCATGGACGTAAAGAACATAAAAAAAGCCGCCTGAGGGCGGCATCCAATAAAACAAGTTCATATTGTTTTCGGAGTGCGGCATGATTTCGGTCATGCCGCAGTTCCGTTTATGAGGTTGTTCAAAAGTGAGGCAGGGAGTATCCCGATGTAGTTGTAGCTGATGTCTACATCCTGTACCCGATGTCCGTTGGACTTGTCCGGCGCATGGACATAGACCGCCTTGGCCAGATCGTTCAAAATCGCGGGCGTCAGCTCCGTCAGGCAGAGGTACTTCTTCACCGTGCGGATGAAACGGTCTACATTATCTGCCTGATCCTCCTGCTCGGAAATCTCTTTGGTCAGGACAGCGATCCTTTCCCGCAGCTCCGTTTGCTCCTTTTCGTAGTCATCGGAAAGCATCTGAAACCTCGCCTCGCTCAGCCGTCCCGCTGCCATATCCTCGTAGATTCGCTTGAAAAGCCTGTCAAGCTCGGCGATACGGTTTTCAGACTTCTGGAGCGTCCGCCGTTTGCCGGACAGTTCCTTTCTTGCCTCAGCATCACGCTTTGCGCCCAAAGCCTTCCGAAACGCATCTTCATAGTTGGAGATGCAGAACGCTACCAGCTGCAAATGCTTCAGTACGCCTTCTTCGAGAACAACGGCACGGATGAAATGTGACCCGCAGACCTCGTTTCCTTTGAGCCTCGATGTAGAACAGATAAAGTGATCCTGCCTTGCCTCAAAGTTTTTGCTCGTACAGTAATACAGCTTTTCCCCACAGTCAGCACATCGGACGATGCCGGAGAACATATTGCTCTTTCCCGTTCTCGTCGGGCGGCGTTTGTTCCGGCGTAACTCCTGCACACGGGCAAAGGTATCCACGTCTATGATGGCTTCGTGCGTGTTCTCGAATACGACCCACTGTTCCGGCGGATTCTCGATTTTTCGCTTGTTTTTGTACGACTGCCGGTGGGTCTTGAAATTCACCATCCGTCCGAGGTACTCCTGCTTGTCAAGTATGCCGGAGACGGTGCGCGGCGCCCAGTGATATGGATCGTCGGGTGTTTTGGCGGGAGCGTTCCTGCCCTGCTTCATCCAGTGTACGGTAGGACAGTCTACCTTAGCATCTCTCAGCTTCTTTGCGATCTGAGAGGGGCCGTAACCCTCCATACACCATGCGAAGATTTGCCGGACAACTGCGGCGGCTTCTGGGTCTACGATCCAATGCTTCTTTGGATTTTCCGGGTCCTTCATGTAGCCGTAGGGCGGATTGGTGGTCAGGTATTCGCCGGATTCGCCCTTCTGTTTCATGGACGCTGTGACTTTACGGCTGGAATCTCTGACGTAAAACTCGTTGATTACGTTGAGAAACGGCGTAAAGTCATTCTCCTGCTGGTTGGCGCTGTCCACGCCGCTGTTTACGGCAATGAAGCGGACATTGTGCTTCGGCAGTAGGATTTCCGTATAGAAGCCAACCTCCAGATAGTTCCTTCCTGCCCTCGACATGTCCTTGACAAGCAGGACTCCCACCTTGT
>CANPYX010000054.1 GCA_947588955.1 uncultured Oscillospiraceae bacterium | reverse complement strand
TGTCAACATGGGTCCCACCGCCTTTTCCGTCTCTTCTTTTTGCCATTATACCACAAACCCACCCCCGGGAATAGGGGTGGGTTTGTCGACAGACTGAAACGCGGTGGGACATGCGCCCACCGCGTTTTCTCATAAAAATATCGGTTTACGGCTCTGTGTCCTCCCGCTGTTCCTCCTCCGGCTCCGCCGGCAGATCTGCGGAAGGCTCCCCGTCCTGTCGCGGCGTCTCTGCCGCCTGTGCTTCGCAAATTACCGCGGCGTCCCTGTTTAGTCGCGCGTCGGCGTGCTCCTTGACAAGCTCGATAAGCACCGCGGCGAGGGGGATAAAGAAGATGATACCGACGATGCCAAAGAGCTTGCCTCCAATCATGGCGGCGATAAGGGTGTATATGGGCGGGAGACCCACGGAGCTGCCCACAACTCTGGGGTAGATGAACTGGTTCTCCACGAACTGGACGGCGTTATATACGATAAGGCACCGCAGCGCCAGGAGGGGGTCGATGAGCAGTACCAGGAAAACGCTGACGCAGCAGGAGATGAACGCCCCGATATACGGTATGAGGGCACAGATGGCAGTTACGACACCCACAAGGCTCCCGTAGGGTATCCTGAAGACGGTAAAGGCAAGGGTCATAAGGAGCCCCAGTATCACCGCCTCGGTGCACTGACCCGTGAGGAAGCTGGCGAAGGACTGGCGGAACAGCCGGCAGAAATTGAGAAAGCTGTCCGCCAGTGAGGGCTTCAGATAGGCGCGGACAAGCTTATTGGAGTGCCTCCAGAGCATCTTCCTGTCAAGGGACATATATACGGAAATGATCAGCGCAAAGGAGACGGTGACCACCGTATTCACCGTGGCGGATACCGCTCCCACCGCGTTGGAGGCGAGGGTATCGAGGCTGTCTGTAAACGTCTTTACCACGGCGTCCCAATCAAGGCCGGAGATCCACCTTCTGAGCCACTCGATGTCCGCGTCTTTTAGGTAAGCAAGCCACCTGGGGACGGCAGCCTCTATCTGGGTATAAAGGCTCTGTATAGAGCTCACAAGCTCAGGTATGAGCAGTGTAAGAGCCAAAATCAGCACAAGCACCACGCACGTCACCGTGACGGCGAAGCAGATTATGGTGATGAGCTTGTCCGAGGGGCGCTTCTTTTTCCTGTCAAAAAGCTTCCTGAGCCGCTTTTCCAGCCCGTTCATTGGCACGTTTATAAAAAGCGCCAGTATGCCGCCGATTATCACGGGCAAAAATATGCTCACTATCCCGCGAAAAAAGCCCATCACGTCGGAAAAATTCATCAGGGCGGCGAAAAGCGCCACCCCGACAACGGTCACCGTCAAATACTGCTTTGTTTTTGCTTCCATTTCTGCTCTCCTTTCGCACCGACTCTCTCTTTACCGTAAGCGAAAAAATATGCCGCCACACATACAGGCACCGCCGCCGCAAGGTCAATGACGGAATGCTGCTTTATAAACACGGTGGAAACCGAAATCAGCAGCGCCGTGACCCCGAATATAACCCTCCAGGTGGGCGTGCCGAAGCGCCTGGTGTCCCAAAGCGCCAGCATGGACGCCACGGAGCCTATGACGTGGATGGAGGGGCAGACGTTGGTGTTGGTGTCGAACTGATAAAAGCCAGATATAAAGCGGGTGAGAACGTTGTCCCGCTTAAATTCCGCCGGTCTTAGCTCCTGGCAGTTGGGGAAAAGTATGTAGATAAGTATGGTCACCGAATAGGAAACGATGATGAATTTCATCATTCTCTTAAAGGCGGCGGGGTCAAAAAACAACGTGTAGGCTATGGCGCCCGCCATAAATACGAACCAAAAGAGGTACGGGATAAGAAAAAGCTCGCAAAACGGTATGGCGTCATCCAGGGCGCAGTGTATCGGCGTGTAGCTGCCCCTTATCCACAGCCTCTCCACGGTCATGAACATAAGACCGTATATCGGCCAAAACACCAGGTATTTCAGGTGTTCAAACTCCGGGGTATTCAATTTGTTCAGCCGGAATTTCCGGTAATCCACAATGTCGGTTTTTTTAACTGTCATGGTCAGACTCCCTTGGAAAGCTCCTCACAGATGATCTCGGCGCCGTTGGGCTGGCTGTACTCCTCCAGCGCCCGCCGCATACCCGAAAGCCGCTCCTCCGATGACAAAAGCTCCAGGCATTTGCGGGTCAGGCGGTCAACGGAGGTGTCCGCTATCGCCGCGCCCATCTTTACAAAAAACTCCATGTTGTAATTTTCACAGCCGGAGACCGGGTTTATAAACGCCATAGGCAGCCTCTTTGCCGCCGCCTCGGTGACGCTTATCCCGCCGGGTTTTGTAAGATACAGGTCGGCGGAGTCCATGTACACGGACACATCCTCGGAAAAGCCCAGGATATGTATCCTGTCGCTGCCGCTGTACCGGCGCTTTAGCTTTTCATAGAGCCGCCGGTTGGTGCCGCATATTGCGGTGACCTCCAGGTCCTCCGGGAGCGCGCCGGCGACCTTCCCCAAAAGCTTCACCATCGGACCGCATCCCATGCTGCCGCACATCATGAGAAGGTGCCGCCGGTTTTCTCCAATGCCGATCGTCCTCTTTGCCTCCTTCGTGTCGAGGCGCGTCCAGAACCCGCTCCTGACGGGTATTCCGGAGGCGACGGTGCGGTGGGGAGTGCGGATATACCTGTCAAACTCCTCTGTCAGGGAGGCGTCTGGGATAAAATACACGTCCATTTCGCCGGTCTCGGTGCCGGGACTGCAGGTGTAATCCGTGCCCACATACGCCGTTTTCACAGGCAGAGGGGAGAGCTCCAGAGCCCTTGTAAGGGCGATGGTGGGGAACACGTGGGTGCATATCACGGTGTCGTAGCCCCCGTCGGCAAGGAATTTGTCAAGCCGTTTAACGCCTATGGTAAGGAGCCTGTAAAAGGGCCCGCCCCTTTTCAGAATGCCCCTGTGCTCCTCGTTGAAGCTGTAGCCCCACCTGAAAAGTCCGGGAATGTGCTTGTACATGAAGCTGTGCCCCCAGGACATGAACCTGGCGAAGGCGGGAGAGATAAACCGGAGGGAATCGCAGACGGTGCAGGTTATATTCTTTTTTTCAAGGTATTCCCTGATGGCCTCAGCACAGGAGTTATGACCCTGCCCCGTGCTGCAGCTCAAAATTATCACATTTTTCATTTACGCTCTCTTTCGCCCTCCGCCTTTGAAGGATACGTATGAGCTTTGGGCGGTTATATCGTTGTATTATGATAAACGGTACGTTGCAGAGAAAATAGACGACCGATATGACCCAACCCCAGCGTTTCCAGATAAATACACAGCCAAACCCAGCAATGCACAAAAGTCCGTGTATCCATTCAGCCACGCAGGTCTCGCGGATCATGAGCTCAAGGTTCTCCGGGGTCATATCCCGCGGCAGTCTCTTGGAGGGCATGAGTTTGGGGAATATCCGGCTCATGTCGGGGAGCTTCTCCTTCCACCGGCGCACGCCCAGGACGTTGTAAGCCGCCCCCTCCCTCTCCCAGGCGAAAAGCCTGAAGGGAGGCCGCTCCCAATCAAAGAGTCTCTTCGGCAGGAGCCTTCCCAGGACAAAGCTGAACGCCCCGATAAAAGCAAAGTATAAAATGCAGCGTATAAAGAAACGCATCACACCGTCTCCTCTAACCCGCGCTTACAGCCGTACCCGCTCATCTCTTCCTTCAAAAAGCCGATGTACTTGCTGAAGGAGGTGATGCACGCCGTCCTCTCGTCCTCCGAAAGCTTCTCGATTGCCCGCCGTTCCACTTCGAAAAGCGGCTTTACCACGACCTCGCCGTAGCCTCTGCCGGCCTTTGTAAGGCGTATCTCCTTCCTGTTGCGCGTGCCGGGGATCACCTCCAGGGAGGCAAAGCCCTTGCGGACCATGTTGGATATTATGGTGTTCACCGTCTGCTTTGACATGGACCACATGCCGCATATGTCCTGCTGGGAGTAATCGCCGTCCATGACGATGAGGGTGTACCATATCCACAGCTCGTTTTCCGACATTCCCAGTCTGCCCACGGCGTTCCTGTATATGCCCACCATGTCCTTTATCTGCTGGTTCATTGTCTCCAGCTGCTTTTTGCTGTCATCCTTCACCCAACGTTTTCCCCCTTTCGGAGCATATCGCGCAAAACAGCGTATCCTTTCACACCTACCGTATTGTAGTCCGAAACGGGACACTTGTCAATGATTTAAATTATCATTTAAAGAAAAAATATTCCTCCGGCAATCACATCTTGAAATGTCTGCCGTTTGGCTGTATATTATAGTCAGCGGCAAAAAAGAAAATATACGGGAGGCAAAAAGATGAAGGAAGTTAAAAAGCCAAAGAAACCGCTGCTGTATTACTACGGCATAGTGCTGCTGGTGCTGATGCTGTTCAACCTGTTTATCATGCCGCGCCTTATGCTTTCAAGGATCGTGGAGGTGGATTACGGCACCTTCATGAAGATGACCGACGAGGGAAACATCGGGCGCGTACAGGTCCAGAGCGGGCAGATCATATTCACCGACAGGGACGAAACGGCCATTTACAAGACGGGGATCATGGAGGACCCTGGCCTTACCGAGAGGCTCTACAATTCCGGCGCCAGCTTCACCAAAGAGATAATCGAGCAGACGTCGCCGCTGATGAGCTTTATTCTCTCCTGGGTGCTGCCCATCGGCGTGTTCTTCATCATGGGACAGCTCATATCCAGGTTTATGATGAAGCGCGCCGGCGGCTCCAACTCCATGATGTTCGGAATGAACAACAATAACGTCAGGGTCTACGTCCCCTCCTCCGACGGCATAAGGTTCTCCGACGTCGCCGGCGAGGACGAGGCCAAGGACAACCTGAAGGAGATCGTGGAATACCTCCACGACCCCTCAAAGTACAGGGAGATCGGCGCCAGTATGCCCAAGGGCGTGCTCCTTGTGGGGCCTCCGGGCACCGGCAAGACCATGCTCGCCAAGGCCGTCGCCGGCGAGGCGGGCGTCCCCTTCTTCTCCATGTCCGGCTCGGAATTTGTGGAGATGTTTGTCGGAATGGGCGCCTCCAAGGTCCGCGACCTCTTCAAGCAGGCCAAGGAGAAGGCGCCGTGCATCGTATTCATCGACGAGATAGACGCCATCGGCAAAAAGCGCGACGGTCAGCTGGGCGGCGGCAACGACGAGCGGGAGCAGACGCTCAATCAGCTGCTCACGGAGATGGACGGCTTTGAGGGCAACACCGGAGTCATAATCCTCGCCGCCACCAACCGCCCGGAGTCGCTTGACCCCGCCCTCACCCGCCCCGGTCGCTTTGACAGGCGCGTCCCCGTGGAGCTTCCCGACCTTGCCGGACGCGAGGCGATACTCAGGGTCCACGCCCAGAAGGTCAAGGTGTCCGACGACGTGGACTACACCCAAATCGCCCGCATGGCATCGGGCGCCTCTGGAGCCGAGCTTGCCAACATAGTCAACGAGGCGGCGCTCCGCGCGGTCCGCGGCGGCCGCCAGGCGGTCACGCAGGACGACCTCTCCGAGAGCATAGAGGTGGTCATCGCCGGTTACCAGAAGAAAAACGCCATACTTACGGACCGGGAGAAGTGGACCGTCGCCTACCACGAGATAGGTCACGCCCTTGTCGCCGCGAAGCAGACAAACTCCGCGCCGGTACAGAAGATAACCATAATCCCCCGCACCTCCGGCGCTCTGGGCTACACCATGCAGGTGGACGAGGGCAACCACTACCTCCAGACACGGGAGGAGATAGAGAACAAGATAGCCACCCTCACCGGCGGCCGCGCCGCCGAGGAGGTACAGTTCGGCGTCATCTCCACCGGCGCCTCCAACGACATCGAGCAGGCGACGAAGCTGGCAAGGGCGATGATCTGCCGCTACGGTATGAGCGATGAATTCGACATGGTCGCGCTGGAGACCGTCACCAACCAATACTTGGGCGGCGACGCCTCCCTCGCCTGCTCCGCCGAGACCCAGACGAAAATCGACGCCAAGGTGGTGGAGCTGGTGAAGCGTCAGCACGAAAAGGCGCTGGGTATCCTCCGCGGGAACCGCTCGAAGCTGGACGAGCTGGCAAAATACCTCTACGAAAAGGAGACCATCACCGGCGAGGAGTTCATGTCCATACTCAACGCCTGATAACATTTCCCCGTCGGCGCTCACGCCGACGGGGAATCAGCTTGTCAAAAAAGGGCTGAGCCCTTTTTGACAAAGGGAAACGTGCGGGGAAAATTTCTGAATTTTGCGAAATTCAGAAATTTTCCCCTGCTGTCGCACTGCGCGCGCCGCCGGAGACGGCACACTTGCGCGACATAAGGTGATTTTTCCGACGTACATGCCGCCGGAAAAATATTTATATGTGGTCTTACTCTTTTCTGGGGTTTGTCAACAGTTTGACCCATCCCCGCCGGTTGATTTCCGGCGGGGATCGGTTATTTTACAACGTCTCAACAAAATTGAATTTACCTATTTCTTCTTTTTCGGTTTTGGCGTTGGCAGTTCCTCGTACATGGCGTTGAATAAACCTGTCAAAAACTCTCTGTTATCAACCTCGTCCACCAGCAGCATCTCTTTTGCTCCCTCATAGGGGGTTTCATAGGTCGCCGTTGGCATATAGCTGACCGCTGCTTTTGTTGGTTTTACAAGCAACCTGTCATCATAGATCCCGCCTATGATTTTGCCCCGGTAATAGATGATAAATTCACCCATCATAGCCCGATATGTAATTTCATCCAGTTCGGATAGCTGCTCTGAAATAAACTCCAAATATTCTTTACTCGACGCCATTGTTCCACCTCAAATTCTGATCTGTCGAGCAATCACCCGCTCGACTTAATAATATTTATTATGGTATAATATCCGCAAAGCGGATATCAGCTTGTCAAAAAACCACCTCACGCCCAGCGTAAGTGTGCGTATGGGTGGCTAAAAATGGCAAATATGGTAGTAC
>CANPYX010000053.1 GCA_947588955.1 uncultured Oscillospiraceae bacterium | reverse complement strand
AAAAAAGAAGAGAGTTACCAGGGTCCCTTGGTAACTCTCTTCCTTTTTTACGGGACTTTTTTCACAGCCCCTTTTTCCTGCCGCCGCCGGAAAAATGTTTAATTGGAGGGTTTGGGCAAAGGGGTTTAAACTATTTTTGGGAATATTGGCTTGAGGCCGGGGTAAATTGACTTGAATTGTTGGTATCGCTCGTCGTAAAGCCTTGTCAGCTCAGGGGCGGGCTGGGTGGTGGAGGCGACGGTCACCAGCGCGTCGCACGCCGCCTGGACGGTGGGATAGCGCCCGTCCGCCACCATCGCCAGGATCGCGCCGCCGTAGCCGGGGCCCTGCTCCGTGGTGACCATGTCCAGGGGGATGCCCAGCACATTGGCGAGGATCTTGCGCCACAGGGGAGATTTTGCCCCGCCGCCGCAGATGTTGGAGCGGGGGATTTCGACGCCCAGGGATTTTGCCACCTCGAAGCTGTCGCGTATTGCAAACGCCACGCCCTCCAGCACCGCCTGGGTCATGTCCGCGTGGGTGGTGTCCATGGTGAGACCGGTGAAGGTCCCGCGGGCGTTTGTGTCGTTGATGGGGCTGCGCTCGCCCATGAGATAGGGCAGGAAGTAGACATGGTTGCGGCCCAGCCTGTCGGGGGCTATCTTCGCCTGCTCCGAGGCGTAGTCCGTGTCGCCTGAGACCTCATCCATCCACCACTTGTTACAGCTGGCGGCGGAGAGCATACAGCCCATCAGGTGATATCCCCCGTCTGCGTGAGCGAAGGAGTGCAGGGCGTTGTGGGGGTCCACGCCGAATTTATCTGAGGAGATGAACACGGTGCCGGAGGTGCCGAGGGATATGTTGCACCCGCCAGCGCCCACGGTGCCGGTGCCCACCGCTGCCGCGGCGTTGTCCCCGGCCCCGGCGCAGACCTTGACGGAGGGAGAAAGTCCAAAGGCGGCGGCGACTTCGGGCTTTAAAGACCCCACGCACTCCCAACTCTCGTGAAGTTCAGGCAGCTGAGCCTCGGTGACGCCGCAGATGTCCAGCATCTCTTTAGACCAGCGTTTATGTTGAACGTCCAGCAGAAGCATACCCGACGCGTCGGAGTAGTCCGTGGCGTGAACGCCGGTCATTTTGTATACCAGGTAGTCCTTGGGGAGCATGATCTTCGCGATCTTTTTGAAGCTTTCGGGCTCGTTTGTCCTCATCCAGAGGAGCTTCGGCGCGGTGAAGCCGGCAAAAGCGATGTTGGCGGTGTATCGGCTCAGCTTCTCCCTGCCCACTACCTCATTGAGGTAGTCCGTCTCCTTGGCGGTGCGCCCGTCGTTCCAGAGAATGGCGGGGCGGATAACGTTGTCCCGGTCGTCCAGCGCCACAAGCCCGTGCATTTGCCCGCCCAGGCCGATGCCGCGCACCTCTTTGGCGTCTACGCCGGAGATAAGCTCCGGCACGCCCGCCAGAACAGCGTTCCACCAGTCCTCGGGCCTCTGCTCGCTCCAGCCGGGGTGGGGGAAGCTGAGTGGATATTCCTTTGTCACCTCTCCGGTCACCCTTCCCGCCTCGTCCACCAGCAAAAGCTTCACCGCCGAGGTCCCAAGGTCGATACCTATGTAATACATCCCTGTTTACTCCTTTCGGTTTTTTCCACATTGTAATGCCACAGTTTCGTCAAATCCATTATAAACGCACAACCCCCTTATGGCAAGCCCTGACAGCAGAAAAAGATTTCGGAAATGTCCACAGACATTTCCGAAATCTTTTTCACACGCATCCCCTTTGTCTCAAAAGGGCACAGCCCTTTTGAGACAAGCTAAGTTGGTTTTATGGTGTGACCTTTTCGCTTTTATACCGCCGCGTGTTCCATGGCGTGGATTTCAATTTTGCCGTCACCGGCGTCGACGCGCACGGTGTCGCCGGTTTTGACGGAGCCGTCCAGGAGCCTTTCGGCGAGTGCGTCCTCCACCGAGGACTGTATCTTCCGACGGAGGGGGCGGGCGCCGTAAACCTCGTCGAAGCCGGCATCGGCAAGGGCGTCCACGGCGGCGTCGGTGACCTCCAGTGTAAGGCCCATGCCCTCCACGCGCTTTGCCACCACGTCCAGCATATTGCGGGCGATCTGGCGTATCTCCTCGCGGGTGAGCCGGTGGAATACGATGGTCTCGTCGATCCTGTTGAGGAATTCAGGCTTGAAGGTCCGGCGCAGATCTCCCATGACCGCCTCGCGGATACGCTCGTCGGATGCGGTATCTGTCCCCTCACCGCCGGCGGAGAAGCCGAAGGGCTTGGATCGCTCGGTGATGTTCCTTGCGCCCACGTTGGAGGTCATGACGATGACCGTGTTGCGGAAATCCACGTGCCTGCCCTGGGAGTCCGTGAGGCGTCCGTCCTCCATGATCTGGAGCATGATGTTGAAAACGTCCTCATGGGCCTTTTCAATCTCGTCAAAGAGCACCACGGAGTAGGGGTGGCGGCGGACCTTCTCGGTGAGCTGTCCGCCCTCGTCATAGCCCACGTAGCCCGGAGGGGAGCCGATGAGCTTGGAGACGGTGTGCTTCTCCATGTACTCGGACATATCTATGCGTATCATGGCGTTCTCGTCGCCGAACATCGCCTCGGCAAGGGCGCGGCAAAGCTCAGTCTTGCCCACGCCGGTGGGTCCCAGGAACAGGAAGGAGCCGATGGGTCTGTGGGGGTCCTTGAGCCCCACCCTGCCGCGGCGTATCGCCTTTGACACGGCGGTGACAGCCTCATTTTGACCCACCACACGGCGGTGGAGCGTCTCCTCCATGTGCAGGAGCCTGTCCCCCTCGTCCTCGGTGAGGGTGGTGACGGGGATGCCGGTCCAGCCGGACACCACGTCGGCTATATCCTCGGCGGTGACGCGCTTGCCGGGTCCGGCGGCGCCGCTCTGCCATTTTTTGCGGACCTCCTCAAGCTCGGCACGCTTTTCCCGCTCACGGTCACGCAGGGTCGCGGCCTTCTCAAAGTCCTGATTGCGCACCGCCGCCTCCTTTTCCGCCGCCAGGGACTCCGCCTCGGACTCCAGGCTCTTTAAATCTGGCGGGAGCTTAAAGGACTCCATCCTCACCCGTGACGCCGCCTCGTCGATGAGGTCAATTGCCTTGTCGGGGAGGTAGCGGTCGTTTATATACCGCCGGGACATGGAGACTGCGGCCTCTATCGCCTCGTCGGTGATGGTGAGCTTGTGGTGCGCCTCGTACTTATCTCGCAGGCCCTTCAGTATGCTCACCGTCTCCTCCGGGGAGGGCTCGTCCACCTGCACGGGCTGGAAGCGGCGCTCAAGGGCGGCGTCCTTCTCGATGTACTTGCGGTACTCGTTGAGGGTCGTGGCGCCGATGACCTGTATTTCGCCGCGGGAGAGGGCGGGCTTTAAGATGTTGGAGGCGTCTATGGCGCCCTCGGCGGCGCCGGCGCCGATGATGGTGTGGAGCTCGTCGATGAAGAGTATCACGTCGCCTGCAGAGCGCACCTCCTCCAAGGCTGTCTTTATCCTCTCCTCGAAGTCGCCCCGGTACTTGGTGCCCGCCACCATGCCGGTGAGGTCCAGGGAGACCACGCGCTTGTCGCGCAGGCTTTCCGGCACGTCGCCGGCGGCTATCTTCTCCGCAAGCCCCTCGGCTATGGCTGTCTTGCCCACGCCGGGCTCGCCTATGAGCACCGGGTTATTCTTGGTGCGGCGAGAGAGTATCTGGATGACCCGCCGGACCTCCCTGTCCCTGCCGATGACCGGGTCAAGCTTTCCGCTTGCCGCCATTACCGTGAGGTCGCGGGAGAACTGGTCCAGGGTCTTTGTATCCGGGTGATTGACGGCGCTGCGGGAGGACGCCTTGCGCCGAAGGGCGGGGTCGAACAGATTTACAAGCTGGGTGTAGACCCGGTTCATGTCCACCCCGGACATGGTGAGAATCCTGGCGGCAACGCTGTCCGGCTCCCGGAGGATACCCATGAGCAGGTGCTCCGTGCCCACGTAATTGTGCCCCATGCGCATGGATTCCTGAATGGCAAGCTCAATGACCGTCTTTGCCCTGGGGGTGAGCCCCTGAACTGTGGTGTCGGCGCTCTCGCCCCTGCCCACCAGCTTTTCTATGGAGAGGCGCACGAGCTCCGCGTCAACGCCGTTTTCCCGCAGTATCCTCGCCGCGGCGCCGCCGTCCTCGGTGACTATCCCCAAAAGGATGTGCTCGCTTCCCACGTAGCCGTGGCCCATTTGAGAGGCGGACTCGTGGGCGATATTCAAAACCCTTGTCACCCGCTGGGTGAACCTGTCCTCAAATTTCATTATATCTCCTCCTTTTCAAGGCGGAGTTTATGGCTCCGCCTGAGACAAACCGCTTCTTTCCCGCGCGCGGAGGTCACTTTTTCTCCTCCAGTGCTCTGAGCTTTGCCTTCAGCTCCGCCGCCTTCTCGTACTCCTCTTTTTCCACGGCAAGGCGCAGCTGCTCCCGCAGGGCGTTGAGCTCGCGCTTTTTTGAAAGCTCCGGGTCCACGACGCCGGATTTGGCGCTCTCCCCGCCGGTGCGGTTATCCGTATTCCCGGCGTCGGGGAAGCTTATCTCAATGTGCGGGACGCCGAGCATGGCGAATGGATTCAAGGTCATTGCCCTGCCGAAAAAGCTCTCAAATGGGTCGGTGCCCAGGAAGCCTCTCAGCATACCGGAGCCGGGTAAGCGCCTGCCGAAGATGTCCCCGCCGAAGAAGCCGCCGTCGAAAAGATCCCCGAAAAGATCGTTTGCCCCGGAGACGAATTCCCTTTCCGGCTGGAGCTTCGCCGCGCACTCGGCGCACAGGTGCGCCTCCTGTACCTCGCCGTTGAGCTCAAAGCGATAATGGGCAACAGCGTTATTCTTGCCGCAATTTGTGCATTTCATAATCAATTAACTCCTTTCATACTAAAAAACGTACCTGTCATTGACTCTCTACATGAACGCCACCAACATCTGCTTCATCACCGACGCCCTGACGATGTCCCTGCCCTCCGGCGAGACGGGGCTCAGCGCCCGGTCGGAGAGGGCGGAGAGCATGAGCCGCGCCGCCGACTCCGGCAGTACCCCCGCCGAGACGCAGTTTTCCAAAAGCGCCGAGGCGGTTCGCAGGTCCACACTGTTCCCTATGGCGTTGACCGTGTGCATTATGAGCAGCTTTGGGTCGGACTGGACCCGCCGGATGCGGATGTACCCGCCGCCTCCTCTGCGGCTCTCCACAGCGTAGCCGCGTTCGGGAGAAAACCTGGTGGAGATGACGTAGTTAATCTGGCTGGGCACGCAGTTGAAGCGGCTTGCCAGCTCGGACCTCTGGACCTCCGCAGTGGAATCCTCCGCCAAAAGGTCGTTTATGAAATCGGCTATCACATCAGATATGCCCATGTGCATGTCCTCCTTGACTTTGACTATCTTTGACCTTATGGCTGTATTATAACCCCAATCCGGAGCGGGTTCAATTCTCGTTTTTGACCATATTTGACCTTTGACGTTTTCTGACCATGATATATCTCCGAATAGCTTTGATTTTCTTAAAATATCAAAAAATTTCGCCCGTTTTCTCGATTTCGACCTTTCCGGAAACGTCAAAACGTCAAAAAAGTGATATTTTCCAAAAAACGGCCTTATTTCATTAAAGTCGTTATTGATTTTTCACAAATCCGTGTTACAATGCTATTGACAGGGGTATGCTCCCTGTCGGATCTTGTAAATTATATAAAATGGAGGTACATATTATGCCGAGAAAAGTTACTGACGCCTGCGTCAACTGCGGAGCCTGCGAGGCTGCCTGCCCTGTGGGTGCCATCGCCGAGGGTGACGGACAGCACGTTGTAGACCCCGATGTCTGCATCGACTGCGGAGCCTGCGAGGGCGAGTGCCCCGTGGGAGCGATCGAAGAGGCGTAACTTAAAAAATTTGAGGGCGGCGTTGCCGCCCTCGAATTTTTTATGGGGGACGTTCAGAAAATTTACTTGTATTTTGCGAAATTCAAGTAAATTTTCCTGCCGTTTTGTTTCGCGCGCGCCAAAGGCGCACACTCACAAAACATAAGGTTAAATTTCACAGGCACATGTCCTGTGAAATTTTATTTTATTTTTTGGGGGGACGCTCTGCGAGCGTTTTGCTATTCGGCGTTGATTTTTTGGGTGTGGAGGGGTATAATTTTTGAAAAAAGGGAGGGGACGGGGTGGAGTTTTTTGAGCTTTGGGACGGGGGGCCGGTGATGAGTGGGGCGCGGGACGCGGAGCCGGTTACTACGGACTCGGTGCTGCTGGCGAATTTTCCATCGCTCTCCGGGGTGAGGCGGGCGGCGGATTTCGGGTGCGGGTCGGGAGTGCTGGGGCTCATACTCGCCGCCAGGTCCGGGACGGTGAAGATCGACCTTGTGGAGATCGCCCCCGCCGCCTCTGCCGCCGCCGCGAAGAACGTGGAGCTTAACGGCCTCGGGGACCGTCTGCGGGTCCTCTCTCGCGACCTGCGCACTCTGCGCGAGGCGGAGGTGGGGAAGTATCAGCTCATTATCTCAAATCCCCCCTACTTCCCCGTGGGCTCCGGCACGGCTCCGGCGGCGGGGCGGCAGACAGCGCGGGAGGAGCGGGAGTGTACCCTTTCGGAGCTGGCGTGGACCGCCTCAAGGCTTTTGGGCGACGGCGGACGGCTGGCGGTGACGTACCCCTCGGAGCGGCTGGCGGAGGCCGTATGCGCTCTGTCCGGCGCGGGACTTGAGCCGAAACGCCTTCGGCTGGTGCAGGCGCGGCTTCAAAGCGCCCCCTTTTTGGCGCTTCTTGAGTGCAGGCGGGGCGGCAAGCCGGGGCTCTCGGTGGAGCCGGTGCTCATTCTGAAAAATCCCGACGGCGCGGACACCGAGGAGGTCCGAAAAATATACAGGCTCCCCTCCCCCACGGCCGGGGAGGGCGGAAACAAGTGAACGGAGGCGGCTATGGCGGGAATTTTATACGTTGTCGGCACACCCATCGGCAACCTGGGTGACATATCGCCGCGGGCGGCTGAGACTCTGGGGAGCGCCGATTTTATCGCGGCGGAGGACACGCGTGTGACGCTGAAGCTCCTTTCGCACCTGGGTCTGCGCAAGCCGCTGGTGAGCTACTACGAGCACAACAAGGCGGAAAGCGGCAGGGCGATACTGGGAAGGCTCCTTGCCGGAGAAAGCTGCGCCCTCGTCACCGACGCGGGTATGCCCGCCATATCCGACCCCGGCGAGGACCTGGTGAGGCTCTGCGGGGAAAACGGCGTGGAGGTGCGGGTGGTGCCCGGCCCCTCCGCGGTGATCTCCGCCCTGGCGCTCTCGGGACTGCCCACGGGCAGGTTCACCTTTGAGGGGTTCCTGTCCGTCAACAAATCCGCCAGGTTCGAGCACTTAGACTCCCTTCGGGGCGAGAGGCGGACCATGGTTTTTTACGAGGCGCCCCACAAACTTTCGGACACTCTGAGGGATATGCTGGAGGTGCTGGGCGACAGGAAAATCGCCCTCTGCAGGGAGATCACAAAGTTCCACGAGGAGACGAGGCGCACCACGCTTTCCGAGGCGGCGGCTTTCTACTCGGAAAATCCCCCAAAGGGGGAGTTTGTGCTGGTGCTGGAGGGTGCGAAGGAGGCGGCGGAGCTTGCCGTGCCCCTGGAGGAGGCCGTCAAAATGGCGCTGGAGCTGAAGTCCTCCGGCATGAGCCTGAAGGACGCCGCCAAGCGCGCCTCACAACGCACCGGCCACCCCAAAAACGCCATATACGACGGCGCGATAGAGAGTCAAAAGAGGCACTAAACGATTTGTCAAATGGATATGTGACAACCTGTAGTTGAGTTTCTTTTTTACATGATTGAATACGTGTCGCTTTCTTTTCTCGCACTGACATGATATGATGATCACACGGCAGGAAAGGGGCGAACGGCATGATAAATAAACGGCATTTTGGAAAACGGACCGCGGATTTCCGGCGTAGATTGGGAATTTCTCAAGCAGAACTGGC
>CANPYX010000052.1 GCA_947588955.1 uncultured Oscillospiraceae bacterium | reverse complement strand
GATGGCATGGGCCCATCAAAAATAGCACAGCAACTCGAAACGGATCAAATTCCCACGCCGTCCTATTACTGCTATGAGAAGTACGGCGTGAAGCTCACCGGCCTCGACACCTCCCGTCCCTTCGCGTGGTCGGCGACTACGATCTCACGGATCTTGGAAAACGAGACATACCTGGGCGTGACGGTCAACATGAAAACTACGACTGTTTCGTATAAGAACAAGAAGCGCATCGACCGTCCGGAATCCGAACAGTTCCGCTTTGAGGGAACTCATGAGCCGCTGATTGACACTCAGGCATGGGAGATCGTGCAGGACAACCGCAGGCACAAGCGGAGATACACCAGATTCGAGGAGCCAAGCCTTTTCTCCGGCCTCGTCTACTGCATGGATTGCGGGGCGGTGATGACGTACCACAGAACCCACGGGGAGAAGGAGGCCAAAGCCCGGTTCATATGCTCCAATTACCGCAAGAACAGCAAAACCACCTGCTCGGTTCACGGCATCCGGGAAGAAGACCTCTACGCCATTGTCCTTGACGACCTCCGCCGCATCACCCACTTCGCGAGGCAAAACGAGCGCAGGTTTGCGGAATACATCGGAAAGAAGCGCACAAAGGAGTCGCAAAAGGAGATGCGATCTCTGGAAAAGCAAATCTCCGCTATGACTAAGCGCCAATCCGAGCTCATGTCCCTGTTCAAGCGCCTCTACGAGGACAACGTCCTTGGCAGGATACCCGACGAACAGTACAGGATACTCTCCAACGAGTATATTACGGAGCAGGAGAGCATAAAAACCGCCCTTCCAGACCTGACCGCCCGCTTACAAGACTTGAAGGACTCCACCTCCAACTTTGACCGTTTCCTGGACAACGCCCACAAGTACACGGAGATAAACGATTTGACCCCGGAGCTCCTCCACACCTTCGTCAAGCGCATCGAAGTCGGCGAACGGGCTAAGAAATATTCCCGCAGCGCTCCCCAAGAGATCGTCATCCACTACCGCGACATCGGCATCCTGGACGACATGCCCCAGGAGCTGGAGGATATCCTCATACAGGTCGCTGAGCTGGATTTAGAAATTGCATGACACAAACCAAGGAGCCTGTGCATAACCACAGGCTCCTGACCGGAAGAATTTATAGTTAGGCAGGTTCACAATGTTTCCCTATAACCACGTGCAGATGTCCTTGGAAAAAAATTTGAAAAAAAAGATTAAAAAATTGTCGTATATAGTTGACATTTGTTCGTGTATATGTTACTCTGTATAAGGGAGGTGGTCAGAATAGGCAGGAATTTGAAAATCAAGGCGGCGAGGGGGGAGTTGGATATGACGCAGAAGGCGCTTGCGGAGGCTGTCGGCATTTCCCGGCAGACGATGAACGCCATAGAGCAGGGCGATTATAATCCGACGATCAAATTATGCCGCGCTATTTGCAGAGTGTTGGGAAAATCACTTGATGAACTGTTTGGCGAGGAGGAAAACTGATGAAATACAAAAAATCAAAAAATATGCTGGATGAAATGCAGGACATAAAATTACTGAAAATCGAGGAGTTCGGTTTTTGGCTGGTGTTCTGGGTATTGTTTGCCGCCGTTCTTTTACAGGCATTGCTGGGGACGACTCTAAAGGAGCTGATGGGCGAGCTCGCCGCATTATTCGCGGCAAGCGTATATGGCGTGTATTCCTGCCTGAAAAACGGCCTGTGGACGCGAAAATATACCCCGACGCTCAAAGCCAACATCATCGCAAGCGCCATAGCCTCATTTATCCTTGGGCTCATCAATTCCGTCAGAGCGTTTGTTATCCTGAAAAAACCGATCGCCCTCCACCCCACCCTTCAAATCCTCGCAATAAGCGCCGCCGTGTTTATCCCCTGCCTCGCCCTCCTGGAGCTCTCCCGCCTGATATACAAAAAACGCCGCGAGAAATTGGACAGTGTTGAGGACGAGAAAGAGGGGTAACGCATCATCTTCGCCCTTTTTTGACAGCGGAAACGTGCGGAAAGCCCTTGAGAAGGGTCCGCGGACCTTTCTCAAGGGCTTTTTCGTCGTCTTGACAAGCGGGAATTTACAGCCATTGTATAAACGCCGTTTTATCATTCCTGTTATATCCCGCCTGCTCATAAAAACGGAGGGTATCCTTACTTTTTGAACCGGTCAGCAGCATCATCTTGTAGCAATTTTCGCGTCGGGCAATTTCCTTTGCGAAATTCAAGCAAGCTGTCGCATGACCCTTTTTTCTGTAATTCTCATCGGTGATTACATTCTCGATCAGCGCGTATGGACGCTGCTCATGTGTCAGATTCGGAATAATGACGCATACGCACGAGGATACCAAAATGCCGTTTTCTTCCGCAACGATCAAATGATGATTTTTATCGCTCAGTATGCTCTCCCATATCCCGATTACTTTATCGTTCTTTTCAGGAAAAGGATTATCGTGCAGCTGCGTATAAAGCCTCAAAAGACCGTCAAAATCATTTTCCGCAATTTCTCTTACCATATCATCTTTCCTCACCGGAACCGGATTTCCCGAAAAAACATTGCAAATCTTGCTGTATTTTACTTTACTTTAAAATTTTACTTGACTTTTACTTTGCCTCGTGGTATAATGCACCTGTAAGTGAAAAAGGAGGGTGAAACGGTCACTCGTACTGGCTGGCGTAGAGCTTGTAATAGAAGCCCTTTTGCGCCATTAGCTCGGTGTGGGTGCCCTGCTCGATCAGGGCGCCGTGGTCTATGACCAGTATTTTGTCGGCGTTCTGGACAGTTGAGAGCCGGTGGGCGATTACGAAGCTCGTCTTGCCGCGCATGAGCCCCCTTATTGCCTCCTGGACCTGCCGCTCGGTGGTGGTGTCCACGTTGGAGGTGGCCTCGTCAAGTATGAGCATGCTTGTGTTGTAAAGCATCGCCCTGGCGATGGTCAAAAGCTGCTTTTGCCCCTTGGAGATATTGCCCCCGTCCTCGGAGATCACGGTTTTGTACCCCTGGGGCAGGCGCATTATGTACCCGTGTATCATTGCGGCCTTTGCCGCCCTGACCACCTCCTCCTCGGTGGCGTTCTCCTTGCCGTAGGCTATGTTGTCGAATATGGTGCCGTTGAACACCCAGGTGTCCTGGAGCACCATGGCGTAGCCCCGTCGCAGGCTGTCCAGGGTGTAGTCCCTGGATTCCAGCCCGTCCACATATATCGCCCCCCGGCTCACGTCATAAAAGCGCATGAGCAGGTTGATGATCGTCGTCTTTCCCGCTCCCGTGGGACCGACTATGGCGACGGTCTGACCGGGCTTTGCCTCTAAACTCACGTTTTTGAGTATGAGCTTCTCCGGCACGTACCCGAAGCTCACGTCGTCCACCCTCACACTGCCTGTGCAGTCCGTGAGGACAGCGGCGTCCGGCGCGTCCTTGGGCTCCTCCGGCTCGTCCAGAAACTCAAAGACCCTCTCCGCGGCGGCGAGGGCGGAGTATATCTCGTTTATGATGTTTGAGATCTCGTTTATGGGGCCGGAAAACTTTCTGGAGTACAAGACGAAGCTGGAGATCTGCTTCAGCCCCACGATCCCCAGAAGGTACAGCGCCGCGCCGCCGAGACCTATGGCGGAGAGGCCAAAGTTGTTTATCATGCCGATGGTGGGACCCATTGTGACGCCCAGCCCGTCGGAGTTTTTATACGCCTCCGCCGCGGCGGAGTTTATGGCGCTGAAATTCTCCGTCGCCCTGTCCTCGCCGGCGTAGGCGAGGATGGTCTTCTGCCCGGAGAACATCTCCTCGGCAAAGCCGTTCATCTCCCCGTAGGCGGCGCTGCGCTTTGAGTAAAGCGGGCGTGTCTTGCGGGACATCATCCTTGTGTACCACACGGACACAGGGATTGTGAATATCATGCACAGCACCATGGGCGGGGATATGACCACCATCATTATGAAGCTCCCCGCCACCGTAACGGCGCTGGTTATTATCTGCACCACGTCGGAGGACAGGCTCGTGGTCACCACGTCCACGTCGTAGCTCACGCGGCTTATTATATCCCCCGCCTGGTTGCGGTCAAAATAGCTCACGGGCATTACCATCAGCTTGTGGAACACGTCCCGGCGCATATGGTTGGCTATGCGGCGGGCGACTCTCGCCATGCCTATGCTTATGAGGAAGCTCAAAATACTGCTCCCCACGTAAAATACAAGCATGAGAACGGCGTACCGCGTCACCCCCGCCATATCCACGTTGCCGGTGGTGCCAGTGTCCCTGTTGAGCTTGAACCCCTCCTCCACGAGGCCTATCGCCTCGCCCGCCAGCTGCGGGCCTATGAGGTTGCCAAGGTTGCTCAAAAAAGCCAGTATCACCAGGGCAAGGACCACCCATTTGTAAACCGCCAAATATTTGATTATCCTCAGAAGCGTGCGCTTTGCGTGCTTCGGCTTGCGCTTTTCGCCGCCCCTGTCTCCTTTTCCGGGCATATCCCCGCCTCCCTTACGCTATCTCGCCCATCTGGACCTTAAAGGTCTCCCGATAGGCGGGGCAATTCTCCATAAGCTCCTCGTGTGTGCCGTAGCCCACGCATTTGCCGTTGTCCAGCACAAGTATCCTCGTCATGTTCATGACGCTGGACACCCTCTGGGCTATCATTATCGTGGTGCTGTCACCGTGGTTCTCGGCTATCGCCCGGCGCATGGCGGCGTCGGTCTTGTAGTCCAGCGCGGAGGAGGAGTCGTCAAGCACCAGTATCTCCGGTCTTGCCGCCAGTGCGCGGGCCACGAATATCCTCTGCTTCTGACCGCCGGAGAGGTTGGCGCCCTTTATCGCCGCCTCATGCTCAAGTCCGTCCGGCAGCCCCGCTATGAATTCCGATGCCTGGGCGTCCCGCACGGCTTCAAGTATGTTCTCCTCCGTGACGCTCCGCCCGAAGCTTATGTTCTCCCGCAGGGTGTCACGGAACACCATGTCGTTCTGGAACACCGTGCCGAACCTGCGCCGCAGCTCGTCCTTTTCGTAGGTCCGCACGTCCCTGCCGTCCACGAACACCCCGCCGGAGCTCACGTCGTAAAACCGCATGAGCAGGTTTATAACAGTCGTCTTCCCGCAGCCGGTGGGACCGATTATACCCAGGCTCTCGCCCTTTTTGACGGTGAAGGAGATGTCCGAAAGCGCCCGCTCCCGGCTCTCCCCCACGAAGCCCGACTTGTCCTCCGAGTCCTCCCCGTAGCTGAAAGAGACGTTCTCAAACCGTATGAACCCCTCTCCCGATGGCTTTGACGCCGCCTCCTCTGGTAGCGCCTCCAGGTCCGTGTCCGCCTCTATCACCGTGTCGATCCTGTTGGCGCTGGCGCTGGCCTTGGACATGGTCATAAATATTCTGGAAAGCCCCATTATGCCCATGGTAACCATGTTGAAATAGGTGAGGAACGCCAGAATGACACCCGGCTCCATCTGCCCGCCGTTCACCCTCTGGGCGCCTATTATAACCACCAGCGCGAGCCCGATATTGAGGCACATCTGCATAAAGGGTCCGGGTATCGCCATGACCGTGGTGGCTTTGATGTCGCTTTTTGTCATATCCTCGTTGACGCCGGCGAACCTGCGGGTCTCGTAGTCCGCCTTGGAAAGGGCCTTCACCACGCGTATGCCGGTTATATTCTCCCGCATGACCCGCACCACGGCGTCAAGCTTCTGCTGGACCCTGGCGTAAAGCGGCAGTCCCTTTGCCGAGACGCCCAGGATTATTACGAGCAGAAGCGGGAGCATGAGCACCATTATGAGGGCGAGGCTGGCGTCCATCCACAGCGAGACGAGTATGCCGCCCACCAGCATCATGGGCGCCCTGATGCACATCAGCTGGAGCTGCTGCGCCGCGGACTGGACGTTGTAGCTGTCGGAGGTCATGCGGCTTATTATGCTGGGCAGTCCGAAGGCGTCAAACTGCGCTCCCGACAGGTTCACCGTCTTGCGGAAAAGGTCCTGGCGCACGTCGTAGCTCACCCGGTGGGCATTGTCGATGGCGCGCCTGTTTGCCCGCACGTTCAGCTCCCGGCAGAGTATTGCCGTGAGGAACATGCCCAGTCCCCAGAGGACCACCGGAAGCATTTTGCCCTCCGGCACCACCTTGTCGATTATGTGCTCAAAAATCGTGGGCAGCAGCAGCTCCACCACGGTGCCGGCAAGCTTCATCACCATAGCGATGACAACAAGCCTTTTGTATCTTCCCAAGTACCTGAAAATGAGCTTCAAAGCCTTATCCCCTCGCCTTAAAATCGCCCGAATTCGACAAACGCTTCGGTCTTATATGTCACATGCGACATATTATAGCACATTCGGGCTTTTTAATTCAATAAAAAATTATTTTTTCGCAAGCTTCGCCATGAAATCGCCGAAAATGCGCGGAAAGTTTATTGAAATTGTTGTGATATGAATATATAATTATTTCATCTACACGATGAAAGGAGCTCACGTCATGACGCTTGATTTGAAATCTCTCAGGGACACTCCGGGCTGGGCAGGCGCGGGGGTGAGGGTTCCGCGCTTTGACCCCGCGGAGATGTCCCGGTACACCCGTGAAAGCCCCGTCTGGCTCCACTTCGGCGCGGGGAACATATTCCGCGGATTCATAGCCTCACTCCAACAGGAGCTTTTGGAGCAGGGGCTTGCCGACAGGGGAATCATCGCGGCGGAGACCTTTGACGGCGAGATCGTCAGCAGGATCTACGCCCCCTTCGACAACCTCACCCTGAATGTCACCCTGAACCCCGACGGCACCACCTCGAAGGAGATAACGGCGTCGGTGGCGGAGGCGCTTTTGGCTGACGGCTCGGACCCGGCGGACCTTTCACGCCTTTACGCCATAGCCGAAAGCCCGTCCCTACAGCTCATATCCTACACCATCACCGAAAAGGGCTACGCGCTCTATAGGCCCGACGGCTCGCTGCTGCCGGCGGCTCAAAGCGACATGGAGTCAGGTCCCGACAGTGTGCGCCACGCCATGGGCGTGACGGCGGCGCTCCTCTGGCGGCGCTTTAATGCGGGGGCAAAACCCGTGGCGGTGGTGTCAATGGACAACTGCTCGCACAACGGGGAGAAGCTGCGGGGAAGCGTCCTTGCCGTCGCCGAAAAGTGGCTGGAAAACGGCTTTGTGGGGGGCGATTTCATCGACTGGATCTCCGATGAGGCATGTGTCGCCTTCCCCTGGAGCATGATCGACAGGATCACTCCCCGCCCCCACGCCCTGGTGGAGGAGAGCCTTACGGCATCGGGGGTAGAGGATATGGCGCCCATTGTCACCTCCAAGGGCACCTACATAGCCCCCTTTGTGAACTCCGAAAGGCCGCGCTACCTGGTGATAGAGGACAGCTTCCCCAACGGGCGTCCTCCCCTGGAGAGGGCGGGGGTGTACATGACGGACAGGGAGACGGTGAACAAGACGGAGAGAATGAAGGTCACCACCTGCCTCAATCCACTGCACACCGCCATGAGCGTATACGGCTGTATGCTGGGTTACACCCTTATTTGCGACGAGATGTGCGACCCGGACATCGTAGCACTCATAAAGAGGCTGGGCTACACAGAGGGGCTCCCCGTGGTGGTCCATCCGGGGATACTGGACCCCGGAAGGTTCATTGAAGAGGTGGTGACGGAGCGGCTGCCCAACCCCTTCATGCCCGACGCGCCCCAGAGGATAGCCACGGACACCTCCCAGAAGGTGGGCATACGCTTCGGCGAGACGGTGAAGAGCTACATATCCCGCGGGCTCGATCTGAACGGGCTCGTCTCGGTGCCTCTCGCAATCGCCGGGTGGCTCCGCTACCTTTTGGCGGTGGACGACGCTCTCGCACCCATGCCCGTCTCCGACGACCCGCTGAAAGGTGAGCTTCAGGCAAAGCTTTCGGGGATAACCGCGGGAGCGCCGGAGACGTACTCCGGACAGCTGCGCGGGATACTCTCCAACGAGAAGATATTCGGTGTGGATCTCACAAAAACGCCCTTGGCGGAAAAAATCGAAAATTATTTCATATCGGAGCTTTCGGGACCCGGAGCGGTCCGGCGGACGCTCCACGACGCTTTGAAGGAGGTATAATATCATGCCCATGCAGATGAGCTGGCGGTGGTACGGCGAGGGGAATGACAAAATCACCCTGGACCACATAAGGCAGATACCGGGAATATCCACCATAGTCTGGGCGCTTCACGACAAGCTGCCCGGCGAGGTGTGGCATCCTGAGGAGATAAAGAGGGTCGTGGACCAGATAGAGGCCCACGGCTTCAATGCCGAGGTGGTGGAGTCGGTAAACGTCCACGACGACATAAAGATAGGGCTCCCCACAAGGGACAGGTACATAGAAAACTACATCAAGACCATCCGCAACCTCGCCCCCTTCGGGGTGAAGGTGATATGCTACAACTTCATGCCGGTCTTTGACTGGACCCGCACGGACCTTTTCCACAAGCTCCCCGACGGCTCCACCGCCCTCTACTACAAAAAGGACATGATCCAAAGCGACTACAAGGCCATGGCGGATTACATCATGTCCTTCACCGAGAGGTACAACATGACCTTCCCCGGCTGGGAGCCGGAGAGAATGGCAAAGCTTGACGAGCTTTTCAAGGCTTACGCGCCGGTGACCAAGGAAAAGCTCTGGGAGAACTTCAAGTACTTCCTGGAGGCGATAATGCCCGCGTGCAGGGAGTGCGGGATAAAGATGGCGGTACACATGGACGATCCCCCCTGGGACATCTTCGGTTTGCCGCGTCTCTTAGTGGACGCGCCCTCCATCGACAGGTTCCTCAAGATGGTGGACGACCCCATGAACTGCCTGACGCTATGCTCCGGAAGCCTCAACGCGAACCCGGAAAACAACGTTGCCGACATCGTTCGCAAGCACTGCGACAGGATAGCCTTCGCGCACATAAGGAACGTAAAGCACTTTGAAAACGGAGATTTTTCCGAGGCGGCCCACCGGGACTGCTGCGGGGATACGGGTATACTTGAGATTTTGAAGGCGTACCACGACTGCGGCTTTGACGGCTACATCCGCCCCGACCACGGCCGGCACCTCTGGGACGAGGGCCCCGGCACCGTAAGACCCGGATACGGGCTCTACGACAGGGCGCTGGGGGTGGAGTATATGCTGGGCGTATGGGATATGCTGGAGGCATTAAAGCAATAAGGTTATAACCTAAAGGGCCGCGCCTTTAATAGGCGCGGGGGCTCCTGAGCCGCGGGGCTCTTTATAATGATTCCGCCATTAAATGGCGGGGGATTTTCTTTCCTCTCTTTTTGAGTTCGTCAAAAAGAGAGGAAAGAAACAAAGGAGAGAAAAACCGCCCAGAGGGGGATTTCGATTTTCCCCCTCTGGACTCCCCTTTTAAAAACGACCACACAGGGGGCTGCGGCCCCCTATGTGGAGAACCCCCGGTGGGGAGCTTCGACGGTAGTGGTTGCGACGTTGGGACGGGAACGGAAGTTTTCCGCTTGCGGAAAACTTCCTCAGTCTGTCGACAAACCCGCCCCTATTCCCGGGGGTGGGTTTGTGGTATAATGGCAAAAAGAAGAGACGGAAAA
>CANPYX010000051.1 GCA_947588955.1 uncultured Oscillospiraceae bacterium | reverse complement strand
TCTTCTTCAGAGTCTTCATGTAGTGTTTCCTCCTTAATAAAAATTGGGATATATTTACAGTAACATTTCAGGAGGTGGCAAAGCAGGTACTTAGCAAATTCAAGTAGGTTTGCGGAACAAAAGCTTTAGTTTGAAAAAACGCCGTGTGTCTTGCGCGTGGGTTATACAGGATTTTCCAAAAGCTTGACTTTTTGATTTGTGCTGTGATATAATAAAAATTTATGTTTGTTTCGTTTTGGGCAAAAAAAGTCCGGAAAAGCATTGAGAGCACCATGCCGGTGGCACGGTGCTCTCTTATGAAGGGGATGGCGGACGCCGTAAGGGTACGGCGCCGAGCCAATTGTAATATACACTATTTCGCTGAATTTTGCAAGGGGTAAGAGGAAACTTTTTTGAATCAATCCACCACCTCGTAGCCCAGGTAGGTCCTGAAAACCACGTTCATGGTTTGCATGTCGTAGTAGGTGGCGTAGTTGAGGGTGGTTAGCTCCACTATGCCGTCAAGGAGGCGGACGTCCTCGTACCAGTTGAAGCCGGCGAGGGTGAGCTCCGGCAGGGGCGTGCCGTCGGCGCGGGAATACTCACGGGACTGGGGGGCGGAGTAGTGCTCCGTCAGCACCAGGGGCTCGGCGTCCTCGCCCAGGATCTCGTCGGCGAGGTACTGGCTGTCACCGGGGAGGGCGGGGAGCTTGGATTCGTCATAAATGGCGTCGAACCACTCCATTGCCGGCATGGTCTCCCGCTCTAAAGTCTCCCGGTTATAGAGGACCACGTTGTCACCGTCGCTGTCGTAGGAGAGGGAGACGTACTTGCCGTACCACTCGCCGCCGATGCCGCCCTCGTTTACGCCGGACACCAGGGAGTTGAATTCCTCTTGGGTAATGCCCAGGTCCACCAGGAAAAGCTGGTCGCGGGGGTTGGCGTTGTAGTCATAGAGGGTCATGCTGTCCTCGGTGAAGAAAATCACGCCGTCGTGGGCGAAGCTCACCGCCAGGTGGCGGAATTCGGTGCACCAGCTGCCGTCGCGCGCCGCCGCCGCGATGCGGGGGCCGTCGTCTGTTACCTTTTGAAGCGCCAGGACGTTGCCGCGGGCGGTGACGCTTGAGAATACCGGGTCCACCACCACGGCTCCGTCACGGGTCATGAGCCCGTAGAGGCAGCCGGTGCGGGCGGGCCAGTCGTCCATCAGGCGGCTCCCGGCGAAGGGGATAAGAGCGCCGTAATCGCCGGGGGTGAGCTCGTCGCGGTAATCGGAATAGAGGCGGGTCCCCACAAGGGGGAGGAATTTTCTATCTGCGGTATCGGCGTCCAAAACGGAGACGTAGCCCTCCGCCGCCACAAGCTTCTGACCGCTTTCGGAGAGGAGCCAGTCGTATATTACCCGCGCGGGGGCGTCTTCGGGAAGATTGGCTGGGATAACCACGTATTTGGGGTTGATAAGGGGGTACTCACCGCTCCTGATAGTGTCCGGAGCGGGGTCAACGCCCTCAAGCTTCAAGAGCTTGAGCCCACGGGCGGCGCGCATCTCCTCGGCGTAATAGTACACGGAGTAGCCGATGGCGCCGGGGGAGTTGTCGTAGCCGCGGACGGCCTCCATGAGCTCGCCCATTGTGGTGGCAATCCAGGCGGTGGGCGCCTCCATCATCGGCGTTCCGCCCATGACCAGCTTTTCCATTAGGGTCTGGCTGCCGGCGCCCTGATTGCGCTGGAAGGGTATGATCTCCCGGTCCTCGCCGCCCAGCTCCTTCCAGTTGGTTATCTCGCCGGAGTAGATCCGGCGGGCCTCGTCCACCGTTATGGAGTCCACGGGGTTGTCCTCGTTAACCACGAATACAAAGGCGTCGGTGGCGAAGGGGGTCTTTTCCCACTCAAAGCCCATGCGCTCCCTCTCCCGCTCCACCTCGTCGTTGGACTCGCCCACGATGAGGATGTCCGCGTCGCCGTGCAGGAGGTTCATGTAGGCGTTGGTGGTCTTGGAGAAGCGGATGAGGTCCGCCGTGTCCTCCAGTGGCTCGCCCAGCACCGCCGCGCATACGGCCTGGGCGAGGGGCGCGGTGGAGGTGGAGCCGTCAAAGCGCGGGAGCTCCTCACGGGTGAAGCGGGGGGTGGTGTCAGGCGCGGGGGACGGGGAGACGGGGTCCTTTTCGTCCTGCGTGCCGCCGTTTTCGGGGTTTTCCCCCTCCCCTGCCCCGCCGCTGTTTTCACCGCCGCCGTTTTCGGGGGGCTCAGGAGTTGTGTCGGGCAGCTTTTTCTCCAAACAGGAGGCGAGACTGAGGATCAGGGCAAGGGAGAGAATTATTGAAATCAGTCTTTTCATTTTATCAGCTCCTTTGTGGGTATTATATCCAATTGGCGCCGAAAATGCAAATGCCGCCCGTGGAGGGCGGCATGAGGTTATTTGGCGTAAAGGAGGTATACCACCCAGTTTACCAGGCGGGAGGGCAAGAGGCGGGAGAGCATTACCAGCGCCTTGTAGCCGAAGCCCACGGTGGAGGCGGGTGGGACGGAGCGGCGCAGCGCCATTTTGCGGATATACGCGCCGACGGCGGCGGGGTCCATGCCCGCGCGCTCGTCGTGCTCCATGCGGGATACGCTTTTTGATATCCGCCCGCCGTACTCGCTGTCCCCCTCCGGGGATTTCTCGCGGGCGTCGGTAAAGCCGGTGGCGATGTCGCCGGGCATGACGGCGGTGGCGGTGACGCCATAGGGCCGAAGCTCGTTCCGAAGGGCGGAGACGTAGGAGTTCAGCGCCGCCTTGGAGACGGAGTAGTAGGTCTGGAAGGGTATCGGGATAGCCCCCGCCACGGAGCTCACCACCAGGATTCTGCCCGATCCGCGCTTGCGCATATGGGGCAGGACGGCCTTCACGGTGTTGACAACGCCGAAGAAGTTGACCTCCAGCTGGCGTTTTGCGGCGGCGGGGTCCGTAAACTCCACCGCGCCGGATATTCCGAAGCCGGCGCAGCACACGAGAATATCTATCTGCCCCTCCCTCTCAAGAACGGTACTGACGACCCGCTCCATGGCGGCGGCGTCGGTGACGTCGCCGGGGAGGTGGACGGCGGAGGGGTGCTCTACATCACGCCGGCTGGTCTCATAGACCGTGACGCCCGACTGGGTGAGGGCGTTCACCGCCGCGAGCCCGATGCCGCCGGAGCCGCCGGTGACCAAGGCGACCTTTTTCGCGTTCAGCATAGGTTGTTCGCCTTCAGGACCTTGTGAATGATCTCCGCCGCCTCGGTGACCAGCGCCTCGGTGTGGGTCGCCATAAGGCTGGTGCGCAGAAGGCACTCATGGGGCGCCACCGCGGGGGGTATGGAGGTGTTGACGTAGACGCCCTCGTCAAAGAGCTGCTTGGTGACGGTGAGGGTGTCGATCATCTCGTATGTATAGATGGGGATTATTGGCGTCTCGCTCTGTCGGATCTTTATTCCCCGGTCCGTGAGCTCCTTGCGGAAGAAGGCGGATATGTGCTGGAGGTTGTCAACCAGCTCCGGGTGCTTTTCAAGCTCGTCCAGCGCCGCCATAGCCGTGGCGCAGCTGGCGGGGGTGATGGAGGCGGAGAAGATGAAGGGGCGGGAGGCGTGGCGAACGTAGTCGCAGACGTTGGCGCTTGCCGCCATATAGCCGCCCAGGGACGCCAGGGACTTGGAGAAGGTGCCCATGTAGATGTCCACGTCGTTCTCAAGTCCGAAATAGCTGGCGGAGCCGCGTCCGCCCTTTCCGATGACACCCAGGGCGTGGGCGTCGTCCACCATCACCCTGGCGCCGTATTTTTTGGCAAGGCGCACGATCTCCGGCAGGTTCGCGATGTCGCCGCCCATGGAGAATACGCCGTCGGTGACGATGAGGCAGCCGGACTCCTCAGGGACCTTTTGGAGCTGCTTTTCCAGGTCCGCCATATCGGAGTGGCGGTAGCGGAGCATGGTGCCGTAGCTGAGCTTGCAGCCGTCGTAGATGCTGGCGTGGTTCTCCCGGTCGCAGATGACGTAATCGCCCCTGCCCACCACGGCGGAGATTATGCCCAGATTCGACTGGAAGCCGGTGGAGAAGGTGACCACGCCCTCCTTGCCCAGGAATTTCGCCAGCTTGTCCTCAAGCTGAAGGTGGAGCTCAAGAGTGCCGTTGAGGAACCGGGAGCCGGAGCAGCCGGTGCCGTATTTTTCGATCGCCTTTATCCCCGCCTCGACCACGTTGGGGTTTGTGGTGAGGCCGAGGTAGTTGTTGGAGCCCAGCATTATGCGGCGCTTGCCCTCCATTATTACCTCCGTATCCTGGCGGGATTCAAGGGCGTGGAAGTATGGGTAAATGCCCAGGCGTCGCGCCTCCTCCGCCTGGACGTTGCCGTGTACGAGCTTGGTGAATATATCGGTCATAGAATTACCTCCGAATGTAAATGTATTATGGGACTTTTGAGGTCATACACATGTAATTTACCGCAATCCCATGGATTTGTCAACAAAGAACCTCCGGTTTTTTGTGTATTTCACTAAATTAAAGAAATTTTAAATTTGGGGGTTGACAAATGGCGGGGGCGGTGGTATTCTTTATCGCGGTTAGTGAAAGCTAACCGATTTATATGCCGCAGGGTTAGCAAAGGCTAACCTTTAATAAGCGCACTTAGTTAGTTTTATCTAACCTATGGGCGAGACGGAGGGTGATAGAATGATGCCGCTGACAATGGCGGGAAACGGCGAGACGCACACCATTGGGAAAATAACGGGAAAGGACCAGATACGGCAACACCTGGCGGAGTTGGGCTTCGTGGTGGGCGCGGAGGTGACGGTGCTCAATGAGATCACCGGCAGCGTGATACTCGCGGTCAAGGATTCCCGCGTAGCCCTGGACAGGTCCATGGCAAACAGAATAATGGTGGATATGTAGCTCCCCTGCCCTTTTCGCGAAAGGGTTTAAGCTAAATATAATTTTAACGGAGGTACACAGGCATGAAGACATTGAAGGACGCCGCCGTGGGTTCAACGGTCACGGTGGCAAAGCTCCACGGCGAGGGCGCGCTGAAAAGGCGCATCATGGACATGGGCGTGACAAAGGGCGTTGAGGTCTACGTCCGCAAGGTCGCTCCGCTGGGGGACCCCATCGAGGTCACGGTCCGGGGGTATGAGCTTTCCATACGCAAGGGCGACGCCGAAAACATCGAGATAGCGTGAGGTCTTTTTTCACGCCGTGAAGTTAGTTGCGTATAATATTTATTAGAATAATCTAACTATTTGATCACAGGAGGACAAACGCCAATGGAAATCAAGATCGCTCTTGCCGGCAACCCCAACTCCGGCAAGACCACCATGTTCAACGACCTGACCGGCTCCAACCAGTATGTGGGCAACTGGCCGGGGGTCACGGTGGAGAAAAAGGAGGGGAAGCTCAAGGGGCACAGGGACGTGACCATTCAGGACCTTCCCGGAATTTACTCCCTCTCCCCCTACACCCTGGAGGAGGTAGTGTCCAGGAACTATCTGGTCAACGAAAAGCCCGACGCCATACTCAACATCGTGGACGGGACGAACATAGAGCGCAACCTCTATTTGACCACACAGCTCATTGAATTGGGCATACCCGTGGTGGTGGCGCTGAATATGGCGGACCTGGTGCGCAAGAACGGGGACCAGATCGACGTCCAGAGGCTCAGCCGCGCCCTGGGGTGCCGGGTGGTGGAGACATCAGCCCTCAAGGGTCAGGGCTCCAAGGAGGCAGCGGAGCTTGCCGCGCAGGCCGCCGAGGAGAAGAAGGCGGCGGAGCTGCCGTCGGTATTCCAGGGAAGCGTGGAGCACGCCATAGCCCACATCGAGGAGTCCATCGAGGACAGAGTTGACCCGCAGTTTGTACGCTGGTACGCCATAAAGCTCTTTGAGCGCGACGAGAAGGTCCGGGCGGAGCTGAAGCTCCCGGAGGAGCTTTTGCGCCACATTGACGAGCACATAGCCGACTGCGAGGCGGAGCTTGACGACGACGCGGAGAGCATCATCACCAATCAGCGCTACGCCTACATAGCGGGCGTGGTCGCCAAGGCGGTGAAAAAGCATCACCTGGGGCAAAAGCTGAGCGCCTCCGACAAGATAGACAGGGTAGTCACAAACAGGATACTGGCGCTGCCCATCTTTGCCGTCATCATCATATTCATCTACGCCGTAGCCATGGGGCCCTCCCCTCAGGCGTTGGTCGACGGCTCATTCAGGGACGGCGAGTCCTGGGGCATCGGCATAGGCACCTGGGGCACGGACTTTGCCAACGACGTGGTCTTCGGCGAGTGGGTGCCGGGGCTTGTGGACAAGGTGCTCCTGAGCTCCTCCGGTGAGCCTGTCATCGCCGATTGGCTGTACAGCCTTATCCAGGACGGCATCGTGGCGGGAGTTGGCTCCGTGCTGGGCTTCGTCCCGCAGATGCTGGTGCTGTTCCTCCTGCTCTCCATCTTGGAGGACGTGGGATATATGTCCCGCGTGGCCTTCATCATGGACCGGATTTTCAGGCGCTTCGGGCTCTCGGGCAAGTCCTTTATCCCCATGCTGGTGGCGACCGGCTGCGGAGTGCCGGGACTTATGGCATCACGCACCATCGAGCAGGACAGGGACAGGAAGATGACGCTTATGACCACAACCTTCATGCCCTGCGGCGCAAAGCTGCCCATTATCGGGCTCATCGCCGGCGCGCTCTTTGGAAATTCCCCATGGATAGCCGCCTCCGCGTACTTTATCGGAATGGGCTCCATCGTTGTCTCGGGGATAATGCTCAAGAAGTTCAAGGCCTTTGCCGGCGAGCCCGCGCCCTTCGTCATGGAGTTGCCGCCGTACCATGTGCCATCCGTGGGAGGCGTCCTCCGCGCCACATGGGAGCGGGGCTGGTCCTTCATCAAGAGGGCGGGCACCATCATCGTCATAGCCTCCATACTCGTCTGGTTCCTCCAGTTCTTCGGCGTTGAGGGCGGCTCCTTCGGCGCGGTGGAGGACCAGGACAACTCCCTCATGGCATACCTGGGCAACGCCCTGTGCTGGATATTCGCGCCCCTGGGCTTCGGCAACTGGCGCGCGGCGGTGGCGTCCATCTCCGGGCTTGTGGCGAAGGAGAACGTGGTCAACACCTTCGCCATCCTCTACCACTTCGCCGGTGAGATCAGCGAGAACGGCGACGAGATCTGGAGCATGGTCGCCGTGGACTACACCGTTTACTCCGCCTTCTCCTTCATGGTGTTCAACCTCCTGTGCGCCCCCTGCTTTGCCGCCATGGGCGCCATCAAGCGGGAGATGAACAACCCAAGGTGGACCCTTGCCGCCATTGGCTATATGTGCCTGTGGGCGTATGTTGTCGCCCTCATCGTTTACCAGATCTCCGGGCTCATCGGCGGAGCGGTCAGCTTCAATTTCTTTACCGTCGTCGCCTTTGTTCTTCTGGCGGGTATACTTTACTTGCTTTTCAGGAGGAACCCCTACGACGAAAGCGGAAACCGTCTTTCCGACAGGAAGGCCGCCCATGCTTGATTTTCTCTCAAAAAATCTGGCAACGGTGCTTGTGGCAGCTGTGATCGCCGCTGCGGTGGCGCTCATCATCGTCTGTCAGGTGAGGCGCCGCAAAAAGGGCTCCAGCTCCTGCGGTCCCGCCTGCTCCTGCTGCCCCAACGCGGAGTGCTGCTGTCATTCCCATGTCCCTCAGGACCGTGGATAAAATCTTACCTCCATTTTACCTCCATTTTTCATTTTCCGTAACATTCTCTTCTCTCCTTCCCTATCCGCGGTCATCAAAAAGAGCTCCGGCTTTGGCGGGTGTCCGTAAGAAAGTTTTGAAACAAAATTTGATTACGGCATCTGTCAGACAGGATTGGGACAACAAAAAAGTACGGAGTATAGGATTGGTTTCCTTGCTCCGTATTTTTTGTTTATCCATATATGTGCTACAATATATGGATTACGATATTCAATACAAGATAATCAGATAAAGACGCCAGCTTTCAATTCGCGCGCCACATTTTGTGATATTGAACTATTTGCAAAACGGAGTTATAATATCCAAAAATATATTGGGAGACGGAAAATGGAACAGTTTTTTAGTTGTAAAAATCTCAAGGCTGTATTATGTGAATCACGCGGTTTTCTTCAAGGGCCACATATTGCCAGTTTCCAAATAGACATGCCTCATACTTTACAAGTAAAAATAACTCAGCTTGGGTTCAGAACAATAGAAATTGAAAGTCCAATAGACATTTCAGTTGACGTATTGTATAGTGCATTTTCACGCATAGAACGACTGTTAATGATGTTTGATGGGCGATTCATTCCGCTTCAGACGCTTGAATTTTCAAACTCTGATGTGACTTCTATGGAACTGCTTAATACCTGTGCAGAGCATTGCATGAATAATAGACTTCCTTATTTTGATTCGGCCGACTTCTGTAAGTACGATATTAATAAACTACTTTATTATGATGAAGTTATTACCAAAGAATTATACATCAAATGGGTTGATCTATTGAGCGATTTAGATATTGTTCATCAAGTGTATTTGTATTCGCTTTGTGGGAGAGAACAACCCAAAGATATTAAATGCGCTTTCCTTATTGAACTTGCTGAACCTCTTGTGGAAACATTAAAAACATATAAAGGTCTTTTTCCTACCCTCATGCCCGGAAAAAGAGGAACTACTCTAAAGGATTGCTTAAATGCGCTTATTACGGAATATGGAAGTATTATTTTCAAAAGGGAACTTTCTGAAAATTTTGATTCATTCTTGCAAGTGTTAGTAAATAGCCGAGTAAGACTTATGCATATAAAAAGAAATCAAAGTGGACTATACTTTGATGGAAAAGAATCCGTTCTATTTGCGATAAAGATTTCACTTTTATACCGTCATATTATATTTACTTTATTGGATATTGACAGTTCTAAATATCAAGAACAACTCGAAAAATGTACCAATTCATGGAATCAGTGGAACGATATATTGGAGAATTTTATGTTGAAGTTGCGCTGATAGCCTACATAAAAGTTGCGAAGTTAAAATGATACTATTTTACTTCGCAACTTTTATGTTTAGAAACATAATCTTTTAATATATTTTTTCGCAGAAAGTCAATAGCATTGCTCTAAACTCCCCAATAGCCATACTCGCTATTTCCGTTTCCTCTTGCCCTTTCCATGTGTGAACTGCGGACTGGCTTTTCCGCGCTGGCTGCCTTGTCTATCTTGCAGTTTCTTGGATTTCTTCAAAATGCCGATCAGTGTGACGAATTCCTCTTTCGTAAGCGTGTCGTAGTCTATCCCCAAAGTGGTCAGATACCCTCTGATACGTTTCTCCTGCGGACTGCCCTCAAAATCCATTGCCTCTTTCAAACTGCGGGCTACTTCTGCGGCGGCCGAATCTTCATCGGCGGTGGTAGTATCTTTCTTATGAGCTTCCCGGATGTCGTTCAGAATGGTAATGAGATCGCCGGAAATAACCGGGGCGAAGTAGCCTTCCGGCTGCACCTGTGCCAGCTCCAGCGTCCGCATATAGAGGTCGCTATCCGCTGCGCCCTGCTGCCCCATCGCCTGTAACCGCACCATATCCAGCATCACATTCATATCGTTGATCCGCATATCTGCTA
>CANPYX010000050.1 GCA_947588955.1 uncultured Oscillospiraceae bacterium | reverse complement strand
TCCTTCTGAGCGTTTCGTGTCAACATGGGTCCCACCGCCTTTTCCGTCTCTTCTTTTTGCCATTATACCACAAACCCGCCCCCGGGAATAGGGGCGGGTTTGTCGACAGACTGACGGGAGCCGAGCCTCGCGGCTCGACTCCCGTCGTACATATTTTGTCCGTCAGCGACAGTAGATTTCCTCACATTTGAGTTAGAGGTGCTTCTAAGTTTGAAATAAAAAGATTTGAAAAAAGTGACATTCAGAAGGTCATAGACTTTGAAATAGAATTGAGAAGGCAGGAGCCGGATACCTATTTTTGGGAGTCTGACGAGGCATACGCAAGGCAGTTGGAAATGAGCTTTGACGATCCGCGCTTCAATACCGCCATGTCCTTTATCGCCGTAAAGGACGGTAAGGTCATCGGCCGGATTGACGCCTCTCTCATCAGCAGCCGATGCGACGCCGCCCTTTTCAGCGCGTATCTCGACTGGATATGCGTCCTTAAAAGCGAACGTCACAGCAAGGTCGCCCAAGCGCTGCTGAAAGCGCTGAGATCGGAATGTAAAGCTCAAGGCGTCGGCGTGCTGATAGCTCTGATGGCAAACAACAGCGAAGCCCACAGCTTCTACAAAAACGTTGAAAACGCGTCCGTTCACGACACCGGGATATGGATCAATATAGTATAAATTGAACAGACGGCTGCTCGACTAATGGGTATTGCGAGGAAGAAATAATGACAATAACATACAGAAAAGCAGAACCAAACGACATTGAGGAAATATGCGGCATAGTTCATGACGCTGTATATGTTATGGAGCGAGATAATATTTTTCAATGGGATGATTTATATCCCGCGAAAGGAGATTTTCAGGAAGACATTAAGAAAAGTCAACTTTATGTTGGGTTAGTAAACGGTCAAATAGCGGTTATATACACCTTAAATCAAGAATGTGACAAAGAATACGAAAACGGCAATTGGAAATATAGGGATAAGCCTTTTTATATCGTACATAGGCTCTGTGTTAATCCGACTTTTCAAAATAAAGGAATTGCCAAATCTACACTGTTATATATTGAAAAGCAATTAAAGGAAATCGGCATCCATGTAATTCGATTGGATGTATTCTCTAATAACCCGTTTGCGTTGAGACTGTATAATTCTTTGGGCTATTCAAAAGCCGGTCATGCTGACTGGCGAAAAGGAGAATTCTTTTTGATGGAAAAGTGCTTTTAGTATTCCCGTTACATTATCACCCGTCACCCCTCCAGCTTTTTCCTGACGGCGGCGATAAACTGCGCTGTGGTGACCTTTTTCACGTCGGGGTCCCGGCAGAGGAGCGCCAAATCGCCGGTCATGGTGCCGGAATTTATCGTGCCCAGGACGGCGGACTCAAGGCGTCCGGCAAAATCGGCAAGCTCACGGTTCCCGTCAAGCTCGCCGCGCTTGCGCAGGGCGCCGGACCATGCGAATATGGTCGCCACGGGGTTTGTGGAGGTCTGCTCGCCCTTGAGGTAGCGGTAATAGTGGCGTGTGACGGTGCCGTGCGCCGCCTCGTACTCGAAATTCCCGTCGGGTGACACGAGGACGCTGGTCATCATGGCAAGGCTCCCGAAGGCGGTGGAGACCATGTCGCTCATCACGTCGCCGTCGTAGTTCTTGCACGCCCAAATGAAGCCGCCCTTTGAGCGGATCACCCGCGCCACGGCGTCGTCGATGAGGGTGTAGAAATACTCTATCCCGGCGGCGGCAAATTTTTCGGCGTACTCCGCGTCAAAAACCCGCTGGAAGATAAATTTGAAGGTCTGGTCGTACTGCTTGGAGATGGTGTCCTTGGTGGAGAACCATAAATCCTGCCTCACGGAAAGGGCGTACTCAAAGCAGGAGCGGGCGAAGGCCTCGATGGACGTGTCCTTGTTGAACATGGACTGCAAAACCCCGGCGCACTCGTAATCGTACACCGTCTCGCGGAAGCTCTCGCCGTTTTTGCCGGTGAATATGAGCTCCGCCCTGCCGGGTCCGGGGACGCGGTACTCGGTGGCCTTGTAAACGTCTCCGTAGGCGTGGCGGGCGATGGTTATGGGCGCCTCCCATGTGCTGACAACGGGCTTTATGCGCGGGGTCATTATTGGCGCGCGGAAAACCGTGCCGTCCAGCGCCGCCCTGATGGTGGCGTTGGGGCTCTTCCACATCTCATGGAGCTTGTACTCCTCCACTCTCTGGGCGTTGGGGGTGATGGTGGCGCACTTCACCGCCACATGGAGCCGCTTCGCCGCCTCCGCCGCCTCCACGGTCACCCTGTCGGAGGTGGCGTCACGGTTGGGAAGCCCCAGGTCGTAATACTCGGTGTTCAACTCCAGGAACGGGCTCAGGAGTTCGTCCTTTATCTCCTGCCATATGACGCGGGTCATCTCGTCCCCGTCCATCTCCACTATGGGGTTCATTTTTATCTTAGACATGTGTTCAATCCTTCCTTCTGTAATTTAGGGGTCCCCGCGCGATTTTAAATCGCGGTGGGGAGAGGAGGAGCGAAGTCTGCGAGTGAGCCGTGCCGCTTGCGGCGCGGGGAACTATCGCGACTTCCGCGACGACGAATACCAGTTCATGAGGCACCCGGTAAGTATTATCTCCCGCTCCTTCTGAGTGAGCTCCGGGAGCTTCAGCGTGATATTATAAACGCTCCCGCCAGAGAGCACCCTTGCCGGGACCTCCCGCGCCCCCTCCGAGACAGCCTTCCTTATGCCGGGAACGTAGATGTAGTCCCCCGGCTCATACGGGAAATCGGTCCCAGCGTCGATGCTGAAGGGCAGCATACCCCAGTTTACGCAGTTGGAGCGGTAGCGTTTTGTGGCGTACTCGTAGCAGATATTTGCCGCGCCTCCCAGGACCCTCTGGCAGGAGGCCGCCTGCTCCCTCGCCGAGCCGTCGCCGGGGCGGTTTGCGAATATGGCGGAGCCCAAAGAGGTGTTCTCCGGGTCTGTGACGCCCAGCTTGCCGTATACCTCAAGGAGCCGCGCGTCCGGCTCCGCCTTTGCCCGCGCCGCTATCTCCTTTGCCCTGCCCACATATTTGGGGTCCCGCCTTGACAGGGCGAAGGTGGCAAGCTTCATCGGGTTGGAGCGGTAGCTGGAGGTGTCGCCGGATGGGATGAGCTCGTCGGTGGTGGTCACGGGGTCCCGCAGGACGCTTGCCAGCTCCAGCACCAAATTCTCCGTCAGCGCCGGTATGCTCGGCCATTCCGTGATGTTGGGTCCCAGCTTCAGCTCCTCCTCGGGGTGGGGATCGCCGAAGCCGTTGTACACGCGCCTTTCATAGGCGCTTTTGTCATATTTGCGCTCCACGGGCGCGGGCGGCGTGTAATCCACCTCGTCCGCTCCGGTGAGGACGCCGCCGTTGCGGGCGGTGGCGGCTATGCTCCTGGCGTCCATCAGCGCCACGGCGGAGAGCTGCCCCTCGGCGGGCTTGGAGCCCTCGCGGTTGGGGAAGTTCCTGGTGCAGTGGCGTATGGAGAGCCCGCCGTTTGCCGGCACGTCCCCCGCGCCGAAGCATGGGCCGCAGAAGCAGGGCTTGAATACCGCGCCCATGGCGGTGAGGCGGCGCGTCACGCCGTTGTCCATAAGCTCCATGGACACAGGCAGGCTTGGCGGGTACACCGTGAGCCCGAAGCCTCCGGCGCCGATGTCGCCGCCCTCAAGTATTGCCGCGGCCTCCGCGATGTTGTCATACATACCGCCGGAGCAGCCGGCAATGACGCCCTGGTCCACATAAAGCCGGCCGTCCCGGACCTTGCCCAGAAGGTCAAGCCTTGCCTTGCCCTTGAATTTCTCCTCAGCGGACCTCTCCGTCTCCCGCAGTATGTCCTTAAGGTTCGCCTTCAGCTCCCGGATGGTATACGCCTCGCTGGGGTGGAAGGGCAGGGCAATCATGGGCTCCACGGCGGAGAGGTCGATCTCCACGCAGGCGTCGTAGTAAGCGCCCTCGCCGGGCTCCAGCCTTTTATAGTCCTCCGCCCTGCCGTGGACGCGGTAATACTCCTCCACCCTGCCGTCCGTCTGCCAGATAGAGGAAAGGCACGCGGTCTCCGTGGTCATAACGTCCACGCCTATCCTGAAGTCCATGGAAAGCCCCTCAACGCCGGGGCCCGCGAACTCCAGCACGGAGTTGAGGGCAAAGCCGTTTTTGTAGACCGCTCCGCACAGCGCAATTGCCACGTCCTGGGGTCCCACTCCCCTCTTGGGCGCGCCGGTGAGGTACACCAGCACGGTGCGCGGGTAGGCGATGTCATACGTCGCCTCTAAGAGCTGCTTTACGATCTCAGGTCCCCCCTCGCCCACACCCATGGTGCCGAGAGCCCCATAGCGTGTGTGGGAGTCCGAGCCCAGGATCATCCTCCCACACCCGGCAAGCTCCTCCCTGGCGTACTGGTGGATAACGGCGAAGGATGGCGGCACGAAGATACCGCCGTACTTCCTGGCGGCGGAGAGCCCGAAGGCGTGGTCGTCGGCGTTTATGGTCCCTCCCACAGCGCACAGGGAGTTGTGGCAGTTCGTCATCACATACGGCACCGGAAAGCGCTCAAGCCCCGAGCCCTTGGCTGTCTGGATTATGCCCACGTATGTGATGTCGTGGGAGATGAGGCTGTCAAACCTGAGCCTCAGCGCCTTCCCGTCAGCGCCCACATCGTGGGAGGCGAGGATACCGTGGGCGACAGTCCTTTTCCTGCCCTCCTCGGCGTCGAGCCCGCGCCCCTCAAAGTCCGGCGCGCCGCCCACATAAAACGTCCCCTTATCGTGTAAAGTGACCATTGTATCACCCCATATTTATATTCCTATAAAGTATACCAGCTTTTATCGCCGGTTTCAAGTGCGTCGGTTCGGTCGTTTGCATAAAAGTTGTGCGGGCAGACCGCGCCGCTTTTGGTCAAACATGAATTTTTTGTTCTGAAACTTGCATTTTCTTTAGCACAGCGCTATAATGTTATCAGTGTCGCGAGGATTATTCCGCGCGGATACACGCGAAAAATGAAAGAGGGCGCCGATTTGAATTCAAATTCGTCCGCGTCCCGCGAATACGCGGGGCTCATTACAGATAACCTGACAAGCACCTACCGCATACCCTCCGCCGCCTATGACGACTCGGTGAAGCGCGGCCTGCGCAACGCCGACGGCTCCGGCGTGGTTGCCGGCGTCTCCAAGATAGGCTCCGTCCGCGGCTACTACATCGAGGACGGACAGCGCGTGCCCCACGAGGGCAAGCTTTTTTACCGCGGCTACGACGTGGAGGAGATAGTGAACGCCCACCGCAAGGCGGACACCTTCGGCTACGAGGAGGTGGCGTATCTGCTCCTGTGCGGGACGCTGCCCACGAAGGCTCAGCAGGACAGGTTCGTGGAGATCCTCTCCGCCGCCAAGACCCTCCCCGACGGCTTTTTTGAAAACGAGCTCATGAAGCGCCCCAGCCGCAACATAATGAATGCCCTTTCACGGGCGGTGCTGTCCATGTACGCCTACGACGACAACCCCGACGACACCTCCGTGGTCAACGTCCTGCGCCAGTCCATCGAGCTCATAGCGCGCCTGCCCACCATCGTCGCGCAGACCTACGCCATGAAGCGCCACTACTACGACAACGCCTCGCTCTACATACACAACCCCAAGGCGGAGCTGACGCTTGCCGAAAACTTCCTCCGCCTCGCCCGCCGGGACAAGAGCTATACGGACAAGGAGGCAAAGCTTCTTGACGCCCTCCTCATGCTCCACGCGGAGCACTCCGGCGGCAACAACTCCACCTTCGTCTGCCGCGCCGTGACCTCCACGGGGGCGGACACATACGGCGCCATCGCCGCCGCCATCAACTCCTTGAAGGGCCCCCTCCACGGCGGCGCGAACGAGGCCGTCATGCACATGGTGGGGAACATCCTGGACAACGTGAAGGACCCGAAGGACGACGGCGAGGTCGGCGCGTACCTCGACAAAATACTTGACGGCAAGGCAAACGACGGCTCCGGCAAGCTCTACGGCCTGGGGCACGCCGTCTACACCGTCTCCGACCCCCGCGCCGTGATAATAAAGGAGCTCATCGGTGAGATGGCGGAGCTTAAGGGCCTCTCGGAGGAATACCTTATCGCCGAAAAGGTGGAGCGCCTTGGCATACCCAAGCTCATGGAGCGCAAGGGCATGTCCATGCCGATCCCCGCCAACGTTGACCTCTATTCCGGAATCGTATACAAAATGCTGGGCATACCCGAGGACCTGTACACCCCCCTCTTTGCCGTCGCCCGCATATCCGGCTGGTGCGCCCACCGCCTCGAGGAGCTCATAACCTCCGGCCGCATAATGCGCCCCGCCTACCGCTCCGCCGCCACCCCCCAAAAATACGTCCCCATGGAACAAAGAAAATAACCCCCCGCACCACCAATCAGAAAAAGCACGGAGCAACCCCTGCCCCGTGCTTTTTTTGATAGTAATTCTGTGTTTCAGGCGGAAATTCACCTTGCCGCAGGGTCGTCCCACAGCGCCTCGGACGCGATTTTGAACGTCCGCTCCCGTGTCTCGGCAATCCGCTCCTCCACATCCATACCATACTTTACTTTCCAAATTTCATAAGCCCTGATCTTCTGCCGCCGCAGGTCGAACCCTTCCGGGACCACATAGAAGGTGCCGCTCCCCTCCGGCTCGCCGAAGGCGGACGCCGAATCGAAGAAGAAATAGTAGGAATTCTTGGCGTAATACCAGTTCATACCCGCGTTTCGTTTTTGCAGCTCCCCGATCTTAGCCGGATTTTGCCGGTTGAGGACGACAGACGCCGGGCTCCTCGACCCGAAAGCCCGTCTGAGCTCCAGGCAGGAAAGCGGGTCCGTGCCGTCGGAAAAGTAACTGCCGTAGGTGGGATCGAGGGCGATCCATTTTTTGCGCTTGCGGTCAAAAATCTCCGTGACCACATGGTTGTCCCCGTCATAGGGAGAGCAGGGCATCTGTCCCACCCGGCGGGCGTAAATTCCAAGGGCAAGACAGCACTCGGTCAATATCTTCGCCTTGTTCAGGCAGTTGATCCCCACGTCAGACTTTTCAAAGCAATACTCCAGCAAGGCAAGCGAATTGCAGGGAATATGGTTGTCATAGTTGCTTTCGTGCTTCAACCGTGGCGCGAGCCAGCGGCACAGCCTCAGCGCCCGCTCAAAATCTCCGCCCTTCCCCGCGACCCGCTCAATGGGGTATTGCTCCCGAAGCGTTTGAAACTCGGTGCAGTCAAAGACATACTCAATTTTCAGCGCTTCCCCCACGTCAAACACCGGAGCGTTAAAAAGTTCCCCGCTGTAAATATCCAGCACATAAGTATACGGAAATACTCCGTTTTCGTTTTTCGCCATAAATTTATTCTCCTTTTCTTAAATGATACGACGCATAGTCTGCGTCATTTCGAACAAAGTCTAACTCCCGATTTCCTTATGTGTTCCCAAGAGTATGGTCAAGGAACCCAATGCGGTTTATATCTCACATCCAAACTAAAATCTCATTTCAGCTTGCTTGTGTCTTCAAGATAAATCGATACTTCTCCACATTTAGGGCAGATTGCCACTTTTGGCGGACCCATTCGGCCTGCGAACCTCCTGTTTTCATCAGAGGTTAAAACAATTCCGTATCCGTAACCCCCTACTTTAATTCCGCAGTCCTCCTTCATATCTGAACCACATCTGATACACTTTCTCATAATCGATGCCTCCAATTATTGTTCTTCCTCCAATGTCAGACATCAGGAAAGCGGGAAGACGATCTCCACATTCTCTAGCTTCGCAAAGACCTTTTTAAGCCAATAAATGTGTTCGGTGCCGAACACCACCAGCACATTCGCGCCGGGATTTTCCTGTATCACATGCAGGACATTGTCCACAATCGCGTTGTTTCGCCGGACCCAGACGATCTCATGCTCCTCCGGGTGGAGCTTTCCCTGGAAGGCCTGCTTCTCCTCCACCACGGCGTTGAACGCGTCGGAGTTGAAGGGCACCGGGCTGGAGGTTCCGGTCCTCATATACGCCTCCATGATACGCTCTGCCTCTTCTTCTATGCGCCGAGCTTCGTCCTCGCTTTCCACTTCGATTTCTTCCATCCGGCGGACGTACTCCACGTCGGAATCCTCAAATTGATCACAGGGAACGAACTTTATGCCGCGCTCCTTGCAAAACGGGAAGATGAACCGCCGGTATTCCGCCGGCCCCTGATACGCACGGTCTTGCTCCAAGTCTACGCGCCGCACCTCGCCGCAGAGAATGTCCGGTTTGAACCGGTCAAACAGCTCGCAGACTCTCTTATCATCAAGTCCATACTGCTGCATATTACTGTGTAATGAACCGAAAAGTCCTAATTTCATAACGCTTCCTCCATAATCAAGTTTTTATTTCCAAAGGGTTTTGTAACTACTTCCATAGTATCGTTAATTTGCGGAGTCTTCGCATATTTTAATTCTGTGATTTTTATCATTTTGATTTTTTTGCCGCGTCTTCCCACACCTCGTCAGGCTCTACGATCGGCATGGCGTCGCCCACTCGCATCATGTTAGAATCGTACTGCATAAGCGTCCTGCCGAGCATAAGAAAGGGGATCAACTTGATTGGCTCGGTGATCTTATACGCCTTCACCTTGCCGCTTTCGATTTCAAGTTCCATGGAGGACAGCATATTTAGCTGGGTAAGTTCGTCCAGCAGGTTCTCCACCGCCTCCTGCGGCATTTTAAGCTGTTTCAGTACAACGCCCGCGGAAAACCAATCTTTATTTTGGATGTACAGATATCCGAGCAGCTCCAGACATCCCGGTTTCGCCAAAAGCGAGAAGAGTTTTCTATATTCATCCTTCGGCGCAAGCCACTGCGCCCAGCCGCCCTTCGGCTTCGGCCAAAGCGTTACAAAGGACATGTCGTCTGCGTGAACGTCAAACAGCATTCCTCCGTCAAGCAAAATCTGCGACAGATAGAGTTGACTGTCTCCGTCTCCCATGTCGACTTTGCAGGATTCTGGGTATCTTATATTTGGAAGATTGATTTGTCCCGGCATGAAAAATGCCATTGATTCCCAAACCAGCCGGCAGAACTGATCCAGCCGTTCCTTGGCGGGAAACCCCCGCAGCCACCGGCCCACAGCCTCCGCCGGGTCCTCCTGCTCCCCGCCCTCCATACCAAAGAGAGCGTCGATAGTCACGCCCAGCTGCCGTGACAGGACCGGCAGCAGCTCAATATCCGGCGCGCCGCCTTTCTCCCACTTGCCCACAGCCTGATAGGACACCCCCACCAGCTTTCCCAGCTGCTCCTGTGTAAGCCCCCGCTCGTGTCTGAGAGCGGCAATGCGTTCACTTAATATATTCGGCATCCAATGCACCGTCCTTTCGTTTTACTGGTTTCATTATAATACAAGTTGCAGTTGTATTCAATAGAGGCGTTTTTGCGTTTTTTCAACCACTAGTTGTGTTCTAAACACATTTGCATCAACCCCATCTTTTCACCCACTCCTCAACACGCAGAAAAATCCCGCCGGCAATATACCGGCGGAATTTAGCCTGTCGGCAAAGGCAAGGAAAGAGCAGGGTCCCATATCAAATATTTTTCCGGCGGCATGTACGTCGGAAAAATTTCCTTTTGTCGCCCAAGTGTGCCCCCTCATGGGGCGCGCGCAGGGCGACAGCAGGGTAATTTTCTCTGAATTTCGCAAAATTCAGAGAAAATTACCCGCACGTTCCCCTTGTCGGCAAAGACCAACGGTCTTTGCCGACAAACTGAAATCCCGCCGGCAATATGCCGGCGGGATTTCAGTCTGTCAAAAAACCTCCCATTTTCTCATCAACTATGGTACAATAGTCCGTGAGGTGAGAAACATGGAA
>CANPYX010000049.1 GCA_947588955.1 uncultured Oscillospiraceae bacterium | reverse complement strand
AAACTGTGGTTTTTTCCGCAAAAAAGCGGGACTGCGAAAATTCACATCTCAGTCGGCGTGTATTTTCACAGCCCCAATGAGAAAATCAGAGTTGCTTTTCCGCGGCGCTTGGAATATAATCAGGAAAAACCGGGAACAGGGCGGTGGGTATGAGGACTGAGACGAAGAGCGCGTTTCCGTGGGGGGAATTTCTCAAATCGCTGGCGGTTATTGGGATACCCGTGGCGGTGCAGAATGTCTTGACGACCACGGCGTCCATGGTGGACACCATGATGGTGGCGCCGCTGGGGGAGAACTCCGTGGGGGCGCTGGGGCTTTGCGCGCAGTTTTCGTCGCTGATGTTCTCCTGCTACTGGGGCTTTGTGGGCGGGGGAATGCTTTTTTTCGCCCAATACTGGGGCTCCGGGGAGGACGACGGCATTGACCGCTCCTACGGCATGACCTGGGTGTGCATGATGGCGGTAGCCACGGTTTTCGGGCTCCTCGCGGCGCTGTCGCCTCAGCTTGTGATGAGGCTTTACACCGACAAGACGGCGATCCGCGAGATAGGCGTGGAGTATCTGAAAATCGTGGGCTTTGCCTACCCCCTGCAGGTCTGCTCCATGGCGATGAGCGCGCTTTTGCGCGCCACGGAGCGGGTGCGCATACCGATGATAGCCTCGGTAGCTTCCGTGGCGGTGAACATTTTCTTAAACTGGGTCTTCATATTCGGCAGGCTCGGCGCCCCTGCCATGGGCATACGCGGCGCGGCGCTGGCGACGACGATAGCCGCGGCGGTGAACGTGGCGGCAATATATCTCATGGCGTACATAAAGGGCTACCCCTACCTTTTCCACATACGCGCCCATTTCCGCTGGACCCGCGGGCACGCCGGGAACTTTTTCAGAAAGTGCCTGCCCATCATAATAAACGAGCTCTTTCTGGGCATCGGCAACATGGTCATAAACGTGACCCTGGGGCGTCAGCCGGAGGCGGTGATCAACGGACTTGCGGTGTTCAGAACGCTGGAGGGGCTAATCGTTGGCTTCTTCGCCGGCTTTTCCTCGGCGTCCTCGGTGCTGGTTGGCAAATGTGTGGGAGCAGGGGAACTGGACACGGCGTACGAGCGGGCAAAGCGGCTCGTTTACCTGTGCAGCGGGATACTCTTTGCCGTGGGACTTTGCATAATCGGGCTTCGCGGACCAATCCTCACCGCCATGGGCCTTGAGGGCGCCTCTTACGACGCCGGAGTCCGGTTCCTTGTGATATATGTGTTCGTGGCGCTGATACGCATGGGCAACTGGATAATGAACGACACCTACCGCGCCTCCGGGGACGCTGTCACAGGGACGGTGACCGAGATCGTGGCGATGTACACCCTGGTGGTGCCGGGCGTGCTGATTGCGGGCTTTGTCCTGCACCTGCCCTACTGGGCAATATTCCTCTGCTGTTATGTGGACGAGCCGATCCGCTACGTGCTGATGCAGATACATCTATACTCCGGGCGGTGGGTGCGTCCGGTCACGACACTGGGCGTTCAGGCGTTGCCGGCGTTTCGGGAGAAGAGAAGGAGGCGGACGGTGTGACGGGAAAGGCATCCGTTGTCCTGGCTGGAGATTTGGGGCGCTTGCCGGAAAAGCTGAAGATGGCGGGAGTGGAAACGGCGGGGGAGAGCGCGGAGCCGGTGAAGGCGCTGGCACTCGCCCTGTCCGCAGACGCCGGGGCGATTGTCGCATCGGGAGAGGCGGCGCTTTCACTCACCGGCGCGCTGGAAGCCCTGGACCCGTCGGAAAGACCCGCGCTTATAGCGTTATCCTCCGGCGGCGCGGACCTGCCAAACGCCACGGTCTGCTCGGACCCCGATGAAGTTATCGCCGCCGTCCAAAGGCTGTCCGGCGGACAGGCGCGGAAAAATACATTCCTCCGGCAAAGGATCTCGGAGCTCCTCGCCGGACTTTGCCTTCCCGCCGGACGCTCGGAGCACAGGTACGTCACGGCGGCACTGTTGATGATGGCGTCTGAACCGGAGCTTTCCGGGCTTGAGCCGGAGACGCTCTACCCGGAGCTCGCGCGGCGCTTCGGCGTATCGGAGGAGAGGGTATCCGAATCGCTGGACCACGCCGTCCGCACTGTCTGGCGGCGCTGCGACAGCGTGACGCTGTCCCGAATGTTCCCCGGCAAAGCCTCCCGCCCCACAGCCGACGAATTTCTAAAAACCCTCTTCGGCTCCCTATACTCCACCCTCGGCAAATCCCTCTGGAGCCCCCAGATATATTGAAAGAAAAAACTCAAAATCCAATATTTTTCCGGCGACATGCGCGTCGGAAAAATCACCTTTTGTTTTGCAAGTGTGCGCCCCTACGGGGCGTGCGCGCAGCAAAACAGCAGGAAAAAATCTCTGAATTCCGCAGAATTCAGAGATTTTTTCCGCACGTCCCCCTTGCCAAAAAAGGGCTGCGCCCTTTTTTGGCAAGCTAAAAGCCGGAGGGCATTTTGCCCTCCGGCTTTTTATGCGAGAGATGAGACTTGAACTCACACGTCATTCGACACACGCACCTCAAACGTGCCTGTCTGCCTATTCCAGCACTCTCGCAAAGCATGATTATTATAGCAGATTATTTTCGTTTGTCAACAAAAAATTTTATCTTTTTTTGATGTGACGCCAAAAAAATAAAAATACGGAAAAACTTAAAAGTTTTTCCGAAAAACCCTTGACATATCCAAATTACCCGTGCTATAATAAACTGATTTTATGCCCCTCGCGGGGCACTACCCCACCTTATTTATACATTTATAGTACCACAAACCGGCAAAAAATCAAGAGTATGACCAATATTTTTGACAACACCGCCGGGCGTATCTTATGGAGAACACAATACTTTTAAGGAGTGAAGTCAGTGCCGAAAGAAGTATGGTACGGCAAAACGCTCAGACGCAGCTTTGCCAAGACTGAGGAGGTCCGGGAGATGCCAAACCTCCTGGAGATCCAGAAGGATTCCTACCGCTGGTTCCTTGAAACGGGGCTCAGGGAGGTTTTCCGGGACGTGGGAGTTATCACGGACCACTCAAGAAACCTGGAGCTCTCGTTCATCGACTACCGCATGGACAAACAGCCCAAATACTCCGTTGAGGAGTGCAAGGCGAGGGACGTGAACTACGCCGCCCCCATATATGTCACCGTCTGCCTCAACAACAAGGAGACAGGGGACATAAAGCAGCAGGACGTCTTCATGGGGGACTTCCCCATCATGACCGACGGCGGCACCTTTATAATCAACGGCGCCGAGCGCGTTATCGTCTCCCAGATCATCCGCTCCCCCGGAGTGTACTATGAGCGCGCTTTGGACAAGACCGGCACCGCCGTATATGCCACCACCGTCATACCCTACCGCGGCGCGTGGCTTGAGTACGAGACGGACGCCCAGGATATGTTTAACGTCCGCATAGACAAGAACCGCAAGCTGCCCATAACCTGCTTTTTGAGGGCTGTGGGCAACCGCACCGACGACCCCTACACCTGGCTTTCCATGTCCGGCGGCGAGGTTGGCGGCGACACCAACGAGCGGCTTTTGGAGATCTTCGGTCATGACGAGCGGATAGTCTCCACCATCGAGAAGGACGCCTGCCGCAGCCGCGAGGATTCGCTTCTTGAGATCTACCGCAAGCTCCGCCCCGGCGATCCCCCCACCATCGACTCCGCCGAGACGCTCCTCTATAACCTGTTCTTCGACCCCAGAAGGTACGACATCTCCAACGCCGGACGCTACATGTTCAACAAGAAGCTGGCGGTGTGGACTCGACTTGTGGGCAAGCGCCTTGCCCGCCCCATAGCCGACCCCATGACCGGCGAGATCGTGGCTGAGGCGGGACAGACCGTCAACCGCGAGAAGGCGGAGGAGCTTGACAGGCTGGGCGTCATCGAGGCGTGGATCGAGGCCGAGGCGGGACACGAGGTCAAGATCTTCTCCAACGGCATGGTCTGGCTTGACAGGTTCGTGGACTTTGACCCCCTTGCCGAGCTGGGACTTAAAGAGCGCGTCCGCTGGGTGGTGCTAAAAGAGCTGCTTGCCAAATATGAGGGCGAGGAGCTCAAGGCGGCTATCCGCGACAGCATGGACGAGCTGGTGCCCAAGTATATCATCCCCGACGACATCTTTGCCTCCGTCAACTACATCGGCACCCTCGCCCACGGCGCGGGCAGCGTGGACGACATCGACCACCTGGGCAACCGGCGCTTGAGGTCCGTCGGCGAGCTTCTCCAGAACCAGTACCGGGTGGGCTTTTCCCGCATGGAGCGGGTCATCCGTGAGCGCATGACCCTCCAGGACACTGACGTTATAACCCCCCAGAGCCTTATCAATATTCGACCCGTCACCGCCGCGATCAAGGAGTTCTTCGGCTCCTCGCCGCTCTCCCAGTTCATGGACCAGAACAACCCCCTGGCGGAGCTCACCCACAAGCGCCGCCTCTCGGCTCTCGGCCCCGGCGGCCTCTCCCGTGAGCGCGCCTCCTTCGACGTGCGCGACGTCCATTACAGCCACTACGGGCGCATGTGCCCCGTGGAGACCCCTGAGGGACCCAACATCGGACTTATCTCCTACCTTGCCTCCTACGCCAAGGTCAACGAGTACGGCTTCCTCGTGGCGCCCTATCAGAAGGTGGACAAGGCCACCGGCAAGGTCACCGATCAGGTGGACTACCTGAGCGCCGACCAGGAGGACCAGTTCTACGTCGCCCAGGCTAGCGAGCCCAGGGACGCGGAGGGCAGGCTCCTCAACCAGCGTATCATCTGCCGCCACAGGGACGAGATTATCGACGTTGACCGCAAGCGCGTGGACTACATCGACATCTCCCCCAGGCAGATGGTCTCCGTGGCGACCGCCATGATACCCTTCCTCCAGAACGACGACGCCAACCGCGCCCTCATGGGGGCGAACATGCAGCGCCAGGCGGTGCCCCTCATGGTCACCGAGGCGCCCATCGTCGCCACCGGCATCGAGCACAAGTGCGCCATTGACTCCGCCGTCTCGGTCCTTGCCGAGGGCGACGGCACCGTCACGTATGTTGACGCCGACACCGTCACCGTCAGGTACGACAGCGGCGACATAAAGGACTATCACCTCATCAAATTCTCCCGCTCCAACCAGGGCACCTGCGTCAATCAGAGGCCCAGCGTTGAGGTGGGCGAGCGGGTCCGGGCGCAGGACGTCCTCGCCGACGGCCCCGCCACCTCCAAGGGCGAGCTGGCACTGGGCAAGAACATCCTGGTGGGCTTCATGACATGGGAGGGCTACAACTACGAGGACGCCATACTCCTCAACGAGCGCCTTGCCATGGAGGACGTATTTACCTCCATCCACATCGAGGAGCACGAGGTTGACGCCAGGGACACCAAGCTCGGTCCTGAGGAGATCACCCGCGACATCCCCGGCGTGGGCGAGGACTCCCTCAAATATCTTGACGAGCGCGGCATAATCTCCATCGGCGCCGAGGTCCACGCCGGCGACATTCTGGTGGGCAAGGTCACCCCCAAGGGCGAGACCGACCTCACCGCCGAGGAGCGGCTTCTGCGCGCCATCTTTGGCGAGAAGGCCCGCGAGGTCCGCGACACGTCCTTGAAGGTTCCCCACGGCGAGAGCGGCATCGTGGTGGACGTGAAGGTCTTCACCCGCGAGGCCGGCGACGAGCTCCAGCCCTCCGTGAGCCAGGTCGTCCGCGTCTACGTCGCCCAGAAGAGAAAGATCTCCGTGGGCGACAAGATGGCGGGCCGCCACGGAAACAAGGGCGTCGTGTCCCGCATACTGCCCAAGGAGGATATGCCCTACATGCCCGACGGCACGCCGCTGGACATCGTTCTGAACCCCCTGGGCGTCCCCTCCCGTATGAATATAGGTCAGGTTTTGGAGGTCCATCTGGGCTACGCCGCCCAGGCGTTGGGCTGGAAGGTGGCAACGCCCATCTTTGACGGCGCCAACGAGAGCGAGATACGCGACCTTCTCGGTCAGGCGGGCTTACGCACCGACGGCAAGAGCGTCCTCTACGACGGACGCACCGGCGAGCCCTTCGACAACCCCGTAACCGTGGGCTATGTGTACTTCTTAAAGCTCCACCACCTGGTGGACGACAAGATCCACGCCCGCTCCACCGGTCCCTACTCCCTGGTCACCCAGCAGCCGTTGGGCGGCAAGGCCCAGTTCGGCGGACAGCGCTTCGGCGAAATGGAGGTCTGGGCGCTGGAGGCCTACGGCGCGGCATACACCCTCCAGGAGATACTCACCGTCAAGTCCGACGACGTGACGGGGCGTGTCCGCACCTACGAGGCCATAGTCAAGGGGCACAACATACCCCAGCCGGGCGTGCCAGAGTCCTTCAAGGTGCTGATAAAGGAGCTCCAATCCCTGTGCCTGGACGTGAACGTCCTGGACAACGAGGGCAACATCATCGAGCTAAAGGACGACGAGGAGGACGAATACGCCCACGGCTTCCGGGATGTGGAGAACGAGCGATATTCCTCCGACGACAGGGAGTTCAATGACGCCGGCTTTGACATCGAGGAGCCGGAGCTCCCCGACGATGACGAGGACGACGAGTTTGGACTTCTTGACGACTACGACGACGAGGACGACGAGTCCGATGCTTTTGACGAGGAGGACGATGAAAAATGAGCTATGCCCCCTTTGACTCCATTCAAATAGGTATCGCGTCTCCCGAAAAGATACGTGAGTGGTCCTACGGCGAGGTAAAAAAGCCGGAGACCATCAACTACCGCACCTTAAAGCCCGAGCGCGACGGACTTTTCTGCGAGCGCATATTCGGGCCCATCAAGGACTGGGAGTGCCACTGCGGAAAATATAAGAAGATACGCTACAAGGGCAAGATCTGCGACCGCTGCGGCGTGGAGGTCACCCGCGCCAAGGTGCGCCGCGAGCGCATGGGCCACATTGAGCTCGCCGCCCCCGTCAGCCACATCTGGTACTTCAAGGGCATCCCCTCCCGCATGGGGCTCATCCTTGACCTCACCCCCCGCGTGCTTGAGCGCGTCCTGTATTTTGCTGCGTATATAGTCACCGACCCCGGCGACACGCCCCTCACCAAGAACCAGCTCCTCACCGAGAGCGAGTACCGCGACATGCGCGAGAAGTACGAGGACGACTTCAAGGCCGGCATGGGCGCCGAGGCCATAAAGGAGCTTCTCTCCGAGATCGACTGCGCCAAGCTGAGCCAGGAGCTCCGGGAGGAGCTGCGCACCGCATCGGGGCAGAAGAAAAACAAGATAGTCAAGCGCCTTGAGGTTGTGGAATCCTTCCTCAAGTCCGGCAACCGCCCGGAGTGGATGATAATCGACGCGCTGCCCGTGATTCCGCCGGACATCAGGCCCATGGTCCAGCTGGACGGCGGCAGGTTCGCCACCTCCGACCTCAACGACCTTTACAGGAGGGTCATAAACCGCAACAACCGCTTAAAGCGCCTCATCGAGCTCAACGCCCCTGACATCATCGTCCGCAACGAGAAGCGTATGCTCCAGGAGGCGGTGGACGCCCTCATGGACAACGGACGCCGCGGCAGGCCCGTCACCGGCGCCAACTCCCGCCCCCTCAAGTCCCTCTCCGATATGCTCAAGGGCAAGCAGGGACGCTTCCGCCAGAACCTTCTGGGCAAGCGCGTGGACTACTCCGGCCGCTCCGTCATCGTGGTGGGCCCGGACCTGAAGCTCTATCAGTGCGGCGTGCCCAAGGAGATGGCGATAGAGCTCTTCCGCCCCTTCGTCATGAAGAAGCTGGTGGAGGACGGCGTCGCCAACAACATCAAGTCCGCCAAGAAGATGGTGGACAGGGGTAAGACCGAGGTCTGGGACGCCCTTGAGGTGGTCATAAAGGAGCACCCGGTGCTCTTGAACCGCGCCCCCACGCTCCACCGCTTGGGTATCCAGGCGTTTGAGCCGGTGCTGGTTGAGGGCCGCGCCCTGAAGCTCCACCCCCTGGTCTGCACCGCCTTCAACGCCGACTTTGACGGCGACCAGATGGCCATCCACGTCCCCCTCAGCGCCGAGGCGCAGGCGGAAGCGCGCATACTGATGCTCTCCGCCCACAACCTCCTGCACCCCCGCGACGGCAAGCCCGTCACCGTGCCCACCCAGGACATGGTCCTCGGCTCCTATTACCTCACCTTCACCCGCGAGGAGAAGGGCATGGGCAAGGCCTTCGTCTCCCCGGAGGAGGCTATAATGGCGTACCAGTGCGGCGACGTGGGAATGCACGCGCCCATCAAGGTCCGCATGAGGAAGACCGTTGACGGCGTGGAGCACACCGGCATCATCGAGACCACCGTGGGGCGCATAATCTTCAATAACCCCATTCCCCAGGACCTGGGCTTCGTGGACCGCACCGATCCCGCGCATGTCCTTGACCTGGAGATCGACTTCAAGGTCGGCAAGAAGCAGCTGGAGAAGATAATCGACCGCTGCATCGACAGGCACGGCTTTGAGATAAGCGTGGAAATGCTTGACGCCGTGAAGGCTCAGGGATACAAATACTCCACCCAGGGCGCCATCACCATCTCCATCGCGGACATGACCGTCCCAGAGTCCAAGAGGGCGCTGATCTCCGCCTCCGAGCAAAAGGTCGTTGAGATCGAGTCCCTTTACCACAAGGGCTTCATCACCGACGACGAGCGCTACCGCCTGGTCATAGCCGAGTGGGAGGCCACCACCAAGAAGGTCACCGACGCCCTCCAGAGCTCCCTGGACGAGTTCAACCCCATCTATATGATGGCGGACTCCGGAGCCCGCGGCTCCATGGCCCAGATCCGTCAGCTCGCCGGTATGCGCGGCCTCATCGCCAACACCGCCGGTAAGACCATCGAGATCCCCATCAAGGCAAACTACCGCGAGGGCCTCACGGTCCTGGAGTACTTCATCTCCAGCCGCGGCGCCCGCAAGGGACTTGCCGATACCGCCCTTCGTACCGCCGACTCCGGTTACCTCACCCGCCGAATGGTGGACGTGAGCCAGGACGTGATCATCCGCGAGCACGACTGCGGCACCCACGAGGGCATCATCGTCGCCGAGAAGACCGAAAAGGGACAGGTGGTCCAGACTTTCGGCGACTCCATTCACGGACGCTATCCCGCCGACGACATCGTTGACCCCGCCACCGGCGAGGTGCTGTTCACCCGCGACCACATGCTGCTAAGGTCCGACGCCGCCCTCCTGGAGGAGCACGGCATCCACTCCGCCAAGGTCCGCTCCGTCCTCACCTGCGAGGCAAAGAGCGGCGTCTGCGCCCACTGCTACGGCCTGAACCTGGCCACCGGCGAGACGGTCAACGAGGGCGAGACCGTGGGCGTCATCGCCGCCCAGTCCATCGGCGAGCCGGGCACCCAGCTCACAATGCGCACCTTCCACACCGGCGGCGTCGCCGGAGGCGAGACGGGCGTTGAGATCACCCAGGGTCTTCCCCGTGTGGAGGAGCTTTTCGAGGCGCGCAAACCCAAGAAGATGGCGACCCTCTCGGAGATCGACGGCGTCGTCTCCATGGAGGAGACCCACAAGGGCGCCCTCATGCAGATAACAGTTACGAACCCAGAGGACGGCGACATGCGGGTCTACTCCGTCGCCCACTCCTCCGGTATCCGCGTCAAGGAGGGCGACACCGTCCACCGCGGCGATATGCTCACCTCCGGCGCCCTCAACCCCCACGACATCATGGCGATACTGGGGCGCGACGCCACCCAGAAGTACCTCATCGACGAGGTCCAGAAGGTGTACCGTCAACAGGGCGTTGACGTCTCCGATAAGCACATCGAGATCATCGTCCGCCAGATGCTCCGCAAGGTCAGGGTGGAGGACCCCGGCGACACCGAGCTCCTCTCCGGCTCCATGGTGGACATCCTGGATGTCCGCGCCGAGGTGGAGAAGCTCCGGGAGCGCGAGGCGAACGGCGAGGAGGTCAAGTACCCCACCTACCAGCAGCTCCTCATGGGCATAACCAAGGCGTCCCTGGCCACCGACAGCTGGATGTCCGCCGCCTCCTTCCAGGAGACCACCCGCGTGCTCACAGAGGCCGCCTCCAAGGGCAAGGTCGACAGGCTCATTGGCCTCAAGGAGAACGTCATCATCGGCAAGCTCATCCCCGCCGGAGCGGGACTGGCGCTCTACCGCGACGCCGCCGCCCCCGCGGGACCCGTGACCTCCGTGACCGCCTCCTCCGAGACCCCCGCTCCCGCCCCCACTCCCGCCGAGCCCCCAGAGCCCGACGTGGACCTCTCCCAGCTGTTGAAGGCAAATAACGCTTTATAATCCAAAAAGCCCCTTTGGGGCTTTTTGGCTCAGACTGTAGACAAACACCGCCCCTCGGCTTGGGGCGGTGTGCTGTTCTGTATATTCCGAAAAATGACCCTGCCAAGAGCGACGCAAGGGAGCGGTAGTACTCCCTCCACTTGTCGCTCCAGCGTTTCCTTGCCAGCTTCTTTAGAT
>CANPYX010000048.1 GCA_947588955.1 uncultured Oscillospiraceae bacterium | reverse complement strand
ACTGTGGTTTTTTCCGCAAAAAAGCGGGACTGCGAAAATTCACATCTCAGTCGGCGTGTATTTTCACAGCCCCAAATATATTTTTGCGCTTGCGGAAAACCCTTCTTATTTCGCCGCGGCAAAGCCCTTTTCCAGATCGGCGATTATGTCGTCGATGTGCTCGGTGCCGATACTGAGGCGTATGGTGCTCTGGGTGATGCCCTGGTCGGCAAGCTCGGCGTCAGAGAGCTGGCTGTGAGTGGTGGAGGCGGGGTGTATCACCAGGCTCTTCACATCCGCTACGTTTGCAAGGAGGGAGAATATCTCCAGACTGTCGATGAATTTGAACGCCGCGTCCTTGCCGCCCTTTATCTCAAAGGTGAATATGGACCCGCCGCCGTTGGGGAAGTACTTCTTATAGAGCTCGTGCTGGGGGTGGTCCGGCAGGCTGGGGTGGTTGACCTTGGCGACCTGCGGGTGGTTGGCCAGGTATTCCACCACCTTTTTCGTGTTCTCCGCGTGCCGCTCAAGCCGCAGTGACAGCGTCTCGATGCCCTGGAGGAGCAGGAATGCGTTGAAGGGGGAAATCGTCGCGCCGGTGTCCCGGAGGAGTATTGCCCGTATGTACGTGACAAACGCCGCCGGGCCCACCGCGTCCGCAAAGCTTATCCCGTGATAGCTGGGGTTGGGCTCGGCGATGGGGGCGTATTTGCCGGAGGCCTTCCAGTCAAATTTGCCGCTGTCCACGATTATGCCGCCCAGCGTCGTCCCGTGACCGCCCAGAAACTTGGTTGCGGAGTGGACCACGATGTCCGCCCCGTGCTCGATAGGCCGGATGAGATACGGCGTGCCGAAGGTGTTGTCAATGACAAGGGGGATGCCGTGGGCGTGGGCGATCTCCGCCACCGCGTCGATGTCGGGGATGTCGGAGTTGGGGTTGCCGAGAGTCTCAATGAATATTGCCTTTGTGTTGGGCTTTATTGCCGCCGTGACCTCGTAAAGGTCGTGGATATCCACGAAGGTGGTCTCCACACCGTAGAGGGGCAGGGTGTGAGCCAACAGATTGTAGCTCCCGCCGTAAATGGTCTTCTGCGCCACGATGTGGTCGCCCTTTTGAGTAAGAGCTTCGATGGCGTATGTGATAGCCGCCGCGCCGGAGGCAACGGCAAGAGCCGCCACGCCGCCCTCAAGAGCCGCCACGCGCTTTTCCAGCACGTCCTGAGTGGAGTTGGTGAGCCGGCCGTATATGTTGCCGGGGTCGGCAAGGCCGAACCTGTCGGCGGCATGCTGGCAGTTGTGGAAGACGTAGCTGGTGGTCTGGTATATGGGCACCGCCCTGGAATCCGTGGCGGGGTCCGCCTGCTCCTGACCCACGTGGAGCTGAAGAGTCTCGAATTTATAGTTGGACATGAATATGTACTCCTTTTCAAAATATTATTTTAGACTGTTATTTTGAACAGATACACATTCGCCCAAACCTGAAATTTGCCCTGAGCTGACGCAAGAGTCGAAAGGTCATACAGTCCACTTCTTTCGTACTTACCTACTAAGGTAATTGGTTAATGCCATAATAATACCCCGCGCTTGATTTGTCAACACAAAAAATAAAAAAATTGGAGGACCGCCGCCCTCCAATTTTTTAATGCTAATATTTGATTAATATTAGTATTATAATGTTTTCGCCTTTTCCTTGATGTAGCCTCTCAGCCACTCTCCGGTCTCGTGATGTTGGAGGGCGAAATCCAGCGTCGCCTCCAAAAAACCCGTAAGGCACCCGGTATCGTACCGGCGCCCCTCAAAGTCCACGTACACCATTCGCTCCCTGCGGCACAGCTCCGCCAGACCGTCGGTGAGCTGGATCTCTCCGTTGCGTCCCGGAGGGGTGCTGTCAAGTATGTCGAAGATATCCGGCGTCAGCACGTAGCGGCCAAGGATGGCGTAATTTGAAAGCTTCTCCTCGGGCTTGGGCTTTTCGATGATGTGGTGCACGTCGTAGACCCGCCCCTCCACATGGGTCAGGTCAGTGGTGCAGTACGCGGGAAGCGCCTCGTCGGAGACCTTCTGTCCGCCCACGCAGGCGCAGTTGTATTTCTCTGCGGCGTCTATGAGCTGCCGCAGCACCGGCTTTTCGGACATCATTATGTCGTCGCCCAGCAAAACGGCAAAGGGCTCGTCCCCAATGAACCGGCGGGCACGGGCTATGGCGTGACCCAGCCCCTTTGTCTCCCGCTGGCGCACGTAAAAGAAGTTCGCCATATCCGCCACGCGGCGCAGCTCGTGGGCCTGATCCTCCTTGCCGGAAGCCATGAGCCTGTGCTCCAGCTCCGGGTAGTAGTCAAAATAGTCGTCCATCGCTGCCTTCGCCCTGTTGGTGACGATGAGTATGTCCTCAATACCAGAGTCCACAGCCTCCTCGATGATGTACTGAAGGACGGGCTTGTCCACCAGCGGAAGCATCTCCTTGGGCACCGTCTTTGTGGCGGGAAGCATACGGGTGCCGAGACCCGCGGCGGGAATAACGGCTTTTCTGACCTTCATAACGGGAACCTCTCCTTTCGCGAAATCTGTTCTGCCGACATCGGGAGCCCTGTCAGGCGTGGGCGCCCAGCCTCTTTGAAAGACCGCTTCTTTTCAGGGCGTCCACCAGAAGGACCCCCGGAATGAAGCACAGCGCCGCTTCCGAAGCGGCGACCGAGAGGGCGTTTATACCCCAGGACGCCCAGAACGCCTCGGTGATCCCCACCTCGGCGTAGGCGATGACGGCGCTGACAATTAGTCCGTTGCACACCACCGGCGGTATGGCCGCCGTCCACTTGCTTTTGCACCTCGCCGTCCAAAGCCCGGCGATAAGCGTCGCCAGGGAACCGAAGACGATGTCCACCGCCCCGTACTGGCTTAAAAGGTTTGTAAGTATGCACCCCACGAAAAGCCCCCAGGCGGTTTCGGGGAAGAGGAAGGGCAAAAGCGTCAGCGCCTCGGAAAGGCGGAACTGCACCGGCGCGAAAGCCAGGTTCAGCGTGTACGCCACGTAGCTCAGCGCCGTGTACATGGCCGCGGTCACCGCGGCTATGGCAAGCTTGCGGACAGGGAATTTTTCGGACATATTAAGTTGCCTCCATTTTTTGTTTTTAGAAGACGCGCAAATCTACGCGCCTGGACAGGGTGTGGAAACCTGTCGGAGGTATCTTAACATAATGTTCCATATCACGCAAGGGGGTTGACGAAGAATTTATAAAATTAATGAATTAATAAAAAACGGACCCCTTAAACTATCGAGTACACGCACCCGCAGAAGCACTGCCTGTATATCCCGTATTCCCTGCACAGCCGGATGGACCTGAGGTATCCGTCCTTCTTCTTAAAATCTGACGGCAGCCAGAGCACACCGTACTCCTCCGCCAGACGCTCGCCTATATCGTTTATAAGCGGCGCGTTTTTGTGCGGGCTCACCGTCAGCGTGGTGGCGAAAAGGTCAAAGCCACCTGCCACGGCGTACTCCGCCGCCCCTCGCAGCCGCAGATCAAAGCACACGCCGCACCTTTCGCCCCCTTCGGGCTCGCCCTCAAGCCCCCGGACAGCCCGGAAAAAGGTCTCCGGTTCGTAATCGGGTATCACCAGCGCCACGTCCTCCATGCCCGCCATGCGCAAAAGCTTGGGAAACTCCTCCGCCCGCTTCAGAAACTCCTCCTTGGGGTGGATGTTGGGGTTATAATAGTAAAGCGTCACCTGAAAATGCGGGTACAGCCTCTCCAGCACGGAGCTGGAGCATGGGGCGCAGCAGGCGTGGAGCAAAAGCCTTGGGCGGCGCCACTCAAGAGCGCCTATGTACTCTTCCATCTCCCTGTTGTAGTCCCGCTTCACTAAACGCGCCCCCTATTTTTAGAATTTTACACTATTTTACGTCCGCTGAGTGGAAAATTCAAGGCTTTTTCGCAATTTTGGTCTTGACAAATCCCGCCTTTCGTGTATAATTTATTAGCCTGTCAAATTACAGGCGCCCTTGCCTCCGATTGCCCGGAGGCCATAAGTCCAAAAGGAGGTGCAAAATTCATGGCAAAAACCGCGGAAAAGTACGAAGTGCTGTACATCATCGACCCGGATCTCAATGAGGAGGAGACCTCCGCCATCGTGGAGAAGTTCAAGTCCCTCATCGAGGCCAACGGCACCCTTGGCGAGGTCGAGGAGTGGGGCAAGCGCAAGCTTGCGTACCTCATCAACGACAAGCCTGAGGGTTATTATGTCCTGGTCAAGTTCGAGTCCGCCCCTGAGTTCCCCGCGGAGCTCTACCGCGTTCTCGGGATCACCGAGGGCGTAATGCGTGCCCTTGTCACCGTTCGCGGTGAGTAAGGAGGACCAAAATGCTCAATCACATCGTTCTCATGGGTCGTCTCACCCGTGACCCGGAGCTTCGCCGCACACAGTCCGGCATCCCCGTGGCGTCTTTCCGTATTGCGGTTGACCGGGATTTCCAGAACCAGAGCGGCGAACGTCAGGCCGACTTTATTGACATCGTGGCGTGGCGAGGCACCGCCGAGTTCGTCACCAAGTATTTCTCCAAGGGCCGCATGGCAATCGTTTCCGGACGCCTTCAGATGCGCGACTGGAACGACAAGGAGGGCAACCGCCGCACCTCAGCCGAGGTGGTGGCTGACAACATCTACTTCGGTGAATCCAAGCGTGACGGCGACAGTCAGGGACAGGGTGGCTACAACCGCTCCTACTCCGACGCCCCCACCGGCAGCTATGGCGGACAAACGAGCTACGGCAGCCAGAGCAGTTACGGCGGCCAAAGCAGCTACTCCGCCCCCGCCGACTCCGATTTCGCGGAGCTCAACGATGACGACGGGGACCTTCCCTTCTGAAAAAGCACGATCCGCCCCGCTTATCGCGGGGCTCCAAACCTGAAAAAAGGAGGTTAAAACAATGACCAACGAGAAAGAGGCCCGTCCCGCGCGTCCCACGCAGGTACGCAAGCGCCGCAAGGTCTGCCAGTTCTGCGTTGACAAGTGCCAGTATATCGACTATAAGGACACCGCTAAGCTTCGCAGGTATCTCTCCGAGCGCAGCAAGATACTTCCCCGCCGCGCCACCGGCACCTGCGCCATGCATCAGCGCCAGCTGACAGCCGCAATCAAGCAGGCCCGCCAGATCGCCCTGCTCCCCTATGTAACCGACTAAACCCCAAGATCCCCGGAAAAAACCGGGGATTTTTCCTATCCCCGTATCGAATTTTGAATTATAAGGAGGTATTACCGTGGGAGAACTCACCGGAAAAACTGTTATTATCACCGGCGGCGGGCGCGCCGCGCTCAAGGACGGCTCCGCCGGCTCCATCGGCTACGGAATCGCCATCGCCTTCGCCAAGGAGGGCGCCAACCTTGTGATCACCGGACGCAACATGAAAAAGCTCACGGACGCCAAGGAGGAGCTGGAGCGTCTTTACGGCGTGAAGGTCCTACCCGCTCAGGCCGACATCAGCTCCGGCGCCGACAATGAGGCTACGGTCAGGGGCGTCGTGGACGCCGCCGTCGCCGAATTTGGGCGCATCGACGTGCTCATAAACAACGCCCAGGCCAGCGCCTCCGGCGTGACCCTCGCCGACCACACCACCGAGCAGTTTGATCTGGCGATCTACTCCGGGCTTTACAGCGCCTTTTATTACATGAAGGCCTGCTACCCTTACCTCAAGGAGACCTGCGGCTCCGTGGTGAATTTTGCCTCCGGCGCCGGGCTCTTCGGCAACTTCGGACAGTGCGCCTACGCCGCCGCCAAGGAGGGCATACGCGGGCTCTCCCGCGTCGCCGCCACCGAATGGGGCAAGGACGGCATAAACGTCAACGTCATCTGCCCCCTGGCGTGGACAGCCCAGCTTGAAAACTTCCGTGACGCCTACCCCGACGCCTTTAAGGCGAACGTCCACATGCCCCCCATGGGTCACTACGGCAACCCGGAGACCGAGATAGGCCGCGTCTGCGTACAGCTTGCGTGCTCCGACTTTAAGTACCTCTCCGGCGAGACCCTCACCCTTGAGGGCGGCATGGGCCTCAGACCGTAACTGAAAAATACACAGAAAACATCACCGCCGCCCTGTTTTCCGGGGCGGCGGTGATGTTTTCAATGTTTCTTATTCTATCGGGTTCCCCTTCCCGTCAAAGAGGGGCAGGGGCTCCAAGAACATTATGTCCTTCCTCTTTGCCGCGTCGCCCTCGGCGAGGACAGCCATCTTCGCGGCTACAATGCCTCCCGCCTCGCGGACCAGTTCCTCAACAGCCGCGATGGAGCCGCCGGTGGAGATGACGTCGTCAAGTATGAGTATCCGCTTGCCCCGCAGCTTTGCCGCGTCGTCCCCGTCCATGTAGAGGTACTGGGTGCCCTCGGTGGTGATGGAGTGGTCCTCCACCTTAAAGACGTTGTGCATATACGCCTTCGCCTTCTTGCGGACCAGGAAGTATTCGTTCCGCCCGCTCTGGCGCGCCATCTCGTGGATGAGGGGTATAGCCTTCGCCTCCGGCGCCACCATGTAGTCAAATTCCGGGGCTATGTCCAGCAGCGCCTTGGCGCAGGCGCAGGTCAGCTCCACGTCCCCGAAGATAACAAAGCCCGCGATGCTGAGGTTTTCGTTCAGTTGGCAGATGGGCAGGTCCCTGGTGAGCCCCGCCACGTTCAGCTTATAGGTCACGATCATCACTCCGTTTGTTTTTTGTATCGGGATACCTCCCGCGGCTCTATTATAGCACCCTCCGCCGCCATAGTCAAAAATTTTTGGGCGAAGCAGTCAATAAATTGCACAAGCTGTGGGCGCGTGGAGGGGCAAAATTGTACAAGCCTCCAAAAATTCAAAAAAATTTAACAATTTGAAAAGAATAAGTGGAATTTTGCAGAAAAATGTGGTATGTTTTTACTGTAATTTATATTTCCGTCAGGAAAGAGCAGAAGGCGCGAGACATCGTATTTTCATGATCATCGCGTCGTTTTGTTTTTGGCGGGCGGAAACATAAAAAAATAAACGGAGGAGTTAAAATGGAGAAACTGTTTAAACTCAAGCAAAACGGTACCACCGTCCGCACCGAGATCGTGGCCGGTCTTACCACCTTCATGACGATGGCTTACATCATCGCCCTGAACCCCAACCTGATCGTCGGCTTCGGTCAGGGCGCCTTCGGCGGGTTCGGCGAGGACGGGCTCGCGGCGTGGAACGGCGTGTTCATGGCGACCTGCCTTGCGTCCGCCGTTGCAATGTTCTGCATGGCGTTCCTTGCCAACAAGCCCTTCGCGCTTGCCCCCGGCATGGGCCTGAACAGCTACTTTGCCGTAGTCGTCGCCCAGATCGCCGGCGCCGCCGGGTGCACCTACCTTGCGGGTCTTCAGGCTGCCCTGTGCATCATCCTTGTTGAGGGTATCGTTTTCCTGGCGCTGTCCATATTCAACATCCGTCAGAAGATCGTTGAGGCGATCCCCCTCGGCGTCCGCCTGGGTATCGGCCCCGCCATCGGCCTCATGCTCATGAACATCGGCTTCGGCTCCAACGCCGGCGAGGGAGCCTCCGGCGAATACTACGTCATGCGTGACTTCTTCGGCGCGCTTGCCGCCAGCTCCGCCAAGGAGAAGCTGGGCGACTACTGGCCCGCCATGGTCCTCACCGTCGTCACCATGTTCATCGGCCTCTTCGCCATCATCGTCCTCGCCCACTACAAGGTCAAGGGCGCGGTGCTGGTGGGTATGCTAGGCGCCTCCGTCCTCAACTGGGCGGGTAAGGCCATCTTCCTCCATCAGAACCCCTTTGCCAGCCTGAAGACAGCCAGCTGGCTGCCTCCCTTCGCTGATATGGCGAAGACCACTCTCTTCAAGTTTGACTTTGCCACCCTGTTCTCCATCGGCTGGTCCACTGTCATCCTTCTGATAATCACCTTCTGCATCATCGACATGTTCGACACCATCGGCACCGTCATCGCCACCGCCAACCGCGCCGGAATGGTGGACAAGGACGGCAACATGCCCCAGATGCGTGAGACCCTTCTCTCCGACGCCGTCGGTACGGTCGTGGGCGCCTGCACCGGCACCTCCACCGTCACCACCTTCGTGGAGTCCGCCTCCGGCGTTGAGGCCGGCGGCCGCACCGGACTTACCGCCCTCACCACCGGCATCCTCTTCCTGGCCTGCATCTTTATCAGCCCCATCGCCGCCATCATTCCCCCCGCCGCCACCTCGGCCGCCCTCATCTATGTGGGCATTCTGATGCTTAACGGCCTGAAGAACATCGACTTTTCCGATATGGCCATCGCCGCCCCCGTGTTCATCATGCTCCTTGCCATGCCCATCTCCAGCTCCATCGGACACGGCATCGGCCTCGGCCTCATCACCTACACCGTCATCAAGGTCTGCACCGGCAAGGCCAAGGACGTTTCCGTCCTCACCTACATCATCTCCCTGCTGTTTCTTGTGAAGTTCTTCCTGACAATATAAACTAACTGGCTTTGAAGCCCCGCTTCCGCGGGGCTTCAAATGCCAAGGGGAAACGTTCAAAAAAGGGCTTTGCCCTTTTTTGAAGAGGAAACGTGCGGAAAGCCCCCGCAAAAGGTCTGCGGACCTTTTGCGGGGGCTTTCCTGCTGTTTTGCTGCGCGCACGCCCCGTAGGGGCGCACGCTTGCAAAACAAAAGGTGATTTTTCCGACGTACATGCCACCGGAAAAATATTTGATATGGGGTTTTGCACCCTGTAAAAAATATCGCAGCCCTTTTTTGCATTGAAATTCTGCGCGTTCTGTGGTATTCTTTGACCAGTGATTTTGCGAGGGGGCGCTTTTGTGCGGTACTCTATGGACGAGGTGCTTGAAACCGCCGTGGAGGCGGGGCACATTCTCCTTGAAAGCGGCGCGGAGATTTTCCGCGTCGAGGAAACTATGGAGCGAATATCCCGCTACTTCGGCGTGGATAAGAGCCACAAGGAATTTTTTGTGTTGGCAAACGGGCTTTTCGCCACAGGCACCACGGAGCGCGGACATTTCGCCAAGGTGAAGCAGAGCCGTGTCCAGGGCGCGCGCCTTTCAAAGGTCGTGGCGATAAACCAGCTCTCACGCGAGATCGAGCGGGGCAAGTACACCCTCCCTCAGGTCCGTCAGGAGTTGGAGCGGATAAAAAACCTCCCCGAACCGCCAAAATACCTCAGTATTCTGGCGGCGGGAATGGGCTCCGCGGGCTTTTGCTGTATGTTCGGCGGAGACGCGGCTGACTGCGTCGTCTCCTTCCTCGCCGGACTCATACTCTACGCCTTCGTGGTCTTCGTCTCCGCCCCGCGCATGTCCAACATCTCCGGCAACCTCCTGGGCGGAGCCATAGTCACCGTGGTGTGCCTTCTGTGCCAGCGCGTGGGCTTCGGGCACGACCTGAGCCACATGATAATCGGCGGCATAATCCCCCTGGTCCCCGGCGTTGCCTTCACCAACGGCATACGCGACATTGCCGACGGGGATTACATCTCAGGTGCCGTGCGTCTCCTTGACGCCCTTCTGGTATTTCTGTGCATAGCCGTGGGCGTGGGCGTGGTCTTCACCGTCTACCGCCACATTTCGGGAGGTGTAATGCTGTGACCCTCTTCATTCATTTCCTCGCCGCCGCCGTGGGCACCGTCGCCTTTGCCCTGATTTTCGACGTCCCGCCCAGATTCTACCTCCTGTGCGGGCTCATCGGCGGCGTCGGCTTCTTCCTCGTGGAGCTTTTGATGGACCTGGGGCTGTCCCAGACCGAGGCCACCTTCCTCGCCACCATGCTTGTCACCCTCTCCTCCCGCGTCTGCGCCGTCTGGAGAAGGTGCCCCGCCACCGTGTTCCTCATCTCCGGCATAATCCCCCTGGTCCCCGGAGCCGGCGTCTACTGGACCGCCTATTACCTGGTTATGGGCGACACCTCCGAGGCGCTGACCCGCGGCTTTGCCGCCATCCGCGTGGCCGTGGCGATAGTCCTGGGCATCGTCCTCATGCTGGAGATACCCAACCGCCTCTTTATCCGCAAAAAATCCGCGTGACTGTTATAACTGGGTTTGATCTCTATCGTCTACACCCCTGTCAAATCAAAATCCGGCGTGTACTCCTCCTTTGCCGAGCTGAGCTCCTGGTAGAAGCCGTCCTCAATGCCGTACTCCTCCATGAGCCCGACAGCCTCGCCGTACTCATCGGGGGTGAGCCTCCGGTTTATCTCCGGGAATTCCGCCGCCCTCCCCATGGGTGTGTACTGGCTCATGAGGGAGAAAAGGACCTCCCCCGGCGCGAAGGATTCCGCCACCCACTTTATGACCCGCCTCGTGTTCTCAATAGCCCCCGGAAGCACCAGATGGCGTATTATGACCCCGGAGCGCAAAAGCCCGTCCTCGCCGATACGGTAGGGACCCACCTGCCTGAACATCTCAAATATCGCCCTCTCAGCCGTCTCGGGATAATCCGGCGCGGCTGAGTATTTTTTCGCAAGAGCACTGTCAGCGTACTTCATGTCCGGCAGGTATACCTGCACCCTCCCCTCAAGGAGTCTCAGAGTCTCCGCCGACTCATACCCAGAGGAGTTCCAAACCACCGGCACCGGCAGGGGCTCGGAGAGGGATTCCAGCACCGGTCCCATGAAGTGCCCCGCCGTCACAAGATTTATGTTGTGTACGCCCTTTTCAATGAGCTCAAAATATATTTCCCTGAGCCTCCCCGCGCTCACAGCAATGCCGGTTTTCCCCGTGGAGAGCTCATAATTTTGGCAGTAGACGCACCGAAGATTGCAGCCGGTGAAAAACACCGTCCCGCTGCCCCTCTCGCCGGAGATGGGCGGCTCCTCCCACATGTGCGGCGCGGCGCGGGCGACGCGCGCAAGCTCCCCCTCGCCGCAAAAGCCCGCGCCGGAGCCGCTGTCCCTGAGGGCTCCGCATCTCCTGGGGCATATATCACAAACAAATGACATAAAATCCGCCTCCGCTCGTTGACCTTTTTGCTCTTTGGTACTATAATACTGTCCTGTGATAAAGCTGTCAAGGAGGGACGCAAAATGAAGATAGTAGTGCTTGACGGACATACCGAGAACCCCGGCGACCTGAGCTGGTCGGGCTTTGAGGAGCTTGGGGAGCTCACGGTCTATGACCGCACCCCAAAATTTGACGACGACGAGATCATCCGCCGTATAGGCGACGCGGATATTGTGATAACCAACAAGACCCCGGTGCGCGCAAAGGCGCTGGATGCCTGCCCCACGGTGAAGTACGTGGGGCTTCTCTCCACGGGCATCGACGTGTGCGACTGCGCCCACGCCGCCTCTCTGGGGGTCCCCGTGAGCAATATCCCCGCTTACTCCACCAACGCCGTTGCCCAGCACGCCATAGCCCTGCTGCTGGAGATATGCTCCAAGGTGGGCGTCCACTCCGCCGCCGTCCACGCCGGCAATTGGCAGAGGTGCGAGGATTTCAGCTTTTGGGAGGCCCCGCTTATAGAGCTTTCCGGCATGACCATGGGCATAATCGGCTTTGGCAGGATCGGAATGGCGACAGGCAAAATCGCCAAGGCGCTTGGTATGCGCGTCCTTGCGACGGGCAGCCGCGAGACCGCCGAGGGCAGGGAGATAGGTGAGTACACCGACCTTGACACCCTTCTGCGCGATTCGGACGTCATCTCCCTTCACTGTCCCCTGAAGGACGAGACGAGGAAACTCATCAACGCCGAAACCATCTCCAAAATGCGCGACGGCGCGATCATCATAAACACCGGCAGAGGCGGCCTCATCGACGAACCGGCCCTTGCCGCCGCCCTCAGATCCGGCAAGCTCCTTGCCGCCGGAGTGGACGTGGTCTCAGTGGAGCCCATCCTCCCTGATAACCCCCTCCTCGCCTGCGAAAACTGCCTCATCACCCCCCACGTCGCCTGGACCCCCAAAACCTGCCGACAGCGCGTCATGGATATTGCCGTAAATAACGCTAAAGCTTTTCTTTCCGGCAGGCCGGAGAATGTCGTGAACGGGGCGCTGACGCTGCGCGGCTCTTTATAATGCGTCCGCCATTATATGGCGGCAGTCTGTCAAAAAACCTCCCATTTTCTCATCAACTATGGTACAATAGTCCGTGAGGTGAGAAACATGGAAGAAT
>CANPYX010000047.1 GCA_947588955.1 uncultured Oscillospiraceae bacterium | reverse complement strand
CTTTAAAGCCCTTTTCGTTTTTGGTGCTTTTCGCTTACATTGTTTAATTCGCAAGGTGCATTCCCCGCCTCCGCCCCCTCCGGGCTCAGCGGAATTTTAGAATACCACACGCTCAAGCTCTTGTCAAGAGTTTTTTTAAACTTTTTCAAGATTTTTTCGTGGGGCTTTCTTTTTTGCCGCCGCCGTTCGCGACAGCTTGCCTAATATACTACCTTCAAACGGTTTTGTCAACACCTTTTTTCAAAATTTCTAAAAAAATTTTTTCTACCCCGCGCGTACATTATAATATGTATATTAGACTTTCAGGCACTTGACTTTGACGGGGGTTTTGGTATAATTACTTTTATCTGTACTTCAGAGAGGATGACCGCAATGCCTGAGCTGGAACCTAAAAACTTTATTGAGGCCTTTGTAGCCGAGGACATCGCCCCCGGCGGGCGCTTTGAGGGGCGGCAGGTCCACACCCGCTTCCCGCCTGAACCAAACGGATACCTGCACATCGGCCACTGCAAGGCGCTGTGCATAGATTTCGGCACCGCCCTGCGCTTTGGCGGCATATGCAACCTGCGCATGGACGACACGAACCCCGCCAAGGAAGACACGGAGTACGTGGACGCCATAAAGGAGGACATCCACTGGCTGGGCTTTGACTGGGACGACAGATTCTTCTACGGCTCCGACTACTTTGACAAGACCTACGAGCTTGCCGTGGGGCTTATAAAAAAGGGTCTCGCCTACGTCTGCGAGCTCACCCCTGAGGAATTCAAGGACTACCGGGGCGACACCTCCACCCCCGCCCGCTCCCCCTGGCGCGACAGGCCCATCGAGGAGAGCCTGGACCTCTTTGAGCGCATGAAAAATGGCGAGTTCCCGGAGGGGAAATATACCCTGCGGGCAAAAATCGACCTCACTTCCGGCAACTTCAACATGCGCGACCCGGTCCTCTACCGCATCAAATATATAGAGCACCACCGCCAGGGCACCAAATGGTGTATCTTCCCCATGTATGACTTCGCCCACCCCATCCAGGACGCCCTGGAGGGCATCACACACTCCCTGTGCTCACTTGAGTATGAGGACCACCGCCCGCTTTACGACTGGGTGATAAACAACGTGGACCTGCCCTCCAAGCCCCGGCAGATAGAATTCGCGCGGCTGGGCATAACCAACACGGTCATGTCAAAGCGCAAGCTGCGCAGGCTGGTGGAGGAGGGATATGTCTCCGGCTGGGACGACCCCCGTATGCCCACCCTCTGCGGGCTCCGCAGGCGCGGCTACACTCCCGCCTCCATCCGTGAGTTTACCGACCGCATAGGCGTGGCAAAGAACCCCTCCACCGTGGAGTACGCCCTTCTGGAGTCCTGCCTCAGGGACGACCTGAACGATCACGCCCCCCGCCGCATGGCGGTCCTCCGCCCGGTGAAGCTCATCATCGACAACTACCCCGAGGGCGCCGTTGAGACCGTGGACGTGGAGAACAACCCCGGTGACCCGGACGCCGGGACTCGCAAGGTCACCTTCTCCAGGGAGATCTGGGTCGAGTCCGAGGACTTTATGGAGGAGCCCGCCAAGGGCTACAAGCGCCTCTATCCCGGCGGTCCCGAGTGCCGGCTGAAGGGCGCCTACCTCATAACCTGCACAGGCTGTGAGAAGGACGGAGACGGCAATTTGACCGCGATACACTGCACCTACGACCCCGACTCCCGCGGCGGCGACCCCGCCGACGGGCGGAAGGTGAAGGGCGCCACCCTCCACTGGGTGGACGCCGGGAGCTGCGTTGACGCCGAGGTGCGGCTCTACTCCAACCTTTTCACCGACCCGGACCCCGAATCCTACGGCGACGACTTTGTGAAGTATGTGAACCCCGACAGTCTGGAGATCGTCACTGGCTGCAAGGCGGAAAAAAGCCTGGCGGACGCCGGACCAAACGAGGACTTCCAGTTCCTTCGCCTGGGCTATTTCACCGTGGACAAGGACTCCGCCCCCGGAAGGCCGGTCTTCAACCGCGCCGTGGCACTGAAGGACAGCTTCAGAAGGTGAGGAACGCATGAAGCTCAGCACTGTTTTCTGGCTACTCACCGGCCTTTTCATACTGGTGACGCTGGCGGCTCTCTTCTTCTATATCCGCTCCGGCGCCCAGATGAGCTCTTTCGCCGTCATGGGTCCCGCAGCCGCCGCGCTGATCTGCTCCAGCCTCGCTGTAAGGTTTAGAAACGACGGGAAATGATTTGAAACAACATCAAAAAACGGTGGACCGCCAAGTCTGGCGGTCCACCGTAAAATTTATTCCGCTGCGCGGATATTACACCTTATCTATCTTCGTAAGCTCCGCGTTGACTATTTGGAGGAAGCCATCCGGGATCATGCCGCTTATCTGCTCCGACAGGGATGCGGGGGACTGATTGCATATCATGCTCCACATCCCCTGGCCCGGCTCCAACTTGAAGTTGGTGGCGAGCTGCATATATTTTGCTATGACGGCAAACGCCTTGGGGGATTTTGCCATCTCCTCAAAGGTGTCTTTGACGGAGTATTTTCCCTCAGGGTACGAAAGCTCCCTCGGCAGGTCCAAATTGCCCTGCTGCTCAAACCAGTTCCCGGAGAATTTTGCCCTCTCCTTGGCGTCGGGCAGGGTATATATCTCCGGCTCCGCCTCCACCTTTTCCAGTGTTATGGAGTCCCAAACGTCCCCCGCTGACGCCGTAATCGTGTTGAGACCTGGCTTTAGCGCCACGGTGAAGCTGAAAACCTTCTCCGCCGTCTGCTCGCCCACCGGCTCGCCGTTGAGGCAGAGCGTCACGGCGGGTTGGTTTGAATACACCTTTATCCGCGTGGTCTCCCCCGCCCTCTGGCAGTAGCGGCGCCCCGCGATGTGCACCATGGGCTCCGGGTTCCACCAGGCCTTGTAGATATAGAAGCTGTCCTTGCGGGTCCTCCGGTCCATGGTGACAAGCCCCTTGTTGTTCCGTCCGGCAACGCCGCCTTCGTCCCTGGCGGCGACGCCGAAGTCGAACATGTTCCAAACGTGGCTCGCCCATATCCACGGCCTGTCATTCAGGACCTTCGCCATGTGCTCGTGATACATCGCCTGGTACTCCTCGGAGTAGTCCTTGCACTGCGGGTCCGCTCCGTGGTAGGCGATTATCCCCTCGCACCCGTACTCGGAGAGCCCCAAGCACAGGTCCGGGTGCTCCGCGTGGAATTTGTCGAGCCAGGGCCCGTTATCCTCCGTTTTCCCACCGTACCAGCCCATGTAGTGGTTGTAGGCGATCACGTCGGTTATGCGGTGAAGCGGGCTGTCCGGCGGCGTGGCGGAGACGTGGGCGATGGTGGTGAGGCGCGTGGGGTCCAACCTTTTCGCCAGGGCGTTGAGCTCCACGTGGTTCTCCATCAGCTTCTCCGACGCGCCTCCAATGAGTATCTCGTTGGAGAGCCCCCAGAAGCAGATCGACGGGTGGTTGTAGCTCTGGACGATCAGCTCCGTCAGCTGTTGGACGCAGTTCCGGTGTGCCTCAGGGGATTTGTTAAAGACGGATATGAAGGGAATCTCCGCCCACACCACGAGCCCGTATTTGTCACAGGCGTCATAGAAGGGCTGGGCGTGCTGGTAGTGCGCGAGCCTTACGGTGTTCGCCCCCAGCTCTTTGATTATCCCGGCGTCCTCCCAATGGTCCTCCGCGGACAGGGCGTTGCCCTTGTACAGCCTGTCCTGGTGCCTTGATACGCCCCTGAGCGGCGTTGGCACGCCGTTGAGTATAAAGCCCGCCTGCGGGTCGCAGGAGAAGGAGCGAACCCCCGCCGTGACCTCCAGGCAGTCGTATGCCTCGTTGCGTCTCTGGAGCGTGGCGGTCACCTTATATAGATACGGGTCATCAGGGCTCCACCGCCGCGCACGCGGCACGTAAAGCCGGATCTCCGGGTCCTCCGACGGGCGCGCTCCGCCCGCCACCTCCCTGCCGCCGGCGTCCGTCACGGAATAGAGCACCGTAAAGTCGGGTCCGGGATTTGTCAAAAACGGCTTGACGGTGAACTCCGCCCCGCCGTCCTGAGTGGGCACAGGCGTCACCGCAATGCCGGGTCCGCCGAAATAATCCAGGTCAAAGTGGGTATCCGGCACGCAGATAAGGTTCACTCCGCGGTAAAGCCCGCCGTAAAAGGTGAAATCCGCCGTTTGAGGGTACACGCCCTCCCTGTACTCGTTGGAGCAGTTGATCACAAGGAGGTTCTCTCCCTCCTCCACGCACAGCTCCGTGACATCCGCGCGGAAGGCGGAATAGCCCCCCTCATGGTAGGCCGCCTCCTCGCCGTTCAAAAACACCGTCGCCTGCTGTCCGGCGGCAAGGACCTCCACATACACGCGCCCGCCGCCCGTGGGCTGCTTCGGCGTTGGAAAGCTCACGGCATACCAGCAGCTCCCGCGGAAATACCCGTCCCTGTTGCCGTCATGCCCGTCGATCGCGTTCCATGTGTGCGGCAGGTCCACCCTCTCCCAGTCCTCCGGCAAAGCGTTTGGAAGCCCCGCGTTTCGTTTAGTGAACCTCCACTTATTAAGACAAATAACATCTCTCATACACAATGTCCTCCGTTTTTTCCTAAAAAGCCCCCAAGATGGCGCTTTGGGCTGCAAAAAAGCTCTAAATTAAATATTTTTCCGACGGCATGTACGTCGGAAAAATCACCTTATGTCGCGCAAGTGTGTGCCTCATGGGGTCCCCACGCAATCATGATTGCGTGGGGAGAGGAGGAGCGAAGCCTGCGCCTGAGCGTCCTCGCCCCGCGAGGACGCGAGGTTAAGCGGCTTCCGCGACGACGAGCGCGCAGCGCGACAGCAGGGAAAAATCCGTGAATTTCGCAAAATTCAAGAAAATTTCCCGCACGTTCCCCTTAATCTAAAAAGGGCTGCGCCCTTTTTAGTTTATTCGTCAAGCTTGAGTACCGCCATAAACGCCTCCGTGGGTATCTGAACCGTACCCAGCTGGCGCATTTTCTTTTTGCCCTCTTTCTGCTTTTCCAGGAGCTTCTTCTTGCGGGTGATGTCTCCGCCGTAGCACTTGGCAAGCACGTCCTTGCGCATGGCCTTGACCGTCTCGCGGGCGATTATCTTCCCGCCGATTGCCGCCTGCACCGGCACCTCAAAGAGCTGGCGCGGTATGTTGTCTTTAAGCTTCTCGCAGAGCTTCCTCGCCCTGGGATACGCCTTTTCCCGGTGGGCGATAAAGGACAGCGCGTCCACCTGGTCGCCGTTGAGGAGCATGTCCACCTTCACCAGGTCCGAGGGTCTGTACTCCGCAAATTCATAGTCCAGCGACGCGTAGCCGCGGGTCCGCGCCTTCAGGGTGTCAAAAAAGTCGTAAATTATCTCCCCCAGGGGCATGAAGTACCTAAGCTCCGCCAAATTGGTATCCAAATACTGCATATCCCTGTACTCGCCCCGCCGCTCCTGGCACATGGGCATGATGTTCCCCACGAACTCCGGCGGTGTGATTATGGACGCCGCCACGTACGGCTCCTTCGTCTCAAGAATTGTGGAGGGGTCCGGGTAGTTGTGGGGGTTGTCCACCATGACCGTGGTCCCGTCTGTCTTTGTAACCTCGTATATGACGGAGGGCAGCGTGGTGATGAGGTCCAGGTTGAACTCCCTTTCAAGCCGCTCCTGGATTATTTCCATGTGGAGCATACCCAGGAACCCGCATCGGAACCCGAAGCCCAGCGCCGCGGAAGTCTCCGGCTCAAAGCTCAGGGAGGCGTCGTTGAGCTGCAGCTTCTCCAAAGCGTCCCGCAGGTCCGGGAATTTTGACCCGTCCTCGGTGTAAATCCCGCAGTAAACCATCTGCCTCGCCGGACGGTACCCCGGAAGCGGCTCCGAGGCGGGAGCGGCGGCCATCGTCACCGTGTCGCCAACCTGGGTGTCCCGCACATTTTTGATGGAGGCGGTGAAATATCCCACCTCCCCGGCGTAAAGCCCCTCCTCCGGCCGGTAGCTCTTGGGCAAAAGGTGCCCGCACTCAATTATATCATACTCCGCGCCGGAGGCCATCATGCGTATCCTATCGCCCGTGTGGAGCTGCCCGTCCATAAGCCGCACGTACACCACAACGCCCCGGTACGCGTCATACTGGGAGTCAAATATCAGCGCCCTCAGCGGAGCTTCCCTGTCCCCCGCGGGGGCCGGTATCTTCTCCACTATCGCCTGCAAAACGGACTCCACGTTGGTCCCCAGCTTTGCCGAGATCTCCGGCGCGTCCATGGCCTCCAGCCCGATGACGTTCTCCACCTCCTCCTTCGCCCTCTTCGGGTCGGCGGCGGGAAGGTCTATCTTGTTTATCACCGGCAGTATCTCCAGCTCGTGCTCCAGCGCCAGGTAGGTATTGGCGAGGGTCTGCGCCTCCACCCCCTGGGCGGCGTCCACCACGAGTATCGCCCCCTCGCAGGCGGCAAGGGAACGGGACACCTCATACCCGAAGTCCACGTGACCCGGCGTGTCGATGAGGTTCAGGACATACGCCCTTCCGTCCGGGGCGTTGTAATCCAGCCTTATCGCCCGCGCCTTTATGGTTATCCCGTGCTCACGCTCCAGGTCCATGTTGTCAAGTATCTGCTCCTCCATTTCCCTGCTCGGCACCGCGCCGCACAGCTCGATGAGCCTGTCTGACAGCGTGGATTTCCCATGGTCCACATGGGCGATAATGGAGAAATTGCGGATCAAATTTTGGTCAGTCATAATTCACCTTAAAAAATCTACTCAAAATCCAATATTTTTCCGACGACATGCGCGTCGGAAAAATTACCTTTTGTCACGGTGAGTGTGCGAGCGCAGCGAGTGCGCGAACCGCGACGGCAGGAAAATTTACGTGAATTTCGCAAAATTCACGTAAATTTTCTGAACATTCCCATTTGTTAAAAAAGGCAAAGCCTTTTTTGACAAATGGATTTATCTTACTTCCTCAATCAGCCTGTTTGCCTCCGCTGACAGCTCTGAAAGCTTGTTCACCAGCCTTTTGAACTCCTGATAGCCGTCGTAGGACCTGCCCAGCATGTAGTCCGCGCTGACGCCGTAGTAGTCGCACACCCGCACCACAAAATCAAGCCTCGGCTCCCTCACCCCGTTTTCGTAGTGGGAGAGCAACGCCTGGGAAATGCCCAGGTCCGCCGCCGCCTTTCTCTGGCTTATGCCCCTCTCCGAGCGGAGGGAGGTGAGTATGTCGGGGAATTTCCTGTTCACGTCCGCCACCTTACAGCTTCATATCCACGGAGTCGTCGTTGAATATCCAGTCCCGCACGTCGGTTACGGTGTACTCCGTCTCACTCACGCGGCACACCACCCGGCGGATGCCGGCGTTGATGATGAACCTGCGGCACATGGAGCATGGGGTGGTGTCGGACAGCAGCTCACCCGTCTTCCCGTTGCGCCCGGCAAGGTAGAGGGTGGAGCCCAGGCAATCCCTGCGGGAGGCGGAGATAATGGCGTTCTGCTCCGCGTGTACCGCCCTGCAAAGCTCGTACCTCTCCCCGGAGGGGATGTTCAGCGTGTCCCTGAGGCAGTGCCCAAGGTCCGCGCAGTTCTTCCTTCCCCTGGGCGCCCCGTTGTAGCCGGTGGAGATGATCTCGTCCTCATGGACAATTATCGCCCCGTAATGCCTGCGCATACAGGTCGATCTCTCCGCCACCGTCTCCGCGATGTCCAGGTAGTAGTTTATCTTATCTGTCCTTTCCATTTTAAGCCCTCCCAATATGTATTTTTACTTTTGGACACATTATAACAAATCGTATACCAATGCGCAAGAGCGACTTTTGCAAACCCCGCCAAAACGGGTATTTCCCGCGCAAATGCCACTTGCCATTAAATTAAAAATGTAGTATCCTGTTCTTAACCTGATATATGGAGGAACCGGCAATGAAATTTAAAGCCATACTTGTAAAAATCCTCGCAATCGCTCTGGTTTTGTCCTCAATACTCGGCACGGCGTATGCCGGAAGCGCGAATTCCGGCGAAAGCGCCCTTGTCTTCTCCGACGTTTCTGAGGACGATTATTATTACGAAGCGGTCATGTACATGACCGCAAAGGGCATTTTACACGGTACGACTACGCCAGTCAACGGCGTCGGAGAATACACCCCGGAAAAGGAAATGTCAAGAGCGGAGTTTATTTCCGTTGTCACAATGATTTATTACGGTTCGGATGTTGACTTCCTTCCAAAGGCTCCGGGAGCCGCGTGGTATGCCAACTATTACACCGTCGCCCTTGAAAAAGGTATAATAACCGAGGTCGCAATGCCGGACGACAGTGTGACGTTGAAGCAGGGCTGCACACGGCAGGAAATGAGCATGATAATTGTAAACGCGTTGAAGAACGCAACGGGCGAGACCGCGGACAGATTGGTAAGCACATCCAAAATAGCCGACTGGGACAGCATAGGGACATATTATAGGGACTACGTAAGGACCGCTTATTCAATGGGTATTTTGACCGGCGTGGACTCCAAAGGAACATTCAACCCCAAGGGGACATTAAATAGAGGTCAAGCCGCCCTCGTCCTTTATAAGATGATGGAAAAGTCAGAGCGTTCTACTCCTAATTTTGACGTTGTGGAGTCAACGATTGTGGACGGACATCAGGAGTTTGTAGAGGGTTCAAGACACAATGAGTGCAAAGAGGGAGACGTTGTTATAAAGGCTGATGGCACAAGAGTAGTCCTTGAGAAGAAATGGGGTATCCTTGGAGCTGGTCATGGTGTAGATATTTGGACGGGTGTTGTTACATCTGCTGGTGTAGAAATGCAAGTAGGTTATAACTGGACTGATGGTTCCCCAATCCTCATGGATGACCGCGGTGAAACTCATACGGGTATGGAATGGCTTACAATTAGTGAGCAAGCCCATCCTAGTAGATATGGAATAATGACAGGCACAGAGGGTGAAGTATATAACATTTGGTTTATATATCACGACGGATTTGGATGGGGTTATTATGGTCCACACAGATAATTAGAGGTGAGATAATGGATGTTTAAGGTAAAAAAATTAATATGTTTTATTTTCACGTGGAGAGAAAACAGCGCATTTAAAAGTTTTTGTTGACAAGTCCGCCATATTTAAGGTACAATAAAAGTCCCTGTGGTTTTCCACTTGCTACTGCTTCGGGGCGCGCCCCGATGTCGAGTATAAAACACATTATATTATATGGAGGTGTAACCGAATGAAAAGGACCTATCAGCCCAAGAAGCTTCACCGCTCCAAGGAGCACGGCTTCCGCAAGAGAATGGCGACCGCCAACGGCCGCAAGGTTTTGGCCCGCCGCCGCGCCAAGGGCCGCGCGAGACTGACCCACTGATGAAGGTCAGGCAGGCAGTTCATTCGTTATAACGGTTTTGAGGGCGAGATATGTCTCGTCCTTGAAGGCGTGTCCGGGATCGGGTGATTATCGTGCGGTTTTCCACATCTTTGAAAGAACATTTTGAGTTCCGCCGCCTTTACTCAAAGGGCAAAAGCGCGGTGGGACCGGATATCGTGCTGTACGCCCGTAAAAGGGACAGGCGGGAGAACCGTATCGGCATCACGGTGAGCGCCAAGCTTGCCAAGGCGGTCCGCCGCAACAGGGTCCGCCGCCGCCTCAGGGAGGCGTACCGGCTCAACGAGGAGAAATTTCTCCCCGGCGTGGACCTTGTGGTGGTGGTGCGCGGCAGAGGCGTTTTGGCGCCCTATCGGGTGCTGGAGCGCGAGCTTTTGGAGCTCGCCGGAAGGCTGGAGCTGCTGAGATGAAAAAGATACTTATTTTCCTCATAAACGTCTACCGCAAGGGGATATCTCCCCAAAGACCTCCCTGCTGCCGGTTTTACCCCACCTGCTCCGCCTACGCCCTGGAGGCGATTGAAAAATACGGCGCTCTCAAGGGCGGCTGGCTCGCCTTCAAACGAATACTGCGCTGCAACCCCTTCAACAAATCCGACCCCTATGACCCGGTACCATAAACCATCAGAATCGGAGTGAACACATGTTAGATACTATCGCAAGGCCCTTTGGTCTGCTATTGATGTTCCTCTACAACATCACACACAACTACCTCTTTGCCATCGTGCTCTTCACCGTCATCATAAAGCTCATTTTGATGCCCTTCCAGATGAAGAGCAAAAAGGGCATGATGCGCCAGCAGTTGCTCCAGCCGGAGATTGAGGCGATACAGAAAAAGCACGCCGGCAACCAGCAGAAGCAGAGCGAGGAGATGCAGAAGCTCTACCGCGAGGCGGGCGTCAGCCCCCTGTCCGGCTGCCTTTGGTCGCTGCTCCCCCTGCCCATAATGCTCGCCCTCTATCAGGCGATCCGCAAGCCCCTGACGGTCATGATGGGCGTGCCCAAGGACCTTCTGGAGGTCACAAGGAACGGCGAGGCAGTGGGCGCGCTGGCGAAAAAGCTGGTGGAGGTGGCGCAGGCCCACGGGCTCAACTTCACAGCCAATCAGCTTCTCCAAACCCAGATCGGCGCAACAAAGATTATCAACGACTACTTTAGCGAGTTCGCGGGTCTGTCCGACAGGCTCCGTCCCATAAACTTCACCGTCTTTGGGCTGGACCTGTCCTCAGTTCCCAATTTCAGGATTTGGACCTTTGACTTCTCCTCCTTCAAGGCGCTGTGGCCCATGCTGGGGCTCTTCCTTATCCCCATCATCACCGCGTTTTTCCAGTGGCTCTCCACCAAGATAGCCACCACGCTCCAGAAGAACCTTCCCGGAGCCAACAAGGAGCAGCTTGAAAAGCAGTCCAACTCCATGATGATGCTCCTCCTGGGACCCGTCATGTCCCTTTGGTTCGCCTTTGTCCTCCCCGCCGCCATGGGCGTCTACTGGATGGTCAACGCCATCTTCAGCCTTTTGGTGGACGTGTTCCTGACAAAGCTCTACGAGAAGACCATGCTCGCGGACTTTGCCCAGGCGGAGGAGCGGCGCAAGGCGCGGGAGGCGGAGATTGAGGCAAAGCGCGCCGAGGCGGAAAAGCGCCGTGCCGAAAAGAGCCCCGACGAGCTCCAGACGGGCAACACCTCCAAGAAAAAGCAGCAGCAGAAAAAGAAGCAGGAGGCGGCGGACAAGGCGCTGGAGTGGCAGCGCGCTCAGAACCCCGACGCCGAGGAAAAGTACAACCCCAGCAAGGTTGGCTCCCGCCCCTACGCCAGGGGACGCGGCTACGACCCCGACAGATACTCCTACAACGGCATTGAGGGCGCCACCTCCGACACCTCCGAAATAGACGGGGACATCTCCGAGGAGCTTGAGGAAAAGCTTCTCCGCGCCTCCCTGTCGGACACCGCAAAGAACGACACACCCGACGCCCCGGAAACCTCCGGCGGCGAGGAATAAGGAGAACAAGCTATGACAAAATTTATTGAGACAACCGGGCGCACGGAGGACGACGCCGTTGCCGCGGCGCTCAAGCAGCTTGGCATGAGCCGCGACGATGTCTCCGTGATGGTCCTGGAGCGGGCAAAGTCCGGCTTCCTCGGCTTCGGTGCCAGCCCCGCCAAGGTCCGCGTCAGCTGGGAGGAGCCCGACCCCGAACCCATCCCTGAGCCCAAGCCCGTCCGCGCTCCCAAGGCAGCTCAGCCCAAGCCCGCGCCGGCGCCCATCGAGCACAAGCCCATCCCCACCGAGACCAACGGCGACGTGGAGAAGGTAAAAGCCTTCCTCTCCGGTCTCTTTGAGCGCATGGACGTGGATGCCGACATTGACGCCGGCTATGATTCCGAGACCAACACCGTCTGCGTGGAGCTCTCCGGTCAGCACGTCGGCACCCTTATCGGGCGCCGCGGCGAGACCCTGGACGCCATTCAGCACCTCGCCAACTACGTGCTGAATTCCGGCTCCGAGGACCGCACACGGGTCAACATCGACGCGGAAAATTACCGCGCCAAGCGCGCCGACGCCCTGACGGGGCTCGCCAAAAAGACCGCCGCCAAGGTGGTGCGCTACCGCAGGAACCAGACCCTTGAGCCCATGAACGCCTACGAGCGCCACGTCATCCACACAGCCCTCCAGGACTTTGAGGGCGTCACCACCTACTCCACCGGCACGGAGCCCAACCGCCGTGTGGTCATCGCCTACGATTCGGAGACCGCCCCCAAGGACGCCTATGCCGACAGGCGCGAGGACCGTCCCCGCCGTGACGACCGCCGCGACAGCCGCCCCCGCCGTTCGGGAGGCTATTCCTCCCGCCCCTCTTACCCGTCAGCCCCCGCGCAGGAAAAGCCTCCGGTGGACAAGACGGTCAAGGAGTGGAGCTAATACCCAATCAAATCAAGGAGGTTACTATCATGTTTGAAGAGATCCGTGACATAATGGTCAGCACCCTGGACATCGATGAGGACACCCTCACCCCCGAAACCAATCTCCGCACCGACCTGGACATCGACTCCCTGGACCTGGTGGAGTTCGTCTCCGAGGTGGAGAGCCACTTCGGTATCATGATCCCCCAGGACTCCCTTGAGTCCATCCAAACCGTCGGCGACTTCGCGGGACTTGTGGAAAAGCTCACAAAATAAAAGCTGACAAAACCAAACTCCGTCCGGACACACCGTCCGGGCGGAGTTTTTTGTGCGGAGCTGATACCGGCATAGGGGAATCTATAAGGTAAACGTCAAGTGTGCGCGCGTCTCAGGGACAGCGCCGCTGCCGCTCCGATGACCGCCAGGGTGATCCCCGCGCCGGTGAAAAATCCCGTCAGCGCCACGAGGAATCCACGCGCCGTCGAATTAGGGGCGGTGACCGTCACCGGGGCGGAGCCGTAGACCGGGCTCACCGTCTCCACCTCGGCGCCGTCGTGAATTATGACTCTGTCCACGCTCTCCATGCTGTATGTCCCCGTGTCCAAATACGGAGGGTCGCTCACGGTGAAGAAGGAGTCGGTCAAAATTCCGAGTATTCCGGCTAAAATACACAGCACGCCGCCTATTACCGCGATTTTCACTCCCGCGACCCAGCCGTACCGCCTTATGAATCTGCCCATGGGTCCGGGCATCCTCTCAAGCCAGTTGGGGAGACTTTTTTCGGGCTCCTCCGGCTCCTCGCTGTAATATTCCACCCTCGGCGCTGTGACCCGGCGCGGCTCCTCTCTTGGCTCCTCCCGGTTCCTGTCCGGGGCTATGGGCGCGTCGGGCCCCTGGTCGGAGATGAGCCAATCCGCCGTCACGTTGAAGGCGCGGGTCAGGAGAAGGAGCTTTCCCACCTCCGGCGTCGCCTCGCCCGTCTCCCACTTTGATACCGCCTGACGTGACACGCCCACCGCGTCGGCAAGCTGCTCCTGGGAAAGTCCCGCCTTCTTCCTCATGTACTGTATCTTGTCACCTATCGTCATTCCAAAGCCTCCTTTTCGCTTGTTCTGTGAAAATGATAACTCAAAAAGCCCGAAAAATCCACCATTCCAACCTTGAATTTCCGCAACCGGCGGTTGCATACGCGGAAAATCCCGCGAAAATCGGGAGGTTGAGGGTGCGATAGAGAAAACCGGTTTATCGCATATCGGTGCGCAGTTTACTCCAGCGATTTTAATCCGTTATACAATTCGTCAAATGATTTTTTCTTTTCACAACGCCCGAATGACAGGTCACGATCCTCTCCAAATTCCAGCAGAAAGCACTTCGAAAGCTCCTCGACAGTCTGCTCCAACGCTGTAAAAAACTGCCTATACGCAAAGTCCCAAGCGGGAGTATTCTCCTCAAAGGTACTTGTAATCAGGGATTCAGTCACCTGATCGAGAGGGTACATTTTCAGGTGCATCAGCTCATGCACGATCACTTCTTCGAGATTTTCTCGGTTTGGATTTACCGCATTTAACATCAGAACCGCTTTTCGATCGTCGCAGTCGATCTTGATGTCTCCGGTTTTTCTCCACGCAGGGTCTTCAACAAACTCAATTTTTATATCCCATACTGGCGTAATGCGCAGCTTGGCGCTGTATTTATCCACCAGGCGTTGGATCTCATTCTTTTGCATTTTAATCCCTCCAAGCTATGATTTTCGTTTCGGCAAACACTCCGGGGGGCAAAACCTCTCAGCCCGAAATTTTCCGCCGGCATTTACAGATGTGTCCGCGTTGAAAAAACGCTCCGGAGGTCATGTATGACCCGCACCCCGTCAAGAGGACAGAGAAAAGATTAAAATAAAGTTTACAGATCAGACAGCGCCTACGGGTGCCGT
>CANPYX010000046.1 GCA_947588955.1 uncultured Oscillospiraceae bacterium | reverse complement strand
AAAACTGTGGTTTTTTCCGCAAAAAAGCGGGACTGCGAAAATTCACATCTCAGTCGGCGTGTATTTTCACAGCCCCACCCCATATGGCGACACGCTTGCAAAACAAAAGGTTATTTTTCCGACGTACATGCCGCCGGAAAAATATTTGATAATGGGAAGGCGGGAAAACGTTTTGTTGTTTCCTGCTCCTTACTGTTTAGCCTATTGTACACAGTTTGCCTTTGAGGACGTAGCCTATCTTCTCATAGCAGGCGTTTGACGCGGCATAATCGGCATCTGTATAGAGCATGGGCATGAATCCTGCGTCCTTTGCCATTTTGGATACCTGATAGACAAGATTCTCCGCGTAGTACTTTCGACGGTGCTCCTCGCGCGTATACACTAAACCTACGCTCGCCAAATTTCCGTTTGGCTTGACACAGCAGACGGATACATTTCTACCTTCCGCGTTTCTCCAAAGAAAATGGCTGCCGCTTCTTATGGCTTCCTCCGCTTTACGGCGGTATGCTTCGATACTATTCTGATCTACCCCGATTTCCTTATGGAACAAATCCATAAGCTCAACCAGCTCATCAATATCCTCCGGCGCGCATCTATGGTATTCGCCGTCAGCCCGTATATGCGGTTCTATTAAGCTCGGACAGTCATAGGCAAACATATTGGTCTTAACGGACAGGGCCGCCGCGCCTTTAGACGATTTGCTGATAAAAAAATCCGCCAAATCGTATTTCAAATTGAAAGTATAGCCCTTCGTGAGCAGACCGTTTTCTCTCACAAGCTCATAGGCTTTTTCTTTTTCTTCCTCCGTCGCTCCGTCAGGCGTCCAAATCCACACGGGATATGGGGCGCACGAATAACAAACGATCAGCTTTTCATGGTCTGTCAGGAGCAGTTCACATTCCCCGCCCATAATGCGCCCAAGCACGAAAAAAGTATATTTGTCATTTTCCAAGAGCTTATAGTCTCTTTCATCTGCAAAATTATCCATAGCGTTCTCCTAAGCTGTAGTTCTGAGGCGCAATTCGCCAAGCGGGAATTTGCCGCTATAATTTCAAAATAACTTTTATCAAAAATTTCTGATTTCATATTGATTTCGCTTCCACAAATTTTGAGCTATCGAGGGGTGGTCAGTTGAGGGTGCCGCGGTTTTTTTCAAGGACGCGGAGGACGCTCTCTTTCAATATGGCGTTGTCGGGGCTTGAGAGATCGGGGTCGGCGCGCAGGAGCTCCTGGGCCGCCTCCTTTGCGGTCCTCATGAGCTCTAAGTCGGTGGTGAGACCGGCTATGCGCATATCGGGAAGTCCGCTCTGGCGGGAGCCGAAGAAATCGCCGGGGCCGCGGAGCCTCAGGTCCTCCTCGGCGATTTTGAAGCCGTCATTGGTTTTGCAGAACGCCCGCAGGCGCTCCATCGCCGCGTCGCCGCCGGCGCCGCGAAAGAGGACGCAGTAGGACTTGTGCTCTCCCCTGCCCACTCGCCCGCGGAGCTGGTGGAGCTGGGAGAGTCCGAAGCGGTCGGCGTTCTCCACCACCATAAGGGCGGCGTTGGGCACGTCAACGCCAACCTCGATGACAGTTGTGGCGACTAATATGTCCGTCTCGCCGGCGGCGAAGGACTCCATGACCTCGTTTTTCTCCTTGGGCTTCATTTTGCCGTGGACCAGGGCGACCTTTAAATCGGGGAAAACGTTTTGTGAGAGCTCGGCGGCGTACTCCTTGACGGATTTGAGCCCGTCGGGCTGTTCCTCCGTCTCCTCCACCGCCGGACAGACGATGAACACCTGACGCCCCTCACCCACCAGGCGCCGTATGAAGTTGTATATCCGCCGGCGCATATCCTCGCCCACCTGGAAGGTGTCGATAACCTGTCTGCCGGGCGGGAGCTCGTCCATCACCGACACGTCCAAATCGCCGTAGATTATGAGCTGGAGCGTCCTGGGTATGGGCGTGGCGGACATGACGAGGACGTGTGGCGTGTCGCCCTTGTCGGAAAGCGCCGCCCTCTGCTGGACGCCGAAGCGGTGTTGCTCGTCGGCGATTATCAGCGCCAAATCCGAAAACTCCACGCTGTCGGATAAAAGCGCGTGGGTGCCGATGACAAGCCCGGTCTCGCCGGACCTGAGGCGCTGCTGCGCCTCGCGCTTTGCCTTGGCGCCCAGACCCCCCGTGAGAAGGTCCACGTTGACGCCCAGGGGCGCCAGGAGCCCGGAGAGTGTCTTATAGTGCTGCTCCGCCAGAATCTCCGTAGGAGCCATAAAAGCCGCCTGGTGACCGTTTTTGATGACAGCATAGGCGGCGGCAGCCGCGACAGCGGTTTTGCCGGAGCCCACGTCGCCCTGTATGAGACGGGACATGGGGCGCGCGCCGGAGAGGTCGCGCAGTATGTCCTCCACCGCCCGCCTCTGCGCTCCCGTCGGGGCGAAGGGCAGGGCGCTCCAGAAGGGGGACATATCCGGCGGGGCTATCCTTGTGCCCGGCTTCTCCTGCTGGCGCGAGCGCATGAGGCTGAGCGTGCAGAACAGCACGAAAAGCTCCTCGAATATGAGCCGGCGGCGGGCAAGCTCCAGGCTTTCAATGTCCCTGGGGAAATGGATATTCTCATAGGCAAAGCGCGTCCGTGCAAGCCTCCAGCGTTCCACCACGCTCTCCGGCAGCTGCTCCGGAAGCTCGTCGCCGCACTTTAAAAGCCCCTGGCGGACGGCGTTGGACATAATCTTCTGAGACAGCCCCGCGGTCATGCGGTATATGGGTACGACGCGGCGGGTATATGCCGGCGGCAGGTCCTCCCGCTCGATCACAGGGTTTTGAAGCTCCGGCGCGCCGATTTTCCCGCCTACTCGTCCGTAGAAGACATAGCTCTCCCCCACCGTCAGGGCGCGGGAAATAAAGCTCTGGTTGAAGAAGGTGAGATTGAGCCTGCCTGTCTCGTCCACGGCGACGCACTTTGTTATGTCCAGCCCCTTCCTTATGTGGGAGGTCCTGGCGGGGGCGGCGACGGTGGCGCTGACACAGCACATCTCGCCGAATTGAAGCTCGCTTACGCGCTTCATCGTGCGCCTGTCCTCATAGCCGCGGGGGAAGTTCATTATGAGGTCGCGAAGGGTGGATATGCCCAGCTTCTCAAAATACTTTTTGCGTGTCTCCCCCACGCCCTTTATAAATTGGATGTCGGTATCCAGCACGGACATATTCCCGCCCCCTCGTCCGTTTTTTCCTATTTTAGCATAAATTTACGGGAAATAAAAGAGATTTCTCTTGCCTAAGCATTGTAAACGTGATAAAATTTTTATTTGGACACTGTTTTGGAGGCTTTTTCATGGTTGATGTTTTGCTGGACGCCGCTTTGGACACGCTGAAGCTGCTTCCGTTCCTGTTTATCACGTACCTGGTGCTTGAGTTTATCGAGGAGAAGGCTGAGCAGGGCTCGCTGAAGCTTGTGAGGCAATCGGGCTTCTGGGGCCCCATCGCGGGGTCGGCGCTGGGAATGATCCCTCAGTGCGGGTTCTCCGCCTCCGCCTCCTCCCTCTTTGCCCAGCGGCTCATATCCGCCGGTACGCTCATCGCCGTGTTCCTCTCCACCTCCGACGAGATGCTTCCCATTCTCATCTCCTCGTCGGTGAAGCCGCTGGTCATACTGGAGATACTGGGAGTGAAGCTCATTGCGGGCATAGCGGCGGGGCTCATAGCGGACAAGCTCTTCCGGCTCTGCCGCCACGAGGGCGAACGCGTTGACCTCCACGAGCTCTGTGAGGAGGAGAACTGCGGCTGCGAGGAGCGGGGGATCTTTGTCTCCGCCCTTCACCACACGCTTCAGATAGCCATGTTTGTCCTGGTGATAAACCTTGTTTTGGGGCTTGTGATACACTTTGTTGGCGAGGAGACGCTGTCTGGGCTCATACTCAACAAGCCCGTAATAGGGCCTGTGATCTCCGGTCTTGTGGGGCTCATACCAAACTGCGCGGCGAGCATCATCATAACGGAGCTCTACCTCTCCGGCGCCATGACCGCGGGGAGCATGATCGCGGGGCTCCTCACCGCCTCCGGGGTGGGTATGCTGGTGCTTTTCAGGATAAACCGCCGGGCGATGGCTGACAACGTGAAGATACTGGGCTACGTGCTGGTTTCGGGCATAACAGTAGGAATTCTGCTCGACGCCTTTGGGGTGGCGTTTTAAGGTCAGCTTGTGGGAGCTGCTTATCGGCAAAGGCCTCTGGCCTTTGCCGATAAGGGGAACGTGCGGAAGACCTCCGAGAAAAGCCTGCGGGCTTTTCTCGGAGGTCTTCCTGCTGTTTTGCTGCGCGCACGCCCCGAAGGGGCGCACGCTTGCAAAACATAAGGTGATTTTTCCGACGTACATGCCGCCGGAAAAATATTTGATATGGGGTTTTTCTCCTTCCGGGGGTTTATCAACAGTTTGAAACCCGTACCGATTTTATTCGGTACGGGTTTCAGCTTATCGGTCGGTTTATTTCTTGTCGAACCTCTCGCGGGGGGCGTAGGTGGTGTGGAGGAGCTCGTGGGCGCGGTGGCCGCAGGGCTCGCCCAGATACTCGGCGTAGAGCTTCTGGATCTGGGTGTTGTTGTGGGACTGGCGGACCGCCTGGCGCTCGTCCTCGGTGTAGAGGGCGTCGGCGCGCTTCTGCCTGTAGGTGTCAAGGATGTCGATGTCCTCATTGGGGAGGAAGCAGGGCTTCACGTAGGGCTGTCCGCCTCCGGCGACGCATCCGCCGGGGCAGCCCATGATCTCAATGAAGGTGTACTTGCTGGTGCCGGCGCGGACCTGGTCCATGAGTACCTTGGCGTTCTTCATGCCGTGGGCGACAGCGACGTTGATGACCTTGCCGTCAATGTCGATGGCGGCCTCCTTGATGCCGTCGAGACCGCGGACCTGCTCAAACTTGATAAGCTCGTGCTCACGGCCGGTGAGGGCGTGGTAAGCGGTGCGCAGGGCGGCCTCCATGACGCCGCCGGTGACGCCGAAGATGACGCCGGCGCCGGAATACTCGCCCAGGAGGTCCTGGTCAAACTCCTCGTCTGGGAGCTTTGTGAAGTTGATGCCGCTTCTGCGGATGAGGTCGCCCAGCTCGCGGGTGGTGAGGACGCAGTCCACATCGGGAAGGCCCTCGGCGTTCTTGAGCTGGTCGCGCTCCTTCTCAAACTTCTTGGCGGTGCAGGGCATGATGGAGACGACGAAGATGTTCTTCGGGTCAATGCCGTTGCGCTCGGCGAAGTAGCTCTTCACGATGGCGCCGAACATCTCGTGGGGGGACTTGCAGGAGCTCAGGTGATCCAGCTGATCTCCGTAGTAATACTCGGCGTAGTTGACCCAGCCGGGAGAGCAGGAGGTGATCATGGGCAGGACGCCGCCCTCCTTTATGCGCTTGAGAAGCTCGTTGGCCTCCTCCATGATGGTGAGGTCCGCGCCGAAGTTGGTGTCATAGACCCTGTCAAAGCCCAGGCGCTTCAAAGCGGCGACCATCTTGCCGGTGACGGGGGTGCCGATCTTCATGCCGAATTCCTCGCCCAGAGCGGCGCGGACGGCGGGAGCGGTCTGGACGACGATAAACTTGCCGGCCTTTTTCGCCTCGTCGATCTTCCAAATCTCGGACTTCTCCATGAGAGCTCCCGTGGGGCAGACGGAGACGCACTGACCGCAGAGGATACAGGGGGACTCGGTGAAGCTCCTGTTCTCGGCGGGGCCCACGATGGTGTTGAAGCCGCGGTTCTCAAAGCCCAGGACGGACAGCCCGTGGGCGTTGCCGCAGCGGGCGATACACCTGCCGCAGAGGATGCACTTGGAGGTGTCGCGGATGATGCTGGGGCTCAGCTCGTCCACGGTTACGGGGGTGCGGGCGCCGGTCTTGTTGATGACGCGGGCGCCGGTCATCTGCGCCACGCGCAGAAGCTCGCAGGAGCCGTTCTTGCCGCACTCCTGGCACCAGGCGGAGTGGTTGGACAGCAGAAGCTCAACGCTTGTGCGCCGTGCCTGGGCAGCTTTGGGTGAGGAGATGGTGATCTCCATGCCCTCGGAAACGGGATAGACGCAGGACGCCACAAGACCCCGTGCGCCGGTGGCCTCCACGAGGCACACGCGGCAGGAGCCCTGGTTGCACTCGCCGTGGTTGAAGGCGCACAGGGACGGGATGTCGTAGCCGCAGATCTTGGCGGCCTCCAGAATGGTGAGACCGGCCTCTACCTGGTAGGGATGTCCCTCGATTTTTATATTCACTAAAGACATAGCTTTGGTCCTCCCCTATTATTCCTTGATGATGGCCTTGAACTTGCAGGTGGACATGCAGGCGCCGCACTTCACGCACTTGGCGGGGTCGATCTCCATGGCGGCAAGCTTCTTGCCGGGGGCCACGTAGTCGGTGCGGGTGATGGCGGAGGCGGGGCACTGCTTGGCGCACATACCGCAGCCGAAGCACTTGTCCTTCACGATCTTGTACTGCATCAGGTTCTTGCACACGTGGGCCGGGCACTTCTTGTCGTTGATGTGGGTAAGATACTCGTCCATGAAGTGGGTCATGGTGGACTTGACGGGGTTGGCAGCCGTCTGACCAAGGGCGCACAGGGAGCCGTTCTGGGTCACGTGTACCAGCTCCTCAAGGGCGGTGATGTCCTCAGGCTCGCCCTTGCCCTCGGTGATCTTTGTCAAGATCTCAAGCATACGCTTTGTACCTATACGGCAGGGTGTGCACTTGCCGCAGGACTCGTCGCAGATAAACTCCATGTAGAACTTGGCCACGTCCACCATGCAGTTGTCCTCGTCCATGACGATGGCGCCGCCGGAGCCCATCATGGAGCCCTTGGCTACCAGGTTGTCAAAGTCGATGGGCTCGTCAAGGTACTCCGTGGTGAGGCACCCGCCGGAGGGGCCGCCGGTCTGGATGGCCTTGAATTTCTTGCCGCCGGGGATACCGCCGCCGATGTCGAAGATGAGCTCCCGGAGGGTGGTGCCCATGGGGACCTCAACAAGTCCCACGTTGTTGACCTTGCCGCCCAGGGCGAAGACCTTGGTGCCCTTGGATCGCTCGGTGCCGAATTTGGCAAACTCCGCCGCGCCGTTCCTGAGAATGAAGGGCACGCAGGCGAGAGTCTCCACGTTGTTGACGATGGTGGGGCACTGCCAGAGTCCCTTCACCGCCGGAAAGGGAGGACGGGGACGGGGCATGCCGCGTTTGCCCTCGATGGAGTTCAAAAGCGCTGTCTCCTCGCCGCAGACGAAGGCGCCGGCGCCCAGCCTTATATGTACGTTGAAGCTGAAATCGGTGCCCAGGATGTGCTCGCCAAGAAGCCCCTCCTCCTGAGCCTGCTTGATGGCTATGCGCAGGCGGCGCACTGCCACGGGGTACTCGGCGCGGACGTAGAAGTAGCCGTTCTGGGCGCCGATGGCGTAGCCGGCAATGACCATGCCCTCGATGACGGCAAGGGGGTTGCCCTCAAGGATGGAGCGGTCCATGAACGCGCCGGGGTCGCCCTCGTCGCCGTTGCAGACCACGTATTTCTCGTCGCCCTTTTCGTTATAGGCAAACTGCCACTTGCGGCCCGTGGGGAATCCGCCGCCGCCGCGTCCGCGAAGACCGGCGGCCAGGACCTCGTCGATGACCTCCTGGCGGGTCATGGAGAGGGCGCGGGCGAGTCCCTGATAGGCGCCGTAGCCCAGCGCCTCGTTGATGTTCTCCGGGTCAATGGTGCCGCAGCCGTGGAGGGCTATGCGGTGCTGCTTCTTGTAGAAGTTGATGTCGTCCTGGCGCTGGACCTTCTCGCCGGTGGCGGGGTCCACATAGAGAAGGCGCTCAACGATCTCGCCGCCGATGAGGTCCTTTTCGACGATCTCGTCCACGTCCTCCAGCTTCACCATGCGGTAAAGCGTGTCCTCGGGGAAGATCTTGACGAAGGGTCCCTGGGAGCAGAAGCCGAAGCAGCCCACCTGGTTCACGGTGACCTTGTCGGAAAGCCCCTTCTCGGCGATGACCTTTTCAAATTTTTCACGTATCTCGGCGGAGTTGGAGGAAAGGCAGCCGGTACCGCCGCAGAGGACCACGGCGCGCTTCCCCTCCTCGCCCTTGAACTTGCCGTCGAGACAGGCGGAGCAGGAGGCGATCCTCTCCTGAAGCTGTTCAGGTGTTTTTATCATGTTGTGACCTCCCTTTTACGCGTTGCGGTAGCTTGCCACGATGTCGGGGACATCGGAGACCTTGACCTTGGGGTAGACCTTGCCGTTTATGGAGACGGCGGGGGCGATGCCGCAGGCGCCCAGGCACCTGAGCGCGTCCAGGGTGAAGAGTCCGTCGGGGGTCGTCTCGCCGCCCTTGATACCCAGAACCTCGGCAAACTTATCAAAGACCTGTCCGCCGCCCTTGACGTAGCAGGCGGTGCCCAGGCAGCAGCCAACCACGTATTTTCCCTTGGGCTTCAGGGAGAAGTAGGAGTAGAACGTCACCACGCCGTAGATCTCGGCGACCGAGATCCCGGTCTTCTCGGAGACGAGCTCCTGTGCCTCCAGCGGTATGTAGCCGTACTCGTTCTGGATGTCGCTGAGGATCATCATCAGCGGCGTCGGCTCATTGGTGTACCGGGAGCAGATCTCTTCGATCTTCGCTACCGCCGATTCGCTTAAGCGAGCCATATTGAAAACCTCCATTTTCTTTTTTCGGTCCGGTTCTCTCCTCCCGGACCGTTTATTGTAACTTCAGTGCGCGCGGCACTCCAGTATTGTTAATAGAATAACATTCTTTCGTTGAAACTTCAATAGTGTATTTAAGCTTTTTTATGCGCGTTTTGACAATTTTTTAGGGCAGTTTACCCATTCGCGTCACTCGCCGCCAAGTGTCTCATAAATCATGTCGGGGTAGTCGCTCATGATGGCGTCCGCACCCTTGGAGGCGAGGTCAAGGCACAGGTCGGGATCGTTGATCGTCCAGAACTGTACGGCGATGTTCCGGCGGTGGGCGTAGTTAACCATGCGTGTTGTGCCGAGCTTCACCACGTAATCCTCGTCGGGTATCTGAAGGGCAACGAAGCCGTAATACCCCTCCGGCCGGTCGATGCCCAGGAGGGAGTCAAAATAGAAGCCCACCACCTCGTTTACGCCGGCGGAGCGGAGCATATCCGGGTATTTCTCCGTCATGTATTCCGTTATCTCGTTGTGGAAGGTGCCGATGATCGCCCGGTCCAGCATATCCCTGTCCTTGAGTATATTGTAGATCCTGTCCGCCGCGAGCCTGCCCCGGTCGCCGGAGTCCTTGATCTCCATGATGAAGCGGTACTCTCCGTAGCCGTCAAGGAAGTCAAAAAGGTCCTCCGGACGCAGTACGCGCAGCTCATCGGGTATGTCCTCCCCCCGCAGTCCCCGGTAGGGCGTCTCTCCCGCCGCGTTCACAAAGCTTTCGCCCAAATTGAGCTCTCTCAGCTCTTCATAGGTGTGTCCGGAGGGATAGACGTCCGAATAGCCGAAGTGCTCGGCGGCGTCGGAGGTGCGGTCAAGCGTCTCGTCGTGAAGCAAAATAAGCTCCCCGTCCTCCGTGAGAGCCAGGTCAAATTCAAAGATATCCACCGTAAAGTCCGATTCCACCACGTTCCTGAATGCCATCAGTGTGTTTTCGGGCGCTATCCCTCCCCCGCTGCGGTGGGCGGATACCATGGGTGCGCCGGTCTTGGATATGTACGGGTTCGTACACCCCGACACGTCCACAGGCGGCTCGCCGGACCAGTCGTGAGTGACCGTCAGGTACGCCGCCGCTGCAAGCGCCGCAAGCGCAATTAAGACAGCCAATATCGTCAAAAGTACCCTTTTCAGCGTCTTATTCATCTTATTCTCTCCTTTACAGTGACTTCACACAGCTATAGCTGACGGCGGCTTTTCTTTGATTTCAAAAAACCGGACCGTCGGAATGGCGGTCCGGTATATTTGTTATTTCAGGTTATTTTCCAGGGTCTCCAGGTTCTCCTCCAGCTCGCGGGGGAGCTTGCCCTCGCCGACCTCGCCGAAGAATTTGCGGATGTCGGCGGCCTCGCCCTTCCAGACCTCCTTGTCGATGGTGAGGAGCTCCTTCAGGGTCTCAGGGCTGACCTCGTCCTCGATGCCCTCAAGGTTTATGTCCTCGGGCTTGGGCATATAGCCGATGGGGGTCTCAACAGCGTCAACCTCGCCGGCACAGCGCTTCAGAATCCACTCAAGGACGCGCATGTTGTCGCCGAAACCGGGCCAGAGGAAGTGTCCCTCGTCGTCGGTGCGGAACCAGTTGACGTGGAATATCTTGGGAAGCTTGGTGACGCGCTTGTCGTGTCCCATGTCGATCCAGTGCTGCCAGTAGTCGGCAACGTGGTAGCCGATGAAGGGGCGCATGGACATGGGGTCGCGGCGGACAACGCCCACGGCGCCGGTGGCGGCGGCAGTCGTCTCCGAGGCGACGGTGGCGCCCATGAAAACTCCGTGGTTCCAGTCGCGGGACTGATATACCAGCGGCGCGGTCTTGGCGCGGCGTCCGCCGAAGAGCATGGCGTCCAGAGGCACGCCCTGGGGATTGTCATACTCCTTGGAAAGGCAGGGGCAGTTGCGCGCCGGCGCGGTGAAGCGGGAGTTGGGGTGAGCGCCCTTGGAGCCGTCGGCGGGGTCCCAGGGCTCGCCCTTCCAGTTGAGAGCGCCCTCAGGAGGATTCTTGTCCATGCCCTCCCACCAGACCGTTCCGTCGGGCTTGAGGACGACATTGGTGAAGATGGTGTTCTTCTTGGTGGACATCATGGCGTTGGGGTTGGACTTCATGGAGGTGCCGGGGGCGACGCCGAAGAAACCGTTCTCCGGGTTCACCGCCCAAAGCCTTCCGTCGGGACCCGGACGAATCCAGGCAATGTCGTCACCCACGGTCCAGACCTTGTAGCCGGCCTTCCGGTAGCCCTCGGGGGGGATGAGCATGGCCAGGTTAGTCTTGCCACAGGCGGAGGGGAATGCGGCGGAGATGTAGTGGATCTCGCCGTTGGGGAACTCAACGCCCAAAATCAGCATGTGCTCCGCCATCCAGCCCTCGTCACGGCCCAGGCAGGAGGCGATGCGCAGAGCGAAGCACTTCTTGCCCAAAAGCACGTTTCCGCCGTAGCCGGAGTTGACGGACATGATGAGGTTCTCCTGAGGGAAGTGGACAATGTAACGCTTTTCGGGGTCCAGGTCCGCCTTGGCGTGAAGGCCCTTGATAAAGTCGGCGCTGTCGCCCAGGGCGTCGTATACGTCAAGACCCACGCGGGTCATGATGGCCATGGATACAACCACGTAGATGGAATCGGTGAGCTCAATGCCGTATTTGGCAAAGGGGGAGCCGACGATGGACATGGAGTAAGGGATGACATACATGGTGCGGCCCTTCATTGAGCCGTCGTAGATGCCGTAGAGCATCGTCTTCATCTCTTTGGGGTCCATCCAGTTGTTGGTGGGACCGGCGTCCTCCTTCTTCTCGCAGCAGATGAAGGTGCGGTCCTCAACGCGCGCCACGTCGTTGACGGCGGAGCGGTGGTAGACACAGCCTGGAAGCTCCTCGCCGTTGAGCTTTACAAGCTCGCCGGTCTTGTAGGCCTCCTGGCGGAGGGACTCAAGCTGCTCCTCGGAGCCGTCGATCCAGACGATCTTGTCAGGCTTGGTGAGGGCGGCCATCTCATCGATCCAGCTGAGAACGGCCTTGTTTTTTGTATACATGTGTTTAACCTCCTTGTAGAGATACAAATTTCTCTGTATAACATTTTACACTAAACGAATTGAAAATTGCAACGTCACAGATGACAAATAAAATAAGCTCTTACGTAATTTTTTGATATAGTTTACTTGCGGGAATGAAAACGCCCCCACACAAAATCTTGTGTCAGGGGCGTTTGGATACGTATTTGCTGCCGGAGAGGGTGAAGCGCCAGGGCCAGTCCTTTGCCTCGCCCGCGTAGTCGATGCCCACGCGCTTTGAGGTCTCCACGGGCACGCCGCCCTCCCCCGACTCCACAAAAAGCTTAGAGTCGCCGTCATATACGCGTGCCCCGTAAAGCTCCCTTGTGACGCCCAGCGCCGCCGTGAGCTTGCCGGGGCCGGAGCACAGGTTCGCGAGCCTGTCCGTATGCCGCCGCTTTGACATCGTCTCAACGCCGCCCGTGGGCTCCAGTGCCCTCAGAAGAACGCAGTCTGGGGAGTCCTCCGGACCGCAGGAGATGTTGAGGCACCAGTGCATACCGTAGATGAGGTAGATGTAAGCAAGCCCCTTGCCCTCGTAAAGCGCCCGTACCCGCTCCGTCCTGCCCTTATATGAGTGGGCGGCGGGGTCGATCGGTCCCCGGTACGCCTCCGCCTCAACTATGACGCCCCGGGTCTCCGCGCCGCCAACGTGGGAGACGAGGGTACAGCCGATGAGCTCCCGCGCCACTGTCAGGGTGTCACTTTTGTAAAACTCAACGGGAAGAATCATTCAAAGCCCTCCCCAGCTCGTCTGTAAGCGCGGCAAATTCCGGTATGCCCAGCTCCTCTCCCCTGACGGTTTCAGACAGCCCGCAGCGGCGGATACAGCCGGCAATCTCCGTCTTGTCAAGCTGAGGAAAACCGGAGGAAAGGGCATTCGCCAGTGTCTTCCTGCGCTGGTTGAACGCCGCGCGCACCGTTTTGAAAAAAAGCCTCTCGTCGGTTCTCGCGGCGGGCTCTCCCCTCCTTGTGAGCTTTATGACTGAGCTTGTGACCTTTGGGCGCGGCTCAAAGCAGGAGGGCGGCACGTCGAAAAGCAGCTCCGGCATATAATAAAAGTCCACAAATATCCCGAACGCGCCGTAATCCGGCGTCCCCGGTCCGGCGCAGATCCTTCTGGCGACCTCCCGCTGTATCATCACGGTGACTGTCTCAAAGCGCCCGCACTCAATGAGCTTAGTAAGCACCGGCGAGGTTATGTTGTAGGGAAGGTTGGCGCACACCGCCGGTGTGAGCCCTTTAAGGTTATTTTCCAGTATATCCGGTATGTCCGCCTTCATGATATCGGCGTTTATAATGTCCACGTTGTCAACTCCGGCTAAGGTCTCACCAAGCACGGGCATGAGGCGCGCGTCCACCTCCAGCGCCGCCACTTTGCCCGCCCGTTTCGCAAGCTCCGCGGTGAGGCAACCCACGCCGGGGCCGATCTCAAGTACGCCCGTGTGCTTGTCCACGCCGGACTCCTGGGCGATCCGCTCCGGCACCCAGGCGGCGACGAGGAAATTCTGCCCCTTTGCCTTTGAAAAGCGAAACCCATGCCGCTCCAAAAGCGCGGTCACGGCTTGCAGATCTGTTAGCTCCATAATACCCTCCGGGGAATCAATCGTTCAAATCACGTTTTTATTTTCCGGCGCAGCTTCAAGGGCGCGCTTTTCGTAAAGCCGGTAGACAAAAAGCGACAGGGCGACGGTGAGGGTGTCCGCGCACAGCTGCGACCAGACGATACCGTATTTGCCGAATAGCCCGTTGAGGATATAGAGCATCGGGATATTGAAAACGAGCCACCTGGTCACGCCCAAAAACAAGGCATAGCCGCCCTTACCGAAGCCGTTGAAAAGGTATACGTGGAAGAAGCTCAGGAACATAAGCGGCGTCGCTAGGACCCTCGCCCTCAGGAATTTTGTCCCTATCTCCACTGTTGCGGGGTCGGGAATGAATATCCTGACGATCTGGCTTGTGAAAAGCTCGTAGATCAGTATGCTCACCGCCGCGCAGGCAAGCCCCAGCATGAGGGCGTACCTCTTTGTACCCCTCATGCGCTCCAGATTGCGGGTAGAGTAGTTGTAGGCGATAATTGGCATCATACCCTGGCATATGCCCACGCCCACGTTCAGCGGGAGGCGTTCCACCTTCAAAACAACGCCGATTGCCGCAAGGGATACGGCGTCATAGTCGCTCATCAGCTTGTCTATCACCACGTAGTCCATGTCAAAAAGGAGCGTGGCGATGGACGACGGCACGCCCACGGCAAACACACCAAGCAAGCTTTTCTTATCCGGCAGCTTCAGCGGGGATACGAGCCTCAAAACGCTGTCTGAGCCGCGAAGCCTTATGAGCACCAAGGCAAAATAGGCGCAAGCTATTAAATTTGAAAGGCATGTGGCTGCTCCAGCGCCGGCTATCTCCATGCCCTTCGGGAAAAGCACGAACATAAAAAGCGGGTCAAGCGCCATGTTGACAACACCGCCCATGGTGATGCCGAAGCCCGCCTTTTTTGACTCTCCCACGCTTCTCAGGAGGTTCGCCAACGTGTTGGAGAGCACGGTGGGAACGCCGCCGCAGACGATGACGAAAAAGGCGTAGGTGGAGGCGTAGTCGTATGTCTCCGAAGTGGCGCCCAGAGCGTTCATCAATGGGCGCATGAATATGAGCACACCCGCGGAAAAAAGCGCCGCGGTCAGAGCTCCGAGGTACACACAGAAGCTATACACCCTCCGCGCCTCATCCTCCCGCTTTTGACCCAGGAGCCTTGATATAAGCGCACCGCCACCGATACCCGCAAGTCCTGAGATGGAGAGGGATATGTTGAAGACTGGGAGTATCAGCGACGCCCCCGCAACCATAAGCGAGTTGCGGGTCCTTCCAATGAAGAAGGTGTCCGCCATGTTGTAGATGAGGACGATGAGCTGACTTATGACGGTAGGCACCGCCATGGTCATCACTGCCTTGCCCACCGGCATTTTTTCAAAGATCTCGGTTTTATCCTTTGCCGCAGTCATAAATTATCTCTTTTCAACTCAATTAATTTAAGCAATGGGATCATGTATTACAAGAAAACGGCAACCGAAAGCTGCCGTTTCAGACTGTTGACAAACCCCAGATAAGAGTAAAATCCAATTTTAAATATTTTTCCGGCGGCATGTACGTCGGAAAAATTACCTTTTGTCGCACAAGTGTACGCCCCTTCGGGGCGTACGCGCAGCGCGACAGCAGGGTAGTTTTCTCTGAATTTCGCAAAATTCAGAGAAAATTGCCCGCACGTTCCCCTTGGCAGAAAAGCCCGTCAGGGCTTTTTCGCCAGTCTAAAGAAAACGGCAGCCGAAAGCTGCCGTTTTCCCGATCCGAGTGACTGGATTCGAACCAGCGGCCTCTTGAACCCCATTCAAGCGCGATACCAAACTTCGCCACACCCGGATA
>CANPYX010000045.1 GCA_947588955.1 uncultured Oscillospiraceae bacterium | reverse complement strand
AAAAACTGTGGTTTTTTCCGCAAAAAAGCGGGACTGCGAAAATTCACATCTCAGTCGGCGTGTATTTTCACAGCCCCGATGGTTTTACTCGTATTCTATTTCGCCTGATGACGTACCGATCATCATGTAGGTCTTGCCGGTGCGGAGGGTCAGGGGGTTGCCGTTGGAGTCGGTGAAGGAAAAGAGGCCGTTGGACTTCTCCCTCTGCCAGGTTATCTTCTGGGCGACGCCGTCCGCCACGTACCAGCCCTGTCCCGATCCGGTGAGGGTCGCCTGGAGGCGGCCCTTGTCGTCGCCGGAGATGACGGAAATCCTTGCCGTCAGGAATATGACGTTCCTGACCTGAACGGGGGAATTTACCGCCGTGTCCTTCATCTCGGAGCCGTACTGACTGACGGTGTAGAGCTTTGTGTCGCCGTTGTATGTGAATGTTGTGGATTTGGAGCTCTTTGACGAGGAGAAGCGGGCGGTGACGGAGCTTGCCGCCTCGCCGGTGAGATCCCTCTCGTCGTCAAAGGTGAAGTTCATCTCATAGCCGTCCTTGTGGGCGGTTTTCAGCTTGCTGCTCTTGACGTAATCGGCAAGCTTGGGGACGTCCAGGACAACGCTGTGCACAGAGCCCAGGTTCTCCTTGCGCCAGGTGTCGCGGTAGAAGTTCCCCGCGCCGGGGCCGTTCACCCCGTCAAGGCGGGGGATGCCGGTGCTCTTGAGCTTGGCGTAGGCGTCGTCGCTGCCGCCGGCGTGTATGTAGACGGCGTCAAGGCCCAGGGCGAGGTCGATGAAGTAGGGTCTGGAGCTGCGGACGCCGCCCACCTGCTCCATGTCGCCGAAGTCCTCAAACACGGCCATAAGGCGGGAGGAGTACGCCTCCACGGGCATCTCGATTATCATTGACGCCTGGGTGATCCCCACGTGGGGCGTGGCCTCCTTTATGTTGTCTATCATCACCGCCCAGGGGCGGACGCCGGAAATGTCCTCCTCCACCGGCTCGCCTGTCAGGGGGCTCACGGGTCCCTCATATTTCGGCGGGTCCGGCTCATCGGGGGGATCGGGCTCCACCGGCGGGTCGGGCTGCGTGGGAGGGTCGGGCTGCGTTGGTGGGTCAGGCTCCACGGGCGGGTCGGGTTCGTCCGGTGTGTCGGGTATGTCCGGCTCCACGGGCGGCGCGGGGGGCTCCTTTTCCCTGTTCATACCGCCTGCCAGCAGTACGGCGGCGGTGACCACTATCGCTATCGCCGCCACGGCCGCTATAAGTATTATTATAAGCTTTCTTGAATCGGTCCCGCTTTGGGACTGGTGCTTTCCTTTTGCCATTTCTACGCCTCCTATCTCAGGCTCCCCCATTTTAACTCTTTTTTCCCGTTATGTCAACCTATATGGCGCAAAAAGGCTTGTCATATTTCCAGCCTCAGTGTATAATTATGTTATTATCACATCGAGGAGTTGTTTCCCTTGGAAAAGAGATACGGGTTCATCCGCGGAGAGATGGAGCTTAAAATTCTCATACTCTTTATTCTCCGGCGGCTGCCGGAGAGAGCGACATTTGAGGAGCTGACGGATATGACGCTCCTCACCGACGGGGCGATAGACTACTTTGACTTCACCCAGGTGCTCGCGGACCTGGAGCGCACGGGGCACATTGAAAAGAACGATGAGGGCTACGCCATCACCGACAGGGGCAGGGTCAACGGCGAGGCGATGGAGTCCGACATCCCCTATTCGGTGCGTATACGCGCGGAGAAGGCGGCGTCCACCCTGGCGGACCTCCAGCGCCGCAGGAGCATGATTGAGGCGAGCCATGAAATGCGGCGCAGGGGCGGCTTTACGGTCCACCTGTCCATGTCCGACGGGATGGGACCGATAATGACCCTGGACCTGCTCACCGGCGACGATAAGCAGTCGGCGCAGATCGAGGAAAACTTCAAAAAGAACGCCGAAAAGCTTTACGGCAAAATAATCGACCTGCTGTTGGAAGGGTGAAAAACAGATAAATCAAAGCGTGCGAAAAAAATCCTTGAATTCCGGGGAATTCAAGGATTTTTTGTGTTTTTTCAGAGGTCCTGAGCGTCTGGAAAACCTATTTTTTCCGGGGTATACTCCTCCGCTTCATCGTCGGTCAGGGTATGCGCCCAGGGGACGCTCTCGCCGGAGGTGCCGGGGCCGTAGTTTTTATACTCCGCGTAAAATGACCCTGTATGCGCCTGTTCCTTATCCCAATCGTGCCATTTTTCACGCCTGATATGCCCGCCGAGGTAGGAGCGGAGTATCACCGTTTTGGCGAAATCCCTCCATGGGCGCCCCAGGTATACGGAGTTTTCCGGCAGGTCACCGATAAAGCGGCAGCTTTCAAACACGTACCCGTATTTTTGCCCGCGGGGTGTGGATGCAGCGGTGACGTACCCAGGGCGGAGTATGGATTCCAGGGTACAGTCTTTGAAGTACGCCGTGGCGCTGCCGAAGATAAAGTCCACCGTCCCGCAGATGTAGCAGTCAAGGTAATACTGCCTGCCGTTGACGCGCGGGAAGCTCTCCGTCGGTCCCGTAAAGCCGCCCTTGATGATCTCGCTTTCCGGCAGCGGTCCCGTAAAGAGCGTGTCCTGCGCACTCAAAAGCCGGCAGCTCTCCACGACGATGCTGTCTCCCTCCGCGTAGAGCGCGATGCACTGCCCGCTGCCCTCCTGAGGGCCCGCGGAGTTCTCAATCGTGAGGTTCCGAAGGCGCACGTTTGACGCCGCCACAAGCATTGTATAGCTGCGGAACGTGCCCCTTTTTCCCCCGTCGGGCATGGTGTCGTTGGCGTAATCGCCGTAGGTTATCACCGTCGTCGCGGCGTCCTCGCCCTCAAGTGTGACGTTGCCGCGCCAAATCTCCGGCTTTTCATGATATGTTCCGGGGCGAATGTGGATCGCCGCCGGGACATCCGGGCGGGTGTGCGCGAAGCGGAGCGCCTTGGTTATGCTTTTATATTCGCTGTCACTGCCGACAGTCAGCCTCAGAACATCCCCGGAGCCGGCGTCCCGGCCTTTCTTCTCGTTCATATATCCCTCCGTATCCGGCGCGGTATGATACTAATATCTAATTAAAATAAGACATTCGCGCCGGCCTTTTTTGCGCCATGCTGCGTCAGCCGCCTTGGAAATACCAATGGGTATTCCCTGCGGCGTCTTCCTTGCCTGACACAAAAAATTCTCGCCGCTCGGTGTCTCCTTTTAAATAGATATTAGTATCAGCTCCGCGCGTCACTTTCCCTTTCTCCTCCTCACGGCCTCGGTGAGGATGTACTCTATCTGTCCGTTTATGCTCCGAAAGTCCTCCTCTGCCCAGGCGGCGATCTCGGTCCAGAGGGTGTTGGAGAGCCTCAGCGGGACCTGCTTTTTTGCCGATTCCTTCGCCTTTAGCTCCCGCTCCAGAGCCTCTATCCGCTCCAGGCGCTCACGGAGGGCCTGCTCACGCTCCTCCGGGGTCATCAGTATATGCTCCCGGAGTTGACGACGGGCTGGGCGTCCTTGTTGCCGCACAGGACCACAAGGAGGTTGGAGACCATGGCGGCCTTGCGCTCCTCGTCCAGGGCAACGACCTCGTCCTCGTTGAGCCTTTCAATCGCCATCTTCACCATTCCCACGGCGCCGTCAACTATCTTTTGCCGCGCCGCGATTATCGCCACGGCCTGCTGGCGCTGGAGCATAGCGGCGGCTATCTCCTCGGAGTAGGCAAGGTGGGTTATCCGCACCTCCTCAATGGCAAGTCCCGCGGAGGAAACCCGCTTTTGAAGCTCGTCGCGCATCATGTCGGCGATCTCAATGGCGGAGGACCGAAGAGTCTTCTCCTGTACGCCGTCGTCGTCATCGTCGTCGTCAAACACATCGTATGGGTAGAGCCGGGCGATATTGCGGATGGTGGAGTCTGTCTGGATGTTGAGAAATTCCACGTAGTTCTCCACGGCGAAGGCGGCGAGCGTGGGGTTCTCCACGTGCCATATGACCACCGCGCCGATGATTATGGGGTTGCCCAGCACGTCGTTGACCTTCTGGCGGCGGTTGTCCAAGGTCTGGGTCTTGAGTGATATGCCCTTGCCCACACCCACGGAGACCACGGCGGTCTTTCCCTCCGCCTGCATCTCCTTCGTTTTGGCCTGGGCGGCCTTGTACGCCTCGTTGTAGGTGGGGCTAAAGGAAGTCACAAACGGGTTTACATAATAAAATCCGCTCTCCTTCACCGTGCCGTAGTACTTGCCGAACAGGGTGAAGACGCGCGCTTCGTTGGGCTTCACGATCTTCAAGCCCGCCATGAGGACGGGGCAGACTACCCAGCCGATTAAAGCCCCGGCAACGCCGATGGCCACTCCGGGCATATCCTTCCCGGTGCTCACGCTCATCACAATCCCCGCGATGAACACCGCCGTCCCCGCCAATATCCCCAGAATAATCAGGAGCAGCATGGCCCCGCCGGACATGGGACGGAGCTCTTTTTCTTTGATGTCTGTTTTCATAGGTGGACCTCCCTTGTTTTGTGATATCAAAATAATATCACAATAATATCCACATGTCAAGGATTTTTTGTAAAAAAAAGAGGGTCGGCAAAAACCGACCCTGGATATAATTTTTAGTCGCAAACCTTTTGGGTCCAGCCCCTGGTATCCGGGCGGGTACCCCACTGGATGCCGGTGAGCTCGTCGTAGAATCGCTGGGTGAGCTCGCCGATGCCGCCGTCGCCGATAGCAAGGTCCTTGCCCTCGTAGTAGATGTGTCCCACAGGGGAGACCACGGCGGCGGTGCCGGTGCCCCACATCTCCTCCATGTGCCCGTTTTCGGCTGTCTCCAGCACCTCGTCCACGGAGATGAGGCACTCCTCCACGGTGTAGCCCCAATCGCGGGCGACCTCAAGAATGGACTTACGGGTGATTCCGGGGAGGACGGAGCCCTGGAGCATTGGGGTGACGACCTTGCCGTCTATCTTGAACATGATGTTCATTGAGCCAACTTCCTCGATATACTTGCGGTGTACGCCGTCAAGCCAGAGGACCTGGGAGTAGCCGCGCTCCGCCGCCCGCTCGCCGGCGCGGATGGAGGCGGCGTAGTTGCCGCCGCACTTTGTAAAGCCAGTGCCGCCGCGCACCGCCCGGACGTCCTCGTCCTCGATGGCGATATGCACGGGGTCAAGCCCCTCGGGGTAGTAGTTGCCGGAGGGGGAGAGGATAATGCAGAAGATGTAGGTCTTGCTGGCGTGGACGCCCACGGTGCAGTCCGTGGCGATGATGAAGGGGCGTATGTAGAGGCTGGCGCCCTTCTGGTCGGGCACCCAGTCCTTTTCCAGGGCGACGAGCTGCTTTACGGCGTCAACGCAAAAGTCCACGTCGATCTCAGGAATGCTCATACGGACGGCGGAGTTGTTCATGCGTTTGAAGTTCTCCTCAGGACGGAAGAGCCAGATGGAGCCGTCGGCGCGGCGGTATGCCTTCAGGCCCTCAAAAATCTCCTGCGCGTAGTGGAAAACCATGCAGGAGGGGTCCAGGGTGAAGGGTCCGTAGGGGACAATGCGGGGGTCGTGCCAGCCCTGGCCCTCGGTGTAGTTCATCATGAACATGTGGTCGGAGAAGAATTTGCCGAAGGGCAGCGGGTCCAGATTCGGCTTTTCCTTGGGGGTTTTGGTGAGCTCAACGCGTATCTTTTCCATGTATATGCACCTCTTTGAAGAATAAACAAGCTTGAAGAATAAGCAAGTGATTTATTGCGTTAAAGCAACGTTATTATTGTATCACCATATTTCCCAAAGCGCAATAATCAAAGTGACTTTTTTATTTGATTTATGGCGTTTTTTTCGAGGCGGGATACCTGAGCCTGGCTTATGCCCACCTCGGCGGCGACCTGCATCTGTGTCTTGCCCTCGTAAAACCTGAGGCTCAGGATGCGCTTTTCCCTGTCGGTGAGCCTGTCGATGGCCTCGCCCAGGGCTATCTCGTCAAGCCACGCCTCGTCGGTGTTTTTTGTGTCGCCGATCTGGTCCATGCCGCAGACGGCGTCGCCGGATTCGGAGTAGATTGGCTCGTAGAGGCTCACGGGGTCGGCCACCGCGTCCATTGCCACCACCACGTCCTCCCGTTTCAGGTCCAGCGCGGTGGCTATCTCCTCAACGGTGGGCTCACGCTGGGTCTCCAGCATGAGCTTCTCCTTCATCTGGAGCACCTTGTACGCCGTGTCGCGTATGCTGCGGCTGACGCGCAGGGGTGAGTTGTCCCGCAGGAAACGGCGTATCTCCCCCACTATCATGGGAACGCCGTAGGTGGAGAACATGACGCCGATGTCAAGGTTGAAATTGTCAATCGCCTTGATCAAACCTATACAGCCCACCTGGAATATGTCGTCGGCGTTCTCGCCCCTGCCCATGAATTTTTGTATCACGGAGAGCACGAGACGGAGGTTGCCGGAGATGAGAAGCTCCCTGGCGTGAGTATCGCCCGCGCGCGCCTTTCTGAGGAGCTCCATTGTCTCCTCGTTTTTCAGCACCGGCAGCTTCGCCGTATTTATCCCGCAGATCTCGACCTTTCCCTGCAAGAAAAAATACCCCCTCGCCAATTCGTTGACGAGGGTAGTATTTCCGCCGCGCTATGAAAAAATACCGTGACGGGTTACGACGTGTTTCGGGCGGCGGGGGATTTATTTCTTTTCCTTCAATCCTTGCATAAGGCTCGATGTCCCGGCGGCGATGTACAACGCGAATATGATAAGCACAGCGCGCAATCCGGCGGGTCCGTCGTTCATGGCGGCTATCGGCAGGAGGTACACGGCGAGGAGGCTCATTATCAGCGTACCGCGAAGGTCCTGCTTTCCGAAGGCGAAGCCCGCGGAGTAATAGGCGCTCAGGGCGCCCGCGGCAAGCGCGAGGCACGGATAGGCGTAATCCAGGAGCACCGGATTTCCCGCGTTTATCCTGTAAAGTGCCACCATCCAGTAGCAGAAAAGCAACGCCGGCATGACGCTCCCCAGCTGCAAAAAGGAGGAGCCGCGCATGGTATACGAGCAGTAAGCCATAACGGAGAGCCCGAAGCCCGCCAGGGCAAGCAGCAGCACAAAGACCCACTTTGCCATGCCCGTAAGACCTATAATATCGGTGTCCGAGCGGGAGAGCAAAATGTCGGTGACAATCACGGCTATTCCGGCAAGCGCCTTGAGCATGAACACTAAATAGCTTTTCGTTTTGAAGGCTTCCGAATAGCCGGCTGCGGCGGTGAAGCTTTTTGAATATATGACCCCCGCGGCGACAGCCCCCGCTATCGCCGCGGCAGTCAGGACAATGAGCGCCACGGTGACGCCGGCGCCCGATTTGGGCAGCCCGGATGATGGGTCAAAGACCGTATTCAGCTCCGTCCGCCTGATAAGTGCCCCCACCGCGCCAAGGGCCAGCGCCAGCCAGGGCAAAAACGCACTTTTACGCATATCTCCAACCACGTCCCAATAGATTATAGAAAGGCTTGTACAATGTACAGCGGAAAGTCTATCTGCAATTTTACATCAACATGCACCGTCAAGTCAAGCCAAACGGAGGTACAGTGTGAAAGTAATACTTCTTTTTTCAACCATCCTGGTGATATTTGCCCTCATATTCCCGGTCGCCGCCGCCTGGAACAGCGTTCCGGCGGTCACCGGTCCGGACGCCGCCGCTCCCGCGGGCGACACCGACGGCGGCACAGAGGGCGGGCTTTTTTATATTCCGCCGGAGAGGACCGCCTCCGCAAAGGACGCGAACACCGAGATAAGCCTGCTGGTGGGTGAGGAAATCAGAAAGATCTCCGTCCGCGACTACCTCTTGGGCGCGGTCAGTGCCGAAATGCCCGCCTCCTTTGAGCCGGAGGCGCTGCGCGCCCAGGCGGTGGCGCTGCGCACCTATCTTGCCCGCAAGCTCCTGCACTCCACCTCCGCCCACCCGGAGGCGGACATATGCGCCAACTCCTCCTGCTGTGCCGCCTGGAAGGACGAGGCGTATCTGCGGGAGAAGTGGGGCGACGGGTTTGAGGCGAACATGGCGAAAATAGCCGCCGCCGTGGACGGGACGGACGGGGAATATCTGGAATACTCCGGCGAGCCCGCCCTTGCCGTTTTTCACTCCTCATCCTCCGGCAAAACCGAGGACGCGGGGGATGTCTGGTCCGTGCCGGTGCCATATCTTGTGAGCGTGGACACCCCGGAGAGCGCCGAGACCGTCCCCAGCTACACCGTCTCCGTCACGGTCTCGGCAAGCGAATTCAAGGAGACGGTCCTCTCCGCCCACCCGGAGGCGGAGCTGGACGGGGAGCCGGCGGGGTGGATAACCGACCCGCTCCTCACCTCCTCCGGCAGGATAAGCTCGGTGCTCATAGGCGGCGCGCCTGTCACCGGAGCGGAGCTTCGGTCGCTTTTCGGACTGCGCAGTACGGCTATCGAGTTCTCCGCCACCGACTCCTCGGTCACCATGACCAGCACCGGCTACGGGCACGGCGTGGGAATGAGCCAGTACGGAGCCCAAACAATGGCGCTGGAGGGGGCGGATTACAGGGAGATACTGGCAAACTACTACCCCGGAACGGAGCTTAAAGCTTACGGGAGTTGAACCGCGTGTTCAGTCAAAGCATGATCGGGCTTGTTTCCCAATCCTGTCCCCCGCGTCTTTGGGCGGGGTCGGTGTAAGCAAGGGAATAGATGTTAACGGCGAGCGTGTCAAGCCTGAAGATCCTTCGGTCCTCCGGCGGGAGGTTATTCCCCGATGCGGGCTTTGTGATTATGGGCTTTGACGCCCTTCTCTTTATGAGCTTTAGCGCCTCCCTGCCCTTTTCGTTGGCTGCCAGGAGGCGGAGATACGGGGGCTCGCCCTTTTGGGTATCCGCCGTGACTCCCAGAAGCGCCGCCATAGCCATCCGTCGGAGACGGGCATGGGCGTAGCGCTTCGTCTTCACCTTGTCCAGCACGGCCTCAAGGGTGGGCTCGGTGCGGGAGAACCTTTCAAACCTCATCCAAAGCCCCTCGGACCCGTCGGGGAGCCTTTGAAAGGCGTCCATGGGCAGTGTCCTGAGGGCGTACATCACGGCAGTCTCAAGGCCGCGGACCGACACCGGCGCGCGGCCAGCGTCCGTCTCCCGCTTCAAAACGGCGAACGCCTCAGGGGGCATATATTCCGATGGGTCCCCGCCCTCCAGGAGGAGCCTTCGTATTTCCGACGCGCCGGCGACGCCCAGGGAGGGCGCGCCGTCGTGCCTCGCGCCGAATCTGGGCACGGCGAGGGGGACCATTTTCGAGCCCGCGGCGAGCATAGCCTTCAAATATTCCACAGCCAGGATGTTGTTTGGCTCCCGCAGTAAAAGCGCCTCGTCGCCCACGGCTCTTTTCAGCGCCCTTTCACGGGCGGCGGCGTAAGATACGCCGGACCCCAGCTCGTGCCTTATCCGCAGGGAGACCTCCTCGGAACGCGCAGCCGTGGCGAGAGCAAGGAGCCTTTCGGTGTCGGGGCACTCGCAGCCGAAGGAGATAAAGTCGGCGCCGACAGCCTCCAGCAGGGCGACGCCGCCGGAGGCGAACCGCTCCGCCGAGCCTATCGCCCAGGGAAGCGGCAGCTCAAAGACAATATCCGCCCCGCCGAGGACGGCCATCTCCGCCCTGGCGTGCTTGCCGACTATCGCGGGCTCCCCGCGCTGGACGAAGTCCCCGCTCATGACGCAGACAACGGCTGTGTCCTCGCCGCAAAGCTCCCTCGCTTGCGCAAGCTGATAGGCGTGCCCCATGTGGAAGGGGTTATATTCGCATATGACGCCCGTTATCTTCATGTTCCCGCCCCCTCTTTCTCAGACTGGATTTTTTGCGCCGATTTCATTTTTCTGTGCCGATTTCATTTTTCCTATTGTGCATTTTCCGAATTTGGTTTAGAATAGGTATATGTCCAGCCTATGCCGTTTTATTTTATACCAACGCTGACAAATTTACAAGGGAAGGTAATGAAAATGAAAATTCTTGTCATCAACGCCGGCTCCTCCTCTCTCAAATATCAGCTCATGGACTCCGATTCCGGAACCGTATTCGCCAAGGGACTCTGCGAGCGGATCGGCATTGACGGCCGCCTCACCCACAAGGTCCCCGGACGTGAGGACGTGAAGTCGGACATCCCCATGCCCACCCACAACGAGGCGATAAAGGCCGTCATGGACGCCCTTGTGGACCCGGCGCGCGGCGTCATCGCCTCCACCGACGAGATCGACGCCGTGGGTCACCGCGTGGTACACGGCGGTGCGGAATTTGCCGCCAGCTGCGTGATTGACGACTCCGTCATCGCCGCCATCGAGCGGTGCATTCCCTTCGGGCCCCTCCACAACCCCGCCAACCTCATGGGTATCCGCGCCTGCATGGAGGCCATGCCCGGAAAGAAGCAGGTCGCCGTCTTTGACACCGCTTTCCACCAGACCATGCCCCCCAAGGCTTACATCTACGCCCTGCCCTACGAGTATTACGAGAAGGACGGCGTGAGGCGCTACGGCTTCCACGGCACCTCCCACAAGTATATCGCCGGTCAGGCCCTCCGTGCGCTTGGCAAAGAGGGTCATCCCGAGGGGACAAAGATAATCTCCTGTCACCTGGGCAACGGCTCCTCCCTGGCCGCCATCGTGGACGGCAAGGTGGTGGACACCTCCATGGGCCTCGGACCTCTCGCCGGCTTCCCCATGGGCACCCGCTCCGGCGACATCGACCCCACCATCATGGAATATCTCATGGGCCGCTACGGTTGGGACATCAAAGAGATGCTTAACGTCCTCAACAAGAAGTCCGGCGTGCTGGGCATCTCCGGCGTGAGCTCCGACTTCCGCGACCTCACCGCCGCCGCCAATGAGGGCAACGAGCGCGCCGCCCTTGCCCTTGACAAGTTCGCCTACGAGGTTAAAAAGTACATCGGCGCCTACGCCGCCGCCATGGGCGGAGTTGACGCCATAGTCTTCACCGCCGGCGTGGGAGAAAACGACGCGGATATGCGTATGCGCATAGCCTCCGGCCTTGAATATATGGGTGTGAAGATCTGCCCCCACTGCAACGCCACCCGCGGCAAGGAGGAGATCTCCGCCGCCGACTCCAAGGTCAAGGTCTTCGTCATTCCCACAAACGAGGAGCTGATGATAGCGATGGATACGGCGGAACTGGCTTGAGAGCTGGCTTGAAAGACCGCAAAGCGGTCTTTCAATGCCAAGGGGATACGTGCGGAAAGTCCCCGTGAAAGGTCTGCGGACCTTTCGCGGGGACTTTTCTGCTGTCGCGCTGCGCGCATGACCGAAGGTCATACACTTGCGCGACATAAGGTGATTTTTCCGACGCGCATGTCGTCGGAAAAATGTTTTAATTTGAGATTGTTATTGGTGCGTTTCTGCGGGTTACTATTTTGTTTGTTAAAGTGCCGAGAAAGCGTCTTTACAAGAGGTGGGATGTGTGATACAGTTACAAAAAGTGATAAAATAAAAAAAGGGGTATATTATGGAGGTCCGTGAGATTTTGGCTAAGGTTGACCATACGCTTCTTGCTCAGGGGGCGACTTGGGGGGAGATACGCGGGGTCTGTGACGACGGGATAAGGTATCGCACGGCGTCGGTGTGTATCCCCGCAAGCTTTGTGCGGGCGGCAAAGGAGTACGTGGGGGACGCTCTGGCGGTCTGCACCGTCATCGGCTTCCCCAACGGCTACTCCACCACGGCGGCGAAGGTCTTTGAGACTGCCGACGCCATCGAGAACGGCGCCGACGAGATCGACATGGTTATAAACATCGGCTGGGTAAAGGACAGGCGGTGGGACGACATACTCGCCGAGATCCGCGCCGTCAAGACCGCCTGCGGGGAGAGGATACTCAAGGTCATTGTCGAGACCTGCCTGCTCACCGACGAGGAGAAGATGAGGCTCTGCCGCCTGGTCTCGGAGTCCGGCGCGGATTACATCAAGACCTCCACGGGCTTTGCCGGAGGCGGAGCGACACGGGAGGACGTGGCGCTTTTCGCCGCGAATGTGGCGCCGCACGTGAAGATCAAGGCCGCGGGTGGGATAAGCTCGCTTGAGGACGCCGAGGACTTCATAAGGCTCGGCGCGTCAAGGCTCGGGACGAGCCGGATAGTGAAGATAGTCAAGAACGCGGATCAAGGAGGAAATTAAAATGTTGCCATCTGAAAGACAGTACCACATCCAATGCGCGCCCGGCGACGTGGGCAGATACGTGCTCCTGCCAGGCGACCCCGGAAGGTGCCAGTCCATCGCGGAGCTCTTTGACGAGCCTCGCTTCGTGGTCCAGAATAGGGAATACCGGGTCTACACCGGCACGCTCCTTGGGGAGAAGGTCTCGGTATGCTCCACCGGCATCGGCGGGCCCTCGGCGGCGATTGCCATGGAGGAGCTTACGGCCATCGGCGCGGACACCTTTGTCCGCGTTGGGACCTGCGGTGGGATAGACATAGACGTACAGTCCGGCGACATCGTGGTCGCCACAGGCGCCATACGCTTTGAGCACACAAGCGTGGAATACGCGCCCATTGAATTTCCCGCCGTGCCCGACTTTGACGTGGCGGCGGCGCTGCGGGACGCGTCCGTGGCGCTGGGCTACCGCACCCACATGGGCGTGGTCCAGTGCAAGGACAGCTTTTACGGACAGCACTCCCCCGGTCGTATGCCGGTGAGCTTCGAGCTTTTGCAAAAATGGGAGGCGTGGAAGCGCCTGGGCGTCAAGGCCAGCGAGATGGAGTCCGCCGCCCTCTTTGTTGTCGCGGCGGCGCTGAAGGTCCGCTGCGGCAGCTGCTTCCACGTGGTTTGGAACCAGGAGCGTGAGGCGGCGGGCCTGGACCAGAGGGAGAGCCACGACACCTCCGCCGCCGTCATGGTGGGCGTGGCGGCGGTGAAGCGGCTCATCGAGCTTGACCGCGCCGCTCACTGAATCTTTTACGTGAGGTGATAAAATGACCACCGAGGAGCTTTGCAAAAAGGCCGTGGAAATGATAGACATGGCATACGCGCCATACTCCCGCTTCCGCGTTGGCGCGGCGGTGGAGTGCGACGACGGCACGGTCTACACCGGCTGTAACATAGAAAACGCCGCGTTCACCCCCACCAACTGCGCGGAGCGCACCGCCATATTCAAGGCCGTCAGCGAGGGACACCGCCGCTTCCGCCGTATCGCTGTGGCGGCGGAGACCGAGGACTTTACCGCCCCCTGCGGCGTATGCCGTCAGGTGATGGCGGAGTTCTCTCCTGATATGGACATTCTCATGGTAAACCGCGCCGGCGATGTCAAAACCCTCCCCCTCCGCCAGCTCTTCCCCTGCACCTTTGACAGCGCCAGCCTCAACCCACGCCAATGAGCTGGGAACGAATTTAACATTGACAAACTAACGCTGTTAGTATACAATATACTAACAGCGTTAGTTTGTTTAGGCGGTGATCCAATGGCACGACAGGGGTTAACTCACGCGGACATCATAAATGCCGCCATTGAGCTCATAGAATCTGAGGGACTGCACAGCTTCTCTCTGCGGGAGCTGGCGAGCAGGCTCCATATCAAGGCTTCGTCGCTCTATAACCACATTCGTAATATGGACGAGCTCTACACCGAGATCGGGTATTACGCCATTTCGGAGCTGAAAAAGGCGCAGCTTCGCGCCATTGAGGGAAAGGAGCGGACGCGGGCAATAGAGGCGCTGGCTGACGCCTATTACCGCTTCGGCAAGGAAAGGCCGGAGATATATAAGGTCATACTTTCTCTGCCGATGGTGAAAAATGACGCGATACACAAGGCAGGGTTTGACATCATAGAGCCCATCATGACCGCGATGGACGGCTACCGGCTGACAGATTTGCAGAAAAGGCACCTGCAAAGGGTTTTTCGCAGTATCATGCACGGCTTTATATCCCAGGAGGAGGCGGGCTGTTTTCGACAGTTCCCGGAGGATACCGCCGAAAGCTGCCGAATGGCCGTCCGGGGATTTATTTTGCTCCTGGAAATTTCAGAAAAAGAGGCGCGGATATGAAAACCGACAAAACTGAGCTTTTTGAAAAGACGCCCGTCCCGCGGGCGGTCCTGTCCCTTGTGGTCCCCACCGTCATAAGTCAGATAATAACCGTCATCTACAACATGGCGGACACGTTTTTTATCGGGCAGCTGAACGACCCGAACCAGGTCGCCGCCGCGTCCCTCTCCCTGCCGCTGTTCCTGCTGACCACGGGGCTTGCGAACCTCTTCGGTATAGGCGGCGCCAGTCTCATCTCCCGCAGTCTGGGGCTGGGAGATACGGAAAAGGTCAAAAGGACCTCCGCCTTTTGTATATGGACCTCGGCAGCGGCGGCGCTTATGTACGGGCTCGCGATTTACGCCTTTCGCGGGACGGTTTTGCCCGCCGTGGGAGCCGACGAATATACATACGGCTTTTGTGAAAGCTACCTCTTCTGGACCCTCACCGTTGGCGCGGTGCCCACGGTCCTCAACGCCGCCCTCGCCCACCTCGTTCGGGCGGAGGGCTATTCCGGGCAGGCGAGCTTCGGCGTCGCCCTGGGCGGAGTGCTCAACATCCTGCTGGACCCGGTATTCATCTTCGGCCTTCACCTGGAGATCGCGGGCGCGGCCGTCGCCACCATGCTCTCCAATCTGACGGCGACGGCGTACTTTGTTGCCCTCATACTGGGCAGACGCGGGAGGTTCCACCTTACGCTCGATCCGAGATACTACTCCGTCTCCGACGGCATACCCCGCGAGGTCCTGCTGGTGGGGCTCCCCAGCTCCATAATGAACCTGATGGGCATATTCTCCAATATCACCCTCAACAAGCTCCTGGTCAATTACTCCAACGCCGCCGTCGCGGGGATCGGCATCGCCAAGAAAATCGACATGCTCGCCTTTGCCATCGCCAACGGTCTTTCCCAGGGCGTCATACCTCTCATCGGCTACAACTATTCCGCCAAAAACACCCGCCGTATGCGTGAAGCCGTCAAGGTGACGCTCCTTTTGAGCCTCGCCGTCACGACTGCCGGCGCGATACTTTTGTTCACCTGCGCCAATCCCCTGGTGCGCGCCTTCATAAACGACCCCGAGACTGTGCGCTACGGCAGTATGTTCCAGCGCATAATATGTATCACAGGCCCCTTCACCGCCATCACCACGGTCATCATATCCATCTTCCAGTCCGTGGGGCAGAAGGGAAAGCCCCTCATTCTCTCCATGCTCCGAAAGGGCGGCCTTGACGTGCCGTTCATGTTCCTTCTCGACCGCGTCGGCGGCGCCGACGCCATCGCCTGGGCCACCCCCATCGCCGACTGCGGCGCCATGCTCGTGGGTATCCTCCTGTTTATCCCCCTCTGGAGAAAAATGGGTAGAGACACGCGTGATTAATTATTACGGGAGCCGAGCCTCGCGGCCCGACTCCCGTCAGACTGTAGACAAACACCGCCCCTCGGCTTGGGGCGGTGTGCTGTTCTGTATATTCCGAAAAATGACCCTGCTAAGAGCGACGCAAGGGAGCGGTAGTACTCCCTCCACTTGTCGCTCCAGCGTTTCCTTGCCAGCTTCTTTAGATTCAT
>CANPYX010000044.1 GCA_947588955.1 uncultured Oscillospiraceae bacterium | reverse complement strand
ACTGTGGTTTTTTCCGCAAAAAAGCGGGACTGCGAAAATTCACATCTCAGTCGGCGTGTATTTTCACAGCCCCCTATATTTATATCCACCACTTTTTTCGTCAAAACGTAGAAATAATTCATATTACGTAAATTTTTCTTGACAAATCAAAGCGTTTGTGGTATAATGCCTTCGTAAGCAGAAAATAGGTGATTTCATGTCTGAATTTGAGCCTGATTTTGAGCTTCTTTCCCCTGCGGGGGATATGGAGAGCCTGGGGGCAGCGGTGCGCTTCGGGGCGGACGCGGTGTACGTGGGCGGCGAGGCGCTGCAGCTTCGCGCCAAATCAGCCGGATTTTCAAGGGACATGCTGGCGCTTGCCGTAGATACGGCGCACGCCGCGGGAAAGCGGCTTTTTGTAGCCATGAACTCCCTTGCCCAAAACGGCGAGATACCCGCCGCCGCTGAGTACGCGCGTTACCTTCGTGACGCCGGCGTGGACGCGGTCATAATCTCTGACATCGGCGTTTTGGCGGCGGTGCGCGAAAGCGCGCCCGGGCTGGAGCTCCACCTGTCCACGCAGGCCAGCTGCATGAACTACGCCGCCGCCCGCGTCTACCACGACATGGGCGTGAAGCGCGTAGTCCTGGCGCGGGAAATGAGCCTGGAGGACATAGCCGAGCTTCGGGCAAAGACCCCGAAGACGCTGGAGCTGGAGGCGTTCGTCCACGGAGCCATGTGTATGGCGTACTCCGGCAGGTGCATAATAAGCTCCTACCTCACGGGCAGGAGCGGCAACCGGGGGCAGTGCGCCCAGCCCTGCCGGTGGAGCTACGCCCTCGTGGAGGAGAAGCGCCCCGGCGAATACTTCCCCGTGGAGGAGGAGAACGGCTCCGCCGCCATTCTCAGCTCCCACGACCTCAACTGCGTGGACATACTGGACGGTTTGAAGGCCGCCGGCGTCACCTCCTTCAAGATAGAGGGGCGCATGAAGACCGCCTACTACGTGGCCACCGTCACCCGCGCCTACCGCATGGCGCTGGACGGCGCGGACCTTGACCTCTGCCGGGACGAGCTTGAATGTGTCAAGCACCGCCCCTATTCCCAGGGCTTTTACCGTGGCTTTCTGCGGGAAAACCACGCGAATTCCGGGCGCTACACCCAGGGCGCCGTGTTCGTGGGGAATGTGCTGGGGTGGAGGGACGGGGTCTTGAAGCTCCGCCAGAGGAACAATTTCAAGGTGGGTCAAACCCTGGAAATACTCTCTCCCGGCGGCAACGTTCCGGGCTTTGCCGTGACGGAAATACGCACCGAGGCGGGGGAGAGCCGGGACAGCGCGCCCCACCCCAACGAGATACTTTACGTCCCCTGCCCATATCCGGCGCGGGAGGGTGACTTTTTGCGGAGGAGGGAGCCGGATGCCTGAGATACTCGCCCCCGCCGGGGGCATGGAGCAGCTTGTCGCCGCCGTCAGGTGCGGCGCCGACGCGGTGTACCTGGGAGCGGGCGGCTTCAACGCCCGCCGGAACGCCGAAAATTTCGGGGACGGGGCCCTCGCCGGAGCCGTCTCCTATGCCCATATCCGGGGCGTGAAGGTCCACGTCGCCGTTAACACCCTGGTGACGGACTCAGAGCTTGGACAGCTTGAGGACGCCGTCAGGGAGACCGCCGCCTCCGGCGCCGACGCCGTGATAATCCAGGACCTTGCCGTCAACGCCCGATTCAGGGACATGTGCCCCGACCTTCCCCGCCACGCCTCCACGCAGATGACCGTCCACAACCCGGACGGGGCAAAGCTGGCGGCGGATTTGGGCTTTTCCCGCGTCGTCCTGGCGCGGGAGCTGACACTTGACGAGATAGAGCGCATCACCGCCCTCTGCGGCATCGAGACGGAGGTATTCATTCACGGGGCGCTGTGTATGTGTATGTCCGGGCAGTGCTATTTGAGCTCCATGCTTGGCGGCAGGAGCGGCAACCGCGGCTGGTGCGCCCAGCCCTGCCGCCTGGACTTCCGAAATGCCGAGAGAGGACACGCCCTCTCGTTGAAGGATATGTCACACCTTAAATATTTGAAAAGCCTCTCCGACGCCGGCGTCTCCTCCTTCAAGATCGAGGGCAGGATGAAGCGACCGGAGTACGTCGCCGCCGCCGTCACCGCCGCCAGAGCCGCCTTGAGGGGCGAGGCATACGACGAGGAGTCCCTCCGCGCCGTATTCTCCAGGAGCGGCTTCACCGACGGCTACATCACCGGCAGGCGCGACGCCTCCATGTTCGGATACCGTGAGAAGGAGGACGTCACCGCCGCCCGCGCCGTCCTGGGGAGCCTGGCGGGGCTATACAGGAACGAGCGGCAGAGCGTGCCGGTGGACATGGAGCTTGCCGCCACACCCCTCTCAACTACCCTCCAAGTGAGGTATGAAAACGTTTCCACTACGGTCCAAATACCCCCCGGAGAGCCCTCCAGGACCCTCCAAACCACCCCCGAAACGGCCCGAAAATGCCTATCAAAAACGGGCGGAACACCATATTTTGTAAAAAACTTCACCGCGTCCATCGACCAGAATCTTACAATTCCCGTCTCCGCCCTCAACTCGCTGAGACGCGAGGCGCTGGATAATATATCCAATATTCGCGGCACCGCAACCCTACGTAAAATACACGAAAAACCGGCAAAAATAGGGAATTACACCCCGCCGGAGAGCCCTGAGCTCTGGGGGAGATTTGAAAAAACCTCTCAGATTTTCAGGGAGCTTGACAGAATAATTTTACCGCTGTCGGAGACTGTTAAAAATCCTTGGGTTGTGGAAAAATATGGGGACAAGTTGACGGTAGAACTCCCTTCGCTGTTTTTCGACACCTCCGAGGCGGAAATTGTGGAAAAAATCAGGGATTTGGGCATAAAAGACGTACTTTGCGAGAACCTTTACGCCGTCGAAACCGCCCGAAAAATGGGCCTCACAGCCCGTGGCGGTGCGGGGCTCAACGTCCTCAATTCCCTTGCCCTTTCGGAGCTTCGGGCGCTGGGGCTTGTATCCGCCACCGTCTCCTTTGAGCTCTCCGTGAATAAGATCGCCGATCTGGGGGATACGATACCCAGGGGGATCATCGCCTACGGGCGATTGCCGCTCATGCGCTTTCGCGCCTGCCCGGTGAGGGGGAGGGACGGCTGCGGGAAATGCACGGGCGTTTCGTATCTCCGGGACCGGATGGGCGTGGAATTTCCGGTGGTTTGCAGCGGGAGGAAATTCGGCACGCTTTTAAATTCCGTCCCCCTGCACATTGCGGAAAAGCGCCTACCGCCGCTGGATTTTTTGACGCTTTGGTTCACCCTTGAGACGCCGGAGGAGGTAAAAAACACGGTTTTCCAGTACAAAAATCACCTCCGCTCCGATGGCGAAAGGACCGGCGGGCTTTACTTCAGGACGATAAAGTAACTATTGACAATTATGGGAATATGCGCTATAATGCTGATTTAAGCGAGAAGTTGGGATGACCATGAGAAAAGGCTTTGGATTTTTAAAAAATCTTGTCTGGCTGACACAGCTGGGGCTTTCAATAGCGGCGCCGCTGCTCATCTGCGTTTTGGGCTCGGTGTGGCTGCGGGGCAGGTTCGGGCTGGGCGGCTGGGCGGTCGTCCTGGGGACGGTGCTGGGCATCGGCGGGGCGTTTGTTTCCCTGTGGCAAAATCTGAAAGCCATGGAGCGGCAGGCCGCGGAGGACGATCGGGACAGCGGCGTGGGCTTCAACGACCACAAGTGAGGATGCGGAATGTTTCACAATGACGCCGCCATACGGCAGTTTTTGAAGGTCGCCGCGGGAGTTCTGGCGCTCACGGCGCTGGAGCTGGCGGTTTACGCGCTCCTGGGAAAATTCAGCGTAAACGTGCTCCTGGGGGCGGTTTTCGGCACGGTCGTCTCGTGCCTGAACTTCCTGGCGCTGACTATATCCGTGTCCCGCGCCGCCGACAGGGCGGAGGGCGGGGACCCGGCAAAGGCTAAGGCGGCGGTGCAGGGCTCCTCGGTGCTGAGGCTCATAGCGCTGGCGGCGATCTACATAGCGGTTTTGAAGACCACGAGCCTTGACCCGCTGGCGGCGATACTGCCGCTGGTGTTCGTACAGCTCAGCATATATCTTACCGATTTTCTCCGCAAGGACGGTGGAAAAAAGTGAACGGTCCCAAAATTTATCTACAGATAAACGGCATGAACATCATCACGCAGACGACGGTATCCTCCTTCGCCGTGATGGTGATACTGTGCGTCGCCGGATACCTTCTGGGGAGGAACCTGAAAAAGCGCCCCGGCGGGCTCCAGGTCATCACCGAAAAGGGCGTCACCGTGATCTACAACCTGGTGGAGGACACCATGGGCAAGCACAACTCCTACTGGACGCCCTACATCGGAGCTCTGTTTTTGAGCTCCCTGGGCGGCTCGTTCATAGGAATGACGGGCATTTTCCGCTCCACCACCTCGGACATCTCCACCACCCTCACCTGGGCGCTTATGACCAGCTTCCTGGTGTGGGGCTGCACCATAAAAAACAGCGGGCTGAAAACCTTTTTGAAGGGGTACATAAACCCCATGAATATCATCTCCGACATCGCCCAGCCCGTATCCATGGCCTTCCGTCACTTCGGAAACATCATGGGCGGCAGCGTCTTGACCAGCCTTCTCTACACAGCCCTCGCCGCCGCCAGCGCGGCGATCCTGGGCCTCATTCGGTCCTCCGGCATCGCGGTGATCGCCATCGTGGCGGTTTTGGGGATCGCGGCGTTCTTCTTCGGCAGGAAGAAAAAGAAGCTGGCCCTGAAGATCCTCGGCATCGCGCTCTTTGCCATCGCGGTGTGCGCGGCGCTGGAGTACTTCGGGGCGTTTAAGGAGATCCCCATTCTGGAGGTCGGCATACCGGGGGTCCTGAGTCTGTATTTTGACGTGTTCTCCGGCTTCGTCCAGGCGCTGGTGTTCTCGCTTTTGACCATGGTCTACGTGGGGATGGCGTGCCCTCCGAAAGAGGAGAAATAATTCCGGTGGAAAGAGAATAACAGGGTTTTTAGCCGTATTTCACGGCTGGAAATATAAGAACGAGCAATTAATTACAGGAGGTAAAATTATGGATATCGGATTCGCGATCAGAGAGGCCGCCGTAGCTGTGGGCGCCGGTTTGTGCATGGGCCTGGGCGCCATCGGCCCGGCCATCGGCGAAGGCAACGCCGTGGGCAAGGCCCTGGAGGGTATGGCCCGTCAGCCCGAGGCGGTGGGCACGCTCCGCACCAACATGATCCTGGGCTGCGCCATCACGGAGTCCACGGGTATTTACTCGCTGGTCATAGCTCTGCTTCTGCTCTTTTTGTATTGATTCTAAAATCAACGCAAGACGGTATCCGCCGGCTCCGCGCTTATCCCGCGCGGACCGGGAGGCTGCCGCACATTTGAAGTGAAGTAGAAAGGAGCGGTACTATGACGGGATTTGAGCAGATAATCGGGATAAACCCGTGGACCGCGCTCTTTACCTTCTGCAACATGATAATCACCTTCCTCATTTTGAAAAAATTCCTTTTCAAGCCCGTGAAGAAGATGATCGATGAGCGCCAGAAGGAGATCGACGACATGTACGCCGACGCCGAAAGCTCCAGGACCGAGGCGGCGAAGCTGCAGGCGGACTACGCCGAGCACCTGAGCTCCGCCAGGGCCGAGAGGGACGAGATCATGCGCGACGCCGTTTCCCGCGCCCAGAAGCGCGAGCGGGAGATAATCGCCGAGGCAAAGGGCGAGGCGGCGGCAATCATGTCCAAGGCGGAGGCGGACATCGCCCAGGAGAAGAAAAAGGCCCTCAACGAGGTGAAAAACGAGATCTCCTCCATCTCCGTGACCATCGCCCAGGAGGTGGTGGGCAGGGAGATAACCGCCGCCGACCACGAGAGGCTGGTTTCGGAGTTCATCGGGAAATTAGGTGAGCGCGATGACTGACCTTGCCAGGACCTACGGCGGGTCGCTCTATGAGCTTGCCGCCGAGGAGAAGCTGGGCGGGAGGATACTCGCCGAGCTTGACGCCTGCGCCAAAATTTTCGCGGAGAACCCGGAGTACACAAAGCTTTTGTCCACCCCCTCCATAACAAAGGAGGAGCGCAGGAACGCCGTGGACGAGAGCCTTGGCGGTTCGGTACACCCGTATGTGGCGGGGTTTTTGAAGCTGCTGGTGGACAGGGGAGCCGTAAGGGAATTCCCCGACTGCGTGAGGGCTTACAGGGAGCGGTACAACGAGGACAACGGTATCCTTGAGGTCACGGCGTACACCGCCGTCGAGATGAAGCCCGAAACGGAGAAGAGGCTTGTGGAAAAGCTTGCCAGGGTGTTCGGGAAGAGGATCAAGCTCCGGACGGTGGTTGACCCGTCGCTTCTGGGCGGTATGCGCCTTGAGTGCGGCGGCAAGCGCATTGACGGCACCGTCAGGGACAGGCTTGACAGGATCGGCAGGGGACTTCGGGAGACGGTGCTTTGACGCCCCGAACGCCCAATAAATTGTAGGAGAGTTATACCATGGATCTTAGACCAGAGGAGATAACCAGGATAATAAAAGCGCAGATCAAGAACTACTCCCGTCAGATCGAGGAGAGCGAGACGGGGACGGTGATCCTTGTGGGCGACGGCATAGCCCGCGCCTCAGGGCTTGAAAACTGCCTTATGAACGAGCTCATAGAGTTCCCCAACGGCGAGTACGGTATGGCACAAAACCTGGAGGAAAACTCCGTTTCCATCGTCATACTCGGCAGTGACGCGGGGATACGCGAGGGCGACAGGGTGAAGCGCACGGGAAGGGTCGTCTCCGTTCCCGTGGGCGAGGCGCTCATCGGGCGCGTCGTGGACGCCCTGGGCGAGCCCATCGACGGCAAGGGTGAGATCGCCGCGGCGCGCTTTGACCCCATCGAGGCCCCCGCGCCTGGGATCATCGAGAGAAAGAGCGTATCTGTGCCCCTCCAGACGGGCATCAAGGCCATCGACTCCATGATACCCATAGGCAGGGGACAGCGCGAGCTCATTATAGGCGACAGGCAGACGGGAAAGTCCACCATCGCCATTGACACCATAATCAACCAGAAGGGCAAGGACTGCATCTGCATTTATGTGGCCATAGGGCAGAAACGCTCCACCGTGGCGCAGGTGGTCAGCACCCTGGAGGCGGCGGGGGCGATGGACTACTCCATCGTTGTCTCCGCTACCGCATCGGAGCTCGCCCCGATGCAGTACATCGCCCCCTATTCCGGCTGCACCATGGGCGAATACTTCATGAAGCAGGGGAAGGACGTGCTGGTGGTCTACGACGACCTTTCAAAGCACGCGGTGGCGTACCGCGCCATATCACTGCTCATTCGCCGCCCGCCGGGACGCGAGGCGTATCCGGGCGACGTGTTCTACCTCCACTCAAGGCTTTTGGAGAGGGCGGCGAGAATGGCGCCGGAGTACGGCGGAGGGTCGCTGACGGCGCTTCCCGTCATCGAGACTCAGGCGGGAGACGTATCCGCCTATATTCCAACAAATGTAATATCTATTACGGACGGGCAGATATTTTTGGAGACGGAGCTTTTCCACTCCGGCATAATGCCCGCGGTGAACCCCGGCATATCCGTCTCCCGCGTGGGAGGCTCGGCGCAGATAAAGGCCATGAAGAAGGTGGCGGGGTCCTTGAAGCTCATCTACTCCCAGTACAGGGAGCTCCAGAGCTTCGCCCAGTTCGGCTCGGACCTGGACCAGGACACCAAGGACCGGCTCGCCCAGGGCGAGAGGATCGTGGAGGTTTTGAAGCAGAAGAACGGCGCGCCCGTGGAGGTCGCGCACCAGGTCTGCATTTTCTACGCCGCGACAAACGGGTATTTGAAGGACATCGAGACGGCGAAGATACCGGAGTTTGAGAAGGGGCTCTACGGCTACATGGACGAGCACGGGTTCGACGTGCTCACCGCCATCCGGGACACCGGCAAGCTTGAGCCGGAGACGGAGGAGCAGCTCAAGTCCTGCATTTCCAAGTATGTGGAGATATTCAACAGGTAAGTAAAGGTGGTGACCGCTTATGGCCGGAGTTTCCATGAAGGAAATAAAGCTTCGCATCCGGAGCATGGAGAGCACAAAGCAGATAACGAAGGCCATGGAGATGGTGGCGGCCTCCAAGCTCCGCCGCGCCCAGGAGAACGTGGCGCGGAGCAGGCCGTATTTTGAGACGCTTTACGACACCGTGTGCCGCATAGCCGAGAGCTCGGCGGGGCTCTCCTCGCCCTATCTGGAGGCGCGGGAGGTAAAGAGGTCCTGCTGGGTGGTCATCGCCGGCGACAGGGGGCTTGCGGGGGGCTACAACCACAACGTTCTCAAGCTCGCCGAGGCGCGGATGGCGGGGCGGAACGTGACGGTGGTGCCGGTGGGCAAAAAGGCCGTCGAGAGCTTCCGCGCCCACGGGTTCGACATACTAACCGACGCATATTTTGAGGCGGGGGACGTGTCCGTCTCCGACTGCTTCACCCTGGCGCGGGACCTGTGCGGCAGGTACACCGCCGGGGAGTTTGACGAGATACACATAGTTTACACGGGGTTCGTATCCATACTTGTCCAGGAGCCCACGGTGATGGACGCCCTGCCCCTACACGGGACGGGGGTCGTGGGGACGAGGTCCTCAAGCGAGACGATATACGAGCCGGACAGCGAGGCGCTTTTCAACACCGTCGTGCCGGAGTATCTGGGAGGGCTCATTTACGGCGCCCTTTGCGAGTGCATAGCCTCCGAGCAGGGGGCGCGGCGCACCGCCATGGACTCGGCGACGAAGAACGCCGAGGAGATGATAGGCGATCTGAGCCTCAGGTACAACCGGGCGAGGCAGGGAGCTATTACTCAGGAGATCACGGAGATAGTTGCGGGGTCAACGTCATCATAAAGGCTGTCAGAAAACTCATGATCAAATATTTTTCCGGCGGCATGTACGTCGGAAAAATCACCTTTTGTCGCGCAAGTGTGCCGCCTATGGCGGCGCGCGCAGCGCGACAGCAGGAAAATTTACGTGAATTTCGCAAAATTCACATAAATTTTCTGAACGTATCTCCCTTTTCAAAAAAGGGCACAGCCCTTTTTTGAAAAAGAAGCTTATCCTTATTTAAGGAGTGATTTAATTGGCAGGAAAACATATTGGGACTGTGGCGCAGATAATGGGGCCTGTTTTGGACATAAGGTTCAGGGACGGGGAGCTGCCGGAGCTTCTGAACGCCATAAAGATCGAGGCGGGCGGAAGGGTGCTGACCTGCGAGGTGGCGCAGCACATCGGGGACAACGTCGCCCGGTGCGTCGCCATGGGCTCCACCGACGGGCTCTCCCGCGGAATCGAGGCTGTGGACACGGGCGCGCCCATATCCGTGCCCGTGGGCGAGGAGTGCCTGGGCAGGGTGTTCAACCTCCTGGGCGACCCGGTGGACAACATGCCGGCGCCGGAGACGAAGGAACGCTGGCCCATTCACCGCCCCGCGCCAAGCTATGACGAGCAGGAGGGCGCCACGGAGATATTTGAGACGGGCATAAAGGTGGTGGACCTCATCTGCCCCTACGCAAAGGGCGGAAAGATAGGGCTTTTCGGCGGCGCGGGAGTGGGCAAGACGGTGCTCATCATGGAGCTCATACACAACATCGCCACTCAGCACGGCGGGCTTTCCGTGTTCACCGGCGTGGGCGAGCGCACGCGTGAGGGCAACGACCTTTATAACGAGATGAAGGAGTCCGGGGTCCTTGCAAAGACCGCGCTGGTCTACGGGCAGATGAACGAGCCGCCGGGAGCGCGTATGCGCGTGGGGCTCTCCGGGCTCACCATGGCGGAGTATTTCAGGGACGAGAAGCACCAGGACGTGCTCCTGTTCATCGACAACATATTCAGGTTCACCCAGGCCGGCTCCGAGGTGTCGGCGCTTCTGGGGCGTATGCCCTCCGCCGTGGGTTATCAGCCAACGCTGGCCACTGAGATGGGCGCGCTCCAGGAGAGGATAACCTCCACGAAGCGGGGCTCCATTACCTCCGTGCAGGCGGTCTACGTGCCGGCGGACGATTTGACCGACCCCGCGCCCGCCACGACCTTCGCGCATCTGGACGCGACGACGGTGCTGGACAGGTCCATAGCCAGCCTTGGCATCTACCCCGCCGTGGACCCGCTGGACTCCACCAGCCGCATACTGACGCCGGAGATCGTGGGGCAGGAGCACTACGACGTGGCCCGCGCCGTTCAGCAGATGCTCCAGAGGTACAAGGAGCTCCAGGACATCATCGCCATCATGGGCATGGACGAGCTCAGTGAGGCAGACAAGCTCACCGTGGCGAGGGCCAGGAAGATTCAGCGGTTCCTCTCCCAGCCCTTCTCCGTCGCCGAGCAGTTCACCGGCATGGAGGGGCGGTACGTGCCCCTTGCCGAGACGATCCGTGGCTTTAAGGAGATCATCGAGGGCAAGCACGACGACATTTCGGAGTCAGCGTTCCTGTTCGCCGGCTCCATTGACGACGTGGTGAAGAAAGCGAGGGGCTGAAATGGCTTCCTTCAACCTTCAGGTGGTGACCCCCGACGGGCTGATGTTCTCAGGCGAGGCGCAGAGCCTCACGGTCCGTTCGGTGGAGGGGGACGTGTGCATACTTCCCAACCACATAAATTACCTCACCGCCCTGGGGATGGGCGAGGCGAGGATAACGGCTGACGGAAAAACGCGGCGCGCCGCGTGTATCGGCGGGATGCTGTCGGTGCAGGACAACGACGTGAAGCTTGTGCCCACGACCTTTGAGTGGTCGGACGAGATCGACGCCGACCGCGCCGAAAGGGCCCGCGCGGAGGCGGAGGATAAGCTGGCGCAGCGGGATAAGCTGTCGGACCATGAGCTTGCCGTCGCCGAGGCGAAGCTCAAACGGGCGCTGGTGAGGAAGAGCGTGGCTCAAGGGAGATAAAGTGAGCCCGGAGGGGGCGCTTTATAAGCCTTGAGGGCCGCGCCTTTAATAGGCGCGGGGGCTCCTGAGCCGCGGGGCTCTTTATAATGATTCCGCCATTAAATGGCGGGGGATTTTCTTTCCTCTCTTTTTGAGTTCGTCAAAAAGAGAGGAAAGAAACAAAGGAGAGAAAAAACGACCAGAGGGGGATTTCGATTTTCCCCCTCTGGACTCCCCTTTTAAAAACGACCAGTTAGGGGGCCTGCGGGCCCCCTACTGGAGACACCCCCGGTGGGGAGCAACGACGGTAGTGGTTGCGACGGGGGGACGGGAACGGAAGTTTTCCGCTTGCGGAAAACTTCCTGAGCCTCTGCCGCTGGCGCGGCTGTCCCCGTGGGGACCTTTTGAGAGGTGGCGGCTGCGCCGCGATTGGACGCCTCGCTTACAGCTCCGCAGCGCCCTATGGCGTAGCCGAGGGCGCGGATATAGAAGTAGAGTGTCAGATTACAGACGCGGCAGCACACGCTGTGTAGGAGCTGTGCTGAAACATTCTGCCCGACAACAGAGCCAAAGCGCGGTGATGTTAAAGGGCAGGGCGTTCTGATTAGTGACCACGTTAAGCGGCTAAGCGATTTCGGAGACTGTGCAATTCGGCTTACGGGAACCCGCGCGCCGTATCTTCTGCCCGTGCGGGGAAGTTTTAGACCGCGGGAGCCGTCGTGAGACTACACGGTGAGACGAAACAAGCTTCTGCCGACCCCAAACAGGGTCCAGGGAGGGATAACATTATCCCTCCCTGGTCGTTTTTTCTCTCCTTTGTTACTTTCCTCTCTTTTTGACGAACTCAAAAAGAGAGGAAAGTAAATCCCCCGCGCCCATTAAGGGCGCGGCCCTCAAGGTGGTACCTTAAAAACGCCACGCGGCTTGGGAGCGTACTTCAAATTTGGGGTTGATATTTCTACACTCATAGTGTATAATAATAACACGTTACGGCTCGGAGCTGAGCCGCGATAGTCGGGGAGACAGCGGTGCCCTGTGACCCGCAATCCGCTACAGCGGGGATGAATTCCTGTCCCCGGCCATGCGATGTATCGTCTGCCGCCCGGGAACGGTGTTGATGAGCCGGTCTCACGCAACGACAGAGCGTGAACCATGTCAGGCGGGGAACCGAGCAGCATTAAGCGAAGACTGTTGTGTGCCGCGAGGCTGCCGGCTCTGAGCCGGACCCGGATGTACCGGGTGTATCGTACTGGTCAAAGACAGGTTCGCGGCTCCGCTGCGCGCCGTAGCGTAAACATTCAAAAAGCCCGGAAACACCGGGCTTTTTGGGTATGAAGGAGGGTGAAGCATCATGTATCAGGCGCTTTACAGGAAATACCGCCCGCGCACCTTTGAGGACGTGGTGGGGCAGGAGCACATAACCGAGACACTCCGCCGGCAGGTGGAGCTGGGGCGGACGGGGCACGCGTACATCTTTGTTGGCACACGCGGCACCGGCAAGACCACCTGCGCCAAGATACTCTCCCGCGCCCTCAACTGCGAGCACCCGGTAAACGGCGACCCCTGCAACGAGTGCGCCGCCTGCCGGGGCATAGACTCCGGCGCGATAATGGACGTCATAGAGATCGACGCCGCCTCCAACGGCGGCATTGAGGACATCCGCGCGCTTAGGGAGGCGGCAAATTACACCCCCGCCGACGTGAGAAAGCGCGTCTACATCCTGGACGAGGCGCACATGATAACCCCCGCGGCGTTTCCCGCGCTTTTGAAAATCCTGGAGGAGCCGCCGGAACACCTGGTTTTCATCCTCGCCACCACTGACCTTGCCAAAATCCCCATAACCATACTCTCCCGCTGTCAGCACTTCTCCTTCCGCCGCATACTGCCTGAGGACATCGCGGGGCGGCTCAAATACGTCGCCTCAAAGGAGGGCTTCGGCCTCACTGACGGCGCGGCGGCGCTCCTGGCAAGGCTGGGCGACGGCTCCATGCGCGACGCCCTGTCCCTTCTTGACCAATGCCTGCCCGCTGACACCGTGGACGAGAACGCCGTCATCAGGGCGGTGGGCATAATGGGCGCGGAGGACACGGTGAAGCTCTGGAGCGCCATCGCCCGCGCCGACAGCGCCGGCGCGCTGGAGCTCTTTGACGCCAGCTACCGGGGCGGCGCGGAGCCAATATCCATTTTGAAGGACCTTTTGAGTCTCGCCCGCGACATGCTCATGGTCCGCGTGGCGCCCAAAGGCTCGGCCGGACTTCTCACCGGCGCGTTTGACGCGCCGCGCCTCCGGCAGCTTTCGGAGGCTGTGGACACGGGCCGCCTCATGGCGCTGGCGGAGATTTTGCAGGACAACGTAAGCTCCATGAAGGACGCCCGCGACAAGCGGGTGAAGGCGGAGCTGTGCGTAATAAAGCTTATCGGGACCGTCTCCGGCGCTTACAGGGAGGCGGAGAGCTTCGCCCCCGCGCCCCAAACCCAGCCCGTTGCGGCAAAATACGAAAAGAAGCAGACCCCCTCAAAGCCCTCCCCCGCGCCGGCAAAGCGCACAAATGCCGCGCCGGAGCCGCCGCCACCCTGGGAGGAGGAGGGACCGCCGCCCATCACCGACGAGGACCTTCCCCCGGAGGAGGCGCAATATCCCCAGACGGATAACGCGCCCCCGGAAGCCGCCGAGCCTGAGGGCCAGGCGGTTCCGGAAGCTCCCTCGGACATAAGCCCGGAGCCTGAGCCCGCCCCCGGCGGCGGGGAGACCGGCGGCGATTGGTGGGAGCGGACGCTGAAAATATGCGGCGAAACGCTGGACGGCGCCAAAATGAACGTCATCACCCCATCGGGAAACGTGACGCCCAGGCTTTCCGGCAGCCACCTGACGCTCTACGTCCACAACATATTCGTTCAGATGACGGTGGACACCCGCGAGGTGAGGAACGCCGTGGGCGAGGCGGCGTCCCGCGTCCTGGGGACGCCCGTGACCGTGACGGTCACGGTGGGAGCCCCCGACGACGGCGGACCCTCAAAGCCGGCGCTGGACGATCTGGCAAGATTTGACGGCATAGTAAAATTCAAATAATACTAATATTTGATAAAAAGCTTTAACCGAGCGGCGAGGATTATTCGTGTCAGGCGAGGAAGCCGTCGCAGGGAATACTGTCGTATTGTCAAGACGGCTGACGAAGCATGGCGCGAAAAAGACCGCCGCGAATTAAAGGCTTTTATCAAATATTTTGCAAAAAATATTGATTATCTCAAAAAGCCTTGATTTTACGGGCAGTTTCGCAGGGTAACAAGCCGGATTTACTACTCATTTACTACGTTTGAGGAAAGAGCCTTGATATGCGCCCCACTTCCTGCGAGATAAAAGCCCAAAGACACGGCACATCAGCATAGACCAAATACAAGACAACTGAATATCGACCGCAAAGGCGGCGTTTCTCAATCCCTTATCGGGAGGACAGGAACGCCGCTTTTTTTATGCCCTCTGTTACGCAATAGGGGCGAAAAAAGCCTTAGCTTTTTCGTGATAGGGAAGTATTTTCAGATTAGGCGGTATAGCCCCAACGATAAGGGGCGTACCGTCTTTTCTGTTTTCATGCGTCCGACTGTTTGGATTGTGTGTCTGAAAGGAAATTGATTTCACCGACAAAGTTGAAAACAATGTCCACTTTCTGCACCCGTTTCCCGTTTACCTTTTCCGGCGCATGGACTATGATTTTCTTGATAAATTCATTGACGATTGCGGGGGTAAGCTCCTTTATTCCCACATACTTGCGGATAATTGAGGAAAAGCAGTCAAAATCCATTTTGTTCTGCTCATAAATATCTACTTCCTGCTGTTCGGATTTGACCTTTTCTTCCAGTTCCCGTTGTTCGACTTCATATCCTGCGGACAGTTTCAAAAACCTATCGTGACTGATCGCGCCGCTTATATCGTCCTCATAAATCCGCTTGAAGATACGGTCAAGTTCTGCTATCCGTTTTTTCGCCTGCTCAACTTCCCGCTTCCTGCGCTTCATTTCCTTTTCTGTTTCATTTGAGCGTTGGGCATACATCATTCCTTGAAACGCTGTAATATCGTCATAGAAAAGGGCGGTTACTTCAAATATCTTGTCCCATACGATTTGCTTCAAGACTTCTTCACGGATAAAATGTGCCGAGCAGCTTCCCATATTGCTTTTATACTTTGAGCAACGGTAATGGTCTTGACCTTGCCGGAAACTTTTACAGGTGGAGAAATGCAGCTTGCTCCCACAGTCCGCACAGTACACAAGACCGGAAAATAAGCCTTGCCTCTCTGCCTTTTTGGGAGGACGGCGTTTGTTCACCCTAAGCTCCTGTACCCGTTCAAAGATTGCTTCCTCTACAATCGCTTCATGGGTATTGCGGAAAACCGCCTGTTGTTCCTTAGCGGTTGGAATCCGCTTTTTCAACTTGTGGGATTTAGAGTAGCTTTTGAAATTTACCGTATGTCCACAGTAATCCATGCGTTCTAATATGGCCGCAATCGTGCTTTCATGCCATTGATAAGGATTTTGGGGCAGAGGTTTTCCATTCTTATCCGCATAATAGGCTCTTGGTGTCAATATGTTTTCGGTTTTTAGGACTCTTGCTATCTGCATAGGCCCTTTTCCGGCAACACACAAGCTGAAAATCCGTTTTATTACGGCGGCGGCTTCATCGTCCACAATCCATTTCTTTTTGTCGGCGGGGTCTACCATGTAGCCATAGGGCGGCTTCGTCAGATGTTCGCCAGCCATGCCCTGCGCCCGCTTGATTGCCCGTACCTTTTTGCTGGTATCCTTGGCATAAAAATCGTTGAATAAATTGCGGAAAGGGGTAAAATCGTTATCCCCTTTTGCGCTGTCCACGCCGTCGTTGATTGCGATATACCTAACGTCGCGCTCCACAAAATAGATTTCCGTATAGTAGCCGACTTTCAGATAGTCCCGCCCCAGTCTGGACATATCCTTGACTATGACTGTTGACACATTCCCGGCTTCAATTTCTGCAATCATTCTGTTAAACTGGGGACGGTCAAACGTCACACCCGATACACCGTCGTCAATAAAGAAAACAGGATTTGAAAAACCTTTATCTGCCACATATTGGGAGAGGACTGCTTTTTGATTCACTATGCTGTTACTGTCACCGTCTAAAGCGTCCTCATGTGAAAGACGGGCGTACAATGCTGTTATTTGTCCGGGCATAATTATATTTGCTGTCATGTGTTCATTCCTCCTGTAATGAACGCCCGACAAACAGTGGTGCTATCCTCATTATAGCGGACTTATCCCTGTTTGTCATTGGGCGTTTTGACGGTTTCCGATTTTATGAGCCGTATCATCTTGTCGCGGAGCCGCTCAGAACCACCGCAGGAAGTGGACACTTCATAATGCGTACCGCCGATTTTGTAATACACGGTTTCCCCTGTCGGATTACCCTTTTCTGGCAGAAGCCCGTTGTCCTTAATTTCCAGTTCCCATTCCATTCCTTTCCCATCCTTTCGTAGTTTTGTAAATCGAGAAGTTTCACAGCAAGCATAGGAAAGGGGTACCCTTTCCGTCAATCCCCGCCCTGCCGCCGTGTGCGCCGGACGGGGATTTTGCTTGTTGGGATAATCCCAAACCCTTATAAAAAACCGTAAAAATCCTTGGCAATTCCGCAGGGCTTCCGTTGTAGGTTACGCAGGGAGCCACGCGAAGAAAGGAGGTTTTCGCTTATGGCAAGTTTACGGGCCGCCGTAAAGGATTATCAAGACAAGCTGCGGGACGGTATCGCATGGGTGGCGTTCTGGCGCGAGGGGCGGTCATGGAAATCCGAGTATTTCTACTTGGAT
>CANPYX010000043.1 GCA_947588955.1 uncultured Oscillospiraceae bacterium | reverse complement strand
AGCAGGGTCCAGGGCTTTGGCATAATCGCCGAGCTCCTGAACCTGACCGAGAAGGCTGACCTGAGCGAATACACCGACGTTCCCACCGATGGCTGGAAGGCCGACTATCTTGCCAAAGTCGTGGCGGCAGGAATCGTGACAGGATATCCCGACAAGACCCTCCGTCCAGAGGGCGAGCTGACCCGTGAGCAGATGTTCGTGACCATTGCCAAGACTCTCGGAATCCAGCCCGTTGAGACCGACGACGAGGAGTTCGAGGACATCGGCGAGGCCACAAGCTACGCTGCCCCGTACATAAACGCCCTCCACAAGATGGGCGCGGTGAACGGCAGCAACGGAAATGTCAATCCGCTTGACACACTGTCCCGCGAGGGCGCGGCGCTGCTGCTTGACAACCTCATCGGCGGCTATGCCAACGAGGACGGCGAGACCGCGACCATCGAGGAAGGCAAGATCACTCTGGTCGTTGCCGACAACGTGAAGGTCGAGGGCACAGCCAACGACCAGCCCATAGTGGTTGCAGGACAGGCGGCAACAGTTGACATGGACGGCGTTGAGGGCACACCCACCGTCAACGTGACCGTTCCCGAAGTGAAGATAGAGAACGCCCCCGTGGGCACCACCGTAACCGTAGCCGAGGACGTCACCGACGTCACCGTCAACGACGAGACCGTCGAGGCTGGCGGAGAAGTTGTCGTCGAAGAGCCGACTCCGACCCCGCCCACGACATACCCGACCCAGCCCCAGCAGCCTCAGACCGAGACCGAGGAGACCTACACCGTCTACTTCGACGCGACCCACGGCGGCATTTCGGTGCAAAGTATTGAGAAATTTGGCGAGACCTGCCCCGGCGGCGAGAACACCTGCTACGGCGGCGAGAACACTTGCTACGGCGGCGAGAACGAAGACGGTGGTAAACATGCAGAGTGGTTCAGCATCGAGGTAACAGCGAAACCCAGCGAGCTTACGTTGACGAAGATCGGCTTTGATGACGATGGAGAGTTTGGCTCGTTTGTGCTGAACCCGTCAAGTTTCGACCCTTGGAAAGACTATGTGTTCGCGGGCTGGTATCTTCGGAACGCCAGCGTCAAGGCTGATTCCGTAAACGCAAGCGATTATGTCGCGGTTAAAGGCTTTATAGGAAATCTTAAGGATTATGCCACGGATGATGGCAAGCTCGTGTTCTATGCCGCATGGCAGAAGAAAGATGAGGAAGGTTCCACCTGCTTCGGCGGCAGCAACGCTGATAATGGCGTCTACGGACCGGACTCTCATAATGACCCCACCCCCACCCAGGCCTATACCATCATCTTTGACCCCACCAACGGCACTATGGGATTGAACACATTCGTTGACCGGAATGGCGTCTGCTACGGCGGCGAGAACACCTGCTGGGGTGGTGAGAACACCTGCTATGGCGGTGAGAATGCTGATGCGGCAAACTGGTGCTATTTCAAAGTAACGACCACGGGTAGTCTTAAGCTGAGCGACATTCCTGTTTTGTTGAATGATACCAAGTCGGGCAATGGCACCTTTACACTGACGCCTAAGGATGGTTGGGAAGGCTATACGTTTGCCGGTTGGTATGTCACAAAGAGTAAAGATAGCACGAGCGCGAGCGATTATGTGTCCGCTGCGACTTTGACCGACGACACCCTTAGTCAGTACATCGATGAGGGACACGTGATCGTGTTCTACGCCGCATGGGAGAAGGCTGGCGTGGGCGGCTCCACCTGCTTCGGCGGCCAGAATTCCGACAACGGCAACTACGGCGGCACCACTGCCAATGACCCCACTCCCAACAACGGCTGATTCCCGCACAATACATTAATTTAATTTAACCTATCCCGGGCGGCCGGAGCTGGAGTGTTCTGGCTCCGGCCGCCCTCTGTAAAGGACTCTTCGTGAAAGGAGAACCTACCGTGAAGAAGATAGTAGCGTTTTTGTTAACGCTCGTGCTGCTTCTGTCGATCGTGCCGACCCAGCTTGTCACGGTGGTGGAGGCGGCTAGTATTACAAACCGCAAACTCACTATACTGAAGGATAAAACCTCAAATATTGCTCCTGGCGTCAAACTGGATACCGTAACGGCACGTAAGCAGTACAACAAGCAGCAGCTTGTTTACTACTCGATGGAGATAGATCTTGACCCTGCAAATCAGGTTGAGATCCGCGCCAACTATTTTAATAACGATATTCCGTCGGTTCTGGGCGAAAAGTACGGTCTCCAGTTAGTTAAGGACCAGATGGACGCCGCCGCCGAGAACCACAAGGATGAGGAAAACTTCACTATCGTTGCCGGCATGAACGGAACAGGTTATAATATGTCAACAGGCGACCCGCACGCCCACGTCCTCATCATGGAAGGCAATGTTATTCAAGGCGCTGAAGGCACGACCTACAGGAATTTCTTCGGCATCCGCAAGAACGGCGAGGCCATGATTGGCTGGGACGTTGCCACATATAACCAAGTCATGGCCTCCGATAATCCCCTTGTGGAGGCCGTTGGCGGATTCTCCGGCGTACTGATCCAGAATGGAACAATCAATCCGGACTGCGACTGGAGTAAATCGGCAACACCCGACTGCAACGCCCGCACGGCCATCGGTGTCTCTCAAGACGGCAAGAAGGTCGTCATGCTGGTGGTGGACGGTAAGCAGTCTCCCACCTCCGAAGGCTGCGATATGTACGAGCTGGCGGAGATCCTGCTGGATGCCGGATGCTACAACGCCGTGAACATGGACGGCGGCGGCTCCACTACCATGGTGGCACGTCCCGAGGGCAAAGAAAATTATGAAGTCATCAGCAGCCCCTGCGATGGCGCACCCCGCGCCGTGGCAAGCTCTTTCTATATTGTATCACGCGTTCCGTCCTCCGATGAGGCCCACCACGCGGCAGTAGAGGCCGACGCGGATTACATCACGCCCGAGGGAACCGTGAACATCACGGCATCGGCTCTGAACTACGCTGGCACGGCAGTGGAAATGCCCGCGGACGCCCAGTGGGTTGAGGCCGACAACGCCTCGCTTGGAACGATAACGGGCAATGCCGAGAACGCAGTCTTTACCTCTAACGGGACCCAGGGAGAGACGACCTTAGAACTGAGATGCCAGGAAGGGCAAAAGGTCCTGGCCTCTGTGCCGGTTCATGTGGTCGTCCCTACAGAATTTAAATTCACACAGTCGACCTTTGCACTCCCCTATGGCAAAACCATCGACATCACGTTCAATGCCACATATAAAGTTGGCACTGAAAATGACATCGACATCACAAAGGATGTCAAGCTCCGCAGGGAAGATATGTCAATGACGATTTCCAGTGAGGAACTTGGCGAGCTTGTGGATTACAAATTTACAGCGGCCAGCGAGGGAGTCTCCAACACGACTGAGGGCACCGTCATGGCGAAGCTGATAGACGCATTAGGTGGTACAGAAATCACAGCGAAGCTGCTGATCGGCAAGGAAACCGAGACAGTCATGGACTTCGAGGGAGACGCTGAGACTTTATCAAAGCAGTTTATTTCCTGGGTAGATACTAACAATGCGCCCTTAAATGTTCAATTTGAAGCTAAAGTCGTAGACAGCACCACAGGCAAGGTCCATGATGGCAATCAGGCACTTGCCGTTACGTTTGATTTCACTCATGTCAACTCCAAGTTTGAAGGTGAAGGATGGTTCTCAAATTTTGTAGGGTTCAGTGGTACGAAACCTACAAGGAGTAATGTCACAGGTTATGGATTCTGGGTTTGGATACCGGATGAAGCGAAACAGGTGGTATTTTCTCCTGTTCTGAGCGTACCGGATGGAAACAGTTCCAAAAATATAAATTATATGGCAAACGATTCCTCGTTCGCATCGGGATATGATGAAGGACATTGGCATTATTTCGAAATCAACAAAGCCTCAATTGAACCTTATGTCGATGGAGAAGTCAGCGTTCCCTACTACCCTTTTTGGATCTATTTCCAGAGTTCGAACGATACAGTCAAGCCGGCTAACCTCAACAATAAGGTAACATTTTATATCGACTCAGTACAGATGGACTATTCCCCCATTACCCCGGACAGGGGAATGCCTAACATCATGTCGGTCAATGACGGCGCCACCGGCGGTGAAATTCTTTGCGGTCAGACATATACTTATACTTCCAACGACCCAGTGAGCTTTACGGCTACCGTGGTGGATGACAATGGACTCAACGCCACGGGTATCAAGAAGGTGACAGCCTTTGTGGACGGCGTGCCTGTCGAAGTGACGTATGACCCTAATACTAATTTGGCGACCACCACGGCGACGAAGTTCGCCCCCGGCACACACACCCTGAAGTTCTATGCCTATGACGGCGCGGAGGGTACGCCCAACTACACAAACGCCACAAGGCAGTTTATGATTCCCGAGGATCCGAGTATCGTCACCGTAAAGATGACGGCAAAGGACGGTCAGGGGAACGCGGTCGGAGCAAATTCCAGGATTCCCATCGGCAGCATCGTCAATATCGTCTTTGAGACTACGGATATCTCCAAGATCGATGGCGTGTCCATGGATCTCGACCTCAATAACAACGGCACATGGTATCTGGATAACGCCACTGTGAACCCGAAGTTCACCATGACGAGTAAGCTTGATCCTGTGGAGAATATCGCCACGATCACCCTCACGCGAAACGCGTTGTACGAGGACACCGACAAGAACATCGATGATCCTAACGTTCTTATTTCGATTCCGGTGAGGACATGGGAGATCGAGTCATCATTTACCAACAAATGGAACGATGCAACTCTTACTATTGATGGCCTTTGGAGCAGTGGGACTTTTTGCCGTGTCCAAGTGGAAGTGGACGTGGACCGGGGGGAGATCACCTACGCGGAGGACTATGACCCCGGTGTTCTGAACGCTTTCGGCAGCGCACATCTCGCGGTGGACACAGAGCTGTTCGGCAAATCGGCAGATGTTCTTGCGGCATCCCCCGCGGACAAAACAAGGTGGCACGAGCACACTAATTTGACGACAGTGGCGACCAGCGAAGCCACATGCACCAAGGACGGGTACGAAGGGCAGACTTACTGCGAAGTGTGCCACTCTGTTGTTGACTGGGGTAAAAAGACGCCCGCCACAGGGCACAACTATGAACTCAACGATGAAACCGGCCTCATGCAGTGCACCAAGTGCGAGGATCTGTATACCGGCGAACTTAACGGCGCGACCTACGTTAACGGCAAGGCCGTCGAGGGCTGGCAGGAGGACGGAACCTATTATGTAGGCGGCGTGAAGCTCGGCGAGGGCCTGCACCAGACCGAGGACACCGTCGGCGGCGAGACCGTAACACGTTTCCATGTATTTAACAACGATGGCGTTTGCATCGACATAGAGCGCGGCTACACCGGCTATTACACCAAGACCACCGCGGAGGATGGTACGGAAAGCTACACTGCGGTAGAGAACCTGCCGCAGAATGTTGACCTTGAGAAGAACGCCTATTATTACGTCGAGGAAGGCGTGCATTACGAAGGCTGGCTGTTCTTCCGCGCGGACGGCGTCGAGGTCGAGGAGGAAACCCCCGACACCGAGACGGACCCCCCGGAGGTGGGCGAGTACGATCCCAATGAGGGCAGCCCCGAGGACCCCAACGGCGGCGGGCTGACCGATGAGGAGAAGCAGCACGAGAATGATATCGTCAGCACCGTGGCCTACCATGTCCATTCGGATGGGCGAATCCACAGCGTTCGGAACGAGGACACAAGAAAGTGCGTGCAGATGGGCAATATCATTTACCACTGCAATGGTTGCACGGAGACGAGAGAGAGCGAACGCCTCTGGTGGCTGGGCCACGACTGGGACGAAAACCACGTGTGTCAGCGTGTGGGTTGCGGGTTCCAGGGAATTGACATTGCCAAGGCGTCGGTGAACATCATGGGCGAGCACTTCATCTACACGGGCGGAGCCATCCGCGCGGCGGTGCTGGTCTATTATGAGGGCAAGTCCCTGCTTGTCCGCAGCGATAAGAACGGCATCGACGGCTACGTGTGGTATTCGGACAACGTCGATGTGGGCGTGGCGACCCTTCACATTCGCGGCGAGGGCGATTTCTACGGCGAGACCTCGAAGACGTTTGAGATCGTGCCCGCCAGCGTGGGTGAGGTCACACTGACACAAACCGCCGGCGACGACGTTAACAGCGTGAAGGTCAGACTCGACTGGACTCCGGCTCTCGGCGCGACGTACTACGAGGTCATCCGCTACGACTATGTGGCGAAGCAATGGATTCACTTTACGGTTGACGGAGGCGACACCACCACCTTCACTGAGACGCTTCCCGTTGGCACAGAGTATGATTACCGTGTGGCCAGCCGGGCCAAGAAGGGCGAAGACATCTTTTACTCGGTTAAGTGGTCCGATTCGGACCTCTACGGCACCATCAAGCATGCGTGGGGCGAGGATGTCAACAGAGGTGAAGCGACCTGCCAGGAAGAGGGGCATTACAAGCACACCTGCGCCCTGTGCGGCTATGAGGAGACCGTGACGCTGCCGAAGCTGGAGCATAAGGTTACGGAATGGAAGGTCACTAAGGAAGCCACCACCGCTGCCCCCGGCTCAAGGGAGGGCGTCTGCGAGCTCTGCCACGAGACAATAGTCGAGGAGATTCCGCAGCTGCCGCCCGTATACGTCGGCACCGGCAACACCACATCTCCCGACGCCGAGCAGGAGACCGTTACCAACCCCGACGGGTCCAAAACGACCACAACCACGACCAAGGACGGCACCGTCACCGAGACCACCGAGCAGACCGACGGGACCGTCACCGAGAGGACCACGGAGAAGGACGGGACCTCTGTCGAGACCACTACAACCCCCGAAGGAGTGGTCGGAACTACCGGTAAAGATGCCTCTGGAAACGTTACCAATGCCGAGGTAACGGTGCCTCAAGGGGGGTCAGAAGGGGTAGTAAAGGCCCCTGTGGAGGTGCCTTCCGCGGGGTCAACGAAGGACGCTCCGCAGATAAATGTCCACGTTCAGGGTGAAAAATCCGTCAAAATGGAAGTGCCCGTAACCGACTTCGGACCCGGCACCGTTGCGGTGCTGGTGCACCCCGACGGGACGGAGGAAGTGGTCCGCGATTGCGTCGTCGGCGAGGACGGAGTTATCCTGAATGTGGAAGGCGACGTGACGCTGAAGATCGTGGAAAACTCCGCGGAATTCAAGGACATTGAGCGAGTGGAGAGCTGGGCGGGAGACGCCATCGAGTTCACCTCCGCGCGTGAGCTGTTCTCAGGTACAGGAAACAATAACTTCCAGCCGGACGGCAAGATGTCCCGTGGCGCGCTTGTGACGCTGCTCTACCGCTTGAGCTATGAGCCCGACGCTCCGGCGCTGAAATTTGGTGATGTTGACGAAAGCAGCATATACGCCGACGCCGTCGCCTGGGCGGATTCAAATTCCATAGTAAATGGCTACGGAAACGGCACATTTATGCCGGATAACGTCATAACTCGTGAGCAATTGGTTACCTTAATATACCAGTACGCCCAATTCAAGGGCGTGGTGAAGCCGAATACCGGCAACATCAACAGTTTCACTGACGCGGACAAGGTAAGCAATTACGCGAAAGAGGCGATGGCGTGGGCGATCGGAGCCGGAATCGTCTCGGGACAGGGCGACAACACCCTGAACCCCACCGGCAGCACCACCCGTGCACAGACCGCCGTGATCCTAATGAAGCTCTGCGACTACATGGCGAAGTAAAAAACAATAACCCACAAAAACATTCCCGCGGGACGGCAACAAGCCGTCCCGCGGGAGGTTTTATGTAACCGGAAATGCTGTTAAATGCAATGAAATAGATTATTTTGCGAGTTTTTAACTGACATCATGCATCTTGCCATAACGATTCATCAAGCATGTCCATACATTGTTCAAGCTGTTGACTTGAAATTCTTGGTTTGTATGTACCTTCAAGCATTGCTTTGGAAGCAAGATTCATTACATCTGCCACGCCCTCGTATACTTCCGGAACAATATGCGTATATATTCCTAATGTTGTACGAATGTCCTTGTGTCCCAGAAGATTTTTTACTACGTTTGGCTTGAATTCTTGTTCCAAAAGCATCGATGCGTAAGTGTGTCGAAACCGATGTAGGTTTAAATGGAACTCATCAAGCTCATGACGTTGCAAGAAATGCATATAAGATGCTCGAAAGCTAAATGCAGTATTGGCGAATATTGACAATGACCAAAAGCGGAAACGTGGGATAAGCAATCAGCAAGTGTGTATTTTGAGCTGTGTGGATTTGGATAAGGGTACGTACTTTTCACCAACTTGTGTGGGAAGATTGACACCAAAGCACATAGAGTTAGAGATTGGCGATAAATTCAGCAAGGATAGTATTTTAGTTGCAGACAGTCACAGGGCATATAAGACATTTGCAAATAAGCATGACATTCATTTAAGGCAGATACCGCCTGGAAAGCATACATCAGGGCCATATAACCTTGCATAACTCAACTCATATCACTCAAAGCTGACAGCATTTGTAAAGGAGTATAGATTTCAGGTTATTTGGTAGTTGCGTGTATCATATTTTTGTGATAAAATGAAAAAGGTTAAGGTCAAATCTTTTTGGGGAGTGCTTGACCATGTTAGCATATTCCATTATTATGTTTTTGGGTGCGGCTTTGTTCTCAGCGTTCAGCATAGCGATTTATAAGGGCAGAACCGATTTGATACATGATTATCATCAGTCCAAAGTTCAAGATAAAGCCGGTTACGGAAAAGCTTTTGGGAAAGCACTGTTTTGTTTTGCCTTGGCAATGCTGCTAAGCGGTATCGTTGGTTTGTTTGCCGATACTAAAATTATTGGGACAGCCGCAGTTGCAATTCTTATAATAGGTTTATGTATTGGAGCTATTTGTATCATCACGGTACAAACCAAATACAACAAGGGAGTTTTCTGAATTCTGCTTGTTAGCAAGCAGCGAATACCTAATATAGTTTTATTGTAACAACATGCTTATAACATCTATCATAATCCCGCCGCTTTTTGCCGGCGGGATTATTCTACCCATGATTTTGCAATCTGACTGTATCAATACTTATATAGGAATGGGAGAAATTATTTTGTACCATTAATGTGAAATCATTGTTCATATGAACCCGTTTTTGTAAGTGTTTCAGTGACATGCCCCCGCCTCTTATGCATAGAGGCGGGGGCTTTTCGTTCAATGTGTTTATGTCGGAAAACCGCGTGTCAAAGCAAATTTGCCATACTCCCGTACATACCCGCGTCGTTGCCAAGCTCTGCCAGGACGATGGGGGTGTTTTTGCAGGCGTTGAAGGCGTATTTTTTGTATTTCTCCGTTACCATGTCAATTAGGACCTGCCCCGCCCTTGAGACGCCGCCGCCCAGAACAAGGACCTCCGGGTCCACCGTGGAGGAGATCATGGCAAGTCCGCGCCCCAGGTAGTCGCAGAACGTGCCGGCAATTTCTGCCGCCAGGCAATCGCCGGTTTTCACCGCGTCCCACAGTGCCTTGGCGTCCACCTTTCCGGCGGAGCGGAGGGTGGAGGGCTCTGGACTTGACGCCAGCGCCTCCATGGCAAGTCTCGCCGCGCCTGTGGCGGAGGCATACTGCTCAAGGCAGCCCCGGTTGCCGCAGCCGCACTGCCGCGTCTCAGTAGGGTTCACTGGCATGTGTCCGATCTCGCCGCCTGCCATGTGAGCGCCGCGGAGACATTTGCCGTCGATGATTATGCCGCCGCCCACGCCTGTGCCCAGGGTCACCAGCACAAGGCTCCGGTAACCCTTGCCGCCGCCCATCCAGTATTCGCCCATGGCGGCGGTGTTGGCGTCGTTATCACCGGCAACACGAAGTCCCGTGAGCTCCTGAAGCTCGGACACCAAAGGCTGGTGATCCCAGCCAAGATTCACGGCGCTTGCCGTTCCGTCCTCCCAGAGCTGACCCGGTATGCCGATGCCTATGCCCAGGTAGTCGGATTTTTGGAAGGTGTGCTTTTGCATATCCGCGAGAACAGACCGCCCGATGTCGCCGGGGATATTTCGCCCGTTGCCGGAGATATCGGTGTCTATCTCCCACTTGTCGATCATCCTGCCGTCCTCAGTGAAAAGTCCCAGCTTCACGGTGGTGCCGCCCAGGTCCACGCCGTAGCCGTATTTCATGCCGTTCACTCCGTTTCTTCGATTATTGAGCCCACATCGGTGAGGGGAAGGCCGGGAAAATGCTTTACCCGCAGTCCTCGCTCAGCGATAAAGGCGGAAATTTGCCGGAAATCCGGGTGTTCGGAGAGGTCGCCGTTGAAAACGACCTCATCACCCACACGCCCGGAGGCGCCGCCTATGAAGCCGGTTCCGTATCCGGGGAGGGATACAAAGCCAGGGCAGATCTTCAGTACAGAGAGCTCCGGAACGCCCGCAAGCGCCGCGTACACTCCGGGGTCGGAGGTTATGACGCTCTTACCGTCCACACGGACACAGGAGCATTTTGTATACCCTTGGTTTACGTGTATCTCACGAAAGCCGCGCTCACGGCAATATTGTAATATAACCCTGTCGGTGATGTCAAGCCTGTGGACGAGAAATCCTTCAAGCGCCAGGGCGCACATTGAGGCGTTATCCGGATAAGCGGGGGAGGAGGGGGGAGCGTCGCGCCGCAGCAGGACCTTGCCCGTTTCACACATCCTCAGATCCGGGTGCGCCGCCTCACCGGAGCCGTAACGCGGGTCGGGGGCGATCTCACGGACCTCAAGGCCCAAGCCGCGCAGGTGTTCCTTCACCGCTTCAAACGTCAGCGCGGAGACATATACGCGCCTCATTTTGACGCCTCCGGCAAATAATACGCAACAAGCAGGTCCACGCACGCCCCATAGGAGCGTATACCAAGCTCCTGCCCCTGGGCCTTCAGGTAGCCGTCATAGACCTTGGAGCTAACCTCCTCAACCTTCCCTTCAAAGGCGCGCCAGTAGGCGTTGTTGTCGTTCCAGTCTACGCGCATCTCGTCGCTCATCAGCGGTGTGAGGCCGTACCACAGCTCCGGGTCGGCGGAGTACAGGGCGTTGGAAAGGTATATCGCGCCGTCCAGGAAGCCTGAGTACATATATACCGGGTCACCGGAGGCGACGGACGCCGCTATGCCCACAAAATTTGCCTCCTGTTCGGCGTATACGCCCTTCTGGTGGGCGAGCTCATGGGCTATTGTGGAGGGGATAAGACACCCCGGAGCGTCGATGTTGATGTTGGACTCGCCCGAAAAGGGGAAGTACACCCCGGTAAAGCCCATGTGGGAGGATATGACCGAGGTGAGGTACATCTTCTTTGGAATACGTGAATTGGCGGAGAGGAAGGGAAATTCCTTGTGTATGTTCGCGTAAAGCTTGCGTGAAGCCCTTATGTAGCCGTCCATGTTCTCTGCCCAGTGACCCTCCCCGTCGCGTTGAACTTCGCCGGAAAGCTCCGACGCGCGGGTGACGAAGTACTCCGTCACGGTATACAGGTCCTCGCGGCTCACCTTGCCCGCCTCTATGCCGCTCCTCTCACTAAAGGACAGGGAGCGGTAGTCCACCGCGAAGCACCAGAGGAAAAATACCAGAAGATAAGCTGCCGCCAAAAAGAGCACCCACAGGCGTTTTAAAAAAGCCGCAAGCCTTTTCTCGGCCCTTGCCGTGATAACGACCGTCCTCACGACCCAAACCACCGCCAGCACCGCCGCGGCTATGTACTCAGCCTCCATGACGGAGAAGGGGAGAAGCCCAAAGACAGTACCCAGCGCAGCCTTCACCGGGCGGGAAAAAAATTGTGTCACAGCCTCCGAAAATCCGCCGATGGGGGTGAGAAGGGGGAACAATACCGCAAGGAGCACCGGGACGGCGGCCGCGAGTAGAGCTGCGAGCCTCGACTTTTTCGCCGCGATGTCCTCATCCATAAGCTTTTGCCCCCCTTTTTCTACAAATATAAGTCATTATATCACGGTATAAGAAAAAATGCACTGTAAATAAATGGAACTCAAAAATAATTCAAATATTTCTTTATTTTTCGACACCCTTATGCTATAATTTTTTGTGGCGCATTTTATCGCATTTTTTGACATAAGTTGACAATAGGTTGACAACGGAAAGTGAGAGCGGGGAGGAAGCCCCGCGCTGTGGCGGAGAGATGCAGTTTAACTCCATACCCTTTATTTTTTACTTCCTGCCGCTTTTCCTGGCGGTTTACCATATAGTTCCGTCCAAGGCGCGGGCGGCTGTGCTGTCCGCGGGAAGCGTTGTGTTTTACGGGCTCGTCACCGGCTGGGACGTATTGTCCCTGGCGGTGCTGGCGGCTGCCGTGGTGCTCGCCTATGTGGGCGGTCTTGCCGTGGAGAGGTGGAACAGCGGGCTTATACTGGGCGTTACGGTGCTGTACCTTGCCGGAGTGCTTGTATTTTTCAAGCTTTGGCTGGGCGGGATATTGCTGCCCGTGGGAATGAGCTTTTACGTCTTCCAACTCATATCCTACGTCGCCGACGTGCGCATGAAAAAGCTCGCGGCGGAGCGGAATTTCATAAGCTTCTGCGCCTGGAGTGTGATGTTTCCGAAGCTCCTTTCCGGTCCCGTTACGCCCAATTCGGAGCTCAGGAAAAGCACACTCCGCCCCAGGAGAAAGCCTGTCACCGTCCACATGGGGCTTCAGGAGTTTATTCTGGGGCTCTCCCTCAAGGTCCTGCTGGCAAACCGATTGGGCGGCGTTTGGGGGCAGGGGGAGATTTTGGGCTTTGAGACCGTCTCCACGCCTTATGCCTGGCTTGCCCTGATAACCTTCTGCATGAGGCTGTATTTTGACTTCTACGGCTACTCCCTCATGGCTGTGGGCCTCGGCCATATGCTGGGCTACAACCTGCCCATGAACTTTTTGGAGCCCTACAGCTCCCGCACCGTCTCCGACTTCTTCCGCCGCTGGCACGCCACCCTTGGCAGGTGGTTCCGCGACTATATCTACATACCCCTTGGCGGGAACCGCCGGGGGCTTGCCCGCACGCTGCTGAATCTTGCCGTGGTTTGGGCGCTTACGGGCTTCTGGCACGGCGTCGATGGGGGCTATATGCTCTGGGCGGGCATACTTTTCCTTCTCATTGCCAACGAGAAGCTTTGGATGGGCAGACACCTCGATAAGTCAAGGGTCCTCAGTCATATTTACGTGGTTATCGCCATAATCCTGTCCTGGGTGCCATTTGCGGCCGAAAGCATCCCCGCCGCCATAACGGTCTACGGCAGGCTTTTCGCCGTGGGCGGGGCGGGGGATTTGTCGGACTTCATCTCCTGGGCTCCGAGATACGCGGTACTTCTGGTCGCCGGCCTTATCTTCGCGACGCCCATACCGAAAAAGCTCTGGAGCCGGATATACCGCAAATGGTATGCCGACGCCCTGGTTTTTGTCCTTTTCTGGGTCTGCGTGTTTTTCATCGCCACCTCTGCCCAGGACACATTCATATATTTCAGCTATTGATACGCTTTAACGGAGGCAAAATAAGAAATGAAGCGTCGTTATATGACTCTCGCCGTACTTCTCGCGGTGAGCATGGCCGCGGTCGTCGCGGTGGGCTCGGTTCAAAAAAACAAAATCCTCAAGCCGCTGGAGCTTGACGGCGGGCTGGACCCCGCCCAGGTGCCGTTTGTGCTGGCTACGGACGACGATCTGCACGCCCAGATAGACATAGCCAGGGAGCTCATCGCCGAGGAGGAGAACTCCGCGCCCGACGATGACGCGCCCACCCCGCCGGAGGAGCCCGAAAACGGCGGAGAACAAATCCCGCCGCCGGACGACGTGCTCGGCGGAGACGAAAACTCCGAGAACGGCAATGACCCCGTGACCCCGCCCGACGTGGGGAGCGCCGACAACGAATCACCGGAAACCGGCGAGGACCTGCCCGGCGGCGAGACGACAGGAGACGTCGATACCGACACTCAGGACCCCAACGCCGGCAGTCAGACGGACGTGGGGACCGAAGAAGACGGTCAGGAGGACCCTTCGGTGGACGAGCCCACGGTGGACGAGCCCACGGAGGAACAGCCGCCTGAGGAGCCCCCCACCGTCACCGTCGGCACCTCCGGCGAGTTCACGCCGGAGAGCACTGTGGACGACAGCTGGTTCGACGACGTGCTTTTCATAGGCGACTCCCGCACCGAGGGGCTTCGCCTTTACTCCCGCATAGGCGGCGCGGATTACTTTGCCGCCACCGGAATGTCGGTCTACACCGCCCTTACGAAAAAGGCCTCCGACAAGGGCTTTTCCGAGCAGACGTTGCCCCAGCTTTTGAAGAACAAGACCTACGGCAAAATATTTATAGGTCTGGGGATAAACGAGTGCGGTAGCAACTTCAAATCCCTCACCAAGGCGTATACCAAGCTTGTAAACACCGTCCGCGAGGCTCAGCCCGACGCCGTGGTGATACTCCAGGCGATAATGACCACAGGCCACAAAAAAGAGGCGCAGAACATCTGCTTCGGTCCCAAAAACCTCTTTAAGATAAACGAGATGATCCGCTCCCTTGCCGACGGCGAGCATATCTTCTATATCAACGTCAACGAGGTCTTTGCCGACGAGGAGGGATACCTGCCCGACTCCTTCTCCGGCGACGGCTGCCACCTGTACGCCAAATATTATCCCCTGTGGGTGAGCTGGATAAAGTCAGCTGTCGTCGATATACCAATCCCCGGCGCGCCTGACAGTGAGCTGACCGAGGACACTGTCGACGAGCCCGAAACCAACTCCGTCCCCGCGCCGGAGGACGAGGAAACGGACACAATACCCTCATAAAAATTCAAAACCCTGCTGTCGCCCTGCGCGCACGCCCTGAAGGGGTGCACACTTGCAAAACAAAAGGTGATTTTTCCGACGTACATGCCGCCGGAAAAATGTTTGAAATGGGGTTTTGCGCTTATCTGGGGTTTGTCTACAGTCTGTGCAACCCCTCCGGCCTCAATCAGCCGGAGGGGTCGCTCGTTAAGTGGCAATTTACATAATTCGATTCGGTGACATAAAGTGTAAGGTGGATACCGTCATAAACCTCCGGCGCCTGCCGCCACCGCGCCGTTTTTTGTGAAAACATAACTGTCGTTGTCGTGGATGTGTCCCAACGTACCTGAAAAGCTTTGCAAAACACGGCAAATGATGGTACAATATCATTGTATAGCTGTCTTGATTCTCTCCGAGAGGAGAGACGCGGGCGGCGGGAGCACCGGTTGCGGCTGTCCGCCGACGCGGACTGTGAAGCATGACAGGACGGAGGTAGTTTATGTACTCTCTTGAAACAACAGAAAAAACCGCTGCGGTCAAGACCAAAAAGGTCGGCTCTGAGACCGCTGTCGCCGAGGGCGGCCTTGAGGTGCCGAATTCGTCATTGAGCGCCGCCGGAGCCGCCGACGCGGGCGACAGGAACGGCGGCGCCGGCAGTCCGTCCCTGGACGAGGGCATGAGGGACAAGATCGCGTCGCATTTCGGAGATATACAGGGCGTGAAGGTACACTACAACTCGTCCATGCCCGGGCTTGTTGACGCCGAGGCGTACACCCGCGGCGATGACATCTTCCTCGCCCCCGGACAGGAGCGCCACCTGCCCCATGAGCTGGGCCACGTGGTCCAGCAAAGACGCGGGTCCGTGCCCACCACGGAGCGCCTGGCAGGTATGGACGCCAACACCGACCCTGCCCTCGAGCACGAGGCCGACGTATTGGGACGGCAGTTCCAGGGCGTCCTCCCGGACACGGGTATGGGCGATACCATGGGCTACGGACCTGTAACCACAGCCGCCCCGACGGTTTCCGCGCCGGTTCAGATGGCAGGACACAGGGGCGTCATGATATTCGGCAACGGCAAAATCATGAAGCGCATCGAGAGAAACGAGTACGAAAGCTTCCAGAGGGTCCAACAGGAGCAGAATAGCGAGGACCCGGAGGTCAGAAGCCGCTCCAGGGCCGCGTTCCCCGTGATACACCAGGTCGAGCATGACCCCAGTAAGCTCTCCTCCGACGGCTACGACCCGGAAAAATTCCGCCAGTGGATGGACGCCGGCAGTGCCGATGACTACTACGTCGAGATGGAGAGTCTGGGCGGCAGCGGCGTGTCCATAAAGGACTTCAAGGTGGGCACCACCACCGCCAACGCCAGGGAGCTCTACGCGCACCGACACAAGGGCAGCGAAAAAAAGGCCATGAAGAAGCAAAAGAGGATGAACGGGAACGACGACCTCCGCTCCGAAACCGGCAGATACGGTCTTCGCGACTCCGACGCCATCCAGCACGGCATAAATCCTGTGCGTAAGTTCTTGGCGGGCCAGAATATAAGGACCCTGGAATCCGTGCGCAGGCAGGTCAAGGGCCGCCATTACCCGCCGGACAGCCCGGTGATCCAGGACCTGGAGGCCATAGAGAACTACTTCCAGCAGTCAGATACCGTATACATAGCCTCCAGCGTCATCGTTCAGTGGCACGATAACCCCGATGATGCCTCGAAGGACAGAGCGAGGCTCATTGACCTTGCCCACCCCTTCAGCAAGAAGGATTTCCCTGAGGACTTTGAGGAGATCAAAAAGGGTATGCTCCTGGGCATCAGGAACGTGAAGAACCTCCTCACCGGCAATAAGCTCCAGACAGCCGACGAGAAGGCCGCCGCAGACCAGGCAGAGGCGGATCGGGCCGCACAGAACCAGCAGGCCGCCGAGGGCGAGCTGCCGCCTTCCTCGGAATCCTCCGGAGAGGACGCCGCGTCCCAGGTCCCCGCGTCCCTTGTCGCCTCCGACCAGGAGGCCGCAGTCGCCGAGCATCAGACACAGCAGAACACCCAGGCGGAACAAGGCTCCGGCAGCTCCGCCGAGGAGGAATCGGCCGTGGAAGCCGGCACCGGCGAGGGAGGGGCATCTGCGGCTGCCCAGGGAGGCCGCAGACGCGGAGGCTTCATGAATTGGCTCCGTCGCCTCTTCCGGCGAAGGTAGACACCGGTGTCACAATAAGGCAACCGTCAACTCACAAAAAAGCACCCCCAAGGGCCAATACTTTGGCTTCTCTGGGGTGTTGGCGAATAAGAAAGTTCTTTCGCGAGTTCCCCAAAATAAGCGCCCAAGATAAAGAAAGCGGTTTGCAATCGCAAGCCGCTTTCTTTATCTTTATTTTGATACCCAATGTTGTTCAACACGCTCCGCCGATGATAAAATACCAAAATGTTTTACCAGCCGTCCATAGGATATAATAAGTAAAAACAACAAAGGAGCGGGAGCGGAATGGAAAAGGAACTTATGGGGTTTGAGGCGGAGCTGAGGGGGAAGGAGAGGTCGCAGGGGACGCGGGAGCAGTATCTTCGCGCGGTCGCGAGGTTTTTGACGGATATAGGGGACGCACCCTTGACACATGAGGCTGCGGCGGAGTGGCGCGACAGGCTGCTGCGTGAAGGGTACGCCGCGGCAACCGTCAACGCTATGGTCGCGGCGGTGAACGCCTATTTCGACTATATCCACCGCCCCGAGCTGCGTGTAAAAGCCATTCGTATCCAGCGCAGCGCGTTCAGGGAGCAGGCGAGAGAGCTTACCCGCGAGGAATACGAGCGCCTCCTGGACGCCGCCTCCGAGCGCCTGAGACTAATCATGGAAACCATATG
>CANPYX010000042.1 GCA_947588955.1 uncultured Oscillospiraceae bacterium | reverse complement strand
TTAGCAGGGTCATTTTTCGGAATATACAGAACAGCACACCGCCCCAAGCCGAGGGGCGGTGTTTGTCTACAGTCTGAAGCAGTGAATTCCGGGGGAATTCACTGCTTTTCAGACTGTCAAAAAACTCAAGATCAAATATTTTTCCGGCGGCATGTACGTCGGAAAAATCTCCTTATGTCGCGCAAGTGTGCCGCCTATGGCGGCGCGCGCAGCGCGACAGCAGGGAAAAATTTATGAATTTCGCAAAATTCATAAATTTTTCCCGCACGTTTTCCCTTTGTCAAAAAAGGGCATAGCCCTTTTTTGACAAGCTCAAAATCAGTGAATTCCTCGGAATTCACTGATTTTTATGTAATTTACCTGCATATATAGGCGTGCCAGCCGTCCTTTTGCCTGTGGGTCGTGACGGTGAGACCCGCTTTTTCCAGAGCCGATTTGACCTCCGCCTGGCGGCCGTCGATTATGCCGGAGCAAATGAATGTCCCTCCGGGGGCGAGAAATTGAGGTATTTTTGGCGAGAGGGCGATTATTACGTCGGAGACGATATTCATCAGCACCAGCCCGAATTTTTCCCCGGCGAGGCGGCGGGAGAGGGCCGTGTCCGAGAGAACGTCGCCGGCGAAGACGGTGAGCCTGTCGGGACCTATGCCGTTGAAGCCGGCGTTTTCCATGACGACGCCGGGCGCCTTGTCGTCGATGTCCACGCCCACCGCGCGTTTTGCGCCCAGGAGCAGGGCGCCTATGGCGAGTATACCGCTGCCGCAGCCCAGGTCCAGGACGTTTTGACCCGGGGCGTATTTTTCAATCTCACCAAGGCAAAGCTGCGTTGTGGCGTGGGCGCCCGTCCCGAATATGAGCCCCGGGTCCAGGCGAAGCTCGACGCGGTCCGTTTCCGGCGCGGGCAGCCAACGGGGAACGATGATGAGCCTTTCGCCCACCTCGATGGGCTTGTAATACTCACGCCAGTTGTTCTCCCAGTCCTCGTCACGGACGGAGCGTGTGACGGGCTCAAATTCCGGCAGAGCGGCGGAGACTCGGGCAAGCTCCCCACGGCCGTCCTCGGAATCCTCAAGGTAAAATTTCACACGGCAGACGCCGGACATGCTTTTCATAAAGTCCTCGTCCACATAGTCCCAGAATTTGCGGTTGTTTTCCAAAAATTCCCTTACATCCGCCTCATCCTCGGTGATGAAGCCGTCGATTCCGAGGGCTGTGAGCCTGTTTGTCAGGGGCTCAAGTTTGTCGTGGGACGTGTTGACGGTTATCTCAAGCCAGTTCATAATTACCTCTCCGATATTGATTTAGGCAGTAATAACACCGCCTATTCTATCACAAACTAACGGCGATTACAACGAAGGGAGAGCAATTATGGCTGAAAATAATGTAAATATAGCTGTTTTAAACTCGGTCTACCGCAACGCCCGCGTGGGTTCGCAGGCTATAAGCGACCTTCTGCCCAGGGCTGAGGACGCGTCCTTCAAATCGGACCTTGTCACCCAGAAGAACGAGTACGACTCCATAGGCGGCGAGGCGGCGGAGCGGATCGTGGGGCTGGGCGGTCAGCCGGAGCCGGTGGGAGAGATGAAAAAGCTGGGCATGAAGATGGGCGTCACCATGAACACCATGATGAACGAGGAGACGGGGCACCTGGCGGAGCTGATGATAAAGGGCTCCAACATGGGTATCGTCCAGATGACAAAGGTCATAAACGGGCACCGGGACGCCTCGCCAGAGACGCTTGGCCTTGCCCAGAAGCTCATCAACTGCGAGCACGACAACATCGTAAGGCTCAAGACGTATCTTAAATAAAATTCGGGGCGGCTTTTGCCGCCCCGGATTTTATTTTGTCAAAAAAGGGCACAGCGTTTTTTGACGGTCTTACATTTCCCTGAATCCCTTCCCGATTATCTGCGAGGAGTTCACCATCGTAATGAAGGCGTGGGCGTCGATGGAGCGGATGAAGTTGCGCAGGTACACCGCCTGCCGTCTGGTGAGAACGGTGGTTATCATCACCTCCGCCTTGCCGGTAAACGCCCCTTCCGCCTTGGAGATCGTGGCGCCCCGGCGCAGCTTGGTCAGTATGAAGTCCTTTACCTCCTCCGGGTGCGAGGAGATTATGGTGCAGTATTTCCTTGAGTTTATGCCGTCGATTACGATGTCCACCAGGAAGGTCTTCATCAAAAGCCCCGTGAGGCTGTAGAGCGCCGTCTTCACGTCAAATATGAAGAACGTGCAGGCGGTTATGACAAAGTCCGGAATGAGCAGCGCCTTGCCCACCTCCAGAGAGGTGCGCTTTGAAAGTATCATCGCTATTATGTCCGTCCCGCCGGTGGAGGCGCCGATGTTGAACACAAGCCCCGTTCCCACTCCCGGCAGTATCACCGCCCAGATGACCTCCAAAAGCGCGTCGTCCGTCAGCGGAGCCTTTAGCGGCACGAGCCACTCGAACGCGGCGACGTACACCGACAGCGCCACAGACGCGTAGATCGTCCCCCAGCCGAAGCTCCTCCCAAGGAAAATAAAGCCGATAACAATGAGCGCGGCGTTGATGATGAACATTGCCCCCGACACATTGAGCCCCGGCCAAAGCGCCGACATGATCACCGCCAGCCCCGATGTGCCGCCCATGGCGAAATGGTTCGGCGACTTGAAAAGCGAAATTCCGGCTGCCGTGGCTATCAGCCCCAGGTTCAGAACCAAAAACCAGACCGCCCACTGCTTCGGCGTTTTTTTGACCATATAAAGCCCCTCTCTCCATTGAAATGAGCAAGGACATTATAGTGCCGCCTGCGAAAAAATACAAGGAAAACTTATTCAAGCGCGAAAATTCCCTCCCCGCGCCGCTTTGGTTCCCTTAATCATATACGCCGCCATCGCCATAACGATTACGCACACCCCGCCGCCCACCGCCGCGGTCATGGTGCTGCGGAACGTTGGGTCGTCCTCTCCCCCGAATCGAGCCAGCAGCGCGGTAGTCAGCGACAATATCGAGACCAGTGCCGCCACAAGGCTGACGGCTTTCGCCGCCGACAGAATGGGACTTCGGTGGCGGCGGGTCCTGACGACGTTAATTGTCGCCGTTATCACAGCGTAAAATGAATAAAACGCCACGGCATATATGAGATAACCGGGGTAATCAAAGCCTCTGTCCTGCCGCACCATAAGCGCCACTATTCCCGCCAGCGCCATGTTCATCAAAAGCAGCACGAACCCGCACAGGCGGTATCGCCGCAGCTCCTCCGCCTCGCCGCTATCGGGTCCGCAGCTTATCAGGAAAAGCCGCATGACGGCAAGCAGCAGGTAGTATACCGCCAGGGCGATGAACCAGACGGAGCGGTAATAAATCCCCGCGGCGAGCTTCATGGCGATGTACGCCAGGTTTACCGTCAGCGCAGCGTGGAGCGATACCCTGTTATTAAACCGCGCGTCCGTCCTGTATCTACCCCAAATTGCCGCCGCGCCTCTCCTCAGCCCGCTCATAGCGCCCTCCCAAGCTTAACGGTGAAGGTGCTCCCTATCCCCGGTTCGCTCTCCACGGAAATTTCCCCACCGGTAATATCCGTCACCCTTTTCGCCAGCGCCAGCCCAAGCCCGTTGCCCTGCGCGGCGTGGGACGTGTCGCCCTGATAGAACTTTTCAAATATGTGCCCGCGCACCTCCGGCGAAATTCCGCAGCCGGTGTCCGAAACCCTCACCACCGCCAAATCCCCCTCTGTCTTCAATGAAAGGGATACCTTTCCGCCGGTCTCCGTAAATTTCAGGGCGTTGGAAAAGAGGTTGCTCCAGACAAGCGACATAAGCTCACCGTCCGATTCTATAAATACATCCTCCTCAATATCCGTTTCAATGTCTATGCCATTTTCCTCCCATGTGTCCTCAAACTGCAAAAGGCACTCGGCAAGCTGTTCCCCCAGATTATACCGCTTGGCAGACGGATATATCTGCTGGTTCTCCAGCCGGTCCAGCTTCAAAATGTTGGTGACGAGCCCGGCAAGCCGCCGGGACTGCCGGGTTATCGCCTTGGCGTACTCTGCTCGCTGCCCGTCGGTGAGCTCCGGGTCCTGCAGCAGGGTACCGTAGTTTTGTATCACCGCCATCGGCGTCTTGAGCTCATGGGAGACGTTGGATATAAAGTCCGCGCGCAGTGTCTCCACGCCTGAAAGCTCCGCCGCCATGGTGTTGAAGCACCCTATGATCTCCTCAAACCCCTCGGACGCGCCCAGGGCGGTTTTGGAGCTTATCCGCGCCGAAAAATCCCCGTTGGTGATCCTCCGCGCCGCCTCCACTATTGCGCGAACGGGTCTGTCCACCATCACCTTCCGTCGAAAAATATCTACGGCGGTGCATATGAGGGAGAGGAAAACGGCGTTACCAAATGTCACTATCGCCGCGGTAAACAAATTCTCCTCGGTGAACTCCACCCCCGCGCTCTTGGCAAAATAGTTTAAAAAGAGCAGCATAGAGGATGTGATGACAAAGGACGTCAGCAGGAAAAAGGCAAGAAAATAGCTCCAGACCGGATGACTTCCCCTCTTTTTCATTTCAGCACCGCCTTATATCCCAATCCGTGGACGGTCCTGAGCTCAAATTCGGTACACTTATCAAATTTTCCCCTCAGCTTCGTCATGTAAACGTCCACAGCCCTTGGCGCGGTGTCCGTTCCCACGTCCCAAAATTCGTCCATCAGCTGCGTGCGGGTAAAGGTCTTGTCCGGGTAGCTCAGGAGCTTGTAGAGGATGTTGAACTCCCGCGCCGTCATGGGGATCTCCTCCCCGTCATATACCGCCGTGCGCCCGTCCATGTCCAACCGAAGTCTTCCGATTTCCAGCTTGCGGGATGCGGCGATCTTCGCCCGCCGCAGGAGAGCGCCGATGCGCAGGAAAAGCTCGTCAAGGTCGATGGGCTTGACCATGTAATCATCAATGCCGATTCGGTAGCCCCGCTGCTTGGAGGTGAGGTCGTCCCGCGCCGTCATAAAGAGAATTGGGATGTCCTGGTTGAGGCTCCGCACTGTCTTGGCAAACTCATATCCATCGATACCCGGCATCATGATGTCCGAGACGATGAGGTCGAAGGTGTTCTCATACAGCGCGTCATAGGCGTCGCCGGCGTTCAGGCGCCCCACCGCGTTATACCCGCTGCCGTTTAAGAACGAGCACACCGAGCGGTTCAGGTCCCTGTCGTCCTCCACCACCAAAATTTGAAACATACACATCCCCCTTCCTTTTTTAATCATAACACAGAAATGTTAAAGTTTTGTTTGCGTTTTGGATTTTTAAGAAAAATTTCAAAAGCGCGCCGCGCGGACAAACCCGGCGCGGCGCGCGATTTGGTTTTACTGCTTTCCGGCGTCACCTTAGGCTTCGGCGACGGCGATTTTTTACTTACTTCAGCCCCTTGCAAACGGGAATGAGGCAGATAAGAAGAATTATGCCGGCGATTCCAACGACGGTGCCCCATACCAGCATATCCCACACCGTAACCATGCACATTCCGGCGCCGAACACAGCGGTTCCGAAAATACCCAGGAGCGTGGCGGCGGCAGCTCTGCCGTTCCATTTGATTGCCGGCTTGCCATCCATTTTTCTTCGTACAAGCACTGTTACAAGCAGGATCATCGCTCCGACGGCTCCCACCGCGATGCCTGGGATCAGCGCGTCCCACTCCGGCAGGAGCGCCATGCACATTCCCAGGGCGAACAGAAGCCCGCCGACGACGCTCATGATCAGGGTCACAAAGTTTTTCTTTTTCATATCCGATAACCTCCGAAGCTTTATTTCAAGTGTTCCCCACTTGCTTTCCGCATTGTACCTCGGAGATGTTTACAAGGCTTTTGATTTTTGTTTGAGAAATATTAAAAAACGCATTTCAACGCCCGATTTTTTTAAAGTCCCGCCGGCAGGTCAAAACAGCGGAGCTTTGAAGCTTCAGCCGAAAATGTGGGCGATGAGGGCGCAGAGCACCGCTCCCATGGCCGCTGGAAGCGCGGCTGCAAGGAGCGTCCATTTGAGGCTCCCCGTCTCCTTTTTTATTGTCAGGAGCGTGGTGGTGCAGGGCCAGTGGAGTATGGTGAACACCGCTGTACAAACCGCTGTGACGGCGGTCCAGCCGTTCTGCGTGAGCAGGAGCCTCAGGGCGTCCGGGCTCTCATAGCCCTGAAAGGTGCCTGTGGCGGCGTAGGCCATTATGATTATCGGCACCACCGTCTCGTTGGCGGGAAGTCCCAGGATAAACGCCGTCAGTATGACCCCGTCCATTCCCAAAAACCTCCCCAACGGGTCAAAAAAGCCCGTCACCGCCCGCAAAACCGACTGTCCGCCAATACTCACGTTTGCGGCAAGCCAGATGAGCAGCCCCGCGGGGGCGGCGACAGCCGCCGCCCTTCCAAGGACGAAGACAGTCCTGTCCAGAAGCGACCGCACCACCACCTCCCCCACCTTCGGCGTCCGAAACGGCGGAAGCTCCAGCGTGGGTGAGGAGGGCTGCCCCTTCAATATTGTCCGGCTCAAAAGCCGGGACGCCGCCAGCGTCGCCGCCACGCCCCCGATGACAAAGCCCGTCAGCGCCAGCGCCGCCAGCACCGCGCTTCCCGCGCCGGAGCCGGTCACCAGGAACATGGTTATTAGGGCAATAAGTATGGGGAACCTGCCGTTGCAGGGCACAAGCGAGTTTGTGAGCACCGCGATGAGCCGCTCGCGCTTTGAGTCTATTATCCTGCACCCCACCACCCCGGCGGCGTTGCAGCCGAAGCCCATCGCCATTGTGAGGCACTGCTTCCCGCACGCGCCCGCCTTGCGAAAGCCGGAATCCAGGTTAAACGCCGCCCTGGGCAGGTACCCCAGGTCCTCCAGGACCGTGAAAAGCGGGAAAAATATCGCCATCGGCGGCAGCATGACGCTTACAACATACCCCAGCACCCGCCACACGCCATACACCAGCGCGTCATGCACCGGCGCCGGAACGCATAGGGCGGCAAGGGCTTTGCTCAAAAGAGCGCCCGATTTTTCAAAGAGCGCGTAGAGCGCGTCGGAGGGCGCGTTGGCTCCCTTTACCGTGATGAAGAACAGCACCGCCAGCAGCGCCGCCATCACCGGCAGTCCGGTGCTCCGGCGGGTCAGGAACCGGTCGATCCTCAGCTGTCTCTCGCCATAGCCCGCAGGCCCCCGAACGCACCTTTCGGCTATGCTTTCACACGCCCTGTATACCCCCTCTATGAGGGTGTTGGAAACGTTTCCAATACCCTCTGGAAACGTTTCCAGTACCCCCCGAACAGGGTCCAAAAGGGGTGCCAAAAGGGGGTGTTTTTTCAGCTCGAAGCCCAGATGGGCGTCTATCGCGGACAGCATACCGGGCTCATTTTCCAGCAGCCGTAGCGCCGTAAAACGCGGATTCAAAGCGCCGTCAAGGAGGTTTTCCAGGACCATTTCAAGCCTGTTCGCCGCCTCCTCCACCTCCGGGGAGTACTTGACCGTGTAGGCGTACTCAGGCGGAGTGAAGTCGGCTATCGCTCTTTTCAGCTCCTCCAGCCCCCTGCCGCGCCGCGCCGCCATAGGCACCACGGGGATGCCGAGGATGCGCGAAAGCTCTTGCGTATCAACGGTTATCCCGCGCTTTTTCGCCTCATCCATCAGGTTCACGGCGAGGATAACGTTGGGCGTGACCTCAAGGATCTGCAAGGCCAGGTTCAAATTTCTCTCCAGGGCGCCGGCGTCGCAGACCACAACGATCACATCGGCGCCGCCAAATGTAATGAAGTCCCGCGCCGCCTCCTCCTCAGCCGAGCCCGCACGCAGTGAATACGCGCCCGGAATGTCCACAAGGGCATAGCTCTTTCCCCGATACTCAAAACTCCCGGCGGCTGTGAGGACGGTCTTCCCAGACCAGTTGCCGGTGTGCTGCCGCAGCCCTGTCAGACCGTTGAAGACGGTGCTCTTGCCCACGTTGGGGTTCCCCGCCAGGGCGGCGACGCGGCAGCAGCCGGTCCCGCCCGCCTCTCCCGTAACGGCGGCGTTTTTCCCCACGGAGCGAAGCGTAAGTCCCATCCCCGCTCACCTCCCCATGAGGCGCACACCGGCGGCGTCCTCCCGCCGGAGGGCTATGGCGGAGCCGCGTATAAGGTAAGCCCTGGGGTCCCCGGAGGGCGCGGAAAAGAGGCAGGTGACGCGCGCACCCGGCGTCAGTCCCAGGTCCATGAGCCTGCCCCTGGAGCCAACATTTGCGTCTATATCCCCAATCACCCCGGAGCCGCCCTCCGCAAGGTCGATAAGTGCTGTTTCCATATGATAATTTCCTTTCAGGTGGAATGAGTGTCATGTCATTCTATGTTTTCCCCCGCCGAGATGTCACGTCCCTTCACGCGATAAGCAAAAGGCGGCAAAGAGGTTTAAAAAAGTTGAAATTTACTCTTTACAAGGCGGAAAAGGTATGCTAAAATAGCATGGATTGCCCCTCTACGTGGATTTGCGGAGTATTCCGGCACGGCTGCCGGGTCCTTTCGGCCCTTTTCTACGTTCAGCGGGGACTACTTTAAAGAAAGGAGAACGAACCATGATCACCAAGGATCAAAAGACCGCCGTTATCGAGGCTAACCGCCGCAGCGAGAACGACACCGGCTCCCCTGAGGTCCAGATCGCCATTCTCACGGAGCGCATCAACCAGCTCACCGAGCACCTGAAGGTCCACAAGAACGACGCCCACAGCCGTCTGGGTATGTACAAGATGATCGGCCATCGCCGCCGTCTTCTTGACTACCTGATGGAAAAGGACATCGAGCGTTACCGCGCGATCATCGCCAAGCTCGGCATCAGGAAGTGAACAAATCGGGTATTATATGCGTCCGAAAAAACGCATATAATACCCATTGTTGCTTATCGAGCCGCAAAAAAGTCAAAAATGGGGTCCTGCCGTTTTAGTATTTGAATGAACGTCCGGCGTCCGGGCATTGATTCAAGTGCTAAAAGACGGGACTCCGAAAATAAACAGAAGGAGTCATAAAATGATAATCAAGCACAGAGAATTCCCCAATTACAGAAAGTATGAGATGGACCTGGCGGGCCGCCCCCTGAAGCTGGAGGTGGGAAAGCTGGCGGAGCTTGCCAACTCCGCGGTCCTGGTGACCTACGGCGAGACAACCGTGCTCTGCACCGTCGTCGCCTCTCCCCGCCCCAAGGAGGGCATCGACTACTTCCCACTCAGCGTTGAGTTTGAGGAGAAGCTCTACTCCGTGGGCCGCATCCCCGGCGGCTACACCCGCCGCGAGGGTAAGCCCTCCGAGCGCGGCACGCTTTCCTCCCGAATGATAGACAGGCCCATGCGCCCCCTCTTCCCCTCCGACCTTCGCAACGACGTGGTGGTGACCTGCACGGTCCTTTCCACCGACCACGACTGCGCCCCGGAGATCGCCGCAATGATAGGCGCCTCCGCCGCCGTCTCCATCTCCGACGTGCCCTTTGCCGGACCCATCGCAGGCGTGGGACTGGGGCTCATTGACGGCAGGTACGTCATCAACCCCACCAGCGAGGAGCGCAAAGTCTCCCAGATGTACTGCACCATCGCCGCCACCATGGAAAAGATAGTCATGATCGAGGCGGGCGGGGATCAGATTCCCGAAGACGTTATGCTGAACGGCATAATCGCCGCCCACGACGCCATCAAGCCCGTCATCGCCCTCATCGACCGCATGGTGGAGGAGCTGGGCAAGCCCAAGTTTGAGTACGAGCACGCCTCCTTCAACCAGGAGCTCTTTGACAAGATCGTGGACAAGTACCTGGACGACGTACGCTACGCCATGGACACCGACGACAAGAACGTGCGCGAGGATCGCTACAACGCCGTTGTGGATAAGATGATCGCCGAGTTCGGCGAGGAGTACCCCGAAATTACCGCGCAGCTGGAGGAGATAACCTACAAGATCCAGAAGAAGGTTGTCAAGCAGTGGCTCCTGGAGGGCAAGCGCGTGGACGGGCGCGCAATGAACGAGATCCGTCCCCTTGCCGCCGAGGTGGGAGTTCTTCCCAGGGTCCACGGCTCAGGGCTCTTTACCCGCGGACAGACACAGGTGCTCTCCGTCTGCACCCTGGCGACGCTCTCCGCCGCCCAGAAGCTTGACACCATCTGGGAGGAGGAGGAGAAGCGGTATATCCACCACTACAACTTCCCCAACTACTCCGTGGGCGAGGCGCGGCCCAGCCGCTCCACCTCCCGCCGGGAGATCGGGCACGGCGCCCTCGCCGAGAAGGCCCTTGAGCCCGTGATCCCCTCCGAGGAGGAGTTCCCCTACGCGATTCGCGTGGTCAGCGAGGTGCTTTCCTCCAACGGCTCCACCTCCCAGGGCTCCATATGCGGCTCCACGCTGGCGCTCATGGACGCGGGCGTGCCCATCAAGGCGCCTGTCGCGGGCATCTCCTGCGGGCTCATGCACGACGATGACGGCAGCTGGAAGACCTTCATCGACATCCAGGGCGTGGAGGATTTCCACGGCGAGATGGACTTCAAGGTCGCCGGCACAAAGAAGGGCATCACCGCGATTCAGATGGACCTTAAAAACGACGGCCTCACCTATGACATCATCAAGAACGCCTTTGAGATAACGCGCGAGGCGCGTATACAGATACTTGACGAGATCATGCTGCCCGTTATCAGCGAGCCGCGGCATGAGCTTGCCAAGTCCGCCCCCAAGATGATCTCCATGCACATCGACCCCGACAAGATCCGCGAGGTCATCGGCTCCGGCGGAAAGGTCATCCAGAAGATCCAGGCGGACACCGGCTGCAAGGTGGACATCGACGACGACGGCTCCGTTTTCATCAGCAGTCAGGACATCGAGGCCTGCCGCGCCGCCAAGAAGATCATCGACAACATCTGCTTCGTCCCCGAGGTGGGCAAGCTGTACTTCGGTCAGTGCGTTCGGGTTATCCCCATCGGCGCCTTCGTGGAGCTGGTTCCGGGCAAGGACGCAATGTGCCACATCAAGGACTTGGAGTTCAAGCGCACCGAGAAGGTGGAGGATGTGCTGAACGTGGGCGACTGGACTTGGGTGAAGTTCCTCGGCATCGACGACCGTGGACGTTGGAACATCTCCCGCAAGGACGCCATTCGCGAGCGCGAGCAGCAGGGGCTTCCCGTTGACAGAGCATAAAAAATCAAACAAAAAAGCGGCGGCGGAGCTTCCTGCCGCCGCTTTTTTCGGGGTGGGGAGAAAGTGAAGTATTCGGTACTCAGCAAATATAGATCCGAGCTCATGGGGATTGCCATGCTGGGAGTGCTGTTTTTTCACGCGGCGGACCTGGATCTGGTTTTTCCGCCGCTGAACCTTGTTCGCAACATGGGCTTCGGGGGCGTGGACATATTTGTGCTTCTCTCCTCCATGGGGATAACCATGTCGCTGAGGCGAAGGCCCAGGAAATATACGAAATACATGGGGCGGAGGCTTTGGCGGATACTTCCGGCGTATTACGCGGTCATGCTTCCGTACACGTTTTATCTTCTCTCCGCCCACCGTGCGGAGCCCGCGGCGTTTCTCTGGAACGCCCTGACGCTTCAATTCTGGTTCCACCCGCGGGGGAGCTTCAACTGGTACATCACCGCCATTGTGCTTTTTTACGCCGTCCTTCCGGCGCTGATAAGGCTGATCTCCGGCAGCAAAAGGCCGGTGGTGACGGTTTGCGCCGGCTGGGCGCTGTCCTTCGCGGTGTGCGAGGCGCTTTACTACTGCGGGTACTGGTACTACATGGACGTATTCTTCCGTGTGCCCGCTGTGCTGGAGGGCGTGCTCTTGGGGCTTTGGATCGAGCGGGACCGGGCGGTCGCGCGCCGGGATGTGCTGGTGATGATACCCATGCTCCTTGCGGGCGCGGGGATCGGGGTTTTGAAGCTTCTGGAGCTCACCGAGTGGGCGGCGTATATGTTCCCCTTCATCTCCGTGCCGGTGTGCCTGGCGATATGCTGCATATTCGAGCGATTTTCCCTAAAGACTGTAAGGCGGGCGCTAAGGCTCCTGGGGGAGAGCAGTTTGGAGATATATCTTCTTGACGTGAGCCTTTTTGCCGAGGTCCCGCTGCTGCGCGGCATATTCGACCCGGAACCGGGGCATTACGCCTATTACGCCGTGACCATGGGGCTGAATATTCTGTTTGGTTGGGCGCTTCACAAGGGGCTTGAGCGGCTCAAGGAACTTACCCGTTCGGCGAAAAAATCTAATTTGGAATTCGAGCAATAAAGAGCAAATCGGAGAAAAACGGCGATTTTAAGAGGAGTTAGGAAATTAAATCAAAATTTTCAAAAATAAGTGTTGACAGGCAAATGCGATTGTGCTATAAAAGTAAGGCACGTTAAATTTTCCACACAAAAAAACAATTATTATATCTGGAGGAACACCATGTCCACTACACTTGCGAAAAAGGAGACCGTTTCCCGCAAATGGTACGTCCTGGACGCGGCGGGCAAGCCTCTTGGGCGCACCGCTGTCAAGGCCGCTACTCTCCTTCGCGGAAAGCACAAGCCCGATTACACCCCCAACGTTGACTGCGGCGACTTCGTCGTCATCATCAACGCCTCCAAAGCCGTCCTCACCGGCAAAAAGCTCACCGACAAGTATTACCGCCATCACAGCGGTTGGATCGGAGGGCTCAAGGAGGTCCAGTACTCCAAGATCATGGCCGAGAAGCCGGAATTCGCGTTCATGCAGGCCGTAAAGGGTATGCTCGCCAAGAATTCCCTGGGCCGTGAACAGCTCACACGTCTTCGCGTCTACGCCGGCGAGGACCACAAGCATGAGGCCCAGAAGCCCGAAGTCTGGGATCAGGAGTAAGGAGGAGTAGAGAATGTATACCAGCAAGAAGCCCTATATGTACGGAACAGGCCGCAGAAAGTCCTCTGTCGCCAGGGTCCACCTCTTCCCCGGCGGGACCGGAAAAATCACCGTCAACGGCCGTGACATTGACGACTACTTCGGTCTTGACACCCTCAAGTACATCGTCCGCCAACCCCTGAACACCGTCGGTCTCGTTGGCAAGGTGGACATTGACGCCACCGTCACCGGAGGCGGCGTGTCCGGTCAGGCGGGCGCCGTCCGCCACGGGATCGCCCGCGCGCTGCTGCAGGTCGATGAGAGCTACCGCGCCCTTTTGAAGGCCGCCGGATTCCTCACCCGCGACCCGAGAATGAAGGAGCGCAAGAAGTACGGTCTCAAAGCCGCAAGGCGTGCGCCGCAGTTCAGCAAGCGATAAAAAAATCAAAAAAGGGCTGTGCCCTTTTTTGAAAAGGGACACGTGCGAAAAAAGATTCGGAAATGTCTGCGGACATTTCCGAATCTTTTTTCTGCTGTCGCGCTGCGCGCACGCCCCGAAGGGGCGCACACTTGCGCGACATAAGGTGATTTTTCCGACGTACATGCCGCCGGAAAAATATTAAATAATGAGTTTTTTTATTAAATCAGCGGTTTTTTTGTCAAAGATGTACATTGACAGGGGGCGCGGATTCGATTAAAATATTTCTACAATTTAATTCGTCAAAGACGATGATGGAGACAGTAGGCTCGCCTGAGGCCGCAGAGAGCCGGTGGATGGTGTAAATCCGGCGCCGGAGGGCAAGTCCGAATATCACTCCGGAGTTTCAGCCCCAAACATATTGTGGAGTAGGCGCTGACGGTGTTCCCCGTTACAGGAAGCGCGTATAGCGAGTGTACGCAGTAACGGGTGGTACAACGGTGTCAATTTATGGCGTCCGTCCCTTTACGGGACGGGCGCTTTTTTCATGAAAAGAGGTAGTTAAATGAGCAGAACCATGACAGAGATACGCTGGCACGGCAGAGGGGGACAGGGCGCAAAGACCGCCTGCCTCCTGCTGGCGGACGCCGCCTTTGCCTCGGGAAAGTACGTCCAGGGCTTCCCTGAGTACGGTCCGGAGCGCATGGGCGCGCCCATCACGGCATACAACCGCATAAGCGACGCCCCGTGCACCGTCCACTCCAACATCTATAAGCCCAATTACGTGGTGGTGGTGGACGAGACGCTGCTGCGGGCAGTGGACGTGACGGCGGGGCTGGACCCGCAGGGCGCCATCGTGATAAACTCCCCCCGCGCGCCGGAGGAGCTGCGTCCGCTTCTCAGGGGCTACTCCGGCAAGGTCTGCACCCTGGACGCGCGTCGTATCTCCGAGCAGTATTTGGGGAGATATTTCCCCAACACGCCAATGCTTGCCGCCATCGTCAAGGTCAGCGGCGTTCTGGAGCCGGATCGCTTCATAGCGGACATGGAAGCATCCTTCCGCCACAAGTTCGCCTCCAAGCCGCAGGTCATTGAGGGGAACATGAAATGCCTTACAGAATCCATGAAGGAGGTACGCGGCGCATGAACTTTATCAAAGCCGAAAGCATAACCGAGAGCTCCACCTGGCAGGAGATGACGCCGGGCGGGGAGATATATGAGGGGGGCACCTCGCGGCTCACAAAAACCGGCGATTGGCGCTCCAACAGGCCCGTGTGGGACATACAGAAGTGCCGCCAGTGCTTGCTGTGCGCGCCATTCTGCCCTGACTCCTCCATACCCGTGAAGGACGGAAAGCGGGAGGATTTTGACTACGATCACTGCAAGGGCTGCGGGATCTGCCGGACGGTCTGCCCCTTTGCGGCGATACACATGGAACAGGAGGCGAGATAATGAGCATACGTGACCGTCTTTCAGGCAATGAGGCAATTGCCCACGCCATGCGGCAGATAGATCCGGACGTCTTTGCCGCGTTCCCCATAACGCCGTCCACTGAGATACCGCAGTATTTCGCCCAGTACGTTGCCGACGGCAAGGTGGGCACGGAGTACGTGACCGTGGAGAGCGAGCACTCCTCCATGTCCACCTGCATCGGCGCTGCCGCCGCGGGAGCAAGGGCGGTGACCGCCACCTCCTCCGCGGGTCTTGCCTTCATGTACGAGGTCCTGTACGTGGCGGCGTCCTCGCGGCTGCCCATAACCCTCGCCTGCGTCAACAGGACCCTGACAGGTCCCATAAACATAAATAACGACCACTCAGACTCCATGGGCGCCAGGGACTCCGGGTGGCTCCAGATCTACTCCGAGAACAACCAGGAGGCATACGACAACTACCTCCAGGCGATGCGCATTTCCGAGCACCCCTCGGTGCGCCTGCCGATAATGATTTGTCAGGACGGCTTCATCACCTCCCACGCCGTTGAAAACATCCTCTTAGAGGAGGATGAGGTGGTGAAAAGGTTCGTGGGCGAGTACCGCCCGGAGCACGCCCTCATCGGGCGCGACAACCCCCTGGCTGTCGGTCCCTATGACACCTGCCCCTTCTGCATGGAGCACAAGGTCCAGCAGGCAGAGGCGATGAAAAATGCCAAGAAGGTCATTTTGGACGTGGCCGCCGATTTTGAGCGTACCTTCGGCAGGAAATACGGCTTCTTCGAGGAGTACCGCATGGAGGATGCGGAGGTCGCCCTTGTGCTCATTGGCTCCACCGCGGGCACCGCCAAGGCGTGTATCGAAAAGCTCCGCGCCAACGGCATAAAGGCGGGGCTTGTGAAGGTCCGCGTCTTCCGTCCATTCCCCATGGAGGAGATTGCCAACGCCCTGAGGAACGTGAAGGCTGTTGCCGTGATGGACAAGAGCGAGGGCTACTCCGCCTGCGGAGGTCCCCTTTTCGCCGAGGTCCGTTCCGCATGCTACGATCTGGATACTCCCCCAAAAATGATAGATGTGGTTTACGGGCTTGCGGGCCGCGACTGCGCCGTGGAGGACATCGAGAGGGTCTACCTCCACCTTATGAAGATAGCAGAGACAGGCATTGTCGGTCCACGCTACATCCACATGGGTCAGCGCAGCAGTCAAGAGGAGGTGCTTTGAGATGGCATATAATCATAAAGCCGAGCTTTCCAAGCCTGAACGTTTCGCGCCGGGTCACAGACTTTGCGCCGGCTGCGGCGCGGGAATAGTCTGCCGCGGAATCACCCGCGCCCTGGACGAGGGCGATAGGGCGGTCATCTGCAACGCCACTGGGTGCCTGGAGGTCTCCTCCTTCCTTTACCCCTACACCGCCTGGGAGGATTCCTACATCCACTCCGCCTTTGAAAACGCCTCAGCCGTGTGCGGCGGCGTGGAATCCGCCTACAAGGCCCTGAAGAAAAAGGGTAAGCTGCAGGGCGATTACAAATTCATCACCGTTGGTGGAGACGGCGGGACCTACGACATAGGCTTTCAATCCCTGTCCGGCGCCATGGAACGCGGGCACGACATGACATATTTCTGCTACGACAATGAGGCGTACATGAATACCGGTATTCAACGCTCCTCCTCCACTCCCCGCTTTGCCAACGCCACCACCACGCCCGTGGGTACCGAATCCCTGGGAAAGAAGCAGGAGAAGAAGGACCTGACTGTTATAATGGCGGCGCACAACATTCCCTACGTCGCCCAGACCACCTTCATTGGAAATTTCAAGGACTTCCACGAGAAGGCGCACCGTGCCATCTACACGCCGGGTCCCGCCTTTGTCAACGTGATGTCACCCTGCCCCAGGGGTTGGCAATATTCCCCTGAGCTGCTGCCGGAGATATGCAAAATGGCTGTGGAGACCTGCGTTTGGCCCCTCTATGAGGTGGTGGAGGGCAAGTGGATACTCAGCTACGAGCCCAAAAAGAAGCTACCCGTTGAGGAATTCATGCGCCTCCAGGGGCGCTTTAAGCACTGCTTCAAGCCCGGCAACGAGTGGACCATCGCCGCCGCCCAGGACTACGTAGACCGCAAATGGTCCGAGCTCCTCTCCCGCTGCGGAAAATAAAACTCCGATTCAAGCATTTTTCCAACGGCATGTACGTCGGAAAAATCACCTCTTGTCGCGCAAGTGTGTGACATATGGGGTCCCCACGCAATCATGATTGCGTGGGGAGAGGACGAGCCGAGCCTGCGCCTGAGGGCGACCATAGGGAGCCCGAAGTAAAGCGGCTCGATTGAGGATTAGGGGGCGAGGTTAAGCGACTTCAGCGACGACGAGTGCGCGCAGCGCGACAGCAGGAAGCCCCCTGAGAAAAGCCTGCAGGCTTTTCTCAGGGGGCTTCCGCACGTTCCTGTTCAAAAAAGGGCACAGCCTTTTTTGACACGTTAAGCACCCTTGACGCGATTCGAACGCGTGCCCTTTCGCTTAGGAGCAGGCCAGAAACGATGTTTGTTATTCGCCGTAAATCATTGAAAACCGTTGATATTACTGGATTTTTTGCTTGCCACGTTATCAGTTATTTACCGTATTTTCCTGTCATTTTCGGATATTTTTTGTTGATCCAATTAGCTGGCGATTAGCAAGGGGGCGAAAAGGCGGCATTAGGTTTAAGTTCAATATAGGTCACCTCCGCTATTATAGGTTACAGCATAATAACTGAGAGAGAACAGCAATACAGCAAATATCACGTTGATAGCATAACCGCATCTTGTCTCTACAAAGAAATAGCGTAGATTTACAATACAAGTGCAACACAAGAAGGAAAAAACGTGACACATGGCGGAAAACCCCTTAGAATGGTGTTAGCGGACAACAAGGAAAGGGGCGACCGACATGCGTCACTACAAACATCTTACCATAGAAGAACGAGAAAAGCTATACCTAATGAAAAATGGCGAATTGTCAAGTCAAGTGCAACACATAGTTGAAGAAAGCTTCCAAAGGGGTCAACCAGTTAAGGCATTTTCTTGGACGAGTATTTAAGAGAAAAAACATGTGCTCAATTTGTTCGTCTGTGGCGTTTGCCATGTCATAGCCCTTGGGCAAGAACTCACGAATGAGCCCGTTGGTGTTCTCGTTCGTCCCTCTCTCCCACGGCGAATGAGGAGCAGGAAAGTAAAACTCCACCTGTGGCAGCGCCTTCGTTACTTCCTCGTGTCTGGCAAACTCCCTGCCCCTGTCCGGCGTCACGCTCTTTACCTTGTCCTGAGGCAGATGGCTCAGTGCTTCTATCATTCTTTCTTTAATGGCTTCCGCTTCCTTCGATGCCGTCTTCCCTCCGGCGGTATAGCGCGTCTTTCGGTCCACTAACGTTAGTAAACACTCCGACCCTTGCTTGCCTATGACTGTGTCTCCCTCAAAGTGCCCGATCTCAGATCTGTCCTGGGCTCCCTGCGGCCTCTCCTCGATGCGGTGGGTGATGGGTATCCGACCCTGCTTGCCTTTTCCGCCCGCCTTACGCGTTTTTCCCTTGTGCCGCAAGTGCTGAGAGAACCTTGAGGCTTTCCTGAGGTGCCCCTCCTTGTTCAGTGGTGAATCCGCCGCGCGCAGTCATACACTTTGACCGCTGAGGTCCTACACCCTGACCGCACAAATCCTACACCCGTTCC
>CANPYX010000041.1 GCA_947588955.1 uncultured Oscillospiraceae bacterium | reverse complement strand
CCAATTTTTATTAAGGAGGAAACACTACATGAAGACTCTGAAGAAGATCCTGTGCTTGGTCTTGGCGGTAGTCATGGCGGTGGGCGTGCTGGTACTTCCGGCGAACGCTGCTACCGAGTTCACTGACGCCGATGAGATCACGCACGACGAGGCTGTTGCGGTGCTCTCTGGGCTGGGCATTGTCAATGGCGTCGGCGACGGAAGCTTTAACCCCGACGGCACGTTCACCCGTGCTCAGGCGGCTGCGCTTCTGGCAAACGTCGTCCTGAAACCGGAGTATGCCGCTATCCTCGATAGCAGCAAGGCCGTTTTCAGCGACGTCCCCGTAACCAGCGGTTACAACAAGTACATCACTTGGGCAAATGAGGCCGGCTACATCCACGGCTACACCGACGGGACATTCAAGCCCAACAAGGAGCTCACCGGTCTTGAGCTGGCCGCTCTCATGCTTGAGGTTCTGGGCGAGGAGCTTGACGCAGCCAACTACAAGAACTTCGTCAACACCACCACCAAGAAGCTTGGCCTGACGGATGGAATTGAGAACTATGTGTCCACCAACGTCATTTCCCGTGATGATGCCGTCCAGATGATGTTCAACGCCATGGACTACTCTGCTGATGCCAAGACCATCTATCATGTTACTGATGTAAAGACCGAGGAAGAGGATTATGGTAACTATCCTACCCTGAACGAGGCATTGACTGTTGTCGCTCTTCTCGGTGGAACATCAGTCGCAAAGGCTGTTCCTGTTCCCAACAAGACCGGTTCCATTTTCACAAAGGTCTACGAGGCCTCCCACACTCCTAACGGTACCGATGATCTTAAGCGCCCCGTAAACACATGGAAGGATTCCGACGGCAACACTCTGTATTCTGTCACTGCCACTCCTGCCGCCGAGTATCACACCAGTGTCAAATTCTCTAAGATTTATGCCGATCTGGGCCTCACCAAAGCGGCTCCTGTCACTACTTATATGTTCGGCAGTGAAGTCGCTGACGCCCAGAAGACCATTACCTATGCCGGCGGCTCCATCGCAAGCGAGCAAACCAGTTCCTTTATCGGCAACGGCACAAAGGTTGAGGTGTATAACGACGGAGACGGAAGCTACACAATGATCATCATTCCTGAGACTTTCGTCAAGGCGGGTACAGCTAAGGAAACGACTTCTTCCGAAACTGGCAAGAAGACTATTACTCAGCCTTTTACCCGCGTGGGTCGCGACAGAACGTCCAGCTGGTCCCAGTCCTTCAGCTCTACAAAGTTTAACAACTTTGCTAAGGACAGCTATGTAATCCTCAACGTTGCCGGTGCCAACAATACACCCGTAGCCGCCACGGTTCCTGAAATCGTGACCGGTGTTCTCGGCAAGGTTGTTACTGCTAACGGCAATACCACTTACACCATAGGCGGCAAGGATTACACCAAGGCAGTAGAGTGCGATTCAAGCATGAATCTTAACAACATCGGTCAGGAAGTCAGTGTCTATGTTGACGAGTTTGGCTATATCCTCGGCTCCGTGACCGCTGCCGCTGCCGTAAACAAGTACATTGATGTCCTTGCGGTGTCTAAAACTACCACAAGCGGCAACTGGATGCTTGGCACCGAGATAACAACTCAGAAGGTTTACGGTATTCTTTCGACCGGTGAGTACAACGAGTATACCGTCACGCTCCAGAAAGAGCAGAAAGCTATTAAGGCCGGCATTTATATCTATGATTACAATACCGACGGAACGCTCAAGCTTACCGCCGTTGATGCTGCAAGTGCCGGAGCTAATGCAGATGAGATCAAGAACGGCAGTGCGACAACTAAGCTTGGCTCTACCACGGTTGCCTTGAATAGCTCCACGATCTACTACTTCTTCTCCCGTTCCAGCGCGACCAATGCCATTAGCAGCTTCACCACGAAGACAGGCAACACCAACGCCGGTGTTATTGCCGAGAATAGCGCGATGCTCGTTGTTGAGAAGGGCGTTGTAAAGTTCGTGTTCGTCGGTGACTCCTTCAATGCCGGCGTGATCAACGCGGATATGGCGTACATTAAGAGCAACGATTCCGGCTCGGTCGATTATGGCACGGTTGAGTACAACGACGGTACTACCAGCGGAAAGTACTACACCTACACCGCTTACACGCCGGAAGGAAAGGTTACCCTGACCAGCTCTGTTAGTACTCTTACAGCCGGTGTCTATAATTACAACACCGATATGTCTGTTGGCAGCAAGGTTGAAACCAACGTTGTCGATGGAACGCTCAAGGTTGAAGGCACTGCCCTTGGAATTACAAAGAGCGGAACTACGACCTATTACAACTACGATTCCGATAACGTCGCCTACACCGGAGACGATGTTGACCTGACTGACGGACAGGAAGTTGTCGCTGTTGTTGACAGCTATGGTACAACCATTGTCCACCTGTGGGTCATCAAGGACGCTCCCACCGCCGGCTGATCCCCGGCAACAGCAATTCCCCCAATAGCAACCCCAAGCCCCGCGGCACCCGCCGCGGGGCTTTCCTTTAACCCCCCTCGGCAATCTTATGTCAACCGTACTTCGCCCCGGGAAAATTTAACTGTGTCTTGCGAGTGTCTTTCCCGCCCCGGCCGCCCGGGAGAAATCCAAAGCACCCAATAACGGAGAAAAACAGCGCGTTTGGGGGGATTTTGTTGAATAGAAGGGGCGGTTTTCCCGCGTAAGTTATTCAATGATACAAGCTTTCGCCTCATGCGTTTTTTGCCCTTGACTATGGCGTGAGGCTCTAATATAATATCCCTATCAAATATAGCGGCTCAATGCCGCCGGCGGACAGCGAGGCATTATTGGTTCGAGGTTCGCCTTTTCTTGTTGAGGTGACATTATGAAGAAAGTCGCGATCGTAATGGGCAGCGCCAGCGACCTGCCCGTGGTGGAGAAGGCAATTACAACGCTCAGGGACTACGGCGTTCCCTCTGAGGTCCACGTCTACTCCGCCCACCGCACACCCCTTGAGGCGCGGGATTTCGCCCTGAACGCCCGCAAAAACGGCTTCGGCGTGATAATCGCCGCCGCGGGTATGGCGGCGCACCTGGCGGGCGCCATTGCCGCCAACACCACCCTCCCCGTCATCGGTATCCCCTGCAAATCCGCGTCCCTTGACGGCATGGACGCGCTTCTCTCCACCGTCATGATGCCCCCCGGCATCCCCGTCGCCACTGTGGGCATAAACGGCGCGCAAAACGCCGCCCTCCTCGCCGTGGAGATCCTGTCCGTGGAGGACGAGTCCCTCGCCGCGAAGCTTAGCGCCTCCCGCGCCGCCGCCGCCGAAAAGGTCCTTCAAAGCGACAGGGAAATAACCGAAAAGTTCAACAACTGACTGTTTTTTCAAAGGAGACACGCTATGGGCGGATTTTTTGGCGTCGCCAGCAAGCGAAACGCCGTATTTGACGTATTTTTCGGCACCGACTACCACTCCCACCTGGGCACCCGCCGGGGCGGAATGGCGGCATGGAGCCCGGAGGAGGGCCTTCAAAGGGAAATCCACAACATCGAAAACACCCCCTTCCGCACAAAATTCGAGGACGACATATTGGAGCTCAAGGGTCCCAGCTGCATCGGCTGTATCTCCGACACGGACCCCCAGCCCATCCTCATCCGCTCACACCTGGGCGTTTACGCCGTGAGCATGGTGGGCATTATCCGAAACCAGGAGGAGCTCGCCGACCGCTTCCTGGACGCCACCTACGGTCACTTTGAGGCCATGGGCGGCGGCAGGGTCAACCAGTGCGAGCTCGTGGCGGCTCTCATAAACCAGCAGCGGACCTTTGAGGACGGCATACGCTTCGCCCGTGAGAAAATCGAGGGCACCGTCTCCCTCCTCATCCTCACCGACCGGGGCGAGCTCATAGCCGCCCGCGACAAAATGGGCAGGCTCCCCATAATCATCGGTCAGGACAGCGACGGGTACTGCGTCAGCTTTGAGTCCTTCGCCTTTGAAAAGCTGGGCTACCGCTCTGTCCGCGACCTGGGCCCCGGCGAGATCGTCAGGATAACCGCCGACGGCGTTGAAACACTCTCGCCGCCGGGCGACAAAATGAAGATTTGCACCTTCCTTTGGACCTACTACGGCTACCCCAACTCCCGCTACGAGGGCACAAACGTTGAGGTCAGCCGCGGGCGCAACGGGCGCCTCATGGCAAAATACGACCGGGAGCACAACGGTATCCCCGACGTGGACTATGTCTGCGGCGTCCCCGACTCCGGCACCGCCCACGCCATCGGCTACGCCAACGAGAGCGGCATCGACTTCGCCCGCCCCTTCATCAAATACACCCCCACCTGGCCCCGCAGCTTCATGCCCCACAAGCAGGAGATTCGCAACCAGGTGGCAAAAATGAAGCTCATACCCGTCCACGACCTCATCGACGGGAAAAAGCTCCTTTTCGTGGACGACTCCATCGTTCGCGGCACCCAGCTTGCCGGGACCGTGGATTTCCTGAAAAACAACGGCGCGAAGGAGCTCCACATGCGCTCCGCCTGCCCGCCCATAATGTACGGCTGCAAGTACCTGAACTTCTCCCGCTCCACAAGCGAAATGGAGCTCATCGCCCGCCGCACCATCAAGGCGCTGGAGGGCGACGAGGGCTTTGACCACGCCGCCGAATACGTGGACGGCACCACCCCCCGCGGCAAATCCATGCGCGAGCACATCTGCAAGACCCTGAAATTCGACTCGCTGGAGTACCAAACGTTGGACGGAACATTAAGCGCCATAGGCATTGACAAATGTAAGCTTTGCACCTACTGCTGGAACGGGGAGGAATAAAAAATGAACGAATCCAAATCCGACTTTTACGCCTCCGCCGGGGTGGACATCACCGCCGGGTACAAGGCGGTGGAGCTCATGCGCCAACACGTAAAGCGCACCCTGATCCCCGGCGCCGACGACGACATCGGCGGCTTCGGCGGCACCTTTGTCCCCAACATTTCCGGCATGAAGGAGCCCGTGCTCGTCTCCGGCACCGACGGCGTGGGCACAAAGGTGAAGCTCGCCTTCGAGCTCGACCGCCACGACACCGTTGGCATCGACTGCGTCGCCATGTGCGTCAACGACATAATCTGCTGCGGCGCCAAGCCCCTCTTTTTCCTGGACTATATAGCCTGCGGCCGCAACATCCCGGAGAAGATAGCCTCCATCGTCGGCGGCGTCGCCGAGGGCTGCGTCCAAAGCGGCTGCGCCCTCATCGGCGGCGAGACCGCCGAGCACCCCGGCCTCATGCCGGAAAACGAGTACGACCTCGCCGGCTTCGCCGTGGGTATCGTGGACCGGGAAAAGGTCTTGAAGCCCGATTCCGTGGCCGAGGGCGACGCCATAATCGCCCTTCGCTCCTCCGGCGTCCACTCCAACGGCTTCTCCCTGGTGCGGAAGATACTCGCCGAGTCCCGCACCGCCCTCACCGACCGCTTTGACGAGCTGGGCGGCGAGAGGATCGGCGACGTGCTCCTCACCCCCACAAGGCTCTATGTAAAGCCCGTTTTGGCGCTTTTGGAGCAGGTCCGTGTCAAATCCGTCGCCCACATCACCGGCGGCGGCTTCTATGAGAACATTCCCCGCGCGCTCCCGGAGGGCCTTGGCGCGAGGATAAACAGGGAAAGCCTTCAAATCCTGCCCATCTTTAACCTCCTCGCGCGTCTGGGCAACGTCCCCGAAAGGGAGATGTTCAACGTCTACAACATGGGCGTGGGCATGACCGTCATCGTCCCGCCGGAGGAGGCGGAAAGGGCGGTGGAGCTCCTGAAATCCGCCGGCGCGGACGCCTACGTCTGCGGCAGCGTGGTCAGAAGCGAAACGAGGATGGAAATATGCTGAACAAGACAAAAATCGCCGTGCTCGTCTCCGGCGGCGGCACGAACCTCCAGGCGCTTATAAACGCCCAGGCCGGCGGCATAATCAAAAGCGGCGAGATCGTCCTTGTCGTCTCCAACGTCCCCGGAGCTTACGCCCTGGAGCGGGCGAGAATGGCGGACATCGACGCCGTGACCCTCTCCCGCAAGGCACTGGGAGGGCAGGCAAAATTCGAGGAGGCGCTTCAATCGGAGCTTCTGTCCCACGGCGTGGAGCTCATAGTCCTTGCCGGCTTCCTCAGCATCCTCTCCGCGGACTTCACCTCAAAATGGCCCGACAGGATAATCAACATCCACCCCGCGCTGATCCCCAGCTTTTGCGGCAAGGGCTTTTACGGCCTCCACGTCCACGAGGCGGCGCTGGCTTACGGCGTAAAGGTCACCGGCGCCACCGTCCACTTCGTCAACGAGGTGCCCGACGGCGGCAAGATCATCGCCCAAAAGCCGGTGTACGTCCGGGACGGCGACACCCCCGAGACCCTTCAAAGGCGCGTCATGGAGGAGGCGGAGTGGGTACTTCTCCCGGAGGCAACCGAAAAAATCTCCCGTGAAATACTGATAAAAAAGGAAAGGGCGAAGCACATGCTTGACATCGGAACGCTTCTTCGCGAAAACACCTACCCCGGCAGGGGCATAATCCTGGGCAGGAGCAAGGACGGCAAAAAGGCGGTGGTCGCCTACTTCATCATGGGCAGGAGCGTCAACAGCCGCAACAGGGTCTTTGAGGCGACTGAGGACGGCATCCGCACAAGGGCCTTTGACGAGAGCAAAATGGAGGACCCCAGCCTCATAATCTACCACCCCGTCCGCGTTTTTGAGGGCTCCACCATCGTCACCAACGGCGACCAGACCGACACCATCCGCGACTCCATGAGAGCCGGTCACTGCTACCGCCACGCCCTCCACACCCGCACCTTCGAGCCCGACGGACCCAACTGGACCCCGCGCATCTCCGGCGTGGTCACCCCCGACGGTAAGTATTCCCTGTCCATCCTAAAGAGCATGGACGGTGACCCGGAGTGCTGCTGCCGGTACTTCTTCGAGTACGACAACCCCATCCCCGGCTGCGGTCACTTCATTCACACCTACAAGCGGGACGGCGACCCCATCCCCAGCTTTGAGGGCGAGCCGGAGCGCATAGCCATAGAGGCGGATACGCCAAAGGAATTCGCCGCGCTCCTCTGGGACAGCCTCAACGCGGACAACAAGGTCTCGCTGTACGTAAGCTACATCGACATCGCCTCCGGCAAGGCGGACAGCGTGATAATCAACAAGAATAAATAAATTTTGAACCGTTTTCAGGCGTGAAAATATCAAAAGGGTGATAAAAATGAAAGAATTTGAACTCAAATACGGCTGCAACCCCAACCAGAAGCCCGCCAAAATCTTCATGCGCTCCGGCGCGGAGCTTCCTATCGAGGTCTTAAACGGGCGTCCGGGGTACATCAACCTCCTTGACGCCCTGAACTCCTGGCAGCTTGTGCGGGAGCTCAGGCGCGAGCTGGGACTTCCCGCCGCCGCCAGCTTCAAGCACGTCTCCCCCGCGGGTGCGGCGGTGGGGCTGAAGCTCTCGGAGGAGCTTAAAAGGGCCTGCTTTGTCCACGACATCGCGGGACTTGACGGTTCCCCCCTCGCCTGCGCCTACGCCCGCGCCAGGGGCACCGACCGCATGAGCTCCTTCGGCGACTGGATAGCCCTCTCCGACACCTGCGACGAGGTCACCGCCCGTATCATTAAGCGCGAGGTCTCCGACGGCGTCATCGCCCCCGGCTACACCCCTGAGGCGCTCGCCATCCTCTCGGAAAAGAAGAAGGGCGGCTACAACGTGGTGAAGATAGACGAGGCGTACGTGCCGGAGCACGAGGAGACAAAGGAGGTCTTCGGCGTCACCTTCTCCCAGGGGCGCAACGACTTTAAAATAGACTATGACCTTTTGAAAAACGTGGTCACGGAAAATAAAAATATCCCCGATTTCGCAAAGCGCGACCTCGTCATCTCCCTTATCACCCTGAAATACACCCAGTCCAACTCCGTCTGCTTCGCCGCCGACGGGCAGGCGATAGGCGTGGGCGCGGGTCAGCAGAGCCGCATCCACTGCACCCGTCTTGCCGGCGGAAAGGCGGACACCTGGCACCTCCGCCAGTCCCCCAGAGTCCTGGAGCTTCCCTTCATCAAGGGCCTGGGCCGCGCCGACAGGGACAACGTGATAGACGGCTTCATCAACCACAACGAGGAGGACGTCACCGCCGACGGCGTGTGGCAGAGGTATTTCACCGAGAGGCCAAAATACTTCTCCTCTGAGGAGCAGAGGGAATATCTGGATACAATAACCGACGTCTCCCTGGGCTCCGACGCCTTCTTCCCCTTCGGCGACAACATAGAGCGGGCAGCCAAAAGCGGCGTAAAATACGTCGCCGAGCCCGGCGGCTCCGTGAGAGACGACAATGTAATCGAGGTCGCGAACAAATATAATATGGCAATGGCTTTTACAGGCATGAGACTTTTCCACCATTGAGAGAAAGGGGAGGCGTGTTCCATGAAGATTCTCGTTGTTGGCGGCGGGGGCCGCGAGCATGCTGTTATTAAGGCGCTGAGGAAAAATCCGGCGGTGGATACCGTCTACGCCCTGCCGGGCAACGGCGGAATGGCTGATGACGCCGTCTGCGTGCCCATCGGCGCCACCGACATACCCGCTATCGTGGGCTTTGCCGCGGAGCACAAGGTGGATTACGCCGTCGTCACCCCCGACGACCCCCTGGCGCTGGGGTGCGTGGACGAGCTGGAGAAGATTGGCGTCCCCTGCTTCGGTCCCCGCAAAAACGCCGCCATAATCGAGGCGAGCAAGGCGTTTTCCAAGTCCCTGATGAAAAAATACCGTATCCCCACCGCCGCCCACAGGACCTTCACCCGCATGGACGAGGCCATAAAGTACGTGGAAAAAATGGGCGCGCCCATCGTCGTGAAGGCCGACGGGCTTGCTCTCGGCAAGGGCGTCACAGTGGCGCGGACCGTCGCCGAGGCGAAGGACGCCATACGCGAGATGATGGAGGGCGGCAAGTTCGGCGCCTCCGGCTCCACCGTGGTCATCGAGGAGTACCTGGAGGGACCGGAGGTCTCGGTCCTCTCCTTCACCGACGGGAACACCGTGGTCCCCATGGTCTCCAGCATGGACCACAAGCGCGCCGGTGACGGCGACACCGGCCCCAACACCGGCGGCATGGGCACCGTCGCCCCCAACCCCTATTACACCCCGGAGGTGGCGGAAAAATGCATGAGGGAGATATTTATCCCCACAATAAAGGCTATGAACGCCGAGGGACGCACCTTCAAGGGGTGCCTCTACTTCGGGCTAATGATAACGCAGGACGGACCCAAGGTCATAGAATACAACTGCCGCTTCGGTGACCCGGAGACACAGGTGGTCCTGCCGCTGCTGGAGTCTGACCTCCTCACCGTCATGCGGGCGGTGACCGACGGCAGGCTCGCCGAGACGGAGGTAAAATTCTCGGATAAGTCCGCCTGCTGCGTGGTCCTGGCTTCAAAGGGCTACCCCGTCAAATACCAAAGCGGCTGTGAAATAGTCCTCCCGGAGACCGGCGAAAACAGGGAAATCTTTGTTGCCGGCGCGGAGAAAAGGGACGGGCGGCTTTTGAGCCACGGCGGGCGCGTTTTGGGCTGTGTCGCCGTGGAAAACACCCTGGAGGACGCCGTGCGCGGGGCCTACGACCTTGCGGACAGGGTAAAATTCGACAACGGCTTCTGCCGCCGGGACATAGGAAAACGGGCGCTGGACGCCTTGAAAAAGTAAGAGGTTGCTGAAATGGTTTACAGAGTTTATGTGGAGAAACGAAACGGACTGACGCTGGAGGCGGACGCCCTGGCGCGGGACCTGAGGGAGCTTTTGGGCATAAAAAACCTCAGGAGCGTGCGGGTGCTGAACCGCTACGACGTGGAGGGCATAGACGGGGAGCTTTTCAAAACGGCTGTGAGCACCGTGTTCTCCGAGCCCCAGCTTGACCTCACCTACTCCGAGCTTCACGCGGAGGGGACGGTATTTGCCGTGGAGTTCCTCCCCGGCCAGTTCGACCAGCGGGCGGACTCCGCCGCCCAGTGCATACAGATAATCTCCCAGGGCGAGCGGCCCGCGGTCAGGTCCGCCAAGGTGTACGTCCTGGGCGGATGGCTCTCCCGCGACGACGTGGAGAGGGTGAAAAGGTACGTCATAAACCCGGTGGAGGCCCGCGAGGCGTCATTGGAGACGTATGAGACGCTGAAAACCGACTACGCCGTACCCACCGCCGTTGAGACCCTGGAGGGCTTCACGAAGCTTAACCACGGCGCAATCGAGGAGTTTGTGGCAAAATACGGCCTCGCCATGGACGCGGACGATCTCATGTTCTGCCGGGACTACTTCAGGAGCGAGAACCGGGAGCCCACCATCACCGAGATACGCATGATCGACACCTACTGGTCCGACCACTGCCGCCACACAACCTTCCTCACCCACATCGACTCCGTGGAGTTTGAGGACCCGGACGCCCAGTCGGAGTACGAAAACTACATCGCCATGCGCGACTACTGCCACGACAGGAAGCCCCAGTGCCTCATGGACATCGCCACCGTGGGCGCGAAGTACCTGAAAAAGCGTGGACTTCTCCCAAAGCTTGACGAGTCCGAGGAGATAAACGCCTGCACGGTGAAGATAAAGGTCACCGTGGACGGCGAGGAGCAGGATTGGCTGCTGCTTTTCAAAAACGAGACGCACAACCACCCCACGGAGATCGAGCCCTTCGGCGGAGCGGCGACCTGCATAGGCGGCGCCATCCGTGACCCCCTCTCCGGGCGCAGTTACGTCTACGCCGCCATGCGCGTCACTGGCGCGGCGGACCCCACGGTGCCGGTATCCGAGACCATGGCGGGAAAGCTCCCCCAGAGGCAGCTGGTGACGGGCGCGGCGGCGGGCTACAGCTCCTACGGCAACCAGATAGGGCTTGCCACGGGCATTGTTGACGAGATATACCACCCCGGCTATGCCGCCAAGCACATGGAGATAGGCGCGGTACTGGGCGCGGCGCCCGCCGAAAACGTCAGGCGCGAGGCGCCCCAGCCGGGAGACATAGTTATCCTTTTAGGCGGGCGCACGGGGCGCGACGGCATAGGCGGCGCCACCGGCTCCTCCAAGGCCCACAACGCCCACTCCGTGGAAACCTGCGGGGCGGAGGTCCAGAAGGGCAACGCTCCGGAGGAGAGAAAGCTCCAGCGGCTCTTCCGCAATCCCCTCGCCACCCGCCTCATAAAGCGGTGCAACGACTTCGGCGCGGGCGGCGTCAGCGTCGCCGTGGGGGAGCTGGCCGACGGCCTGCTCATCGACCTCAACCGCGTCCCCAAGAAGTACGAGGGGCTTGACGGCACGGAGCTTGCCATTTCCGAGTCCCAGGAGCGCATGGCGGTGGTCGTCGCCCCTGAGGACAGGGACGAGTTCATGGAGCTGGCGTCGTCTGAGAACCTGGAGGCGACGGTCATTGCCGTTGTCACCCGCGAGCCCAGGCTCGTTATGGAGTGGAACGGGAAGAAAATCGTGGACGTATCCCGCGAATTCCTCAACACCAACGGCGCGCCCAAGCACACCGCCATAAAGGTTGCGGCTCCCAGGGACGTGACCGGCGATCTCTCCGGCTCCTTTGCCGAAAATATGATGAAAACCGTCTCGGACCTGAACGTCTGCTCCAAGCGCGGTCTTGCCGAGCGATTCGACTCCACAATCGGCGCGGCGAGTCTCCTCATGCCCTTCGGCGGGAAGAACCAGCTCACGCCCATTCAGGCGATGGCGCACCGCCTCCCCATGGACCGGGGAAGATCCGACGACTGCTCCTTCATGGCATGGGGCTACAACCCGAAAATAACCGAGGCGTCCCCCTTCAAGGGCGCGTACCTGGCGGTGGTGGAGTCAGTCTCCAAGCTCATAGCCGCCGGAGCGTCCTTTGAGGACGTATACCTCACCTTCCAGGAGTATTTCTGCCGCCCCGGTTCCGACCCGGAGCGTTGGGGACAGCCGCTCGCGGCGCTTTTGGGGGCGCTGAAAGCGCAGCGTGAGCTGGGAATCGGCGCAATAGGCGGCAAGGACTCCATGTCCGGCTCCTTTGAGGACCTGGACGTGCCGCCAACACTTGTGTCCTTCGCCGTGACCATGGGCAAGGAATCCCAGGTCGTCTCCAACGAGTTCAAGGCGGCGGGGCACAAGGTGATATGGCTCAAACCTGAGTACAAAAACGGGCTGCCCACCGCCGAAAGCCTGAAAGCCCTTTACGGGCGCGTGGCGGAGCTTCTCCGCTCCGGCAAGGCAATAACTGCCTACACCCCCACCTACGGCGGGGCGGCGGAGGCTGTATTCAAAATGTCCATTGGCAATGGCGTGGGCTTCAAATTCGCCGACGGCGCGGACATGAGGGATATATTCTCCCACTTCTATGGCTCCTTCATCCTTGAAATGGCGTCAGACGCCTCAGAATACGTTCTGGGCGAGACTACGGATACGGGCGATGTAACACTGGGCTCGGAATCCGTGCCGTTGAAGGCACTTTTAGAGGCGTGGGAGGGCAAGCTGGAGAAGGTCTACCCCACAAGGGCGGGGGAGACAGTGCCGGCGCCGGAGTACAGCTTCCTGGCAATAACCCGCGCCGCGCCCAAGTCCGGCACGGCAAGGCCCCAGGTGCTCATACCCGTTTTCCCCGGCACGAACTGCGAGTTCGACACCGCCCGCGCCTTTGAAGCGGCGGGGGCGAAGGCGAAAATATTCGTCATTCGCAACCGCGCCAGCTCCGACATCGCCGCCAGCGCCGAGGAATTCGCAAGGCTGGTGGAGGAGTCGCAGATAGTCTTCATCCCCGGCGGCTTTTCCGGCGGCGACGAGCCGGACGGGTCCGGCAAATTCATCACCGCCTTCTTCCGAAACGCCGGCATAAAGCAGGCGGTGACGGACCTTTTAGAGCGCCGGGACGGGCTCATGGGCGGCATCTGCAACGGCTTCCAGGCCCTTGTGAAGCTGGGTCTTGTGCCCTACGGACGCATCATTGACACCGACGGGACCTGCCCCACGCTGACCTTCAACAACATAGGCCGCCACCAGTCAAGGCTTGTGAGGACGAAGATAGCCTCCAACAAGTCCCCCTGGTTCGCCGCAACGGAGCCGGGGCAGATCTACACCGTCCCCATCTCCCACGGCGAGGGCAAGTTCCTCGCCTCCGCCCAGACAGTGGCGCAGATGGCAGAGCGCGGGCAGATCGCCACCCAGTACGTGGATTTTGCCGGACGCCCCACAATGGACATCGCCCACAACCCCAACGGGTCCGTGGCGGCAATCGAGGGCATAACCAGCCCCGACGGGCGGGTTTTCGGCAAAATGGGACACTCCGAGCGCGTCGGCGGTCTTTACCGCAACGTCCCCGGTGAGTTCGACATGAAGCTCTTTGAGTCCGGCGTAAAATACTTCAAGTAGCTTATTTATAGGTCAATTATACCACAAAATTAATTAAAGTCAAGCAAAACTTTTGACTTATTAATGCAACTTTCGCATGAATCCCCGCGACGAGGTTATGTACCTGCCGCGGGGATTTCGGTCCATAACGCTTGACAAAATTTATAAAAAGTTTATCATTGTTACATAAGTAGATAAAAAACAGGTGATACAAAGATGAAAGAGAACAAAATGGGCGTTATGCCGGTGGGGAAGCTGCTGATAACCATGTCGCTCCCCATGATGGCGTCCATGCTGGTGCAGGCGCTTTACAACATCGTGGACTCGGTATTTGTCAGCCGCGTGTCGGAAAACGCGCTGACGGCGGTGTCGCTGGCGTTCCCCATACAGACGCTCATAATCGCCTTTGCCAACGGCGTGGGCGTGGGAATGAACGCGCTGCTGTCCAGGGCGCTGGGAGAGAAGCGCCCGGAGGAGGCGAACAAGGTGGCGCGCCACGGGGTCATACTCATGGCGGCGTCATACGTCATATTCCTGCTTTTCGGGCTGTTCGCCGTGCGTCCCTTTATGGCTACGCAGGTGACGGCGGAGACGGACCCGCAGATACTTGAGTACGGCGTGCAGTACCTCTCCATAGTGTCCATATTCTCCTTCGGCATATTCGCGCAGATATGCTGCGAGAGGCTTTTCCAGTCCACGGGGCGGACGGTCTACTCCATGGTGACCCAGGCGACGGGGGCAATAATAAACATAATCCTGGACCCCATCATGATCTTCGGGCTTTTGGGCTTCCCGCGCATGGAGGCGGCGGGCGCGGCGGTGGCGACGGTCATCGGGCAGATCGTGGCGGCGATTTTGGGTATGGTGCTCAACTGCTTTAAGAACCCGGAGATCCGGCTTGAGCCGCGGCGGATATTTGAGGTGGATTTCAAGACCGTAAGGCGTATGCTCGCCATAGGCGTACCCACCACGGTGATGCAGGCGATAGGCTCAGTTATGAGCTACGTCATGAACAGGATACTCATGGCGTTTTCCTCCACCGCGGCGGCGGTTTTCGGGGCGTATTTCAAGGTCCAGTCCTTTGTATGTATGCCTGTTTTCGGGCTGAATGCCGGAATGGTGCCCATAATCGCCTACAACTACGGCTCAAAAAGCCGCGACAGGATCGACAAGTGCGTGAAGCTGAGCATACTTTTCGCGGAGCTCATAACCGCCGCGGGCTTCCTGGTTTTCCAGCTATTCCCGGACAAGCTTCTGGGCTTCTTCGACGCCTCGGCGTACATGCTGGAAATCGGCGTTCCGGCGCTGAGGATAATATCCATACACTTTTTGATGTGCGGGGCGTGCATCGTCATAGGCTCGGTGTTCCAGGCTTTGGGCAACGGGGTCTACTCCGCCATTGTCTCCTTTTTGCGGCAGATCGTGGTGCTCCTGCCGGTGGCGTATATCTTCTCCCGCGCCTTCGGGCTCTCCGCCGTGTGGTGGTGCTTCCCCATCGCGGAGGCGGTGTCGCTTACGGTGTCGCTCATTCTGCTTCGAAGGATATATAAGAACGTAGTAAACACACTCTGAAAGGGGCGTAAACAATGTATTCCTCATCCCGTGAGTTGAAGCTCACAGCCAAGGCCCGCATAAGGGCGCGGATATTCCCCATCCTTGTCACCGCCGCGCTTTTCATCGTGGCGGATTACGTCATCAGCTGGCTCTCCAGCGAGCTGTCCGGCTACAACGCCTACGTCAGGAGGATCATGGAAATAGTCTCCAGCTATTCCGGCGAGCTCCAGACCATGACGGACCCCAACGCGCTGAACGCCATAATCCAGCGCATTTCCCAGTCCATGCCGTCCTTCACGGAGTTTCTCTCCAGCAGGGGCATGATGGGTCCGGTGCTGTCGGCGCTGGTGTCGCTCATCTCCGTGCCGCTAACCGTGGGCTACTACTACCACTGCCTGAGCGAGAGCCGGGGGACGGACACGAAGCCCGGCAGCCTCATGCGGGGGTTCAGAATGACCTTCAAGAGCCTGGGCATCTACCTGCTCACGGGAATTTTGGTCGCGCTGGGGGCGCTGCTATTCATAGTGCCGGGGTTCATTCTCGCGGCGCGGTACTCCATGGCGTATTTTGTGATGCTTGACAACCCCGAAAAGGGGGTCGTTGAGTGTATGCGCGCGTCGGGGAGGATCATGCGGGGGCACAAGTGGCGCTATGTTGTGCTGCTGCTCTCCTTTATCCTTTGGCTCATTGCCGCGTCGTTGGTGACAACACTCATCGGGGCGCCGCTGCTGAATATTTATGTTTTGCCGTATATGCAGCTGTGTCAGGCGGGGTTTTACAATGAGCTGATTGGGTATAAATCGGTGCCTGACGAGGCACTTGGATAAGGGGTCCGCCCTTAATGGGCGGACGGGGACTTACTTTCCTCTCTTTTTGATTTCGTCAAAAAGGGAGGAAAGAAACAAAGGAGAGAAAAAACGACCAGAGGGGGATGTCGTCGTCGCGGAAGCCGCTTAACCTCGCCCCGCCGCAAGCGGCAGGGCTCAGGCGCAGGCTTCGCTCCTCCTCTCCCCACGCAATCATGATTGCGTGGGGACCCCAAATTTCCCTCTCTGGACTCTCCTTTTAAAAACGACCACACAGGGGGCTGCGGCCCCCTATGTGGAGAACCCCGTGGAGCGTGGCGGGACGAGGTGCAAAATTAAAAGGACCACTCGGAGATGGGTGGTCCTTTTTGTTATAGGAAAGCCCCGCGGCAGGTGCCGCGGGGCTTTGATTGTGCTTGGGGAATTGGTGTTGCCGGGGATTAGTCGCCGTAGAACCAGATCGTCACGAAGGAATCTGTCTGGGTGTTGACTATGGCCCAGTATTTATTACCGTTAGTGATGTTCTTATTATCACCGGTGAATACGCAGATGTCCTCGGAGAAGTTATGCGCAGCAGCGGCCTCGGAACCGGAGCTCGCGGTTTTCTCCTTGACACTGAGAACGCTGCCGACGACCTTGTCAACAGTACCGGAGACGATCTCCCCGTTGGTGCCTGTAACCGCTCCCTCAGTCACCTTGGAAACAATGAAGGTGTTGTCGGAGTAGATGCGATAGAGACCCACATCGACTTGATGCTGGTCATCTGTGACATAGGTGCTGCTATCTACCATAGCTATAAGGTCAACAGTATCGCCGTTGCTCTTATAACCGGTGTAATGATACGTGGTCACAGAATTGCCGGCACTGTCGGTCCCACTGATAATGGTCGGTGTTGTGCTCTTAATGAACGCATACTCACTAGCAGAAACACTCGCGGAGTAGTCACTGCTAACAAACACAACGCTCGCAACCTTAGCAGCAGTCGAATCAGTGCTGTTGAGTCCAACAAGTGCTCCAGCAGCAATCTTGCCGCAGTTGGTGTTGCCAACCCTGGTGGTCAGTGTCTTAACAGTCTTGTTATCGTTTGTTGTGTAGTACACAAACAGAGTTGAGCTGTTAAGAACAGTGGAACCATTAACACTGGTATCTTTGAAGGTAACACCCACGCTCGCGGTTCCGTTTGTAATTTCACTGCCAGTTGTTCCGATAAGTTTGCTAGCAGTATTGTCGATAAGCAAGAGCTCACCGTTGGCATTGGTGTTGTATTGATAAACACCAGTTTCCGGAGCTTTCTGCATGTAACTTTTGTTAGTGTAATTCACAGTATAGATGCCATAGGTGCCGTCGGAGAGAATGCCGTAAACCTGAGCGGTGGAAGCGGATGTAGCGGTAGTCCAGCCGTCGTTACCGATTTTCTGAGCATTGAGCACCAAAATATATTTGGGGGTAGCGAGAGCTGCCTTAACAACATCAACAATGTTGTCATGCTTGTCAACACGGACTGTGACTTCAGCGCCGACAGATTTATCAAGATCGGCGAGGCTACCGTGAGCGTAGCAAACATTGTAGTCATTGCCGCCGATGGTATAGACCGTTACACCGTTCTTGGTGACTGCCTTGGAAAGAGTGCCGGTGACGGTGTCGAGCTTGTAAGCGTCGCCAATAGCATCGACAGTATCATCGGATACAGCGGCATAGCCGTTGAATATGACATAATCCTTCTCAGCAAAGTCAACAAATTTTGTAGAAGTCAAATCAACTTTAACGTACTGACCTTCAACAGCAGGTGTGAACGTTGCTGTTTTCACCTTAACGCCGGAGTGATTCTTCTCAACGTCAGCAACCTTTTTTATAGTCGCGTAATAAGGAATCATTTGAACAATGGTATAGGTCATCACTCCACCGACCTTACCGGCTTCGTAGACATAGGTCTCAACGCCGTAAGAATTCTTATCGGCAACGCCAACTTTTCCGGATTCGTTTGTGGCAAGTTCCCAGTCGGTATCTGTAGAATCCTTAGTAGCAACTTTCAAATTATCATTGTCTTCGCGGAGAAGACCGTCAATGTAGAGCTTAGCGGTGGTTTCCTTGGTGGCGCCGAGGTCGGCGTAGATTTCCTTGAATGTCACAGGACCGTCATACTCAAGGACAGCCTCCTGGGCCTTTGAGTAAAGGACATTGTCGTCAGAGTCCGTCCAGACGTTGCTGGGACGTCCGAAGACATCCTGATCACTGGGATTGTTGGTGGTTTCGTAAACGCTGGACATGATGGAGGCGGAGGGATCTTTAACCGCACTAATTTTGGCAGTTACACTTTTGGTCGCCAGCAGAATGGCAACTATTGTTTGCGCCTCTGAACGAGAGGGATAAGTACCGTAATTGGTTTTCCCATCCTCGCTGGCAACCTTATAAGCAACTCCTGCCTTGGAATAGTTCATGGTGTTGAACATCATCTGAACGGCGTCGTCGCGGGAAATAACGCTGCTGGCGACATAGCCGGTGATGCCATCGGTGAGGCCGTACTTCTTGGCGGTGGTGTTGACAAAGTTCTTGTAGTTGGCAGCGTCAAGCTCCTCGCCCAGAACCTCAAGCATGAGAGCGGCCAGCTCGGTGCCGGTGAGCTCCTTGTTGGGCTTGAAGGTCCCGTCGGTGTAGCCGTGAATGTAGTCATTCTCGACCGCCCAGGTGATGTACTTGTTGTAGCCGTTGGTCACGGGGACGTCGCTGAAAACGGCCTTGTCGCTATCAAGGATAGCGGCGTAGTCCGGAGTCAGGACGACGTTTGCCAGAAGCGCAGCCGCCTGAGCACGGGTGAACGTGCCGTCGGGGTTAAAGCTTCCGTCGCCGACGCCATTGACAATGCCCAGCCCAGAGAGCACCGCAACAGCCTCGTCGTGCGTGATCTCATCAGCGTCAGTGAACTCGGCAGCGTTAGCCGGAATTACCAGCACGCCCACCGCCATGACTACCGCCAAGACCAAGCACAGGGTCTTCTTCAGAGTCTTCATGTAGTGTTTCCTCCTTAATAAAAATTGGAGGAAAATGGAAGGACTTTTTCGGGAAAAA
>CANPYX010000040.1 GCA_947588955.1 uncultured Oscillospiraceae bacterium | reverse complement strand
CTTTGTGTTGACAGCGCGATGGGGAAGCAGTCGCGGCTGACAGCCACGATGCCAAGCTTTACTTCGGGGATGTTGCTCATGCTTGTTCCTCCTTTATTATATGTAAGCTGAAATGTCTATATTTTCGCCGGTGAGACCGATGTGGGCGCCGGAGCGCGCCTCGTCGGAGTCCGGATGTGCCAGGAGCCATTTGTTGCGGGCGGTCATCAATCGGTCCTCGTCGTTTATGGGGGTTATTGCCGGCGCGGGGAAGTTGGTGCCGTTGGGAAGGACCACCACGACCCGGAAGGAGCCGCCCTTTTTGGCGTTGCAGGGGGCGTAATGGAGGGTGGTGGCGTAGACCTCCACGGGTACGCCGGCGGGGGCGAGGAACGCCTTGACGACGGAGGTGTCAAGGACGCCGTCAACGATCTCATCCTGCCTTGCCAAAAGGAGGATGAAGTCGTCCTCGCCGATGTTCACTTCGCTGTCACGGTGGTACTCAAGGCAGTTGAGGCGCGTGTTGCTGCCCCAGCACATGCCGATCTCGATGGGCATTCCGCCGTAGGCGTTGTTTTTGAACTGACCGTAGCAGCAGGTGGCCTCCAATGCCGGAATACTTGGCTCGTACGCCGTGCCGGAGGCGGGGAGGGGAATGGTTTTGGCGGCGTTTATGAGGCAGGCGGTGTCGTAGCCCTCCAAAACCTTGCCGTAGGGCTTAAATTCGGGGTCGTATACGGAGTAAATTTTCATTTTTCGCACCTCTCATATAAATTTTGGGAAAAGCGCGGCTTACGCGGTTATTATACCACAAAATCTTTGATTTTGTGGTATATTTGCCATGTTTTTCGGTTTCCGGCGAAGCCGGGGAGAAAAACGGCTCAAATCATGTATAATATCCGCTTTGCGGATATTATACCACAAAATCTTTGATTTTGTGGTATATTCGCCATGTTTTTCGGTTCCCGGCGCAAGCCGGGGAGAAAAACGGCTCAAATCAAGTATAATATCCGCTATGCGGATATTATACCGCCGCGGGGACGGCGGTGTCAACTATGACGCGCGGGAGAAGCGAAAAAACTGCCATATATTATGAGACAGGGGTGTGTCCGGCAAAAAATTTTCGGATCGAGGTCAACGAAGATATTGACACCCAACGAGGCATAATTTATAATCATGGTGCGAGCTCCGGGTGTTATGTCAACAAATGTAAGTTTACGTAAAACGCCCGTAACTCGCAAGCAAAAATGTGAGGATGTGGAGAAATGAAGAAAAAAATCATATGCGTGCTCCTTGCGTTGATAATGGCGGCCGCCGTCATACCGGCGCTGTCACACGTTGACGCCGTCGTTGAGGTCGAGCCCGTTGAGAGCAGGTATTTTTACGATCAGCTCAACGACAGGGCGAAGGCGATATATGATCTTCTGTACTCCGAGTTTTCGGGAGCCGGGAAAAAGGATTACTATTCCGGCACCAAGACCATCGATTTGATGAACGCTCAATACAAGGAAAAAACCGTCATTAGTCAGAGCGATGTGAACGAGTATATAAAGGGCAACAGGGACATATTCAACGACTTTGCCGCGGCGAAGGACGCGCTGGATCTGGACCACTCGGAGCTGTGGTACATAGATTCCGGTTACCTCACCCTCCGCGTGACCAAGGAGGGCGATAACTACCACGTCATCGTCGGTCCCGGCAGGGGCAAGACGTACCTTCTGGGCGGCGAGGAAATTGCGAACGTGGAGCAGATGGACGAGGGGCTCAACGAAACCGTTGAGAAAATGGTCCAAAAGGCGCTTGACGACATGAACAGTATGAACGGCGGCGTTCCAAAAGCTCAGTCCGACAGGTATTCCTATCTCGTTTCCAACATCCATAACCAGATCACGGAGAATATCCATTACCGCTATGAGATAGAGTGCCATATACCTGAAAACGCCAAATACATCCGCACGGTCTACGGCATCCAGACCCACGAGGGCGTCTGCGAGGCGTATGCCCGCACGCTCCAGGTGTGCCTTTCAAAGCTTGGCATAGAGTGTGTGCTTGTCCACGGGCTCCAGACCAAGGGGACCCCGGAGGACCACATGTGGAACGCCGTAAACATCCCCGACGGCGAGGGCAACAAGCACTGGTACGTGGTGGACGCAACCTGGGACGACCCCCTGACCGCCAACTGGGACGGGACGAGGGACCTGGAATTCAAGGACGGTCTTGACGGCAAGGAGACAAACACCTATCTTTTGGTGGGGCAGTCCACGGTGGGCGAGTATTGGCGCCCGTCGGGGTTCGTGTCCACGGGAAACTTTGAATTTAAATATCCCACCATCGAGGACGCCTCCTACTCCGGCGCAACCGTGTTTGACGACGGCAAGGGCTTGAAGGTGAGATATTCCACCGGCACCATGGAGGACAACGTGCCGGCGGGCGTTTTTGCCGTGACCTATGACGGCATGGACGCCAAGACAGCAAGGGAGAAAGGATTTTACTTCATAATCAAGATGTACGACTACCACCCCGACGGCACCGCCGACGTGATGGACGAGTGGTACTACGTTGACGCCATGCTCATCGCCTCCTCCGAGAACGATCACTTCGGAGATTACGGCGGGACACTGCGGTTCTCCTCCGCCACCTGCGAATACGTGGAGATAGCGGTCACCACCCGCGAGCCTGAGGGCAGGAAGACCTGGGAGGAGCCTCCCACCTCCGGCAATAACGCGCTGTCCAACAACTGGAGGGTCGGCTATTTCCAGGGCGACGAGAGCGAGATAATCGCCCAGTCGGGTATGCTCTACAACGTAAACTCCACCTACGAGGCGCCGCCCTATGTGCTCACCCAGTACCCCGCGCCCAACGGAAACTGTACGGCAGGCTATAATTATCGCTTCAAGGTCACATATGACGACGACCTCTACCACATCCTGCCCTCCGACGAAAACGCCAAAAGCGGCATCGCGGCTGTTGACAACTTCCAGGACAACTACGAGCAGGCGAAGGGACAGACCGTCCAGGTCCGCTACACCACAAGGCAGCAGGACCTCCACACCGGCGGGGAGAAATATGTCCAGATCGCGGGCGAGCTTCCTTTTGACGAAAACCGCGACGGCGTTGTGGATATGGATAAGGGCAATTTCAAGTGGATATACAAGTATGAGGGTGACGAAGAACACTGCCCGAATAAAGCTGAGCATGAAAACGGCAAATGCAGTGTGGAAGCCGGCTGCGCCATTAAAGGCGTGGAGTTTGACTTCCGCGCCTCCGATCTGTGGATAGACGACATCACGGAGTACAACTTCTCTATCGAGGGCGTTGTGGGCTCACGCTCCAGCAAGTATCCCAACAACTTCTCCGTCATATCCATGGTCCCCGGACTTTGCCCGGCGTGCTACCGCTCCCAGGGCATAGACTGGAACCTGTGGGGCCAGCCCACGCTCCTTGACGCGCCGGAGAACCTGGACCTGCACGCCATGGCTCAGGCAGGCGGCACCGACGATAAGACCCTGGCGCAGCTTGACGCGGAGATGAAGCGCGACGACCTGAACGGCAGGCTTATGCTTGTGGTGGAGGACAAGAGCATGGGCGCCGGCAGCCGCGAGGAGTTTGAGAAGATAAACGGCGAGCTCACCGGCGAGGGCGGAGAGCTGGAGGGGCAGGACGTGGCGTTCTCCTCCGTCTTTGAGATAAACTTCAACCGCCTGTGCCCCATGGTAAAGTTGAAGCCCAACAAGAACCAATCTCTGCGCGTCCAGGTGGGCTACCCCGCGGGCGTTACCTACGAGTCGCTGGGCGCGGGAAAATATGAGCTCAAGGCGTATCACTTCACCCGCTGCTCCGACGACGATGGCTACCGCTGCAAAAACGCCGGGAAGCCGGGACACAAGTGGGGCGACGACATCATCAGCGTAGAGCCCATCACCATCGTTCCCACTCCCTACGGCATTGTCCTCATGTGCGACGCGTTCTCGCCCTTTGAGATAGTCGCCATAGAGAAGCCTGAGGGCGCCGCGGCTGTCGCCGCCGGGGAGCACGACGTTGTGGTCGTCTCCGACATGAACGGAAAGGTGAAAATCGGGGATAAATACGCCATCGGCGCGGACGGGAACCGGAAGGTCGCGGACGGCGGCTCGCTGGAGTTCACCGTGGAGGAGAATCCCGGCTATGTTGTGGACACCGTCTCCTTCGGAGGCGAGGCGGTTGAAGCCGTTGACGGAAAGTATACCCTCTCGAACGTCAAAAAGAGCGACGTTCTGAACGTCACCTTCCTGCCCGAAGAGGTAAAGGAGACGGAGGAGCAGACCTACGGCGCCACCGTGATCGCGAAGGTGTGCGAGCACAAGACCGTTATAGTGTCAAAGGAAGCCGAGGAAGTCTCCTGCACGAAGGCCGGCAAGACCGAGAAGAAAAAGTGCTCCGATTGCGGAATGATTGTCCAAAAGCAGACGGTGATCCCTGCCACCGGACATCAGCACACCGAGGTAACGAAGGGCAAGGAGGCAAAGGAGGCGACCTGCACGACCGCCGGAAACACAGCGGAGATAAAGTGCACGGACTGCAATACCGTCATCTCTAATTACTCCGTCGTCCAGGCGATTGGGCATATATTCAGAGATTATGAAAAGACCGGCGTAGTGACCTGCCGCGGCACCGAGTCGGAGGCTGAATGCGAGATCTGCGGCGAAAAGGATACGAGGGTCGACCCGGTGGGAGCCGTGGACCACTACTTCCAAGTCGATTCCCACACCGACGCCACCTGCACCAAAAACTCCATAGACACGTTGAAGTGCCGGTGGTGCGGCGAGATTTCGATAAGAGAAAACAAAGATACCGCCAAAGGGCACAGTTGGGACGCTCAGGGTTACTGCAAAGTCTGCAATGAGTATCGCTGCAAGGACGGGCATGAGAACGTCAAAATCACCAAAGCCGTTGAGGCAACGTGCACGGAGAACGGCTGTACTGCCGAGAAAATATGCCTGGACTGCGGGCAAATTATAGAGGCGAAAAGCATCCAGCCTGCCACGGGACATATTTACGACGCGGAAAACGAGTGCAAGAATTGCGGCAAGGAGAAGGGTGATTGCACCCACTCCAACACCAACAAAAGTAAACTTGAAGCTGTGAAAGCCACCTGTATCACCACGGGGCTTTCGGAGGGCGAAAAGTGTGAAAATTGTGGAGAGATTATTACGCCGCAAAGCGTGACAGCGAAGACGGCGCACAAGTACGATGTGCGCCACATCGCCTGGCGTTGGTCGGAGACAGACGGAGTCAGCGCGACAGCCACCGTTCAGTGCAGTGAGGGCAAGCACACCGAAATCTTCGTGGCGACGATGAAGTGCAATATAACGGAGGAGCCCACCTGCACCCAGGAGGGCAGCGGTACCTACACCGCCACTGTAACCATCGGCAGTCAGGAGTATACGGATAACAATGGCGGGAAAACGCTTCCCGTTCCCGCCGCCGGTCATAAATTTGACTTTGATCACGTTATAGAATCCACCGAAGCAACCTGCTCCCACCACGCAACCAAGACGGTAAAGTGTGCTGTCTGCGGAGTTGTAGAGGTCGTTACCGTCACCGAAACCGAGCCGAAAGAGCATGAATGGGTCCCCGATCACACAAGCTCCACTCCCGCGACCTGCACGATCGCCGGAACAAGCGTTGAAGTCTGCGCGGTGTGCGGACACGTGCAGGAGACGCCCGTCCCGGCATTGGGGCATGACTATAAAAACGGCATCTGCACCCGCTGCGGCGCCGTGCAGCAACAGTCGTCGGGTCCGTTTATCCCGTCTTCACCCGAACCTGAGGAAAAACCGGAGGATAAGCCTGAGGAGAAGCCGAACGGCCGCGGGGAGCTCATTCCCTACGTGGCGTTTACCGATGTTCGGGAGGGCGCGTGGTATGAGGAGGAGCTGAAATGGTCAGTCCAGCGCGGTTTTATAAGCGGATATGACACCGGTGACTTCAAGCCGTACAGCGGCATGAACAAGGGCTCATTCCTAGTGCTCCTGTCAACTCTTGACGGCGTGGAGAGCTTGGGCGGCTCCAGATGGATGGACAACGCTATCGCCTGGGCGAAGGAAAAGGGCATTACCGACGGCTCCAACACCGCCGGTCCGCTTACACGCGAGGACATGATAACGCTTCTCTACAACTACTTTGACTGTCCCGAACCGGAGGGGACGCTCGATGGCTTTTCCGACGCCGGAGAAGTGTCTCCCTGGTGCGTTGACGCCCTGAGATGGGCGGTGGGCACAGGAATAGTCCGCGGCGACGGAGAAGGTCACCTGACGCCCAAGAACAACGCCAACCGCGCGCAGGTAGCAGTATTCTTTGCGCAATTCTGCCGCTACTGCGGGATCGAGTGATCAAAAATCCCCGCCTTTGCCATAGAGGGCGGGGATTTGATTGCATTTTTCGCGGAATAGGTATAATATCTGTATAATGGATATCATACCTGATTTGCACGGTGACAGTATGATTTAGCCTGTCGACAAAGGCCTCTGGCCTTTGCCGACAAGGGGAACGTGCGGGTAATTTTCTCTGAATTTTGCGAAATTCAGAGAAAATTACCCTGCTATCGTCCTCGATCGAGCCGCTTAACCTCGCCCCGCGCAAGCGCAGGGCTCAGGCGCGGGCTCGGCTCGTCCTCTCCCCAACGGGCTTTTGCCCGTCGGGGACCCCAATTATGCGCGCGCCCCACAGGGGGCACGCTTGGGCGACAAAAGGAAATTTTTCCGACGTACATGCCGCCGGAAAAATATTTGATATGGGACCTTACTCTTTTCTGGGGTTTGTCAACAGTTTGTATGATTTCTCTGCCGCCCGGAGAGGGCGGGGAAAGGCAGTGTTATGGGAAAATCAAACGCGCCCCGTCCGAGGGGATCAAGACTTTTCAGGTTTTATATCGCGCTGTGGGTGTCCAAGCTCACCATACCCGTTTTGAAGATAACGCACCACAACGGCACCAACTTCCCCGGCGAGGTGGCGATGAAGCTGTGCCCGGACTTTCTCAAATACGTGGCGCGCCCCGAAAAAATAATCACCGTCACGGGAACCGACGGGAAGACCAGCGTCTCCAACCTCATATGCGATATGCTGGAGTCGGCGGGGCATAAGGTGCTCAACAACCGCATGGGCTCCAACATAAACTCAGGCATTGCCACGAGTATGCTGGCGGGCGCCACGGTGTTCAACCGCCCGCGCCACGACATAGCCGTTCTGGAGGTAGACGAGCGGTCCTCCAGGAGGGTCTACCCCTTTGTGCACCCGGACCTCACGGTTATCACCAACCTTTTCCGGGACTCCCTCATGCGCAACGCGCACCCTGAGTTTATAAAGAGCTTCCTGGACGGCAGCTTTCCGCCGGACACAAGGCTCATTCTCAACGCCGACGACCTCATATCCTCCGGGGTGGCGCCGGAGAACCCCAGGGTGTACTTCGGGATAGAGAAAATGGACACCGACGTGGTGGACTGCATAAACCGCTTGAACGACCTGCGGGTCTGCCCGAAGTGCTTTGGGGAGCTCAAATATGAGTACAGGCGCTACCACCACATCGGCAGGGCGAAATGCGCTGACTGCGGCTTTGAGTCGCCGGCATATGACTACGCAGGGTGCGACGTGGATATAAAAAATATGTCCATGACCGTGCGCGACGGGTCCGGGAGCTTCAAATACAGGCTGCTTTCCGACAGCGTATTCAATATCTACAACGAGCTCACGGCCATCGCGGTCATGCGCGAGCTGGGAATGGAACACCCGGCGATACAGAAGCTCACGGAGGGGCTGAAGATCGTGGAGAGCCGCTACAAGGCGGAGCGCGTGGGGGACGTGGACGTTATAATGCAGATGTCCAAGGACCGCAACCCCCTGGCAAGCTCCCGCGCCTTTGACTACGTGACGGGAAAGCCGGGGAAAAAGGAGCTTCTCATAATGATGAACAACCTCTCCGATGAGGTGGACTGGTCGGAAAACGTCTGCTGGCTCTACGACTGCGACTTTGAGTTTTTGGCAAACCCGGAGGTCACTCACGTGATATGCACAGGTCCCAGAGCCAGGGACTACTACCTGCGGCTGCTGCTGGCGGGGGTGCCGGGGGACAGGGTGGATTGCGTGCGCAACGAGTTTGACGCGGCGGACAAGCTCCGCTTTGAGCCGGGGAGCGCGGTTTATCTTCTCTACGGCGCGGACAACAGGTCGCTTACCATGGCGTTCAACGTGAGGGAAAAGGTCATGAGGCTGGCGAAGGAGGCGGCGGAGAAATGAAGATAGAGGTGCTTTACCCGGAGATATGCAACCTTTTCGGGGAGCTTATGAACCCGGAATACCTGGCCCGCAGCTGCGGCGCGGAGCTTGTATATACCTCGCTGAAGGAGAAGCCCAAATTCATAACGGAGGACATCGCCCTTGTGTATATGGGCTACACCACCGAGCGGGGCGAGGAGGCGGTGCGGGACGCGTTCCGCCCGTACCTGGAGGAGCTTAAAAAGCGCACCGACGTCGGGGGAGTGACGCTGTTTACCGGGAACATCATCGAGGTATTCGGGGAGTATGTGGAGGACGACGGGGGCAACAAAATACCCATGCTGGGCTGGTTCCCGATACACTCCGATAGGCACCTTATGCGGCGCTACAACTCCCTGTACCTGGGGAAGATGGGGGACATGACCGTGGCGGGGTTCAAGAGCCAGTTCGGTCACTCCTACGGCGACGTGGGGGAGGGGCTGTTCACCACCGTCCGGGGCCCCGGACTTAACCCCGACGTAAAGCCGGAGGGGATACGCATTAATAATCTGATGGCAACCTACCTCATAGGACCCTTGACGATCATAAACCCGCCCTTTGCCAAGTACCTTCTGACCCTCATGGGCGTTGAATCCCCCACCCTCGCCTTCGAGGACGCCGCCATGGACGCCTACAACACCAGAATCGAAGAATTCTCAGATCCCAAGAGAGGGTTCACATACTAACCCCGTCAAAAATTAACTTGAGCCGCCGATTTCAACTCCCCAAAATTAAATATTTTTCCGGCGGCATGTACGTCGGAAAAATCACCTTAAGTTTTGCAAGTGTGTGACCCATATGGGGTCCCCACGCAATCATGATTGCGTGGGGAGAGGAGGAGCGAAGCCTGCGCCTGAGCCCTGCCGCTTGCGGCGGGGCGAGGTTAAGCGGCTTCAGCGACGACGAGTGCGCGCAGCGCGACAGCAGGAAAAAATCTCTGAATTCCGCAGAATTCAGAGATTTTTTCCGCACGCTCCCCTTCAAAAGAGGGCATAGCCGCGGCTATGCCCTCTTTTGAGTTTCCCAAAAAACCACCGCGGCGGCGGCTGAGACGTTGAGGGAGTCAACTCCGTGCTTCATGGGTATTTTCACAACGTAGTCGCATTGGGCTACGGTGGAGGCGCTGAGGCCGTCGCCCTCGGTCCCCAGGACCACGGCGAGCCTGTCCTCGGCTTTGAGGCGCGGGTCGTCCGGGGGGACGGAGCTCTCGGACAGCGCCATAGCCGCGGTCTTATAGCCGTTTTGCCGGAAAAGCTCCTGATCGGGCCAGGTATCCAGGTACGCCCAGGGGACCTGGAAGACCGTGCCCATACTCACTCTGACCGCCCGGCGGTTCAGCAGGTCACAGCAGGTGGGCGTCAGCAGTACGCAGTCCACCCCCAGCGCCGCCGCGGAGCGGAATATGGCGCCGATATTGGTGGCGTCCACCACCCCCTCCAGCACCGCCGCCCTTTTTGAGGCGCGCAGGAGCTCGCCGGCGGCGGGGCACCTGGGCCTGCGCATGGCGCACAGTACGCCGCGCGTCAGGGCGTAGCCGGTGAGCTTTGACAGGACATCTCTCTCGCCGGTGTACACGGGTATGCCGGGGCACCGGGCGATTATCTCCGCCCCGTCGCCGGATATGTGCCGCCGCTCCATGAGAAGCGACAGGGGAGTGAGCCCCGCGTCCAGGGCGGTTTTTATCACCTTCGGGCTCTCGGCTATGAAAATGCCCTTTTCCGGCTCCTTTAAATTCCTCAGCTGCGCCTCGGTAAGGCGGGAGTATACGTCCAGCTCCGGCGCGGATATATCTGTGATTTCAATCATTTTTGTGACCGTCCATTTTTTTTTGAAAATATTATCATTTCCCCGCTTCCAAGTCAAGGGAAACGGGTGTATAATAGAAAAAAACATCGGGGGAGGACCGATTTATGGATTTTTACAAAAGGGCTCTTGAGCTGAGGGACGAGACGGTGGAGAACCGGCGCTTCTTCCACAAAAACGCCGAGTGCGGGGTACACATGCCCAAGGGCGCGGCGTATGTCACGGAAAAGCTTAGGGAATACGGGCTGGACCCCAAACCGCTGGGCGAGGGCGTCACGGCCGTCTTAGGCTCCGGCGAGCCGGTGCTGCTGCTGCGCGCGGACATGGACGCGCTGCCCATGCCGGAGGAGAGCGGGCTGGAGTTTGCCTGCCCCACGGGAACCGAGGCGCACGCCTGCGGGCACGACTGCCACGCCGCCATGCTCCTCACCGCGGCGAAGCTCCTGAAGGAGGCGGAGGGGGAGCTGCGCGGCACGGTGAAGCTCATGTTCCAGCCGGGAGAGGAGACCTTTGAGGGCAGCCGCAACATGATCGAGAACGGGATACTTTCAGATCCCGCGCCGCAGGCGGCTCTGGCGTTCCACACCGGGCCCGGCAAGCTCCCCGTGGGGCTTGTGATGTACAACGACGCCACCACCATGATGTTCTCCACGGACATATTTAAGATAACCGTCAAGGGCCGGGGCGGTCACGGAGCATATCCCCACACCGCCGTTGACCCGATAAACATCGGCGTGCACATCCACCTGGCGCTCCAGGAGCTCATCGCCCGTGAGTCAGACCCGCAGAAGTCCACGCTCCTCACCGTGGGTCACTTTGAGGCGGGCACCACAGCCAACATAATCCCGGACACCGCCGTTTTGGAGGGCACCATCCGCACCAACGACAAGGAGGCGCGGGACAAGCTTTTGAGACGCCTTGTTGAGGTGAGCGAGGGCATAGCCAAGGCCTACGGCGGCGAGGCGGCGGTGGAGGTCCCCCGCGGGGTCCCGCCGCTTGTGTGCGACGGCGGCGTGGTCCGCGAGATGGTGGGTTACCTTAAGGAGCTGCCAATACCCGGCCTTGCCTTCTACCCCGGAATAGCCTCCAGCGCGTCGGAGGACTTCGCTTTGGTCGCCGAGCGCGTCCCCACGGCGTTTATATACCTCGCCTCCGGCTTTGCCGACGAGCGGGGCGACTACCCGGCCCACAACCCCAAGGTCCAATTCAACGAGGACGTCCTCCCCGTGGGCGCTGCGGGACTTGCCCACTGCGCGGTGAGATGGATTGAGTCAAAAAAGGGCTGAGCCCTTTTTTGAAGGGGGGACGTGCGAAAAAATTTCTGGAAATGTCTGCGGACATTTCCAGAAATTTTTTCTGCTGTCACGGTTCGCGCACTCGCTGCGCTCGCACACTCACCGTGACAAGAGGTGATTTTTCCGACGCGCATGTCGTCGGAAAAATATTTAATTTGAGGTTTTGCGTTTCTGTAAAAAATTTTTTTGAATTTGCTTGACAGGGCGGGGGATATTTGTTATACTGTTTTGGCAAAAACAAAGCAGAGACGGCATCGTTTCTCACCCGCCCGATTTTCGCGGCGCGGTCAAGAGTGTGGATTTGACCTGTGGGTCATTTTGCGCGGATGCCGTTGGCGTCCGCGTTTTCCATTTCGGAGGTGTTTTACAATCGCTAACATGACTCATCAAATCAATGAGGAGATCACCGACGCCCAGGTGCGTCTTATCGGCGAGGACGGGACCCAGTTGGGTATCATGTCCGCTGAGGAGGCGTTGAAGGCGGCAGAGGGCAAGGGTCTGGACCTTGTCAAGATCTCCCCCACCGCCGTACCGCCCGTGTGCCGGATTATGGACTACGGAAAGTACCGCTTCGAGCAGGCAAAACGCGAGAAGGAGGCACGCCGCAACCAGCACATCATTGAGATCAAGGAGATACGTATGTCTCCGGGCATTGCGGACAACGATTTCAATGTGAAGCTGAAAAACGGCATCAAGTTTTTGAAGGACGGGGACCGGCTCAAGGTATCCGTGCGCTTCCGCGGGCGCGAGATGGCCCACACCTCCATCGGCGAGGAGCTTTTGAACCGCTATGCCGAGGGCTGTGCCGAGGTCGCCTCAGTTGACAAGGCGCCAAAGCTTGAGGGGCGGAACATGAGCGTGTTCTTGTCGCCAAGGCCCAATAAATAAGCCGAGAGGCGGACCGCCGTGAAGGGCGGGAGAGAATCATGTATATTTCCGCGCGGGCGACCGCGCGTTAATAGGGCGGCTTGCCGCCAAAACAATGGAAGGAGTAACCAAAGATGCCCAAGATCAAGACCCACAGCGGCGCGAAGAAGAGATTCAATCTCACCAAGACCGGCAAGGTCAAACGCGCCCACGCATACAAGAGCCACATACTCAACAAGAAGACAACCAAGCGCAAGAGAGGCCTCCGCAAGGGAACCTACGCCGACGTCACCAACGAAGCGGCGATCAAGCGCATGATCCTGTATAAATAAGGAGGTCACTGAAGATGGCAAGAGTCAAAGGCGCGATGATGACGCGCAAGAGAAGAAATAAAGTCCTGGGCCTTGCAAAGGGCTACTGGGGAGCGAAGTCCAAGCACTTCAAGATGGCCAATCAGGCCGTTATGAAGTCACTGACCTACGCCTATATCGGACGTAAGCAGAAGAAGCGCGATTTCCGCAAGCTCTGGATCACCCGCATCTCCGCCGGCTGCAAGATGAACGGAATGAACTATTCCACCTTCATGCACGGCCTCAAGAAGGCGGGCATCGACATGAACCGCAAGATGCTCTCAGAGACGGCGATCCACAACCCTGAGGCATTCGCTCAGCTGGTCAGCACCGCGAAGGCAGCTCTTTAAGACAGCAAAAACTAAAGGATGGTACAGAATTTTGTACCATCCTTTTTGCGTTTCACGGGATAAAAGCGGCGCTAAAAGTCTCGTTATTCCTGATTTGATGTCTCTGAGGGATTCTCAGCGGGGATTTGTTGGACGAGCATATCGGCCTCGTCAGCCACGGGCAGGAGGGAGTCAAGATTTTCAAGGAAAATGAGGTATTGGCGGGTGATGACCTCCGCCTTCGAATCCTGTGGAATATCCGCGTCACGCTTGGTGACGGTGAGGCGGAGAAGCTGGGCGGAGGACATGGCGGGGTCCAGCTCCGGCGGGAGGTCAAGGGTGGTGGTGACGGGGATCGGTCCTATGTCCAAAGACTCGGACATGAGCTTCATATTGCCCATGTACCAGGTGAGTTCCACGCGCATTTCCTCGGGATTTGATAAGGTGGCGGAGGCAGTGAGATTTTCTCCCACAGTCAAGAATTTGGGGGGCTCCACAGAGAGAACCAGGTCGCCAAGACCATCGGGGTATTTCTCAACTGTGGTGTTGACGGCGGCAGAGCATGTGCTGTTCCTGGTGAGAAGGGTGAGACTGTCCACAGTGCCGTTGCCGTCAATGAGGTTTTTGTTGCCGTCAAGGGAGACGGAGCCAACCCTGCCGGATATTGTGACTATGTTGCCGGAGCCGTCAACACTGAGCTTTTCCACTCCGGAGGGTAGGGTAAGCACGCTTGCTCCGGAGGTATCCGTAAGCATTACGTTTTCGGAGCTGCCGTCCTCCGAGAAGGCGAGTGTGCAGTCGTGACCGGATATTACTATGTCGGGTATGTGGGAGTCCACGGTGACGGCGGTGTTGTCGGCGGTGATCTCCAGCCTGTCGGCGGCGCAGCTTATGAAGACGCTCTCCGGCGCCCCAGACGCCACACGAAGAGCGCCGTAGGTTCCGCCGGAAATGGTGGAGCCGGTGCCGCCCGCTATGACAAGGGTATTGATATTTGTGCCGGTGTTTGTCTTGAGCCCGGAGACCTGGGAGAGGAAAACAACGGTGTCGGCGGTTAGACCGGAGAGGTCGCAGCCCTCCGTCGAGCCGCCGAGCCACAGCATATCGGCAAATGTCCTGCCGGCGAGGTCACCGCTGTGCTGAATAAGGGCGCCGCCTGAGAGAGAGTCCGGGACCCTGCCACCCGAAACAGTGTTTTCCACCAGGCTGAAGGTTAGGGTAAAGAGCTCGGCGCGGGTGACTGCTCCCATTGGGCGGAGCATACCGTCGTGCCCGGTGACGTATCCAAGGGATATGAGCGCCGCCGCCGCGTCGCGCTCACGTCCGCAGAGAAGCCCTGAATCGGTAAAGCCGTCCAGCACGGAGTAGTCGGGCTCGGCGGGTATGAGTCTGAAGGCGTCCGCCATCAGCAGAAACAGCCTTCCGCGGGTGAGCTCGCCGTGTGTGAGATATCGAACGTCCACATCTGGAATTATAGACAATACGGATGAAACAGAACCGGCATACCATGCGTCGGTGTCCATTTCCGCTCCCTCCGTCGGGACGGATTTCGCCGGCATCAGCAGACGTTGAAGCAGTACAAGCGCCTGGACAAAGCTTGCCTCATCGTCGGGGCGCAGGGTGCCGTCGCCAAAGCCGCTGAGGAGCCCTTCGGAAAGCCCGCGCATTAGGTACTCCTCCGCCCAGTGCCCTCTGACATCGGTAAAATCATCAGGTGTCACCGCGAAAGCGGATATGGACAGCGCCATCGCAAAAACAAGGATAAGGGCAAATGCCCCGGTAAATCGTCTGAACAGGCGCATTTTATTTCACCTCCGGGAGTTTATTTATTTATTTTAATAAAAAATGTTTCTCAAGTCAACGGCAGTTTTGTTAATTTTTCCTGAATGTTGACAGAAAATGAGGGCAGGAAAGGTAAAATTGTGGTTGACGGGCAGGGAGATTTACTGTATTATAGGTTTAGGAATGGACTTTTTGGAAAAGACTCATGGATAATTTGGAAAAACAATATTGATGAAACGGATGGTAAAGGCTTATGAAGGTTATGTCTGCGGACCTATACGAAATAACGGAGCTTGAGCGCCCCGAGGGCGCGGCGGCGACGCTGTCCTGGTATCTGCCCCAGGGGCCCGAAGATCTGGGAGGCGTTAAAGGACGCCTGCGTCCGGCGGTGCTCATTCTCCCCGGCGGGGCATACGCCTACTGCTCGGCGCGGGAGGCGGAGCCGGTGGCACTCCAGTTCACCGCACGGGGCTGGGCGGCTTTTGTGCTCAATTACTCCTGCGCGCCATTGAGCTTCCCCACATCCCTCCGGGAAGCGGCGCAGGCAATGGTGTACATACGCCGGAACGCCGGAGAATTCGGTATTGATCCGCATATGACGGCGGCCATCGGCTTTTCGGCGGGAGGGCACCTGTGCGGCACGCTGGGGACCATGTACGACGAGCCGGAGGTCTCGGACATCGGCTCTCCCGGCGAGATCCGCCCCGACGCTCTGGGGCTTTGCTATCCCGTCGCCGTGTCCTGGGGCAGGACCCACGGGTACAGCTTTGAAAACGTATCCGGCGAGGATAAGGAGCTGGCGGCGCGGCTGAGCCTGGAAAAGCTGGTCCGCCCGGATATGATGCCCACCTTCCTGTGGCACACCAGGGACGACAACGCCGTGCCCTGCCGCAACTCATTGCTTGTGGCGGTGGCGCTGGAGGAGGCGGGGGTGCCTTTCGCCATGCACATCTACGCCCACGGGCAGCACGGCCTGAGCACCGCCGACGAGCTGGTGTTTCCGGCGGACTCGGTGCCGGAGGTGAGCCGGGACGTGACCGAGTGGTACGGGGCGATGATAAGCTTTTTCAACGAACAGGGGCTCTTTATCCACGATGAAGGGGTGGAGGCATGAACTCCATCCTCTACGTGGGGGAGCACTCCAAGACATATGACGTCCTGTGGCACACCCATGAGGAGTGGGAGCTGGTTTACTGCACCGGCGGCGAGGGGGCGTTTGCCTTTGAAAACGGCTCCATGATAGCCTATAAGGAGGGGGACGTGGTGGCGATACCGCCCCGCCTTCTCCACGCCAACTCCTCCGCCGACGGGTTTACAAATATTCATATCCGTATGGACACTCCGGCGTTCCACACAAAGAGTGCCTTTAAGGTTGCGGAGGACGCCGACGGCAGGCTCAGGTTCGCTTTCACCGAGGCGAAATATTTTTTCCAGTCCGACATCACGAAGCGCGAGCTGGTGCTGGAGGCGCTGGGGGACCTGGTGGCGAGCTACATCATGGTCAAGCTGTCAAACTCCGGCTTTTCCGAGCCCGTGGAGCAGATACGCTTTGCCATCATGCACAGCTACACCCAGCCGGACTTTGCCCTGGACGCGGCGATAAGAGAGCTTCCCTTCCACTACGACTATCTGCGGAAGCTGTTCAAGAAAGAGGTGGGCGTCACACCTCTGGAGTACATGACAGGGCTGAGGATGAAGAAGGCGGAGGGAATGCTCTCCTCCGCGTGGAGCCGTGACTACTCAGTGGCGGAGGTTGCCGAGATGTGCGGCTACTCGGACCCCCTCTATTTCTCCAGAGTGTTCAACAAGCACTTCGGCTGCTCGCCCTCCGCCTTCGCCAAGAAGAACAGGCAGAAGGGAGCCGAGGGTTGACGCGCGCAACTCCGTTTTGTGAATATCTTTTGTCGAATGTGCCATTGAACCGGCGGCGGCAGCAAGGTATAATGGTTAAAATAGCTAAAATCCGATTTTGAAAAGGGGGCAAATAAATGAAGCTTTGCATACGCGGGCACGACCTGGGCGTCAAGGGCACCGAGGCAATCATCGCCAGGGTGAAGGAGCTGGGCATTGACGGACTTCAGCTCGTGTGCTACAAATCCTATGACGACATCCCCTACGCGCCCGGCGGGATAACCCCGCTGAGGGCCGCCGAAATAGGGGACGCCATGCGTAACGCGGGGGTGTGCGTCCCTCTGGTGGGCGCGTATTTCAACCAGGCACATCCCGACACCGAAAAGGCGAAAAAGGGTTTTGACGTGTTCGCCGAATACCTGGGGCAGCTCAAGGCCCTGGGCGGCGAGTGCGTGGGCAGTGAGACAGGCTCCTACATGGGCGACCCCTGGACATATCACCCCAAAAACCGCACGCCCAAGGCATACGCGCAGGTGGCGGAGACCTTCGGAAGGCTTGCGGACATCGCCGCGGAAAACGGCGTCAGCATAGCCATGGAGGGCGCGGCGGGTCACGTCTGCTGGAACCCCAACATTTTGAACAGGGTGCTCAAGATGATGGACAGGCCCAACGTGAAGGTCATCTTTGACCTTTTCAACTACATGGACGCGGGCAACCAGTTCGACTACCTGGACATTCTGGACAGGGGGCTGGAGCTTTTCAGGGGCAATATCCTGCTTTTCCACATGAAGGACTGCCTCATCAATGAGGAGGGCGCCGCCCCGAAGCAGGTGGGCTTCGGCAAGGGAGATCTGGACAAGGAGGCAATACTCTCAAGGATCAAGGCGTCCGACCCCGACGCGGTGCTGGTGCTGGAGGGCACCACCGGCGAGGACATCCCCTTTGCCGTCAAAACGATTCGCGACATCTGGGATAGAGTATAAGAATAAGTCAATTCAATTTACATATCAGGAGGAACAATAATGAAAATCAACTTTGACGTCCGTTACGCCAACCATCCCGACGACTCCAAGCACTATGACACCGCTCAGCTCCGCCGGCACTACCACATCTCCAACATCTTTGAGCCGGATTCCATCAACCTGACCTACTCCCATCAGGACCGTATAATTGCCGGCGGCATCATGCCGGTGGAGGAGGATCTGGTGCTGGGCTCCTTCAAGGAGCTTGCCGCCCCCTACTTCCTGGCGCGCCGTGAGCTGGGCGCCATAAACATCGGCGGTCCCGGTGTCATGGTCCTGGACGGCGTGGAATATAAGGTGGGCACCAAGGACGGCATCTACGTCGGCATGGGAACAAAGGAGCTTGTTTTCAAGTCCGCTGACAAGGCAAACCCCGCCAAGTTCTATGTCAACTCATGCCCCGCCCATAGGACCTGCCCCACGGTTCTCATTCCCATGGACAAGGCCCGCTACAACCACCTGGGCGCCCAGGAGACCGTCAATGAGCGGATACTCCGTCAGTACATCCACCCCGCCGTGTGCGAAAGCTGCCAGCTCTCCATGGGCATGACCGCACTCCTTCCCGGCAACGTGTGGAACACCATGCCCTGCCACACCCACGAGCGCCGCATGGAGGTCTATCTCTACTTTGAGGTCGCCCCCGACCAGGCCGTGTTCCACATGATGGGCACCGGCGACGAGACTCGCCACCTTGTCATGCACAACGAGGAGGCGGTCATATCCCCCAGCTGGTCCATCCACACCGGCGTGGGCACCGCCAATTACACCTTTATCTGGGGCATGTGCGGCGAGAACCAGGACTTTGACGACATGGACGGCATCCCCACAAACAAACTGAAATAACTGGCTTGAAAGGCTGACGCCTTTCAATGCTATAAGGGAACGTGCGGGAAATTTTCTCTGAATTTTGCGAAATTCAGAGAAAATATCCCTGCTGTCGCGCTGCAGCGCACGCCCGTAGGGCGCACGTTTGCGCGACAAAAGGGATTTTTTGCGACGCGCATGTCGCCGCAAAAGAATTGAATATAAGGATATAACAAGGAGGACCATTGATGAACACCATTGAACGCTATGTGGAGCGCGTTATGGCGGAGTCCACCCCCAGCACACCACTTTGGAACATCGAGAAGATCAAGGAGGGGAAGATCAACGGCTGGAATTACATCGACGGCTGTATGATGATCTCCCTCCTCAACCTCCACGCCATCACCGGCGAGAAGCGGTATTTTGACTTCGTGGACAATTTCATCGACTTCTACGTCCATGAGGACGGCTCCATGCTGGGCTACAGCGAGGAGGACTACAACCTGGACAACATCTGCGAGGGGCGCGTCCTCTTTGACCTGTACAGCGCCACCGGCAAGGAGAAATACCGCAAGGCAATCGAGCTTTTGCACGGTCAGATCCTCCGCCAGCCCAGGACATTTGAGGGCAATTTCTGGCACAAGGCGATCTACCCCAACCAAGTCTGGCTGGACGGGCTCTATATGGCGCAGGTGTTCTACACCCGCTACACCACCGAATTTGAAAACTGCGCCGGTTATGACGACATCCGCCGCCAGTTCCGCACCGTACATGAGAAGATGTACGACCCGGACACCGGCCTCTACCGCCACGGCTACGACGCCTCGAAAAAGGCGTTCTGGGCAGGGGAGGACGGCAAGTCCAAAAACCCGTGGCTGCGCTCCCTGGGCTGGTTCTCCGCCGCGCTGGTGGACGTGATAAGCTACATCGCGCCGGGACACGAGGACTTCAAGGAGGAGATGATCGGCATCGCCCGTGAGCTCGCCTCCAACCTCCTTCCCTACATCGACCACAAGTCCGGAATGCTCTATCAGGTCCCCAATATGGTGGGACGCGAGGGCAACTATCCTGAGACCTCCGGCAGCGCCATGGTCGCGTACTTCTTCCTGAAGGGCGCCCGCCTGGGTATACTTGACTACTCCTTCTGTCCCAGAGGCGAGGCGATATTCCGCTCCATCTGCGACAGGTATCTGACTGAGCGGGACGGCAAGCTCAACCTGGGCGGCATCTGCCTGGTGGCGGGGCTTGGACCCGAAAACAACCGCCGTCGCGACGGCTCCTTTGAGTATTACATTTCCGAGCCCGTGGTTGAAAACGACGCCAAGGGCGTCGCGCCCTTCCTCATGTGCTACACCGAGCACCTCCTCAGCCACGAGCTGGACGACGAGTAAGCCTTCACAAGCGTCAAAAGCAAGCCAAAAAGGGACCGCGACGTTCACGGTCCCTTTTTTTGAAAAACACTTGACAACGCCGGAGAATCCGTTTAAAATACACAATACACGCCCTTGTAGCTCAGCAGGATAGAGCGTTCGCCTACTAAGCACACGAACCATCAATCGCCTTTTTCCTCAAAAGCGGACAATCCGCTGTTCAACTTAAGTCAATATGCCCTTGTAGCTCAGCAGGATAGAGCGTTCGCCTCC
>CANPYX010000039.1 GCA_947588955.1 uncultured Oscillospiraceae bacterium | reverse complement strand
CGGAAGAACAAACGCCGCCCGGCGCGGACAGGAAAGACAAATATGTTTTCCGGCATTGTCCGCTGTGCCGACTGCGGCGAAAAGCTGTATTACTGCACAGGCAAAAACTTTGAAGCAAGGCAAGATCATTTTGTCTGCTCCACTTCAAGGCTCAAAGGAAAAGAAGCCTGCGGAACGCACTTTATCCGCGCCGTCGTTCTGGAGCAGGGCGTACTCGCTCACATGAGACTGACGTTTGCCTGTGTCGCCAACCATGAAGAACAATTCCGTAAAGCTATGGGTGCAAAGCAGAAAGCCGAAGCAAAAAAGGAACTGGCGGCGAAGAAACGGCAACAGATACAGGCAGAACGCCGGATAGAGGAACTTGACCGATTATTCAAGCGTATTTACGAGAACAACGCCAGCGGGAAACTATCTGACAGCAGGTTTCAAATGCTCTCTGACAGCTACGAACAGGAGCAGGAAGAATTGCGGGAAAAGCTGTTGCGATTGGACAAGGAAATCAACGAACAGGAAGAACAGGCAGAGAACATTGACAGGTTTATCGGCAAGGTAAAGAAGTATCTTGACTTGGACGAGCTGACGCCCGCCGTGTTGAACGATATGGTAAAGGCGGTATATGTCCATAGGCCGGACAAGTCAAGCGGGCATAGGGAGCAGCAGATTGACATTTCCTATGACCTTGTGGGAATACTCCCTATGTCTTTACTGGAAAGCCTGCAAAACGGAGAAACGGCATAGCCCGAAAGCTACGCCGTTTCCCGAAAACAATCTTATGCTGTTTTATGAGTGCCGCCCTAAAGACCGCGCCTTTTTTGTCAACTCGCTTTACAAATTGATTATTCGGTTCATTGGAGGCAGGCGTTTGCTCAATTGTACGCCCTCGCCACAACGTTATCCACGTCCGCTTTTTCCGGCATGGAGCGGATGGCGCCCTTTTTGGTGGTCACCAGGTACGCGGCGGCGTTGGCGAAGCGGAGCATTTGTTCAAGGTCCGCGTCGGTGAGCCCGTCGGCGCCGCGGTCGAGGACGAAATCGAGTACGCAGGCGCAGAAGGTGTCGCCCGCGCCGGTTGTCTCCACCGTCCCGCCCAGCGTGACGCCGGGGACATAGACGTGGCGGCCGGCGTAGTAGGCGTGACTGCCGTCGGGTCCGGCGGTGACGTTCAGGAGCCTTATATTGGGGTACTTTTCCGTCAAAATCGCCGCGCCGTCGTCAAAATCAGTGCATCCGGTCATGAATTCCAGCTCGTTGTCGGCTATCTTCACCACGTCCGCCCTGGAAAGCCCCCAGCCTATCCGCTCCCTCGCCTCCTCAAGACTGCTCCACAGAGGGGGGCGTAGATTGGGGTCAAAGGAGATGAGAGCGCCGGCGTTTTTCGCCGCGGCGACGGCTGTCTCCGTCGCCTCCCGCACTCCGGGATGGGTCATGGAGAGGGTGCCGAAGTGGAAAATACGGGCGCTTTCAATGAGCTCCAGCGGAAGCTCCTCCGCCCGGAGAGCCATATCCGCGCCGGGGTTGCGGTAAAATGAAAAGTCCCTGTCCCCTCCGGGGAGGGTCTTCACAAACGCCAGGGTGGTGCGGGCATCGCCGTCCACAAGCAGGTGCTCCATGCTTATCCCCGCACCCTCCGCCACGGCGCGGAGGGTCCTGCCGAACATGTCGTCCCCCACCTTGCCCACGAAGGCGGTTCTGCGCCCCAGCTTTTGGAGCATTGCCAGCACGTTGCAGGGCGCGCCGCCGGGGTTTGCCTCAAAGAGGGTGTTGCCCTGGGGACTTACGCCGTTTTCGGTGAAGTCCATCAGAAGCTCGCCAAGGGCAACAACGTCAAATTTTTTGCTCATCGCCTGACACCTCAATCAAATATAAGGTCATATTTTTCCACGTCCATGACAACGCTCCCGTCCGACTCAAAGCTTATGGCGTCGGCACCCGCATCGGTATATATCACCGTGGTCGCCGCCTGCTCGCCGTCGTTTACAAAGAGCTCCATGCTGTTCTTGTCCAGAAGTATCCTCAGCTTTATTTCACCGGCGCGGGGACGGACCACGAAGTCCCGGACGTTTACGATGTCGTGGGGGAAGCCGCTGCGGGTGCGATCCACCCGGACCGTGTTGCACTCGGGCTTGTAGCGGACGGTGGTCATGTGCTCCCCGTCTCCGGCGACGTTTATCTTAAAGAGCCGGTAGCCGCCCTGGGACGCGGGGCGGACGGTGACGGTCATGTCCACCACCCTGCCGCGGACGTTTTGGAGGGTCAGCATACCGTTCAATAGCACGTTCCTATATAGTATCTGATAGCTCCGGCACGCCTCTATCTCCCTCACCGGGTTCTGTATGAGCCTGCCGTCGCGCACCGAAAGCTCCCGTGGCACGGTCATCTGACCGAAGCACCTGGCGTTCCGGGGCTGGCAGTTGGAGGTCTCCCAGTTTTGCATCCAGCCTATCATCACCCGCCGCCCGTCGGGGGTGAGGAGCGTCTGGGGGGCGTAGAAGTCAAGGCCGTAGTCTATTGCCTGGACGTTCTCACGTATGAGGTGACACTTCTCCCGGTCGTAGCTGCCTATGAGACACACTGTGCCGTGGCCGGCGTGGAATTCCAGCCCCACCGCCGCCATCTCTTCGGGGCTCGTTAGGACCACGTGCCTACCGTCCAGCTCAAAGAAGTCCGGGCACTCCCACATCCTGCCGAACTGGTTGTGGCACGCCGCCAGCACGCCCTTATAGGTCCATTTAAGGCAGTCGAGGCTCTCATACAGCAGTATCGAACCGCTGCCGTCGGCGGGGCGGTTGCCCACCACCATGTAGTAGGTGTCCCCCTCCCGCCACAGCTTGGGGTCGCGGAAGTCAAAGGGACTGCCGCCCTCTGGCAGGTCCTTGGCAGTTATGACCGGGTTCAGCGGGTATTTTTCGTAATTCAGCCCGTCGCCCACGGCAACGCACTGCGTCTGGTGGTCGTGGAGCTCGCCGTTCTCCTCGCGCACCTGGCGGACGCCGGTGTACATCAAAAGCTGGCGCCCGTCGGGGAGCTCCACGGCGCTTCCGGAGAAGCACCCGTTTTTGTCGTACTCCATATCCGGCGCGAGGGCGGCGGGGAGCCGCTCCCAATGCAGGAAGTCGCGGGTCTTCACGTGCCCCCAGTGCATGGGGCCCCACTTTGTCTCATAGGGGTGGTACTGATAAAAAAGGTGGTACTCGCCCTTGTAGTAGGAGAAGCCGTTGGGGTCGTTCATCCAGCCGATGGTGGGCGTGAGGTGGTACGCGGGGCGGTCTTTATCCTTTATAAAGGGTCCGTAATGGGCCTCGAATTCTCTTGCCTTTTGAAGCTTGTCACTGATCATTGAAATCCTTCTCCTCTTCGCTTTCGGACGCCTCGGAGGATTTCTGGCGTTCCAGGTCCTCCGGGCGCATATGGAGCCTGAAAACGCGCTCCGTGGTAAAGCTGAAAACCACAAACATCGCCGCCGGCAAAATAAGCGCCATAAACGGCACCAACAGCGTCAGCGCCAACCCCGCCAGGGCCGGAAGCAACACGCCCAGCATCTTGACGGGATGGAGCGCCATAAGCATAACGCTGAATTTCAGCACCTCCCCGGCGCTTCCGTTGAACCTGGCGGCGTATGCCGCCACGTATATGCCCCAGGTCAGGGCGAGGCTCCACAGAACCAGGAGGACGTAATAGAGCCCTCTAAGTGCGCCGGCGGAGAGCGGCACGCTCCGAAGTCCGAACACGTCCACCGTCAGCAGAGCCAGCACAGCGAACACCGGGAGCCACAGGAGCGTGGAGCGCTTGAAGTCCTCTTTGAAGGCGCCCCAGAAGCGGCTCCAGAGGGCACCCTCCTTCTTCCTGATCGTGTGGTACGCCGCTGAGTACAACGCCGTTGTGGACGCGCCGACGGTGACCACGGGCAGGGAGAAAACGATCCAGAGTATGCTGAGGCAAATGCAGTCTCCAATTGAGGTGAGCGCCGTCATCAGGGGACTGTCATATTCGAATATACCTTTCATGCTTTCTCCCTTGCCTTTCGCCGCCAAAGCGGATAAATTAATGGTTTACGGTCTTGTGTACTCCCTGAGGGAGGTGAACAGCACAGAGTTATTTTCCGCGAAGATCTGAATTGTCTTGCCGCTGGCGCCGTAGAGACGGACGGTGAGCGCAGCGATGCCGTCGATGTAGAAGATGCCCACGGAGCCCTCCTGGATGTAGGTGAAGGAGTAGGTCTCGCCCGCGGTCAGGGGGCAGGCGGTCTCGGTGATGAGAGTGCCGCCCTGGTTGAAGGCGAGGCGGAGCATACCGTCGGCGGGGGATATGGAGATGAGCTTGTTCTTGTCCTGGCGGCCGTTGTAGTCAAAGCTCAGGCCGAAGGAGCCCGTGCCGGTGAAGGTGAACTCGCCGGTGAGCATGAAGCTCTCATAGCAGGTGAAGGCGTCGGCGTAATTGTACGCGGACCCCGCCGCGACGTAGGCGTGGGTGCCGCCCTCGCAGGGCAGCTCACGGCGGGCGGTGAAGGTATTTTGGATGGCGTCCACAGGGTCCAGCGCCAGGGTGCCGTCGGGGTTCTGTATGACCTCCTGCACCGCGATGTTGCCGGCCCATGCCGCCACGTCCTGGGTGGAGGAGGCGGATTCGCTTCTCCGCGCCCAGCCCACCATGTACACCTTCTCACCGTCCTCCACGTGCTTGGCGGCGTAAAAGAGCTTGCCGTCCAGCCTTGTTGGGTCGCCGTAGGGACCGTAGGGCGTGTCGGACACGGCGTACCAAAGGGTGTCGTCCTGGGCGGAGTAGGTTATGTAATACTTCCCGCCCATCTCAAAGGTGTCGGAGCACTCCAGGTTCCAGAAGTCGCCGTTTTTCGCCTCGTCGTTGGTGAAGATTATCCCGTCGTAACGGACGTTCTCAAGGTCGGGCGAGAGGGTGTATTTCAGTATCCTCGCGGTGCCGCCCTGGGAGGCTGTGACGGTGAGGATTATATCTCCGCTGTCGGGGTCAACGTAGCCCTGGGGGTCGCGGAAGTCCTGCTTCTGTCCCAGCTCGTCGGGAGGAGTGATGTCCCAGCCCTCCAGCTTTTCAAAGGAGGTGGGAGTGTCGCCCACGGCGACCATTATCTTCTCCTGGTACTCAAGTATCGCGCCGTTTCCGTGTCCAGTATAAAAGAAATAATACTTCCCGTCAACCTTTACAACGGAACCTGTTCCGATCCAGCTGTCCTGCCCGCCGTTGGGGTTGGCGCCCAGCACCGCGTCGTCATACTCGGTGTAGGTGACAAAGTCGGTGGTGGTGGCAAGGTAAGCTGAGTGGTTCAGCGAGTCCCCCGCCTCCTTGAGGTAGTAGATGTAATACGTTCCGTCCTCGTAGTAGGGCATGGTGTCGCCCACATAGGGCTGGCTCGATCCGTCCTTTTCCGGCAGGAAGAAGGCGCTGTACTCATATGCCTCCTCCTGGCTGCCGGGGCTGCGCAGGGAGGAGAAGTCCTTGTCGCTGGCGGGGTTGGAGTAGTCCTCGCCGCCGCTCCTGTCCCATCCGGCGTAGAGGGTCATGTCCCCCTCCACCTTGTCGGAGCTCACATCAAAGGGCTGTGTGAGGCCGGAGTCCTTGAACCAGCCGATAAAGCTGTAGCCGTCCCTTGAAGGCTCCGCGGGGGCAGTGAGCTTCTTTCCGCCCTTCACCGTCTGCGCCTCGATGGACGCGCCGGCGGAGGCGGAGTCAAAGCTTACGGTGTACTCGGCGGAGGAGCAGGCGGCAAGGGAGATAACGAGAATGAGGCAAAGCGCCGCTAATATGATTCTTTTCATTGATACGGTCTCCTTGCTTTTACGCGTTGCAGAGGGGATGGGAGCATCCCCTCTGCAGGCTGTCGGGTTTATGTCAGATTATGCTTCTCTGATAGATGGTGATGTTGGAGATCTCCACGGTGACCTCTCCCATCTCGGCAAGCGCCTGGGAGCCGAACTGGAACAGCATCTCAAAGTCCATATCCATGATGAGCGTGTCGGTGGTCTCGAAGGTGAAGGTCTGCTCCTCGGTGGTGAAGTCGATGCCCTCGGAGAGCCTGGGGTCCCAGCCGCCCATGGGGTTGAGGAAGAAGCCGCAGGACACGGGCTGTGTCGCCTTGCCGGTGACCTCAACGGTGAAGTAGCTGTCGGCGGGGAGGGTGAGCTTGTTGCCGCCGTGACCGATGATGAGCTTGTTGTGGAAGTCGGTGTTGCCGCCCTGGTCGATGCGGTAGCAGAGCTTGCCGTCCTCGGTCCAGATGGTACCCACGCCCAGCTCGTTGTCCTCATCGGTGCCGTTGAAGGTGGTCCAGATGTAGTCTGGGTTCGCCGTGCAATGGGCGGAGGTGGCGCTTACGCTGAAGGAGTCGATGGTCTTTTCGGTCTTCTGGTCGCCCTCCAGGGTGCCGAACTCAAGAGCCGTTACGGTGATGGTGTTGGAGGTGACGCCCTCGGCGGGGTTGCCAAGCTGCATACGGATGACAGGGTCGTCCACGCTCTTCTCGGCGGTGAAGGTCTGGGTCACGGTGACCTCCTCGCCGGCCTTGAGGCTTATGTTGTTGAAGTTGGCGCGCGCCTGGTCGGCCTGAGCGGAGCTCTCCACCAGCAGCTCGCCGGACTGGTCGCTCCCGGCAACGGCTGTGAGCTTGTAATAATACTTCGCGCCCTCTTCGACGGTCACTCCGGCGAGCGCCAGGTCAGCCTTGACGGACCAGATGCCGCCGCCCTCTCCGGGGTAGTTGTCGATGGTGAAGATGCCCTTGCCCTCGGCGACGGAGGCGGAGCCGTTGGCGCCGTCACCGGCGGACAGCGCGACAGCGGAGGCGTCGGCGAAGTCGGCGGTGTAGGCGGGGACCTCGGTGTTGGCGCCGGTGGTCTCAAAGAGCTCGATCTTATCAATTGTCACGGCGAAATCGGTAGGAGTGGTATCAGCGGGGTTGTCGGGGTTGGGCGAGATTTTGCCCAGGTTTATGATGAGCTCCGCTGTGCCCTCGGCGGGAACGTTGAAGTTGAGCTCAATGGGGGTGATGGCGGTGCCGATCCTCTGGTTGTAGGTATCTCCGAAGAGCACCCAGCCCTCCTCGGCCTCGTTGCGGGCGAACATGTGGGCGTAGGTCTCCTTGGTGGACTTTGCCCAGACCTTGAGCTTGTAGTCGGCGGCCTTGACGGGAACTCCCGCCTTCTTCAGCTGGACGTCGCCGTCTCCCGCGCCGGGGTCGGTGATGTCAAAGACGAAGGCGCCCTGCTTCAGCTCGCCTGTGGCGGAGGCGGACTCGCCAAAGGAGGCGGCCCAGCCGTGTCCGTCGGCGGCGGCGTCGGCAAAGTCAAGCTTCAAAAACTCCACCGCTTCGCCGGTCTGACGGGTGACGGTCAGGGTGGCATATGCCTCGGCGGTCTCGCCGCCCTTGTCGGTGACGGAGTAGGTCAGCTCATAGGAGCCGGGCTTCTCCGGGGTGGCCTTGCCGTTGGCGAAGGTCAGGGAGGGCATGGAGGAGACGGTTATCATGGAGGTGAGGTCGCCGTCCTCCGCGTCGGAGGCGGTGACGCCCGCCAGGGCGTCGAACTGGCTTCCCGCCTCAACTGCCTGGTCCGCCACGCCGGAGATGGAGGGCGCGGTGTTGTCGCCGCTGTTACCGCCGGCATCGTTGGAGCAGGCGGCGAGGCTCAGCGCCATTGCGAGGCACAGCACAGCCGCGATGAGCTTGCTTGTTTTTTCATGTCGTTACGCTCCTTTTAATTACTTGGTGGCGATGTACCTGTCGTATGCCGCCTGGTAAACGGCCTTGAGCTCGTCAAGGTGGGTGCGGCCGGTGAGGTCGTTCTGGAAGGTGCTCCAATCGCTGTCGGAGACGCCGCCGTTCATGAGCCACTTGATGAGGTTGGTGCGGATGTAGTCGTTGAGGGCGGACTCGTACTCGGTGATGGTGTTCAGCTCCTCAAGGGTGAACTGGAGGTTGGGGGTGGGAGTGGTGCCGGCGGGGATGTAGGGGGTCACATAGGCGTCCAGACGCTCAAGACGCAGCTTGGCGCGCGGCTCCATGTTGACCACGTTGTTCCAGGCGTAGTCGCTGAGGTAGATGATGCCGAGAGGCGCGTTCTGGAGACGCAGGTCGTCGGCGCTGACTCCGTCGGGCAGGGTCTTCTGGACCAACATTCCGTTGGCGTCAGTCTCCTCCTCGTAGACGATGCCGATGGGACCGTAGTTGATCTGCGCGGAGATCATGGGATCGTAGTAGCGGTCGAAGTAGGTGAGAAGGACCTCAACGTTGGGCACTCCGGCGAAGATTATCACCTCACCGGTGCTGATCTCTGGGTTGTTGGATACGCAGCAGGTCTGGTCGCCGTTGGGTCCGACAAGCGGGGTGCAGACTATGTAGTTCTCAGGGTCGCTGACGACGGTCTCGCTCTCCCACCAGTAGAAGAAGCCGTAGGTGTTGCTCTTGCCCTGGGCGAGGAACTGGTCCTGGGAGATCTCATAGGAGACCTTGTCGATGAGGTTGTTAGCGGTCCAGGTGGCGATGAAGTTGGTGGCGTCCTTGAAGCGGTCGTCCTGAACGGTGTAGGTTATCTTGCCGTCAACCACGACCCGGTGCTCCAGGTTGTCGTTCAGCCCGAACATACCGTAGAGGTCGCACTGGTTGCCCTGCCAGTTGTTGTAGACGAAGCTCATGGGGCGCTCGTCGTCGGTCTCGCCGTCGCCGTTCATGTCGTTGTCGCGGAAGTAGGTCATAAGCTGCTCAGCCTGAGCCGCAGTGAGGGTGATGCCGTCCACAAGGTCGGCCTTGGTGATTCCGGAGACCGCGCCGGCGTCGATAGCGGCGGCAGCCCAGTTTTTATTGAGGAAGAGGATGTTGGGGCTCTGGAGAAGTCCCATCTCCTCCACGCGGGGCAGGGAGTAGATGTTTCCGTCCTCGCTGGTGAGCTGGGCCTTGATGTCGGGGCGCTCCTCCAGGATCTTGGAGAAGTTGGGCATGTACTGGAGATAGTCGCTGATGGGGAGAAGGACGTGGCGCTGAGCGTACTTGATGATCTCGCCGGCGCTCATGCCCGCGTGGTAGATGGCGTCGGGGCGGTCGTTGGCGTTGCCGAAGATAAGGTTCTTCTGCTGTCCGTAGACGGACTCGGAGACGTTCTCCCAGGACACGTAGACATTGGTGCTCTCATACAGGTCTTGCATGATCTTCATGTCGTTGTAGTCCATGGCGGAGGCGTTCTTGGAGGAGTAGATGTTGAAGGAGATCTCCTGAGCGCCTTTTTCGTTGAGGATGGGGGCCGAGGTGTCCTCCCACTGGTAGCCGTACTCGGAGACCAGGGTATCGACCTCGGAGCTTTCGCGGTTGTCGTTGGTTTTTCCGCCCTTGCCGCAGGACGCCAGCGTCAGCGCCAGGGCAAGGATGAGGATGATTGATACGAGCTTTTTCATTTTGTGACCTCCAAAATTGTTTTAGGGAATCAGCCCTTGAGAGAGCCTATCATAACGCCCTGGCTGAAGTACTTCTGGACGAAGGGGTAGAGAAGCAGCACCGGGACGCTGGATACGATGACGGATACGTACTTTATCTGGTTTGCCAGGCGGAACTGCTCCAGAATGGTCTCGCCGCTGCCGCCCACGGTGCTCTCGGAGGCGATGAGTATCTCCTTGAGGACCAGCTGGAGGGGATACATGGTCTCGTCCTGGAGGAAAATCATGGCGTTGAAGTAGCTGTTCCACTGGCCGATGGCGTAGTAGAGCGCCATGACCGCCAATATAGCCTTGGAGAGTGGCAGTACCAGTGAGGTGAACACCCTGTACTCGCCGGCGCCGTCTATCTTCGCCGCCTCGATGAGCCCGTCGGGTATGCTCGACTCAAAGAAGGTCTTGGTCATAAAGAGGTTCCACACGGAGAGTATGGAGGGGAGCACGATGGACCACATGGTGTTCACAAGCCCCAAAGAGCTCATGACGTTGTAGAAGGGGATAAGGCCGCCGCCGAAGAACATGGGGATAATGAAGTAGATCATGAACGCCTTCTTGCCGGGGAGCGTCCTGCGGCTCAGCGCCCAGCCCGCGGGGATGGTCACCACCAGGGAGAGGACCACGGTGAGAAGGGTGTAGATGATGGTGTTGAGGTAGCCCCTCCAGATGTCCGCCCGCTCCAGTATCTTCCTGAAGCCGTCCAGCGTCAGCTGTACGGGGTAGAGCACCACTCTGCCGCCCAGGACCGCGTCCGGGTCGGAGATTGAGGCGATGACGATGAAGTACAGAGGATAAAGGACTATGAGAGCCATGAGAGCGAGGAATATGGTATTGATGGTGTAGAACACCTTGTCGCCCGCGCCTAGGCGGATGGGTGAATTCTTTTTTGCCGCTGTTTTAACTGACATCTCTTTCTCCTCCTTCTTACCACAGGGAGTTCTCGGAGAACTTCTTGGACGTTGTGTTGGCGATTATCAGCAGGACCACGTTAATGACGGAGTTGAAAAGGCCGATAGCCGTGGCGTAGCTTTGGTTGGGAACGCCGGTAAGACCCTGCTTGTAGACGTAGGTGGCGATGAGCTCGCTGACGCCAAGGTTGCCGTCGGTCTGCATAAGGAGCGCCTTCTCGTAGCCGACGCCCATGAGTCCGCCGATGGACATTATGAGCATGACGCTTATCATGGGCATGATGGCGGGCAGGTCCACGTGGATGACCCTCTGGAAGCGGGAGGCTCCGTCAAGTATAGCCGCCTCGTGCTGTCCCAAGTCCACGTTGGAGAGCGCCGCGATGTAGATTATGGCGCTCCAGCCGAAGTCCTGCCAGTTGGAGGAGAGTATGTACAGCGGGCGGAACGCCGAGCTTTCCAGGAAGTACGACACCCTCTCGCCTCCGAAGTGGGCGGCGATGTTGTTCACAAGGCCGTAGCGCCCGAAGAACAGTGTCAGCATACCGACCAACACCACCAGGGAGATGAAGTGGGGCCCGTTGAAGATGGTCTGGAGCACCTTGCTCATCTTCTTGCTCTTCATGGCGTTGAGCATCAGGGAGATGATGATGGGGAGGGGGAAGCCGATTACAAAGCCGATGATGCACAGGAGGAAGGTGTTTTTCATAAGGGGCCAGAACTGCACGTCGGTGAAGAACCTGGTGAAGTTCTTAAAGCCGATTCACTGGGTGTACTCGCCGAAGATGGGGTCGCCGGGCATGAAGTCCTGGAAGGCGATGAGCACGCCGTAGATGGGCAGGTAGTTGAACAGGAACACGATGAGCACCGCGGGGAAGATCATGATGAGGAAGGGGTGGTTGTCGCGGAGCCTTCTCCACATCCTCGCGGACTTGCTCATGCCGCCGGGAGCGGTGGTAACCGCGCCGTCTTTGACTTTTCGCATATTGGTGTCTCCTTTCGATTTATTGCGGATAACTTACAGGAGGTTCTTACCGTCGGCGCCGAAGAGGTGGGCGAGGGCGGGGTTGAAGGAGAAGTTGACGGACTTGCCGATGGAGTGGGCGGAGACGTCAAGTCCGGCGGTGGGGATAACGGCGACGACGTCGTTGCCCTGGACGTTCATGTGGAGATGGAGCTCGGAGCCCATCATCTCGCTGACGTCGATCTTGCCGGTGAAGCCGCCCTCGTCGAGCTGCATATGTACGGGACGGATGCCCAGCGTCACACTGCAAGCCTTCTGTCCCTTGGCGGCGAGCGCCTTGTTCTGCCCGTCGGTGAGAGCTATCTTCTTCCCTAGCACCTCAACGGAGTATTTCCCGCCGTCAACGGTGAGAGCGCAGTTTTCAAAGAAGTTCATCTGAGGAGTTCCGATGAAGCCCGCAACGAACAGGTTGATGGGGTGATTGAACACCTCCTGGGGCGTGCCTATCTGCTGGATGAAGCCGTCGCGCATGATGACGATCCTGTCGCCCAGCGTCATGGCCTCTGTCTGGTCATGGGTGACGTAGATGAACGTGGTGTTTATCTTCTGGCGGAGCTTGATGATCTCGGCGCGCATCTGGTTGCGGAGCTTCGCGTCCAGGTTGGAGAGCGGCTCGTCCATCAGCAGCACCTTCGGCTCACGCACTATGGCGCGTCCGATGGCCACACGCTGTCTCTGTCCGCCGGAAAGAGCCTTGGGCTTGCGGTCAAGATACTGGGTGATGTCAAGAATCTCCGCCGCCTCGCGGACCTTCTTGTCGATTTCCGCCTTCGGCGTCTTCTTCAGCTTCAGGGAGAACGCCATGTTGTCGTACACCGTCATGTGCGGGTACAGAGCGTAGGACTGGAAGACCATGGCGATGTCGCGGTCCTTGGGAGCCACGTCGTTCACCAGGCGGTCGCCGATGTACAGCTCGCCGGAGGATATCTCCTCAAGTCCGGCGATCATGCGCAGTGTGGTGGACTTGCCGCAGCCGGAGGGTCCGACCAGGACAATGAACTCCTTGTCCGCGATATCCAGTGAAAACTGCTGGACCGCCACGACGCCCTCCTCCGTTATCTGGAGGTTCGCCTTCTGCTTCTCAGGCTCGTCGCCCTTCTTCTTTTTCTTCGACTTCTTCTCTTCGCTGTTGGGGTAGACCTTCTTGATGTCTTTCAAAGTCAAGCTCGCCATGTGTTTTACCTCCCGTTTCAAATTGGTATCCGGTTTACTAAATGCACGCTTGATGTAAAGCCAAAGTTTTACATTTGCGTTTACATTTGTGATTTGATTGTAATATTTGATTTACGAAATGTCAATCAAATTTTTACGAAAATATCAAAAATGTAAACTTAGACAAAAATTGCGCCAAATTTTTGTGCAAAACGAACATCGAAAAAAGTGCAAGTTTACAAAATGCACATCTTGATTTTTCATTATTACTATGATATAGTAAATCTATAGAAAATATACGTGGGAGGAAGGCGCTATGGCGTTACAGCGGGTCACCATGCAGGACATAGCCGATTCGTGCGGTCTGTCCAGGAACACGGTCTCAAAAATATTTAACGACAGGGGCGCCGTCCCTGAGGCGACGAGGCGGATGGTGCTGGAGAAGGCGAGGGAGCTGGGGTACAGGCAGCTGCCTGACGAGGAACCCGCCAGGAGCGAGCCCCGCAGCCAGAACATCGCCCTGTTCACCAGCCACATGCCGTCGGACTACCACTTCGGCACCTTCTTTGTGCCCGCCTTTGCCGGACAGCTCAGCCGCGCGGGCTACACGCTGATGATGTATGAGCTTTCGGAGGAGGAGTTCCGCGAGAACCGCCTGCCCGCCCACATAATGCTGGAGCAGACGGCGGGGATACTGGGAATAGAGCTTTTCAGCAAATCTTACCTTGACATGATCTGCTCTCTCGGACTGCCCGCCATCTTCGTGGACGCCTACGCCGGAGCCAACACCTCCGTCCTGAGGTACGACCTAATCTCCATGGAGAACGTGGCAAGCACCATCGCGCTCACAAACAAAATAATCTCCTCCGGCGGCTGGCGGCTGGGATTCGTGGGCGACACGGACCACTGCAACAGCTTCCACGAGCGTTGGATAGGCTTTTCCATAGCCCTGGGAAACGCCGGGCTCACCCTGGACAGGAGCCTGAGCATCCTCGATCGGGACGGCCCGCAGTACAGCGACCCTGAGTGGATAGAGGGCAAGCTCCGGCGGATGCCGGTACTCCCCGACGGGCTCGTCTGCGCCAACGACTACATCGCCCTGCACGTCATGACCGCCCTCAAGCAGATGGGCGTGGCAATACCCGGCAGGGTGATGGTCACGGGCTTTGACGGTACGCCCCAGTCCGCGGTTGTGGAGCCGGCGCTGTCCACCGCTCAGATCCCCGGCGCGGAGATAGGTAAGCTGGCCGCGGATATCCTCCTGGACCGCATAGAAAACCCCGACCGCCCATACCGCACCACATACGTAAACTCAATCCCCCTATTCCGGGCATCGACTTCAAAATAAATAGCCAAAAAATCGCGGCGGAGATTCAGTCTCCGCCGCGATTTTTTGAAAGGTTTTTTTCGTAATTGCGGCCTCTTTGGAAGCCGTAGTTGTACGCCGCCGTAACGGAATATAGCGGGTCGTCCATTCTCATCAGCTCAATCGTCTCCGCAAGCGTCAGCGAATATCTCACCGGCGGCATTTTCCTCCTCATTTCCTCCGCCCATTCCGCGTTGTGGTGTTTGTACATTAAAGTCACCCCTTTTTCGGACAATTATAACACGACCGCCCGAAAACATGACATTTACTGAATGTCAAATCAATTTTTTCTGTGATTTTTACTCGCGAAAAGGTATCAACGGTGTTTCACGCCGTACTTTCAGACCTTTTTACAGCCGCGTGCGGAATTTTTTGTGTACAAGCTTATTCGGGTGTGATATAATATCCGCAAGGCGGATATTATACTTGATTTCAGTCATTTTTCTCCCGCCCTTCGGGCGGAACCGAAAAATATGACAATTATACCATCCCCGCGCTGCGGGTATGGTATAATTCATCATTTATAAATATATTTAAAAGGATTGACCGGTCTATTGGAAAACAATATTGAGCGGGCGGTGCTGGTGGGGCTGTCCGCGGATTCGATGGAGGAGCGGGAGCGTTCCTCGGATACCACGCTTGACGAGCTGGAGGCGCTTTTGGAGACCGCCGGCGGCGTGAGCGTGGGCAAGGTCCTGCAAAGCAAGCGGACGCCCGACCCCCGTAGCTTCATCGGCGAGGGCAAGGCGCGGGAGGTCCGGGAGCTCATCGAGGCAAACGACTGCTCCCTGGCGGTATTCGACAACGAGCTGTCGCCCTCACAGCTCCGGGCGCTGGAGGAGGACCTGGGCGTACATGTTCTGGACAGGTCACAGCTCATTCTTGACATCTTCGCCTCCCGCGCCAGGACGCGGGAGGGGCGGCTCCAGGTGGAGCTGGCGCAGTACAACTACCTGCTCCCACGGCTCACGGGAATGTGGACGCACCTGGTGAGGCAGACGGCCTCCGGCGGGAAAAGCCCCATCGGTACGCGCGGGCCCGGCGAGACGCAGCTTGAGACTGACCGGCGGCACATACGCCGGAGGATTCAAAAGCTCCGGGAGGAGCTGGAGGACGTGCGCCGCGTGCGCGGCACCCAGAGGCGGCAGAGGGAGAAAAACGGGCTTCCCGTCATAGCTCTGGTGGGCTACACAAACGCGGGGAAATCCACGCTTTTAAACTGTCTCACCGGCGCCGGTATCGCCGCCAACGACAGGCTCTTTGACACGCTGGACACCACCACCCGAAGGCTCACGCTCTCCCCCGGAAGCGAGGCCCTCATCTCCGACACCGTGGGCTTTATCCGCAAGCTCCCCCACCATCTGGTGGAGGCGTTCAAGGCGACGCTGGAGGAGCTGGCGTTTGCCGACGTGCTTGTCCACGTGATTGACGCCTCCTCCCCGGAGAGGGACGCGCAGACAGAGGTGGTGAGGCGGCTCATCTCGGAGCTCGGCGCCTCCGGCACCCCATGCGTTGAGGCGTACAACAAGGCGGACCTTTGCGGCGACCCGTCGGCAATACCACGGGGCGGGGACGTTGTTACCATCTCCGCCAAAACGGGCGAGGGCGCCGACAAGCTGCTGGAGAAGATAGTCGAGATTTTGGACCGGGGGAAAAAGCGGGTCACGCTCCTGCTCCCCTACTCCGCCGGGGCGCTGCTGGACCTTTTGCACCGGGAGGCGGAGGTCCACGGTATCGACTACTCCGACGCCGGCATATTGGCAGACGTGACGGTGAAGCCTGAGCTCTGGGGCTCCGTGCGGGAATTTGTGAGGGCTGAGTGACGATGGAGGAATATCTGATCCCCGCCGGCTTCGGCGAGATCGAATACATTGAAAAGCGTTCCCGCTTCATCGGGCGCGTCTGGCGCGTGAAAGACGAGGCCGAGGCGCTGGAGCACCTGCGCGAGACACGTGAGCGCCACTGGGACGCCTCCCACAACGTCTACGCATACCGCGTGAGGAGCACCGGCGCCATGCGCTACTCCGACGACGGCGAGCCCTCCGGCACCTCTGGAATGCCCGTGCTGGACGTGTTCAGAAAGGCGGGGATAGAGGATTTCTGCTGTGTGGTCACCCGCTATTTCGGCGGTATACTGCTGGGCGCGGGCGGGCTTGTGCGGGCATACTCCAGGTCCGCGTCAATGGCGCTGGAGGCGGCGGGGCGGGCGCGTATGACGCTTTTGAACTCCGTCTCGCTTGTCTGCTCCTACTCCCAGTACGAGCGGATACGCGCGGAGCTGCCCCTTTTCGGCGCTCAGGTTGAGGGCACGGAGTTCGGCGCGGACGTGGAATTGGAGCTTCGCATGACGCCGGAGAGCTTTGCCGGCTTTTCAAAGCGCGTGACGGAGCTCACCGCGGCGACGGCGCTTTGCGAGGTCACGGGAAAAAGCCTGTGCCCGGTGAGGATAGATAAATGAAAAAATCGTTTTCCGCGTTTCTCGCGGTCATTTTGCTTTTGACACTTATCTCCGGCTGCGGCGAGCCGGAGGACACGGCTTACTCCGTCCGGGACATAGCCGCGTCGGTGATCTCCGGGCAGTCCGGCCTTCCCCAGCTTTACGCCACGGACTTTACGGACCCCGAATTTTTCGAATACGCCTCCATTTACCTGGGTGACCTGGCATCCTCGGTCACCGACGGCGTGATATGCGCGCCGATAGGCCCCTACGCCTGCGAGGTGGACGTGTTCCGCTTCCCCGACAGGGATTCCGCCCGGTCCGCCGTCCAATCGCTCACGGACTACCGCGACGGGCGTGCCGGCGCGTTTTTCGGCTACGCCCCGGAGGAGGCGGAGCTTGCGGAGGAGGGCGTCGCCGTGAGCCGCGGCGTGTTCGCCGCCCTTTTCATCTGCCCCGACACGGACGGCGCGGAAAAGAGCTTCCGTAACTCCTTCGGCGACAGCCTGCCGGAGCCTCCGGCGCTGGACGTCCTCGCTCCCCCGCCGCCGGAGCCGGAAAAGCCCGTAACTCCGGGTCCCGACGAACCCTATGACCACGACGCCGTTGTCAGCGCCTTCAAAAGCGGCGACGAATCCGACCTCACCCCCAAGAACCTGGCGATACTCAACGCCTGCCGCGCTGTCCTTGACGCCGTCATAGAGGACGGCATGGAGCCCTGGGAAAAGGAGCTCGCCGTCAACGACTGGATGGTCCTCAACGCCCAATACGACCCGGCGGAGCTGGAGGGCGCCAGGTTCCTCACCCCCGATCCCGACAACGACAACCCCTACGGCCTTCTGATAAACGGCGTGGGGATATGCCTGGGCTACGCCGCCACCTTCCAGCTCCTCATGGACCTTCTTGACATTGAGTGCGTCACCGTTCGCGGGCGCTCCCACTCGGATACCGAGGACCACGCCTGGAACCAGGTGCGGCTTGACGGGGATTGGTACTGCGTAGACGTGACCTGGGACGACCCGGTCTTCACCGGCGGCACCCCCGGCATGGACGTCATCATGTATTACGCCCGCCGTTATTTCAACGTGACCAGCGACTACATGCGCGCCACCGACCACCAATGGACCTCCCCCCTCCCCGAAGCCCAAGGCACCAAATACGCCTACCCCGCCGATTGATTCGCCAAAAAACTCATAATTAAATATTTTTCGCGGGGCTTTGCCTCGCGAAAAATCACCTCTTGTCGCGCAAGTGTGTGACCCTCCGGGTCACGCGCGCCGCGCGACAGCAGAAAAAAATTCCGGAAATGTCCGCAGACATTTCCGGAATTTTTTTCGCACGTTCCCCCTCAAAAAAGCCCAACAGGGCTTTTTTGACTAAAATAGCTTTTTCAGCTTGTCCTTGATATCGCCGGCGGCGTCGCCAAGCTTATCCATTGAGATCTTCGCCTTTACGCCGTCAACTATCTTTTTCACCGCGTCGTCGGGGAGGTCAATTCCCAAAAGCTTCTCCACGGTCTTGACGGGCTCCTTTTTGAAGCCCTCGGCGAGAAATTTGTCCTCCTGGAGCTTTCCGGCGATCTCCTCGATCTTCCCCTTGATGTCCATTACTCCTCCTCGACCACCTGGGCGTCGGCGGCGTTCTTACGGACGGACTCGATGCCGTTGAGGCAGCTGCTCTTGGACTTGTAGGGCTCGCCGGTGGCGATGATCTGTCCGTTGGTGGCTTTCAGGCGGAAACGGACATCGCCCGCCTTGTCGGTGTACACCTCAAACTTGGGGTTCTTGGCCTTCTCGAAGCCCTCCACGGTCTGATCCTCCAGATTCGCTATGGGAGCGTTCTTGCGGACGGATTCGATACCGTTGCGGCAGGCGTTCTCGGACTCGTAGACCTCACTGTTGGCGATGACCTCGCCGTTTCCTGCTTTCAGGTCGAACTTCACGCCGGTGGCGGTTTTGCGAATAACAAACTTGCCCATTTTGAAAAAGCCTCCTTATATTTTATTTGGTTCTTTGATTATACGCCAAATCGCCGTATTATTCAAGGATAATTTTTCTTTCCCGAATTTTTCGCTTTTTTCTCCACATCGGCGCCACAATCTGCTATAATGATATACGCAAATTAAAATCCAAGGCGGTGGTCTTATGGACAGGGAGATATTTGAAAACGGAGGCGAGGAGGCGCTTTACCGCCGAAGGGCGGAGGAGCGTCGCCGGCGTCATACGCGGCAGCTGGTCTCCTTCGCGGTATGCGCAATTTTGTTTATCGCCGCCACGGTGACGCTCGCCGCCGTCACCGCCCACCGCGCCAAAAGCCGGCAGGAGAGCGCCGTACCCACGGACATCACCGTGCCCGACTGGGTGACCCAGAGCTTTCTCCCCTTAAACGATTACTCCCGCCCCGGCACGCCCTTGGAGGAGGTAAAGGCGGTGGTGGTCCACTACGTGGGCAACCCCGGCACCACGGCGGAGCAGAACAGGAGCTACTTTGAAAACCTCGCCACCACCCACGAGACCTCAGCCAGCAGTCACTTTCTGGTGGGGCTCGACGGCGAGATAATACAGTGCGTGCCATTGGACGAGTGGAGCTACTGCACCTCCCAGGCAAACTCCTACTCCATCGCCATAGAGGTCTGCCACCCGGACGAGACAGGGAAATTCAACGACAAGACCTACGCCTCCCTTGTAAAGCTCCTGCGCTGGCTCACCGACGCCTACGGCCTTGACCGCGACGGACTTCTGCGCCACTACGACGTGACGGAGAAGATTTGCCCCAAATACTACGTGGACCACCCGGACGCATGGGAGTCGCTGAGGGACGAGGTTTTCGAGGATAAATAAATGCTGTATCACGCTTTCGGAGGCGATAAAAATGCTCTATTTTGAAAACGACTACTCCCACGGCTGTCACCCCCATGTCCTGAAGAGGCTCGCCGACACCAACCTCATCCCCGCCGCGGGCTACGGCGAGGACGAGTTTTCTCAGCGCGCCCGTAAGCTCATACGCGCCGCCTGCTCAGCGCCAAACGCGGACGTCTTCTTCATCTCCGGCGGCACCCAGACAAACGCCGTGGCAATCGGCGGGCTCCTGCGCCCCTGGGAGGGCGTCGTCTCACCCGTATCCGGGCACATAGGCGTCCATGAGGCGGGGGCGGTGGAGTTCACCGGGCACAAGGTCCTGCCGCTCCCCGGCCGTTTCGGAAAGCTCGCCCCCGCTGACCTTCTCGGTTACCTATCCGGCTTTTACGCCGACCCCAACCGCGACCACATGGTCTTCCCCGGCATGGTCTACATCTCCCACCCCACCGAGTACGGGACGCTTTACAGCTTACGGGAGCTGGAGGATATCTCTGACATCTGTAAGAGCTTTCACATCCCCCTCTACATGGACGGGGCGCGCCTTGCCTACGCTCTTGCGGCAGACACGGACGTGACCCTCCCCCACATCGCCCGCCTCTGCGACGTCTTCTACATCGGCGGCACCAAGTGCGGGGCGCTGTGCGGTGAGGCGCTGGTGTTCCCCAAGGGCGCGCCGGAGCACTTTGGCACCGTGACAAAGCAGCGCGGCGCCATGCTCGCCAAGGGGCGGCTATGCGGCGTCCAGTTCGAGGCGCTTTTTGAAAACGGGCTGTATTTTGAGATCGGCTCCTCCGCCGTGGCGCTCGCCCTGCGGATAAAGGAGGGGCTGCGAAGCCGCGGCTTTGAGCTTTTCATGGACTCCCCCACCAACCAGCAGTTCCCCATATTCAAAAACGCCCTTTTGGAACGTCTCGCGGATAGGCTGACGTACTCCTTCTGGCAGCCCCTCGGCGGGGACTCGTCGGTGGTACGCCTCGCCACAAGCTGGGCGACGGCGCCGGAGGACGTGGAGGAGCTTTTCAAAGTCCTTGACAATTGCCGCGGGGAAGTATAGAATAGACTGACAAAATCATTTGAAAAACGGGAGCTTTTAATATGGCAAAGGACAAAAAGGTAGAACAGATAACCGACATGGACGTGGATTTCACCCAGTGGTACACCGACGTGTGCACCAAGGCGGAGCTCATCGACTACTCCAGCATAAAGGGCATGTTCATCTACCGTCCCTACGGCTACGCCATCTGGGAAAACATCCAGCACATTCTGGACGCGGAATTCAAGAAGCTGGGGCATGAGAACGTGTACCTCCCCATGCTCATCCCGGAGAGCCTTTTGCAGAAGGAGAAGGACCACGTGGAGGGCTTCGCGCCGGAGTGCGCCTGGGTCACCTACGGCGGCTCGGACAAGCTTGAGGAGCGTTGCTGTATCCGCCCCACCTCCGAGACGCTTTTCTGCGAGCACTACAAAAACATCATCCACTCCTGGCGCGACCTTCCCAAGCTCTACAACCAGTGGTGCAGCGTCCTGCGCTGGGAGAAGACCAGCCGCCCCTTCCTCCGCCACAGGGAGTTCCTCTGGCAGGAGGGCCACACCATGCACGCCACTGAGGAGGAGGCGCGGGCGGAGACTCAGCGTATGCTCAATGTCTACGCCAACTTCATGGAGAACACACTGGCCATGCCCGTCATACGCGGCCGCAAGACCGACAAGGAGAAATTCAACGGCGCGGAGGAGACCTACACCGTGGAGTGCATGATGCACGACCACAAGGCCCTCCAGGGCGGCACCAGCCACTATTTCGGCGACGGCTTCGCCCGCGCCTTTGACATCACCTTCACGGGCAAGGATAATCAGCTCCACCACCCCTTCCAGACCAGCTGGGGCGTCTCCACCCGCATGATAGGCGGCATCATCATGACCCACGGCGACAACTCCGGCCTCGTCCTGCCCCCAAAAATAGCGCCCATACAGGTAATGGTCGTCCCCGTCGCCCAGCACAAGGAGGGCGTGCAGGAGGCGGCGCTGAAGCTCCTTGAGACCCTGAGGTCCGCCGGTATCCGCGCGGACATCGACCTCTCCGACCAGACCATGGGCTGGAAGGCGGCGCAGTACGAGATGAAGGGCGTCCCCATCCGCCTGGAGCTGGGACCCCGCGACATCGAAAACGGTGTCTGCGTCGCGGCAAAGCGCACAGGCGACAAGGTCACCGTCCCCCTGGAGAACGTGGCGGACACCGTAAGCTCCATCCTCGACGACGTCCAGTCCGAGCTCTACGCCAAGGCTCTCAAAAACCTTCAGGAAAACACCTTTGACGCCCACTCCGTTGAGGAGGTCCGCGACGGCTGCGCCAAGGGCGGCTTCGCCCGCATGATGTGGTGCGGCGACGAGGAGTGCGAGGTCAAAATGAAGGAGCAGGCCGGCGTCACCAGCCGGTGCATCCCCTTCGAGCAGCACCATATCGGCGACATCTGCCCCGTCTGCGGCAAGCCCGCAAAGCATATGGTGATATGGGGAATAGCATACTGAGCTGGCTTGGAAGGTCGCTTTGCGACCTTCCAATGCCAATGGGAACGTGCGGAAAAGGGGCTGTGAAAAAAAGAGCATCTACACGCTCGGCTTTTCACAGCCTCGGTTTTTGTGTGGAAAAATAACCAC
>CANPYX010000038.1 GCA_947588955.1 uncultured Oscillospiraceae bacterium | reverse complement strand
AAATGTGGTTATTTTTCCACACAAAAACCGAGGCTGTGAAAAGCCGAGCGTGTAGATGCTCTTTTTTTCACAGCCCCCGAAATTTTACTCTTTTGTGGCAAGCAGGGCCATATACTCTCTACCAGGGAGAGGACAGATGACTTTCCCACTGACACCTGAGAAAAGGGACTCTCGCCGCATATTCCAGGCGTCGATCAGCTCAATGCGGTATGTGTTTTCAGCCGGTAAGGAAAACTCATATATACCGGGGCAGGAGCGGGAGAAGTAGACAAGGATCGCCTCATCGCCGCAAACGCCCCGAAATTCCCGCCCGTCCAGAAGCATCCTGCGAAGCTGGGAAAGGGACATCTTTCCTTTAAGATTGCCAAAGGCTTCGTTGTGAAAATAGTCCTGCGGGGCGGCGAGAATGTCCAAAAGCTCGGCATCTGAAGGATCTGTGCCACCGTAGGTGAGCGGCCCGGGCAGCCCCTCTACAAGCGTTCTTAAAAAGCCTATCCGCGCGGGACTTTCGCCGTGAAGTACGCCGCCCTTGCTCCACCACAGGATGTCCTCCGGGTCAAGGAACGTCTCGCCGTGGCTGGCATATCCGCCTTGACAGACGATTTTCCAAAACCTGTCAGTCAGCTCCCAGCCTGAAATATTTCCCCACTCCCAGGGGATGTTTCCCTCATACCGGCACTCGTCCACCATCAGGGGCTTTCCAAAGTCCCGAATGACCCGGCTCACTTCGTCCACTTCCTTGAGCTGGAGACAGATATGGGTGGTGTGGGGCTCCGCGAAATCCCAGGGGATCACCATGTTGTGATTGCTGAGAAGGTGTCCGTGGGGATCCGCCTCCGAGACTGTTTTCGCGAAGAGCCGCCAGTCGTCCATGGTATATTCCATGATGTCATACTCGTTGGCAAGGCTCCACCAGACGTTGGGGAAGACGCAAAGGCGCTTGACGGCGTACCTGAGATATTTCACCACGTCGGGAACGGAAAGATGGGCAAACCCCCAGCGGTCGTAGGGGTGCAGGAGAATGACGTCCGCCTCGATGCCCATTTCCCCCAGCTCGGCGATCCGTCTGCTTAACTCATCCCAAAAGGGGAGACACGGCCTTTCCATATCCCAGCCGTCGGCTGACCGCTCGAAGGGGAAAAGGGGCGGCTCATTTTTGTTATACGGAAAGTCCTTTGGAAACACGCAGAGCCGCAGTTTATTGAATGGCGAGCCGCGCAGCGTCTCCATTGTTTTGTCCACAAGTTCCTTTGGCTGGTGTGTCAAGGCATACACGGTGGTGCCAAAGGGGTAATACGGGGTCCCGTCCTCATACCGAAAGTGCGTTCCATCGGCGCGGACGGGCCCGTGGCTCCACCGTGCTATCTCATACTGACGCATTTTGCTTTAACCTTTCAAGTTTAATAAGCCCCCGCATGAGGCGAAGGACATTCTCCTGGAGCTGTCCCAGGGGGAGTCTGCCGCCTTTTACCGCCGCCTCGATTTCCCTGACGTATGTATCGTCCTCACTTCCGGGGGTGATCCATGAGTTTCCGGCGGCGGCCATCTCCGCCACATCTGCCGAGTCGTAGCTGTTCCAGTCGGTCATGACGAAGCCCTCAAAGCCACACTCGTCAAAGAGCAGGCCCTGAATGAGCTCTGGGTCGCAGGAGGTAAAAAGCCCGTTTACGGCATTGTAGCTTGTCATCACGCTGACAGGCTCGTGGATCTCCAGCGCGTATTCAAAGGCCCGGAAATAGAGCTCCCGGATGGCACGAACAGAAAGTATGCTTTGATTGCGCTTGCGCCCTGTCTCAGCGTTGTTGGCGAGAAAATGCTTATAGCATCCGCCCACCCCAGCGCTCTCAAGCCCCCGGCAAAAGGAACCCGCCATGACGCCGGCAAGATACGGATCCTCCGAAAAATACTCCGGGTGACGTCCGCAGAGGGGATTTCGGTGGAGATTCATACCGGGGGCCAAAATGAGCTGTACCCCCAGCTCGCGGGCCTCCTCGCCGATGACGCGGCCCACCTTTTCCATGAGCTTTTTGTCAAAGGAGGACGCCATCGTCACGCCGGAGGGCATCCCGATGTTGCCCTCCTTGAGATTGACGCCGCTGTTGCCGTCAGCGACGATCATCTCAGGAAGGTCAAGCCCCGCTGCCCGATAGAGCCTCCCCGCCTCGCCCCGGGCCTCCACGCGCCAGCCGTGTCCCGCGCAGATTTGGAGCCGGGACAGTGTATGAATGTCTAAACCGGCAACAAATTCCGAAAGCAGACGCTCGTCCGCCATCACATCGGTAAAGGTCAACCTTCTGCCTGACCGGGGAAGAACGGGGTAGGAAAAGCGCTCAACCTCCCGCCGCTTTGGCGTTAACTTGTGAACGTTTTCCGCAACGCCGGAGAGTTTACCGGTGGGATATGTGTTTGCCGCGTCGCGCCGGGATAGGCGCGTAAAGGGGATGTTCGGACACATTCTCCCCTTTACCTCTCGGATTATTTTATCCTTGGGAACGGTAAAGCTCCCGATCCTCACCGCCTCCCGCACCGATCCGCCCAGGTAGACCCCGTACTCCCCGCCGCAGACCACAAAGGCGCTCCGTGCCTCGTCAAAGCTCGCCATGTGGGAGAGGGGGACGGCCAGGGAAATATAAACGCTTCTGCCAGGGGATAGAAGCTGTGTTTTTTCAAACGCCGCCAGCTCCCTGGCCGGCTGTTCCAGCACCCCGTTTGGCTTGGAAAGGTAAAGCTCTAACACCTCGCGTCCGGGAACCTTCCCCGCATTGGTCACCGAAACGCAAAGACGCAGCGTATTCCCGTCAAAGGCCAGCTCCTCGCATTTCCGCTCAAAGCGCGTGTAGGAAAGGCCGTGGCCAAAGGGGAAGCCGTTTCTTGGAGCTTTGGGGAAGGTCTCAAAATACCGGTACCCCACATAAATATCTTCTTCATAGACGGTGTTCAGCCAGACTTCACTGTCGGAGGGAATATTCGGACGCCCGCTACCGGTTTCGTAAAAATTGCGGGAGACGGGAGCATCGGTATACCGAACGGGCCAGGTGTCCGTGAGCCGCCCGGAGGGATTTACGCGACCGGTGAGCACGTCCATCAGCGCCCGCCCTCCCAGCATCCCGCCAAAGCCGCAGTAGAGAAGGGCGTCCACGCCGCATTTTTCCACAAAATCAAGCTCCATGGGATAGCCCACATTGAGGATGACAACGAGCTTACCAAAGCCCTGCCGCGCCGCCGTTAGCAACGCTTCCTCCTCCCGGGTGAGACGGGCCTGCCCGGGGCAAACGGAATTGTCCGTATTCTCCCCGGAGGGGCGGGAGAGTATCATAACAGTGGTTTCAGAGTACTCCCGCGCACGCTTCATAAGCTCCTTTGAGGGGACGGCGTCCGACCACCGGAAATGCTCGCAAAGCTCCTCATTGAGCTTATAATCGCTCTCACCCCGCGCCGCCTCCATGAGACCCACGGCATAGCGGGGCGTGATCTTCCCGGCCCCCACTGCCGAGAGGCGGAATGCGTACATACCGCTCCCAAAAAGATTCACCGTACCCGGACGTAAGGGCAGGGCGTCCCGCTCGTTTTTCATAAGAACGATACCGTTCCTTGCCGCCTCCAAGGCGATCTTCTCATGCTCGGCATACCGGGGCAGGGGAGCGGCCTTCTCCTTGGCTTTGACCGTCAGCGTGACAGGCTCCATGACGTTGCCCTCGGTGTCCTGATACCCGCTTATTTGGATCTTGGCGCTCTGCCCGTACTCATGAAGCACACCCACGAGCCGGAGGGCCAGCCAGTACATGGGCTCGCCCTCCACCGTAAAGGCGCAGACCCGGGCGGGGATGGGGCGTCCGTCAATCGTGGCGGAACCGCTCTCTTCACACAGGGGTTTTGAAAAGGACAGTACAGCGCAGCCCTCCAGACGGCGGTCAAACATGAAAAATTGACTGTCCGGGTCGTTGAAATCATAGAGAAACGGTTGGGACAACTCCCAGATAAGTCTGGGAAGTTCGTTCTTGCTCATAAAACCGGCCTCCGCATTTATCGGCACGAAAGTGCGATCTCCTGCTTACCGCAGTCCTCCACCGAGATCCTGACCAGGACATTTCCCGGCTGCGTCCCGGCGCGGACAACGGCCAAAACGCGCCCGCCAAAGGTTTTCCATGTGCTGTGCTGATATGAGCCCTCCGCCTGGGGATCGGCGGAGCCAAGACCCGCCAGCCGCGCCGCTCCATCGACAGTGACGGTCACATTCTTTGCCTCCCAGGGGCTGAGTGTGCCGTTCTCGTCTGTCAACTCTACGGTGATATAGGCCGCGCCCCTGCCGTCGGCGGAGAGGACGGTCTTATCTGTCGTGACACGTATTTGACCGGGCGATCCGGCGGTTTTCAGGGTGAAGCGTCCGTCCTCCGCGCCGTTTGTGTACCCCACGGCAGTAAGCTCTCCCGGAACGTAGTTAAGCGGGAAGGAGACGTCAAATCCGGCGGCCTCCCCGGCGGGCTTCCGGCCCAGTGAGACGCCGTTTAAGAACAGCTCCACCTCCTCCGAGGCGGAAAAGACATGCGCCGCCGTGGGCCGATTTTCAAAGCCGGGGAAGGTCCAGGAGGAGATTGCATCGAAATACTTCCAATCGTTGGTGTTGTCAGGAAGTCCATATTTGTCCACCCGCTCCACGCAGATGTAAGGTTCCTTACGCAAACCGTAAGCGATCTCCCGCAGGAAACTCATGGGCCGGCGGTGGCCGTTTATGTCTATGTCGCCGCAGTAGGCCAGCCTGTCCGGGTACCAGCCCTGTTCGCGCCTCTCATGGGCGTAGTGGTAGCAGGCGATACCGGCTTCTCCCAGGTAATCGTAACCCGTCCAGGTAAAGTCGCCAATGACGTGGTGATTGCGCCGGACGATCCCCCAGAGCCGCGCGATGTCCGTGGGGTATGTTTCGCTTCCCACGACCACGCGCTCCGGGTGACGGGTGTGCTCAAACTCATGGCGGGCGGTGAGGTAATTGTAGCCCACCACATCAAGCTCGCAGGACACCTCCTCCATGGCCTCACTGAGCCCCGTACTTGTGGCAAAGGCGTCCAGCTTGCGCTGCTCCATCTTCGACATCGCGGCGTTGAGAGCCTCGCTGCCGGCGTTTGACGCCGCCTCGCTTCGCAGCGCGGTCTCGGTGTCCGCCATCTGCGCCGTCATCTCCTCTAACCTGTCCGTCATAGCTAAAAACCCGCTGATGCCGCAGGTTATAAACCGCGTGGGGTCCAGAGCGCGGAGGGTGTTTGCAAGCTCCCTGCTTCTCCGCCCGCCGCTCCTGCGCCCGATTTCGGGAATCTCGTTGCCAAGGCTATACAGCACCACGCTTGGGTGGTTATAGTCCTTTACGACCATCTGCTCCACGGTTTCCATCCACTCACATGTGAAATCCAGGGCGTAGTCGGCGATATTTTTAGGCATCTCCCACATATCCGTAAGCTCGTCCATCACAAGGACCCCCAGCCTGTCGCAGGCGTCCAAAAGCGTGGGGGAGGCCGGATGGTGGGCGCTGCGGATGGCGTTGAAACCCGCCGCCTTCAGCCGGCCCAGCTTAAACGCCTCCGAATCCGGCAGGGACGCCGCGCCGGTGAGGCCGTGGTCGGCATGGATGCAGGCGCCCCGGAGCTTCGTCTCCACCCCGTTTATACGAAGGCCGTGCCGGGCGTCCAGCTTCAGGGTGCGGATACCGAAGGCGCCATCCGCCCGGTCAAGCTCCCGCCCGTCGGCTGTGAGCACGACAGCGTATGTATATAAATTCGGCTCGTCGGGGCTCCACAGCGCCGCGTTCTCTACAAAAAGCCGCATATGGGCCTGCGCTTTCTCGCCGGCCAGCAGTGAAACGGCATTTTCGCAGACGCTCACCCGCCCGTCGGGGGAAGTGAGGGTCAGGCGAAGAACTGCATTTTGCGCGTCAGCCCCGTCGTTCTTTACGGATATGAGCGCCGCGACTGTCGCTCCACCGTCCTCAAGATCCTCCGTAGTCAGCCGGACGCCCTGGGGCTCTATGTGGGCTTTCCCGCCCTCCAGAAGCCACACATCCCGGTAGATCCCGGAGCCAGGGTACCAGCGGGAGGCGTTTTCAAAATTGCGCGTCTGGACCTGGAGAACGTTTTCCTGACCGTACCGCAAAAAACGGTCTAAATCCGCGAAAAAGACGTTGTAGCCGTATTTGTTGGATGCCACAAGCTCGCCGTTTAAATAGACAAGTGCCTGAGCCATCACACCATCAAACTCGATGATGTGACGCTCGCTTTTCCAGCTCTCCGGCGCGAAAAAACGTTTTTCGTATGTGTAGGACTTCACCGGGTAATACCCGGTCTGGTTCCCGCTGGGGCTGTCGGGCGTACGCTCCTCAAAAATCTGCGCGTCGTGGGGGAGCGTCACGGGCTTTCCGGGCGCCACATCGCCAAATATCACGCCGAATGGATTGGGCATACCCGGCGCCACGGTCCAGAGCGTGTTCCAAAGAAGTTTCTTCATAGCTTCATACCTCTGTTCTCAAATGTAATGCCGTCAAAACCTGAGCCAACCCTGGTTAACGCATCTTCCCGCGTCGTCCGCCTGGGCGTCCAATCCGTCCATCATGACCTTCCAGGTCCAGTAAAACCACCCAATGGCGTCCTTCATGCTCTCCTGGAAGCCGTCAGCCACGGCAGTGTAGAGGGCGTCCTTCTCCGCTTTCGTCATGGAGGCCAACCCGTCCACCTGATTTTGGGCGTTCCACTCGCCCACGATCAGCGGCACTCTTTTTGCGGCGGCGTTGACACGCTCTCCCAGCTTTTTAAGGTACGAACTGTAGACCTGGGCGTTTCTCTCGCTGAACATCGTCATGTCCGGGGTCATCAGGTAGTTGTGGGTGTCCAACACCGTGCCGGGGAGGGCGTTTATAAAGTCGTCCCAGATGTCCAGCTCAAAGGCGTCGGCAAATACGACGTATTTGTCCGTGTGGCGGCGGATGGCGGCATATGCGTCAAGATAAAACTTCTTGAGAAATCCCAGCGTATAGTTTTCGTTGCTCTTTGCCAGCTCCTTGTCCACGGGAATATAAAACTGTACGAAATTGTGGATATTAAGCGTCTCCCCGGCCTTAGTATCGCTGCACATGGGCTCGTTGAGCGCGCCGATACCCCAAAGGGCCTCTCGGTGCCCGTAACGCTGGGCGATTTTTTCCAAAACCTCAATGGAAAGCTCCACATACCGGGGGCGTGTGGACCAGGTGCAGATACCGCAGATGCCGGAGTTATCCGTACCGTTATGACCGCCGGGGGCGGTGTGCAGATCCACTAGAATCTTGAGCCCAAAATTCTCCGCCCAGTCAAAGGCCCGGTCCAGATACTCATAGCAGTGGATATACGGCCCCATGTCATCAAAGAGGAAGAAGGGGACCGGGATACGCACGGCGTTAAAGCCCTTTGCAGCTATGTCCTCAAAATCCCGCTCGGTGATAAACTCATCCCGGTGGACCTTCAACCGCTCGGCGGCCCGTTCGTGCCCCAGCTCCAGGCAGAGGTACGTCTCATCCATCGCCGTGGTTCCGGAGAAAAGCGCCTCGGACATCCATTTTTCCAGTACAAGCCAATTTCCCAGATTGACCCCGCGCAGTTTTTCCATGATCATTCTCCTTACTGTTCAGATTTTGTATAGAGCCATACTTTCCCCGTGATCCCCGATAAGGTGGAGACGGTAATTTTATACCCCTCCGGGTACGCGCCGGGGAGCGCGGCGGCCTCCCGCTCCAGTGTGGTGGCGACCTCTACGGCAAGACTGTTTTCTCTAGGGCGCAGAAGGCCTGTCAGATCGTAGAGGAAGGGCGGCGCGATTTGAATCCCCGCGCTTGCGCCATTCATAAATACCTCCACGCCCTCATGGGCGTCCATGATCTCTAGGAAAACATCACCACCGTCATACGCGATCGAACGCTCATAGCGGATAAAACCGGAGAAATCCGGCCGCTCCGTCGCAAAATCGTCCGGCAGATAAACGTCCCTTTCCCCGGAAAAGTGGGGATAATCCGCACTCCGGCAGACGGAGCGCCGCCAAAGGCCGGACAAGACCTCTTTTTTGTATCCCTTGAGGTCAGGACGGGAATAAACCGGCCCGTCCACGTCCCCAAATACAAGACAGAGGCTTTTGCCGGGGACGATTACCGCTTCGATTTCAGTTCCGCCCGGTACGGGTCGGGAGGCGGCGCGGTAGAGCTTATTTTCCCAGCCGTCGTATTCACACACATTTCCGATGGCAGGTATGTTCAAAGTTCCGCGCCAGGGGGAGATTCCCTCGTTTACTATAAACCAGATGTCAGAGCCGCGTTTATATCGCAGGACGCGGATACGGTCGTTTTTCGGAATAGGCCGGGCGCAGCCGGTGACACAGCCAGCGGCCATGTCCCCAAGCTTCTCCGGCGCGACCAAGGGAAATCCGCTCCAATTAAAGTCCCCGTCCCCGTCGCAGAGAGCTTCGGGACGGCGGCCCACAAACCAAATAGCAAAGCCGAGAGCCGACAACGCCATAAGTCCCCGCGCCGCCTTCAACGGGATGTACTGGGTTCCCGGTATCAAAATAAGTTGGTACCCGGCAAGAAGCGCCTCATTTTCCCCGCTTAACACGTCCTCCGGGATAAAGTCGTAGTCGATCTGCCGGTCAAAAAGCGGCTGGGCCAGCGTCTGAAGGTCAAGAAAATTCCCAGCCCACTCCGCTGCCGCGTTATAGAGAATTGCCACTGGAGCAACAGACCGTCCTCCGTCCAGAAGCGTGGACATACGGGACATATATTGGAGAAGCTCCCCGAAGTGGCGGTACTGAGGGTTGTGGCCATGGGCGTAGAAGTGCGGCGGACAGTCCATATCCGGGTAGGGAGCGGGGTCAAAGGCGTGGGGGACGAAGCGGTTGACGCCCCGCACAAGGAAATGGTCGGCCAGATATTTCTCTAACCGCACCCCCTCGGACCAGCCGTAGTTCCCAAAAATCTCGCACATGCATCGCCCGCGCTTTTTGGGGTCCAGCTTCGCCGCCGACGACCCAAGCTTTCCCAGGACGTAGTGATAAAAAAGCCCGTCCCGGAAGTCTCCCCAGGGCCCGGCGCACCCGTTCCATTCCCCTTGAGGCAGAACCTGATTGCCGATGCAGTCTATTCCCGCCATGTCCTGCCCGGAAAGGCCCCGGAAATAGTGACCCAAGCTGCTCCCTGTGCGGGTGTGCTGGTTGTTGTCCTCGATGATGTGTCCGATGTACTCCACACCGTGTTCCCGGCACCAGGAGCCGATCTGCTCAGAGAAGTTTTTTGATACAAGACCGGTAACGCAATCCATATAGGCGTACCGGGCCTTGGCCGCCGTCTCCCCAGAAGGTTCCCAGAGGAGCGGGAGATTTTTTTCAAAATCCTCTCCCCATTTTTGCCGCAAAAGCTCCTCAAGCTCGTCGCTCCAGGGAAGGTCGTCCAGCTCCCAGAGCCGCTTGCCGTACTCGTAGAGATGGTCGTTGCCCAGCTCCGGCTCGTCGGAGAAGAAACCGGCGACGGTCTTTCCAAAGTCGTCCTTAAAGTGGCTGTAATGCGCCTCGTATACGGCGTCGATAAGCACCCGGCAGGAGTCGCGGCTCAGCATATTGATATAGTCCCGGTGCGGTCCCCGGTCATAGGTCACATGACATACCGCCCGATGCCCGTCGGGGAGTTCCGCGACGCTCACAACCGTATCCTGTCCGATGGTTGGGGGATTAAGACCTCGCTCAAACAGTCCGGGACGCCAGGGAGGGGCCAACTCTGGGACGGGCTGGCCCGTATCTGTGACCGTTCTGGTGATAAACTTCCGACGCAGGGAGAGTCTGGCCTTATGGAGAGCGCCGCCCGCCCAGCCAGTGGGGAAGTGTCCGTCGTCGAGTATCCAGACCTTCATGCCGCGCCATCGCGCCTCATCAAGAAGAATATCCAGGTCCCGCCACCAGCCGGGGCCCAGATAGTCCGGGTGGGGCCGGGACTCCAGGCACACAGCGCGGCACCCGGCGTTGTAAATTACGCCCATGTATTCCCGCAGCGTCGCCTCGTCCTCGCCGTGGAGCCAGAGAAACGGGAAAACATTTGGCTCTAACGCGCCGGAGAGGACTCTGCTGAGCTTACTGTCCACGAATCCCCACCTCCTGTGCCTTTATTATAGAGGATTTGCCAAAACGGATATATCAGATTTAGAAGCTTTTTAGCAGATTACTAAAAACCGTCCCAATAAAAAACGAAATTTTCACTTTAAATATTAAATCCCTCATGTTATAATCTTAATATCACATAGGGGAGGGGATTACCTTGAATGTTACGGCGCTCTATTATTACATAGCCCATGAGCTCCGCTCGTTCCTGCGTGTCTATGACAAGGCCTCCGACAAGGAGGAGACCTTCACGCTCCGCGTGGACGTGCGCGACGAGCTTAGGCCGGAGTGGAGAGAGCGCCTCCTTGCCCTGGCGACCCGCGAATACCCTGTGCTTGTCCGTATAAACGGCGTCATGCTTTTTGGGGTGGTGGAGACTGCGGAGAGCTTATTCCTTGCGGGGCCCGTCTCCTGTTCAGATCCCCTTCCTTTAAAAAATGAGTGGGAGGAGGAGACGCCAGAGGAGCTTTCATGGCTGCCGGAGTGCTCCCTGGAGACATTTACCGACAAGCTCCTTCTCCTGCACGACGTTTTGGGAGACGTAAATCTCCCGCTCCAGCCATGCCTCACCGCCAACGCCGCGGACGAAAGCACAAAAATGCGCTCGGAGTTCACAAAGCAGGTTTTTGCCAACCGTGAGATCCAACGCCGACACAACCCCCACGACCACGAGCTTCGGGAGATGATGAGCATCGAAAACGGCGACGCCTATCAGCTGAAGGTCACCTGGTCGGAGCAGTTTGCCGGGGATTTCGGCACCACCTCCATGGACCCGGACCGGGACAAGCGCAACCTGGGCATCGTCACCGTCGCCTTCGCCACCCGCGCCGCCATCAGGGGCGGGGTCCTGCCGGAGATAGCGCTGAGCCTGGGGGACGTGTATATGCAGAAGATCGACACCACGCCCCGGATAATGGAGACGCTGGAGCTTGCCCGCCGCGCCGAGATGGAGCTGACGCTCTTAGTGGCAGACGCCAAGCGTCGACGGGACGAGAGCCGCCAGGAGCAGGAGAACCCCACAGTCCGGCGCTGTAAGGACTATGTCTATAAGCACCTGCAGGAAAAGCTCAGCGTCAAGGCCATCGCGGACGCTTTGGGAATACACCCCAACTACCTCTCCACGCTTTTCCGTGAGGACACCGGCGTTACCCTCTACGATTACATCATGCAGGAGAAGCTGGACTTAGCCAAGAATCTGCTGACCTTCACCGACTATTCCTACAGCGACATTTCCTCGTATCTGGGCTTTTCGTCCCAGAGCCACCTGGGGAAGGTGTTCAAAAACGCCACTGGCCTCACCCTGATGCAGTACAGGAACAAATACAGAGAATAAAAGGAGACTTTGCCATGACGAATCCGGAGCGCCGGGACAGGGGACTTGCCTATGTGGGCGACAGACAGGTTTTTGCCGAGATGGGGGAGTGCAAGAGGAAGCTCAAAAGGCTCAACGACCTTGACCCCTGGGAATATGAAAAGATCAACGCGTTTATTCGCGAAATCATTCCTGATTCCCAAGAAATAGGCGTCATTTTGCCATTTTACTGCGAATATGGGACCCACATACGCACCGGCAAAAACTTTTTCGCAAACTATAACTGCGTGATGATCGACGTGGCCAAAATCGAGTTCGGCGACAACTGTATGCTCGGTCCGAACGTGTCCATATATACGGCGGGGCATCCCATTCACCCGGAGACACGAAACAGCGGTTACGAATACGGGCGCGCCGTCACCGTGGGCGACAACGTGTGGATTGGCGGAAGCACCACCATATTGCCGGGCGTATACATCGGAAAAAATGTGGTGATCGGCGCCGGGAGCGTTGTCACAAGGGATATCCCCGATATGGTCGTCGCCGCAGGGAACCCCTGCCGCGTCCTCCGCGCCGTCACGGAGGCTGACCGCCGGTATCTTTTCAAAAGGGAAGAGATCGACGATGAGGCTTGGGAAATCATCTCCCGGAGGAAGCAGCATAACTGAACGGTCAAAAGAAAGAAAAAGCCGTGCCATTTTTTGACGCGGCTTTAAGTATATATGAAATAATCAGATTGGGGAGGGAATTTCAGCGGGGCGGCGTTTTTGCCGCCCCGAACGAATCGGTCAGGTGTTCTCCTCGACTTTTCTTGAAGTTAAAAACTGCTGAAACATCCCCGCCGTTTGCGCTCGCGTTGCCTGTCCCTGCGGGTCGAGGATGCCGTCCTTGTCCTGCATGATGCCGCTGCCTGCCGCCCACTGGATGGCGGGGATAGCCCACTCGCTGATTTGGTTGAAGTCTTTAAAGCTCAAAATATTGGTGTCCTCGCCCACGGAAACGTTCCATCCCTTGGTTTTGGCGTACCGCCAGAGCACGGTGGCAATCTGCTCATTGGTGATGGGGTCGTCAGGACCAAATTTTCCGTTGCCGTAGCCGACCACGATACCCTCGCTGGTCGCCCAGCGGATGGCCTCGGTGTACCATGTATCCGTCTCCACATCGTCATATTGCATCAAGTAGTTAACCACCGGGCTGCCCGCATCTTTCCACAAAATTGTGATGACCATGGCCCTGCTGGTGGGCGTGTTGGGGGAGAAGGTGGTGGCGGATGTGCCCACCATCAGACCGTGTTCCAAACAGTAATGAACGCCGTCGTGATACCATTCTGTGGGCGTAGCGTCGGTGAATTTGGCGATGGGGCAGGTATAGTCCCGCTTGCAGGACAGCACGAACGTGGCATCTATCTCCGCGCCCCCGAAAGGCATGATGAAGGTAAAGGTTCCGTCGCCGTTGTCCTTGTACTCCACGGTATTGCCGTTGCTGTCGGTGATGGTCAGGGTGCCCAGCCCGTAATCCTCATCGGGCGTGACGGTCACCGTCACACGGTTTCCGGCGGTGACCCGGGTCGGGCTGACCTTCAAATTGCCGTGCTCCGACTGGGTTACGGTGGCGGTGTAGGTGGGAGGCACGGGGGGCGCCGGGGTGTAACCGATGGCGTAGGTTGAGAACTTGCTGGCATATATGTAAATCTTACCGCCCGCCTCATCCAGCCGGAAGGTGCCGTCGACCTTGGCGCCGGCGTCAGCTTTTGTGAGGGCGTCCGCCAAATTACCGTGGCTGCGGTATGCGGTCACATTGGTCTTGTACGTGAAGTCAAACGGTATGACGATCTCCAGAACCACGCTGGCTTCCATGATTGCGTCTTTCGAGCCGTTAGTAGTCTTGGTAAGGGTCATATCCAGATATGTGAGATTTGCCGCCTGAGAGGACGCGGCGGTCTCAAGGGCCTCCTTGTCGGCGGGAGCATCTTTTTTCTCCACCGTTAGGGTGACAGTGACCGTTTCGCCGGGAGAGGTCGTCGCCTCCTCATCGGCAAGAGTGTCCACGCCGCCGACCACCACGGCCGGGGTGTCATCGCCCCGAACCTCCACCACGCTGCTGACTTTGCCCTCCGGCATCTGAATGTTCTGCTCATTGGCATCGGCGTCGGAGAGCTCCACCAGGATGGTCTTGGTGACCGTCACCCAGGTGGCGGCCACGTTGTAGAGCCCCGCAGGGACGCTGGAGAAGCTGTACCGACCATGGCTGTCGGTGGTTGTCTCCGCTACCACGTCATTGCCGCGGGTGAGCCGGACGGTCGCGCCGGCAAGGGGTTTATCGTCATTGTCGGTGACAACGCCGGAGATCCGGAAGGTGTCCAGCTTGGAGATAGGCTCGATCTTGGTCGTACCACAGACGGAACAGGTGTAGAGCCGGCTGCCCTCCGCCTCCGTGGTGGGCTCCAGCGTTACCACGCCCTCGTCCCAGTCGTGGTCGGTCTTTTCACCCGTCCAGCCGCAGACGTCGCAGGCCTGCCAGTGCTGGTCCGGGTCGCTGTCAACCCAAGTCAGCCGGTGGACGGCGATGTCGTTCCGGGGCGCGCCACACTCGCCCACGCCATGGCAGACGTGCCAGTGGTTTAAACTGTCGTTGGTCCATTCCTCGGCGTAGACGTGGACGTGGGTGATGGTCAGCGTGCCCACCTTAGCTGTCCCCGCCAGGGTGAAGTTGGAGTCGTTGACGGTGACAATCACGTCATAGGTTCCCGGCAAAACCGGCTCCGCCGCCGCGCCGTTCTGCTCATAGGAAACAGCGATTTTTGCCGGATCGATAACCGGGGTCTCGCCCTCCGTCTGCGATACTGTGACGGAGATGACCGCGCCGGTGTAAGGGGTATTTACCTCCACCGCATGGAAGGTGATGGGGGCGGGGGAGACGGTGACAGAAATTGACTGTGCCACCGTATCGCTGTGGTTGGCGTCGCCCCTGACCTTCCACCAGACGTAGTATGTTCCGGCGTTAGTCCCTTGGGGGACGGTCGCGGTGAACGTCTCATCGTTGGGCTGGGTATCGGCGTTAGCACTTAGGGAGTAGACAACCGAGCCGGTTTCGGACGTGCCGCCGGTCACAAGTTCCAGGGGCGCGCCGGTAAAGGTAAGACCAGACTTCGCTTCGGGCACGGTGGTGGCAGACGCCGCCACAGGCTGAATGGTGATTGTCTGCGTCGTCGCATCGCTGCCCGTCAGCGTGTAGTTGCCGGCGGACGCGCGGGTGAGACCGGTGGCTGTGGCTGTGTAGGTCCCGACTTCGATGGCTTCGGACGCCACGAAGCCGCCATTGGGCTTTACCTCCACCGTCACGCTGACGTCGTCGCTGTTGACCTTGTTGCCGACCTGGGCGGAAACGGTGTGGGCTCCGCCGGTGTAGTCTACGGTAAACATATCGCCGTCGTCCAGCTTCCACGTAAGCGTCACCACTCTCTGGGCGATGGTGACCCCGCCCTGAATCGTCTGATTGTTGGCGCTTGCCGCCACGCTGTAATACTGCGCGTCGACGCCGCTTTTGGTGATACCGCTGAGATCCACCGTATCATACGTCGCCGCGTTCGCACCGGACAGGGCGCCGGTGGCGGTGAGGGTCACGGTGTCGGACCCTATAAGACCATTGGACGTGAGGGTCACAGAAACGGTCTTCTCGCCGTTGTACTCCCTGCCCGCCGCGGTGACGGTATAGCTGAGCGCCCTGGGTGTCACCATTACAGACTTCTCGCCGCTCTCGCCCGCGATGTTGGCGTTCCCGCTGTATTCCGCGATGACGGTGGACGTGCCGCTTGCGCCAAACAGCATTTTCTGCAAGTCTGAGCTTGTTCCGCCTATCGTCAGCGTCGCCGTGCCGTCCTCCACGTCCACGGCTGTGCCGAGGTTTTCCTCGCCAATCTTAAACTGTACCGTTCCGGTGAGCTTGTCCGCGCCAATCGCGCCGGAGCTCACCGCCGCCGTCAGCGTGATGTCGCTGCCGTAGGTGGGGGAGTCACTGGCGTTAACCGTAACCGTCGGCGTGGCTTTCGCAATGGTGACGGATATGGACTGGGCCGCCGTGTCGTTGTGGTTGGCGTCGCCCATCACCTTGTACCAGACGGTGTAGGTCTGGGCATTGGTGCCCGTGGGGATTTCGTCGGAATAACTGCCGTTTTGCTCAAGGCTGTACTGCATCGTGCCGCCGTCGGCTGTACCGGCCGTAACAAGCTCCTGCGCCGTGCCGTTATACGTCAAATTTTTAGCCGTCGGAGCAACAACGGTCGAATTAGCCTTTGCAACATTTACCTTAACCGTTCCAGTTGCCGTACCCTCGTAATTTGTCGTGTCGGACGAAGTGAATACCGCCTGAACGCTGTTTTCGCCTACCGTAAGAACTGTGTTTTCGTCGCTCCACGCGAGCGTACCGCCGTCAACATCAGGCACACTTACGCTGCTAAGTTTCTTATTAGGTTCATATGTACCGCCGTCAACATCTCCGACCGTCGGGAATTTCGGCGCAACCTTTGCGATTGTGACTTTTATACTTGCCTCTGCTATGCCGTTATAGTTGTCATTTCCAACCACTTTATAATAAACGGTATGCTCACCGGCTGTTGTCGCTGTCGGCGCGGCTGTCGAGTACGTTCCCCCGTTAACCTTGTACTGCAATTCTCCGCCGGTCGCCGAGCCTGCTGTTGCAAGAAGCTCCTGCGCTGTACCGTTATACGTCAAATCCGTCTTTGCCGTCGGAGCAGTAACGGTCGAATCAGCCTTTTCAATATTCACCGTAACCGCCATGGTCGGAGCGTCTGCCGCTTGATAATATTCCGCGTCCGCGCCGCCTACGGTAACGCCTGTTATCGTAACGCTCTTGCCGTCACCCACATTCGCGTCGTCAATCGTTCCTGTTGCCGTTAATGTTACAGTATCGCTACTTTCGGCATTAGTCGGCTCAAGTGTTACTTCAACATTTGTGTCGCCGTTATATTCCCTGTTCGTCGCCGCAGCCGTATATGTAAGCGTTTTCTTATTCAGCGTAACGGTAATATTATCCTTTGTGCTCTCGTTCAGATTCACACTGCCGCCGTACTCGGCTGTGATTTTACCGCCCGCAGCCTTTATCGCGTCGTATTTCGCTTTATCAACAGTAACATTAAGCGTTGCCGTACCTTCGCTCTTTGCCACATTGTCATAGTAAGTCACTGTTGCCGTACCGAGCGAGGTCTCGCCGGCTTTGAAATCTACTTTATCCTGTTCCACAGACATAATGCTGATACCTGCGGCATTGCTTTTCTTTACCTCCGCTGTCAGCGTCAACGTATCGCCGTATGTTGCGCTGCTGTCTGCAACCGTAACATCTGAATTGGCTTTTTTAATAGTCACGCCCACAGACTGCGGTGTGCTGTCGTTGTGGTTGCTGTCGCCGACCACCTTATACCAAACTGTGTATGTTTTAGCTTCGGTGCCTTTCGGTATATCGGCAAAGTAGTCGGCATTATCAAGGCTGTACCGCATTTCGCCGCCGTCGGCTGTACCTGCTGTCACAAGCTGCTGGGCCGTGCCGTCATATGTCAAAGCATTTGCCGCCGGTTTAACTGTTACGGACGACTCGGCTTTCGCTATACTCACCTTCACCGCGAGCGTCACATCCGTCGTGCCGTAGCTTCCCACGCTCATCAGCGAATACTGCGGTGCTGTCTCCGTCGCTACGATGGTCAGCGAGTAGTCCCCGGCGTTCGCGGTTCCCGGGATCGTCAGGTTGTCGCCCGCCGTTTCAGCTCCCAGCGTTTCATTGCCGCCGGTGATTGTATAGGTAAATTTGCCGGTTACGGGGGCTTCCGGCGTGGATTTGTAGTGAACATACTGGGACAGATCCATGGTCTGAGCGGTTCCGTAGGTCGTGGGGAGCGCGATCTCCTCGCTCTCCCCGCCGAAGGTCTTTCTCCCCACGGCATAGACGGTGACGTCCCCGGTGACCTTGGTGGTGCGGTCAAACTTTTCTCCGCCGCTGGCGTTCTTTACTGTTGACCAGTGGTCAAAGACCGTCCCGTCAAGCGTGGGCTCGGCGGGGAGTATCACCGTGCCGTTCTCATTGGCGTATTCAGCGGCGTACTCGGGCTGGGAGTTTGTCGCGAAGGTGACCTTGTAGACCTTTTTGTCCGCTTCGCCCGTCAGCACGGGATACTCGTCCGTGCCGCCAAGCGTCTGTCCCCACACCTGCGTACGCTGGCTTTTTTGCAGCAGCCACGCCACCTCGCCGGAGGCGAACTGCTCAGCGTCTTTTGCCTCGCCGTCACCTTTCCCGCCGCAGGTTTTGAGGTAGTAGCAATTTTTAACGCTGCCGTTGTTTAATCCCGCAATGCCACCAATATCGCTCGTGCCTTTTACATTACCATTGTTATAGCAGTTGTTGACACTGCCTTCGCTGATTCCCGCAATGCCGCCAATGGAATCTACGGTGCCGCTTACCTCACCCGTGTTATAGCAATTTTCAATGGTGCTACCGCTGTCGCGGCTTTCTCCCGCAATGCCGCCTACGCTGTTATCGCCGCTTACCTTACCCGTGTTATAGCAATTTTCAATTCTGCCGCTGCCGTTGTTGCTTCCCGCAATGCCGCCGGCATAGTCGCCCGCGCCTGTTATTGTACCCTTGTTATGGCAATTTTCAATGCTGCCGGTGCTATTGTTGTATCCCACAATGCCGCCTATAGAATTGTCATAGATGCCTCTGCTATTGCTTACTGTACCGATGTTATAGCAGTTTTTGATGCTTAGGTAGTTGTATCCCGCAATGCCGCCTACATAATCACTGTTGCCTTTGACATCGCAATTGTTGATGCAGTCTGCGATAACGCCATAGTTCTTGCCCGCGATACCACCCGTATTTGTGCTGCCAGTGACGCTGCCCGAAACAGTGAGATTTTTGATCGTACCGGAGGAACCAACATTCCCAAACAGACCTTGGTTGAGATCTGTAGTGTTTATATAAAGTTCGCTGATCGTGTGCCCGTCCCCGTCAAATGTGCCTTTAAACGAAAACGACGTTGAGCCGATCGGCGTCCAAGATGTCTTTCTCACACTGTACTTGTCGGACATATCTATATCCGCCGTCAGCTTAAAATACTCGCCGCTGCCTTTGCCGGCGTTGATATAGTCCCGGAACGCCTCCAGCGTGGCGAGGTCGGGGATCGTGTACGGCGTCGCTTCCTTGCCGTCGCCGCCCTCAGGAAAAGCGGTGAACACAGGTCTCCCGAGGAAAAGGGCATCTTTCCACACGTCCCCTCCGTCGTTCAGTGCCGACGCGAGCGTCTTAAATTCCTCGGCTGTCTTTTCCTCAACCTTTTCCACCGTACCCTTATATTCATCGCCGACACCCTTTTCCGCCGTACCTGTAAGATAATAGCAGTTTGATACCGTTCCGCTGTTTCCCGTTCCCGCAATGCCGCCGACGGCAGCAGCACCGCCTTCGGCAAGCGTTATCTTTCCCGTGTTATAGCAGTTCTCTATCCATTCGTAATTGTTACCGACAATACCGCCCGTCCCGTGATCGTTTCTTGCCGAACTGTTTGTAATATTGCCCGTGTTATAAGAGTTGATTATATGTCCTATTGTACTCCTTCCCGCAATACCGCCGATAGAACCCTTTCCGGTGATATTTACGCTGCTGTAACAACTTTCTATGTGTCCATAGATTTCTCCCGCGATTCCGCCAACGGCTGCATTATCGTTCATTGAGCTTATTGAACCCGATACACTTAGATTTCTTATCATGCTGCTGGTGTTGCCCACAATTCCAAATAAGCCTACATAATTTAAATCGTCACGATTGGTATCTAACAACATTTTTACCGTATGACCGGCTCCGTCAAATTCGCCGCCAAACCCTGGATAACTATCTCCAATCGGTGTCCACGTTATACCGCCCGCGCCGTACTTATCGGACATATCTATATTCGCCGTCAGCTTGAAATACTCGCCGCTGCCGCCGTCAGCATCACTGTTGATATAGTCCCGGAACGCCTCAAGGTTGTCAAGATTGGAAATAAGATACGGTTCATCCTCCGTGCCGTTACCGCCTGAGCCGACAAACGCCGCCGACGCGGCCATTTCCTTCATTCCATTTGGCTGATCCGCCCACACAGTGGCGGGGAGCAGGGCAAAGACCATCACTGCTGCCAGCAGCACACTTATGAACCGCTTTTTCATTATATCATCCTCTCTTTCTCATCGGTCGTTTCAGTCCGTTCGCTCCGTGGGGGCCCCCACGGACAGGGCTGGACAAGCCCAGCCCTGATAAAGCTTTCATTTCAAGAAACGCTTGACAAATCCCGTTTTTACATTTATCATCATAATAATACCATGTTCACCAGTGAACAAGTCAATAGGGGAGGGTGAAAAAAGTTGAATGAATTATTTTCAATCAATCAGGTGAGCCGCAGCTGCGGGGTGTCCCGGTCAACTATCCTGCGGCTGGAGGACCGGGGCTTGCTCACTCCGGCGAAGGTGGACAACGAGACAGGCTACCGCTGGTATGACAACCACAACGTCAGCCGGGTCATGCAGATCTTGTCCTTTTTGCAAATGGGCATGACCTATGACGACGCCGCACTGTACTACCGCGCCAACGGGACGTCGCGGGAGCTCCTGGATCGGATGGAGGAGCGGTTTATGATGTTCAAACGGGCATATGAGGAAATTAAAATCCGGGTGGAAAAAAAGGAGTATTTGAGCTTTGAATTCGTGAATCTGCCGGAGTATGTCTGCTACTGTCGGGAATTTCAGGGGACGACGGTGGCGGACCGCTATTGGGCCATGTACAACCTCTACCACGAGGCGGTGGAGAAGGGCTATCGGCTGCTTAAGTCCGAGCCGCTGTTTATCATCAACAAGCGCACCGATTATCTGGACGGCGCCTTTGAGGAAAAAGAGGTGGACTTTATCTGCTGCGTTCCGCTGGAGCCGGACGAGCCGCCGAAGGAGGCGGTGACATTCCCGGCCTGTCGGGGGTTTTCCTGTCTGGGATACGGCAACTACTCCCGCAGACCCTACGCCTTCAACGAGTTTGGCAGGGAGATCAGGGAGCGAGGGCTGAAGCCCACGGGCTACGTCCGCGTCCTGGGCCTGGTCGCCCCATACACCGGCAGGGAAATCGACTCGGAGAACTACGTTTCTCGCCTGGTGGTGCCGGTGGAGGGGTAAAGATAATATTGACAGGCAGAAAGCCGCGCCAAAAACGGTGCGGCTTTCTGTGTTTATAAAATTGTCAGCTTAAAACCCGGTTTGTCAATTCACTTAACAAATTCATACGCTTTTTCGCTTTTTCAGAATTGTGTTGATCTCAATCTTGACCGGGTGGAGCGGACCGCGCTCGATGATGTCAATCAAGCGGTTGACGGCTGCCTCGCCCATGACGGCGATGGGGATATGGACGGTGGTCAGGGGTGGGTCAAAAATCTCGCACAGCGGCAAATCGTCAAAGCCGATTATAGCGATGTCACGCGGGATGCTGTAACCTGCCTCTTTCAGAGCGCGGGCCGCGCCGATGGCGATAATGTCGTTGTCGGCAAAGTAGCACTTCGCCAGGTCCTCTCCGGCGGCGATGAGCTCCCGCATGTCCTCGTAAGCCCCCTCCTGGGAGGGGGTGAGGCGGTGGACGACGGATTTTGAGGATGAGAGGCCGTTTTTGCGGATGGCCTTGTAAAACCCGTCCGCCCGCTCCTCAAAGTTGTTGATGGAGTAGGACGAGTGGAGATAGCCGGGTTGGGCGCGGCGCTTCATAATGAGATAGTCCGTGGCCACAAAAGCGCCCTGGATGTTGTTGATGAGGATGCAGTCGCGCTCCAACGTCTCAAAATAGGAGTCCAAGAGCACAAGCGGCGTGCGAAGGCCGGAAAACCGCTTCACCGACGGAAGATCCATCTCAGTGGCAAGGAGTATGATGCCGGCAAACCCGCCCTGATCCAGAGAGTATATCTCACCGTCTAACCTCTCGTCCTCGTAGAGATAGCGGATCACATAGTCATAGCTTTGCCTTTTGCACGTAAGGCTTATTCCGTCCGCCAGCGTGGCAAAGAAGGGGGTGTCGGCGACGACAGCCCCGCTTTTTTTGTATACGGCAAAGCAGATCGTTCCGTATGTCGCGGAGGCAATGGCCTTACGGGTAAAATCGTAGCCAAATTCCTTCGCCGCCGCCAAGACTCTCATGCGGGTGGAGGTGCTGACGCCGGGCTTATTATTGAGCGCTAAAGAGACCGCCGCCTCGGAAATCCCGAGCTTACGCGCCAGCTCCTTTGCGGATATGGACGCTCCCGCCATAAAATCGCCTCCCTGTGAGGTCAGTATAACAAATTTAGTGAATTTAGTCAACATTCACTAAATTATTTATATAATTTTAGCTCTTCATGCCTTATGATAAAAGAGAAAGGAGTGTGCGTATGGCGGAAACGTATGTGGCCGGTCTTGACCAAAGCACCCAGGGGACGAAGGCTGTTTTGCTCGATACCGAGGGAAGAATCGTTGCGAGAGCCTATGCCCCCCATAGGCAGCTTATAAGTCCCGAAGGCTGGGTTTCCCACGACGGGGAGGAGATCTTTGAAAACTGCGTGAAGCTCATCCGACGGGTGGTGGAGGAGGTGGGGATCGATAA
>CANPYX010000037.1 GCA_947588955.1 uncultured Oscillospiraceae bacterium | reverse complement strand
AAATGTGGTTATTTTTCCACACAAAAACCGAGGCTGTGAAAAGCCGAGCGTGTAGATGCTCTTTTTTTCACAGCCCCGTATACGTGCTTCGTCAGATAATTTTCTCGCAGAACAGCATGATAATCGTTGCGACTTCCGCGCGTGTGCTGTCTTCATTTGGCACAAGATGCGTTCCGTCGATACCGTGGACCAGGCCGGCGTCCACCGCCCAGTTCATAGCCTCGACTGCCCATCCGCTGACGTTTTCAGCATCGGCATAACCGCTCAAGGTTCCATGATTCTCGGTCACATACCCCTTCTTTTCCGCGTAGTTGTACAGGATAGTCACCAGCTGTTCACGGGTCACGTAATCATTCGGCTTGAACGAGCCGTCTCCATAACCGCTGACGATTCCGGTGGTCTGCGCCCAGGCTACCGAGTCTGTATAGTAGGTATCCGGCGCAACATCTGTAAAGTCGCCGCCGACAGTCTCCGGATCATATTCCAGATGGTGGAGTACCGTCACCAGCATTCCGCGTGTCATGGTGGCATCGGGTGAAAACTTATTATCTCCCGTGCCGGCAAACAGCTCACGTGCCGCTCCGAACTCTATGGCGTTACTTGCCCAATGGCTGACAGTCTGCACGTCATCAAAGCTCCTGCTGTTATCCACGATTTTGAGCGTGACATTGCCCTCAACCTTGAGAACCACGCCGTCCTCGCCCAATGCACAGTCGCGCACGATCTCCTCTGTGCCGTCTTCATGGACGAGGACGGCAACGGTGCCGGGAGTGGTCTCTGTGACGGGGATCTCCACTTTGACGGCATTGCCGCCTCTGACCTCCACACCGATTTTCGGTGCAGCCGTTACATCCTTGACGGCCTCCACTTCGATGGGCGCGGTGACGATACCCTTGCCGTCGGAGGAAGCGGGGACGGTCACGGATGCCGAGGTGAGCTTGCCGTCTTTGTCGATCTCGGTCCTGCCGACCACACCGTTGGCGGTAGTCTTGGTCTCGGTTACGCTGCCGTCGAGATGAGTCGTTGTCATGGTCCTGGTGCCATCGGCATCGGTGCTGGTGGTCGTATTGCCGCTGGGTATGCTGGGTATGCTGGGAGTGCTGGGGGTGCTGGGGGCATTCGGATCCACAGCTCCGCAGATAATACACGTGCCGTTTTCATAGCTGTGTCCGGTCGCGGAAATCTCAGTGGACTCCTCGTAGTGACACACGGAGCAGGTGCTTACCGCCATGCCGGGCTCGGTACAGGTTGCGGGTGTAGATTTCTTCGGATCGGGCACCATCTTGTGGGCAGGAAGATCTCCCTCAATGACTTCTACAACAGTCTGACCGCAAATCTCACATTCCATGGTTTTGGTCCCGTGATGTGCGCAGGTCGCCTCCGTCACAGTGGGTGCGCCAAAACTGTGCTCGGTCTTGGGAAGCACAGCGTCTGCCTTAACGTCGGTGACGGTCTCTCCCCCGGGAATCTGATATGTGGCGGTATAAGTGGCTTTGCCCTCGGTTTCGCAGTCTGCTTCTTCGGTTACCTCTTCCTCAACGGTTGCTTCAAACGTCCCGGTGTGATTGGGATCCCTGGAGCAGATCAGGGTGACGGAAGCGTGATACAGACCGTCAGTGGACCAGGTCCATTGTGCGCCCTCAACCTGCCATTCGTGACCCAGGGCAGGGATCGTCGTGGGCTGCGTAGTGATCTCGCCGCAGCCGGAGCACTGCTCACCGCCCTCAGTGCCCGGGGTATCACAGGTGGCGGGCACACTTTCCATGGGGACGGGGGTATGGGTATCGCTGAGCAGTTCCTGGCCGCAGACCTCGCACTTGTCCCCTTTGTGCATCGTCTCAGGGAATTTGTGCCCGGTGGCAGGCACTATATCCTGCGGCGTTATAACGCTGCCACAGACAGAACACTCCCAGCCCTCACTGAGACCGGACTCCGTGCAGGTGGGCGCTTTCGCCTCAAGCTTTCTCAAGGTGTGCTCTTTGGCGCAGAGGAATTCACCGCAAAGGGTGCAGTGACCCGTGCTGTTCGGTATGTGGGTGAGCTTCGTACCGGCAACTTCATCGGTCTTGGACAGACCGCACCACCTACACTCATAGGTAACAGTCGCATTGCTTGAACATGTCGCGTCGGTATGACCGGTCTCCACCGAGAAGTCGTGGTCCGCCGCGTTCTCTATGTCATAGATGGTATGTGTAGCATCGCAGCCCGGATTTTCGCATTTGGCGACCTTAGCGGTCCCCTGGCAGGTGGTCTCGTCCTGGAGCTCATATATTGCAAAGTGGTGTCCGATGGGCTGGAGTATGCCGCCATCGGAAAGGACAGCGCCGCACACAGAGCACACGGTCTTGTCGCGGGAGCCCGCATTCTCGCAGTCAGCAGGCGTACCGACTATATCGACTCTGGGGCTGTGACCGGTGGCCGGGATCTCGGTCTGCTTCTGTACCACCATCCCGCAGTCGTCGCAGGTGAGCTCAGCAGTCATGCCGGGCGTCGTGCAACCCGGAGCGATCTCGTGTTGCGTCTCAGAAGTTGACTTGTGTTCGCAAACCTTTGCAACAACAGTCTTAATGCCCTGCTCTTTCTCTTTCTCCTTGATCTCCGTGGGCAGGAAGGTGACGTTCAGGACATCGCTCTTGGTGACATTGGAAAGCGTATAGGTCCCATCTTTGTTGGGCGTAAGCTCAACTCCGCCGAAGGAGACAGTATCGACCGAATAACCGGTGTCCGGCACCGCGGTGAAGCTAAGAGAGCCGTTGTTATCGACCTTCCTGTTGCCGGCGTCGCCGATGGCGTCAACACCGCCGATCTGGACTTTGCCGTTCATATCGGAGACGACGACCACGTTGTGCTGCGTCTCGGTGACGGTCTCGCCGCCGGTCTTTTTGACAGCGACGATCTCGATGGGGGAGAAGGCGCTGCACATGAGCACCATGCCGTAGGGGGTGGGTATGATGTCGATCTGCTCGACACTGATAATATCGTCGCCCCACTTATGTCCTTTCTCCTCGGACCTGCCGCAATCATAGCCGTCATCAGCGGAGCAGCGGGTGAAGTGGTAGGCCTTCAGCTCTACGGTTCCCTTCCCCAGCGACTCATAGGTCACGCCGGCGGGATAGCCCACCTGGACGCGCAGGGACTGGTTCTTGTTGGGCTTGAGCTTGACCATGGGGCAGATCCTGTTGAAGTTGATCTCAAAAACGGAGGACGCCAGTATATCGGAATCCGTCAGATTTGCGGCCTCCTCCATCTTCTCGTTGATTTTTTCAAACTCTTCGCGGTTGCCGTTGCCCTTGCTTTTATCCTCGACAACCAGCATCAGGCGGCCGTTCAGGTCGTCCTTGTTCATCTCGGAGTCAAGCTTGGCAAGGGTCTCCGGATCGGTGCCGCCGTCCACTGCCATCTGATAGAGGTCCAGATTTTCGGGAGCGTCCAGCAGCGTGGGCTGACCCCAGAGGTTCCAGTCGATGCCTTGGGAGCGGTAGCACGCCGGGCACAGTCCGGGGACCATGGATATGACGGAGAAGTCGTTGGGGTACTTGTTGGAGCGTGAGCCCACAACGCCCTCGATTGAGAAGCAGTACTCGGTTATGTCATCGATCCACAGGTCAGAGGCGCGGAAATTGAACTCCACACCGATTATGGGGCAGCCGTTGTCAACAGAGCAGATGTGACCCTCGTCGCCCTTGCTATTGGGACAATCCTCCGGGTAGATCCACTTGAAGTCCACAGTGCTGGGATCGTAGCAAGCATCACCGGGCATGTCCACATAGCCGTCCCTGTTCTTATCGAAGGGCAGGTCTCCGGCGATCTGTACTGTCTTGACTCCGCCGGAGTGGAGGTCCTGCTGGTTGGTGGTATAACGGACGCGCACCCGCTGCTGTGCCGCCTGGGTGGAATTGTCCACAAAGTTGTCTATGCTGGCGGGAACGTCAGACTGGGGATGTATCAGGTTGTCGTCATAGGTGACGCGGAAGCGATAATCGTAGCCCGCCGTGCAGTTCCCGTTGGGGGCGGGGAACTGGGACAGCACATAGGGGGGCGCCTCATAGCTGGAGTTGGTATTGTAGAGCATACCGGACTGGGCGATGATGTCGCTGTCTGAGCCCTGGAAGTAGCCCTCCTGCCAGTACTGCCCGAACTGCTTGTTGTCCTGGGTCCATATATCGTAATGCTCAGGCTTGCAGGTGGTCACAGCCACGTCCACATACTCGCAGGTGCCGGTGTAGACCTTAAGTCCGTCTTCGGTATCATAGAAATAATCGCTGTCGCCGACCACTGCCAGGGTAGCTGCTGCGTAGTACCAGTCCTGCATGATGTCATAGGTGCCATCCGGGTGATAGTCATACATCTTGAGCAAGAAATAGAAGCCATTCTCGGCGGCTTTACGCTGGTTCATGCCCTGGAAGGTGATTACGAACACGCCCGCGGGAGTGCCCTCCTCCATGGAGCCAGAGCCGGCGGAGTACATCACCTTCAGACCGTTGGAGCCGTCAAAGGCGGTGGCGCCGCTGAAGCTGGAGGTCTCGATGGTGGGATACTTGAACTCAAAGTTTCCGGTGGAGACATATCCGGAGGGGTGCCAATACTCGCCGATGACACTTTGTCCCACCAGGAAATATGTGCCGTTCTCCTTGCCGTCATCGCCGCCCGTCCAGGCAAGATCGCGCCTGCCGTACCAGTCGGCGGTAAGGGGGTCGTCCCAGGTGGCATCCACCGCGTACCAGTGATCAACATTTCCCTCTGGGATATTCACCAGGTTCCACATGTGGTCCTCAGGTGTGCCCTTGCTCTGGACACCGTGGACCAGGACGCATTCGATGCCCAGCCTTGTAAGACAGACCTGCATTGCGCGGGCGTAGGACTCGCACACGCCCTCATGGGTCGCGAGGGCATACAGGGTACGTATGTACTTGGCGTTGTCGGAGCCATCCAGACACTCAGTCTCGTAGCGGTAGCTTATTTTTCTCACGATCTGGTCGTGGACAGAGCGGACGACAGCGGCTTTTGTGTCAACATCGCTGTAATTCCCGCTGCCGGCAGACGCGTTAGCCTCCCGAACGGCGGTATCCACTATATCCTGGATGATGTCCTCCACCTCAGCCTTCATTTCCTCGACGCCCACGGGGGTCGGATGGGTCTTGCTTGAGGTGTGGCTGATCTCCTGACCTGCCAACAGATAGTTTTTCCCTCTGCCGGGACCGATGGAAATGCTCTTTTTGCCGTTTTCCTCGGTGGCGCGGAAGCTCATATAGCCGGAATCCAGCCACCACAGCTCGGAGTGGTCCAGATCAAGGGCGTCCTTTGCAGCACAGAAGTCGTTGTAAAGGTCCTTGTTGCCGGCAAGATATTCTTTTACATCCTCGTCCGTGGCGATGTTTCCTTCTCCGGTCAGCTCGATGACAAGCGTGCCGTTCAGGACCGCCTCGCTGTTCTCCTGGAATTTTTCGAGCATAAGCTTATAAATCTGCTGTGCGCGGGAATTGAGCTGCTCGTAGAAGTAGTCGGAATTAATAGGGCTTGCCTTAAATTCTGTTGCCGCCGAGACCGAAATCGGCAGCAGAGAGAGCGCCATCACAAGTGACAGCACAAGGGAAAGGATTTTTTTCTTCACAAATTGCACCTCACAGTAAAATCAAGTACGCGATGAATCGACCGCAGCCGCGGCATATGTCAACATCCCACCTCCCACATTTTTTCTGCCCGCAGCCGTTATGAGCGGGTGCGCGCGGACCGCTTACAGCGCCGGGAAAAGCAAGGCGATCACAGGGTCCCCAAAGAGGAGCGTCAACGCCGTGCCCATACAGACGGAAGGTCCGAAGGGGAACCTTTTTTTGAATGCCCCTGTGTCGGCGGCAAACAGCAGCGCAAGGACGCAGCTCACCTCCAGCATCAGTATGGTCCGCATCGGTCCAAGGTAAAGCGCCGAAAGCGCCATAAGCTTCAAATCTCCGCCGCCCAGGGACTCGCGCTTCAAGATCCGGTCCATGACCAGCGCCAGCGCCAGAAGCACGGCAAAGACAACAACAGCTGTCAGCCCGCCCTCCATAAGTCTCTGCTTCCAATTCTCATGGGCGGGCAGAAACGCGAAAAAAACCGCGCAGGCGAGGATCATGGGAGGAACGGGCAGCAGCATTGTATCATAATCGATCAGGGCAAGGAGCAGCAGCACGGAAAAAAGCACCGCCAGCTCCGCGGTGTACAGGGTCAGTCCAAAACGCAGATACAGACCGGCAAAGGACGCCGCGCCGATCAGCTCCGTCAACGGATAACGGACCGATATTTTCTCGTGGCACTCCTTGCACCGGCCTCCCAGAGCAAGATAGCTGAATATAGGCACCAGCTCGGCGGCGCCGAGGGTGTGACCGCACTTGGGACAGTGAGACCTGCCGCGGGGCACGGTCTCACCCTTGCCATAGCGCATGGCGGCGCAGTTGAGGAACGAGCCCAAAACAGCGCCCAGCGCGGCAAAAAGGAACGTTGTGTAAATTCTGAAAAACATATTTACTCCGGTCAGAAAAAGCCGCCGTCCCCGTTGTGGGGGAACGGCGGCTCCGAATGTCAGGTTCCGCCTGAAATGCCGTCAGGGATCGACTTGACTCTCACGAATCAACCGAACAGGGAATCGAGAATGGTGGAAAGGTCGTCGTCGCTAAAGCCTTTTTCCAACGCGCCGCTTGTGGTAAGGGAACCACTGTTATCATTGATAGCGCGCATTGCGGCGATATAGCCGTCTATATCGTTCTTGCCGCCGCCATTCTGCAAATAATCATTGAACATTTCCAAATTCCCATTATCAGGATCGGTCAATATATTTGCCGCCTGCACAACGCCCAACAACGCAGATATGTTTGGCTCAGCAGCGTTAAGACCGTCAGAAATGGATTTGTAATATTCAGCCACGGTCGTTTCTTCTCCGTCAACTGTAATGATGTCAGATCCTCTATCAGAATTGGCATAGCCTGTCAGCACACCATAAACTAACGCGGCTGTCGGCACAAGAGCTTGGTTGCCACTTCCAAGCCCAAGACTATCGTAATTTCCTGAATTCACTGCAGCTATCACCGCATCGGCGCTCAGATCCTTGGACGCTTGAGCAACGCTCATCACGATTGCGTTCAATCTTGCGCTGTTGTATGCGTTAAGAGCTGCTATGTAATCCGGGTCGGATTCATTTCCAGGATAGTCTTCGGGTTTCGGAGCAGTGTATCCGTTTGCAGCTAAAAGTTCCTGCACACTTGATGGCAATATCATATCCATAAGAGAGGGACTAAGCTGCTCTAATACTTTTCCCGCAGCCTGTACAACGTGGTCTACCTCGTCCAGGAGTTCGGGCATAGACATATTTGTACCAAATGAAGAATTCGCAAAATTATCTTTGTCCTCACCCTCAAGAACGTACTCAACTTTACCGCCGCCCGGCAGCTCAACCTCAACGGTCGTCTTCCCGTTCTTTACAGTTGGGGGATGGATCTTCATACCGCTCGCTGTCGTGATTGTACCATCAGGGCGCAATCCGACAAAAGTGCCAAGATTACTATTAACATATTCAAGCTCGACATAGACCTTAAATTCAGCGTCCTCATTGCCCTCAAAGTATTTCTTGAAAACGCTGTCAAAATCATCATACCCTGTGAACGTTATAGTGTCCAGCTTTTTTGAGCCCTCGTCTCCGAGCAGATTCGCCGCCACAATATCATCTTCCGGAGCAGGATATTCCGTTATTTCCTCCTCTGTGCACGCCGACTGGAACGCCGTGTTCACCGCGCCCAGCAGTGCTAAGTCGTGGGCCTCGTTTGCCTTTGTGATGTACCCGCTGTAGCCTAATGCGCCAATGCCGGAAAGAACCGCCAGCACCGCGATGGTAATTACAAGCTCAACTAACGTAAAGCCTGTAACATCGTAACGGCGCTTGGATTTTGAAGAATTTCGTGCCATTTGCTAAACCTCCTAAAAAATTTATATAGAAAGCGGACAAGCCGCGATCTACCGGTTAGCTCACGTGTTCCATTCGAGCTGCCCGTACCCGATGATTATGGGGTCAGTCAGCTCATACGTCCCGAATGCCACCTGCTTATGCCTGTTGTTGCCCTCGATGGTGTAGACCATGTCGTCGTCAACCTTGAGGACGATACCGGTGTGGTCGGGGGTTAGAGGATTGGAATTGCCGGTATCGAACCGATCATCTGTTACCGTCGTTTTATTGTCCTTATCGAAGAAAATCACATCGCCGGGAATAGGACTCTTAGATGTGTCGTTTGGGAGAATATACTTACTGTTTTCTCGGAAATATTTGACGCCATCACTGACAGTTGCGAACATCGGTTCGGAAGTGGCATTCGTATTCAGCTGCGCAATGCACCAGGACACAAAGCAACCGCACCAAGCGGTGCTATCGTCCCATGTCCCCGTAGTGGTGACCTTTTCGCGATACCAATCAGTGAAACTTTTTGTATCACCTATAATTTTCCCGGTGCTCCCAAGCTGTCCGAATGCTGTGCTGATCAATTCATAGCGACTATTCCCCTCTGTTGGGTTAGTAGAATTCAGACTGTCCTTTATCTCCGACAGCTCGGGCGCCCAGGAGCGGCAGTAGACGCTTGTGGAGAATTCCTCGCCGTTGGAGTCGGTGATTTTAACCTTCAGGAGCAGACCGTCCACCGTTGCGGTGAAATTCTTCACGTCCTCCATCAGCGGCGTATCGTTGTTTTCTCCTGCGTAGATGGTTTTTTTGGTGACGTCATATTTAAGAACAGTGGTCGAAGGGGTGCTGGTGTTTTTTATTTCAACGTTATCATCGTTATGTACAGGCGGGGCAATAGCGCCGTCGCTTGCAAGGTTTTCGATCATGGTCAGCACCACGCGCGCATCGTTGACGCGCGACGCGTCGCTGAGGATTTGTTTTTGCATTCTCATGCTCGACACGACGAGGATCGTACCCGCCGCGAAGACGAAAGCGGACGCCGCTACCGCGGCAACCATCTCAATGAGCGTAAACCCGCCCCGTGACCTTTTCATGATTCGCCACCCCCCGTTCCGCCGTAGCTGACATCGAAGGATTTGTACGTCACGGATGTTATGGTGACGGTGTGCTTCCACGTGCCGTCACTATCTTCAACAGGATTGTCTGTGTAACTTACCTCAAATTCAGCTTTGGCAGTTGCACCACTACTGACAGATACCGTGAACAGATTCTCCCCATCGATGGTCACCGAGTCTACAAGCGGAATTACATTCTCTTCTATAGCAGTCTTAATTTCATCACAATTGCCATCTGCAAATTTTTTCTCGTTTGTGGTCACGTTTAAATTCGTGATACCCTTCAACTTGGTATAATACTCTTCGATCTTCCCCGCCGCCGCGTATTTCCCCTGCATCTGCTTCACGGCGTTTTCCTGTGCCTGCAAATTCAGGACGGAGTTGGCAATGGCGCCGCCGGTCAACGCCAGCACCAGGACCATGATCACCATCACGGGCGCCAGGGTATAGCCGCTGTTGGAACGTAGCTTTTTCATAGGCGCCCCTCCTATTTGCCGTGGACCTGCATAGTGACTTTAACGGTTTCTACATCAGTGCTGGAAATGGTAACTGTATAAAGGTCACCGGCAGGAATAGGATCATTTGTCACCGTGGCTTTAACTTTTTCAGAATTCGAGAGGTTTTTCACGGTCGAGGTCCCTGACGTGGTGTCCACCTCGACACCCTCCGCCATAAGCTGCTCCGCGGCGGAGGACACAGCCAGGCGCGCCTGGAACACCTTGTCGGCGTAGGCGTTGACCCTGGCGGACACCACAAAGGCGCTCCCTATGGGCGCGGCGATTATCGCCAGCACCAGCATGGAGACAACGACCTCCAGGAGGGTATATCCGTCATTCTTTTTCAGCAGCTTTCTCATATCAGCCTCACTCGAAGATGGTTTCCTTGCCCGTTGTGTGCTCCGTCGCCTCCGGCGGGACGTAGGGCTGGGACGAAATGGTGTAAAGCGTGATGACCACGCCGCCTGTGGCAACGTCGTTTTCCGCGTCGTAATTCAGCGTCGCGTAGCGCACCGACGCGATCCGCTCATCGGTGGAAAAACGCTCAGTCAAGGTCTTGAAGCCCTCATACGTCGTCTCAAAGCAGACGCCGAACGTCATACCGCACAGATACGTCCCGTCGCTCAGCTGCGTGATGGGGGTTATCTGACTGTACGTAAACTGTATTCCAACGCCGTCCTTGCTGACAGTGAGCTCCGCGTCGTCCTTGAATTTCTCCGCCAGATAATCGAAGTAGAGGAGCTGATCCTCCTCAAGCAGCTGGGAGGGGAAGCGGCTGTACAGCTCCTTGCGGCTCTCGTCTATCGCCGCCAGCTCGCCTTCGAGCTTATCCTGTACGTCGGCATACACCAGATTCGGCTGTATTGCCGCCTGATATGAAGCGATTTGCATATTCAGGCTGTTCACCTGCATTTGATAATCGTCTCTGCGCTGAATTATCTTGAGGAAAAGCGGAACGGAGACGGCGATGAGGACTAAAGCGAGCAGCGCTTTCCAATACTTTGCGATACGTCTCATTTCTGCTCCACCTCCAACTGCGGGATATAGGCATCCGGGTCAAGCCCCTCCCGCGTCAACTCCTGGGCAGCCAGGTCCTCGTCATAGAGAAGGACCACCGTCATGAAATAGCGCGGATCGAGGGGCTCCGGCTCCTGCTGTCCGCCGCCGCCCAGACCGCCTGTTATATCTCCGCCGGTGCCCTGACCGCCGCCCTGAGCGCCCTGCATTGCACTCCACAACTCAAACCACTTCATGAGCTCCTCTGGGGTCAAACCGCTGCCGCTGTCGCCGCCGGGAAAGATTCCGCCGGTGCCTTCGCCGCCGGGAAGACCGCCTGTGCCTTCACCGCCGGTGCCGGGAAGACCGCCTGTGCCTTCGCCGCCGGTGCCCTGACCGCCTGTACCCTGACCGCCGGTGCCCTGTCCGCCGGTGCCCTGTCCGCCGGAGGTGGTGGGGGTTATCAGCCCCAGCTCCACCGCCAGATAATAGGCGTAATAGCCGCTGAGCTCTTCGTTGGTCAAAATGAGCTGAACGGAGGCGTTAAGGTTCTCCTCGTCCCTCGTGGGTATATCCGAGATAAGGGGCAAAATGTCCGCCACGAGCTTGGCGTCCTCCATGCTGGGACTGGACAGCGCGCTGAAAATGTCCTTGAAATTGATGTTCCCGTCATGCGCCGCCCAGACAATATCGTCGATCCACGGGTCCAGCCAAATGCAGGTGTCGTTTTCGACCCCCTGTATATAGTCCTCCCTCACAGTCAGCGCGAAGACATAGAGCGCGACGGGGTTGTGGAGCATCTCCTCCATCGCCGCCTGCTTCACGGAGAAGGTCGCCGCCGGCAAAGCGAGAAGGTCGGGAAGCGCATAGCTGCATGAGCCGCAGCCCAGGAGCGCCGCCACCCGCTTGCGCTGGTCGGGGGTGAGCTTTTTCAGGATCTGGGCGGCTTTGCCCATCTCCTCGTTGGTGAAGTTCCCGCTTGGAGCCTTGCTGATCATGGAGATGACGAACTGCCGCTCCTCGTCGGTGAGAGTGGCAAGTATATCGCCCAGGTCGCCAAGGTCGCCAAGACCGGAAATACCGGGGATAATCTCCTCGATACCGCCCTCCGTCGGCGGAGCCTCCTCCGTCGTCACCTGCGGAGTAAGCGCCGCCTGGATCGCGGCTGACACGCTCCCGTCGAACACGTCTGTGGGAGCACGCCCGTCCTCAGCATGAGCCAGGTCGGTGATGAAATCGGGGTACAGCGTGGTGTATTTCAGGTTGTAGCGCAGAGCCAGGAGCAGGTTTACCGCGTCCTCCTTCGTCTCGCTTGCCAGCTGGAGCGCCACGGCGCCCTCCTCGATACGTATCTGCGTGACGGTGGACTTCTGCGGAAGTACGTCCTCCAGCTCCTCCAGCACCAGCTTCAGGTTGTCGTTATATGTGCGCAGCGCTCCGGGGCGGTACACACGAACGGTCTCCGCCTCGTCGCCCTCGCCGGTGGTGACCTCCTCATGGTAGCCCAGCAGCGTCCGCCAATCGTTGAGATACCCGTTGTAAGCCGTGAGGTAATTGTTGTACGCGGCGCTGTAGCCGGAGACCTGGCTGAATTCCTCCTCCTTTTCGGCAAGAGTCCTCTCAAGCCTTTCCATCTCCTCACCGCCAATGACGGAGGTCGTCGTATATCCCGCGCCCGCCGCGCCCAGGATCGCAACGGCGGCGGCAAGAAAGATCAGCTGCCAGAACTGGGAGATGAAGCTGAACCGCTTGGGCTTATCCATGGTGGGATCGCCGAAGTCCAGCGTCGTTAGAGCCGCGCCGCCGCAAAGGAACCACTTGTTGTCCACGGTCTCCTTTAAAAGGTCCACGTCCAGACCCAGGGCCTCCTCCAGCTTGGCGGCGTACCCTTCGTCGGACGCCATTTCGCCCATCAGCGTTGCGTGTACGGCGCCGCGTCTGCCGGAGCCTCCGGCGGAGAGGAGCTCCACCGCCAGGCGCACCTCCTGCAGCTCGCCCATGAACGCGCCGTCGCGCCGCAGGAACCGCTGCGTCGTAACACAGCCGTTTTTGGTGAAGGTCAGCAGAAGGAAGTCGTTCCGCGCCAGAAGATAGAGGTTCGTCTCGCCCTCATCGCCGCCCGCCTCGCCGGTGACCTGTTTACCGGAGCGTTTTTTGCCCGGCTTCGCGGCGGCGTACGTGGCGCCGATGGCGGAGGCGAAGCTGTTCCCGCAGTAGTCCATCGCCTCCACGGAAAGCCCGCAGCTGTTCGCCAGCTTATAGTACCGCCGCAAAAACTCCCTGGGCGCCGCCCACAGGCGCACGGAGAACGCCGGCTTCCCGTCCTCGTCCGTGACGGTGTCCACCAGCGTAAAGGTTATCTGATACCCCTCGGTGTCAACAGGGAAGTAAACGTCCCTGTTGGAGCTTATCATCTTCGCCAGCCACTTGCGCTCCACGTTGGGGATCGTGGCGGTCTCCGCCAGGATCTGTGTGGAGCACAGGCAGAAGACCGCCTTGCGCACGGAGCCCAGACGGTTGGCCTTGATGATGTCACGCAGAGCCTGTGCCACCGCCTCCGGCATCAGAATCTCTCCGTCCTCCACCGCCCCCTGGGGCAGCGGGGCGGAGAGCTGCTTTTTGTGCCGGACGGGGCGCTTCCCAAAGGCGGTGAGCGAGACGCGGATCTCGCCGCTGTCAAGCTCGATGACAAGGCCCTTGCCGGATAATTTCTTTTTCATTCTTGTTTTTCCTCGCTTACGGTTTTGCACGCAGGGCGGAGCGGTCCGGTGTCCTGACCGCTCCGCCCCGCGCGCACAGCATGTGCGCGCGGGACCCTCAGGGTGTCATTCGTCAGGTTGGATACCCGTTGAAGGGGGCGTGATTATGGTGTAAATCAGCCACCGACGCCAGGAGCATTAGTTGCCTTCCACTCACCGTTCTCCCATTTAGCGCCACCTTTGTAATTATCACTCGACAACGTCACTTTGTACGAACTAAAATTCTCATTAGTTATTTGTTTAAAAAGGTTTGCACCGGCTGTATCAAGCGTGGGCTTAGTTATCTTCCCGTTATCATCAATTGTAACTTCGGTTACCGTCTCACCATCAGCAGCGGCGGCGCTTTGGATGACAGTCAGAACATCGGCAAGCTTAGCCAAATCTTTCGCCTCTTCGGCCCTCTTGATGTACCCGCCATATGCTGAGGCGCCGACGCCTGCCAGGATGGCGAGGACGGCGATGGTGACCACCAGCTCCACAAGAGTGAAGCCGGCGCGGGAAACAAGCTTCTTCTTACTGTTTTTCATTTTTGGTTCGTTCCTTTCCTAAAAGAAATAATTTATTGCGACCCGCCCGGAGGGGGTGGGGAATCGCCTTATTCAAGATACTGGTCGTAAGCCTTTGTCATGTTCAGCATGGGGAGGTAGATGGAGAAAACGATTATGATGACAAAGACCGCCATAAACAGGATCATCATGGGCTCCAGCAGCGCCAGGAGCTTCGCCGTCTGGTCGCTTACCTCCTGGTCGTAGAAGTCGGCGAGCTTTGAGAGCACGCCCTGGAGGTCGCCGGAGTTCTCGCCCACGGACACCATGTTGGTCACCAGCGGCGGGAACCTGCCCGTATCGCGCAGGGACACATTCAGCGACCAGCCCTCGGAGACCAGGGTCCGAGCCGTCTGGACCGCCTCCTCATAGTAGATGTTCGACATATTCGACGCCGCCAGGTCCAGACTTTCCAGAAGCGTAAGACCGGAGGCGAGGAGCAGTGAGAGCATACGGCACATCGTGGCGCAGGCGGACCTGACGATGAGCTTGCCCAGGACCGGGGTCTTCAACGCTATCATGCCGAACACGTGCCTGCCGCTGTTGGTCCGTCCGTAGAGCGCGCACCCCGCGGCAAACACCGCGGCGAGCAGCAGCAGGAGCCACCACCAGCGCCCCATCCAACTGCTGAAGGCGACCACCTTCTGCGTCAGGGGAGGGAGCTCCGCGCCCACGGATTCGAAGGTCTCCATGAACATGGGGACTATCATGGTCATCATGACGATCATGACTATTATCATGACGATTAGCAGGATCACGGGGTAGATCATGGTCTTTGAAACGGAGCTCTTTGTCTTCTGCGCCTTGTCAAAGTACGCCTCCATCTGGATAAACACGCTCTCCAGATTTCCCGACTCCTCTCCGGCTCTGACCATGCTCACCAGGATCGGCGGGAACAGCTTTCTGTGCTTTCCCATGGCGGCGGCAAGGGTGTGGCCCTTTTCCACCTCGCCCTGCATGTCGCGAACGGCGGATTTGAGCTGCTTATTGCCCGTCTGCTCCTCCATCATGGACAGCGCCGTGGTCACCGGCACGCCCGCGCGGAGGATGGATGAAAACTGGCGGCAGAAGATCGCCATATCCTTGGATTTCGGCTTGCCCATGAGGGGGATATTGAAGTCGCGCTCGAAAAAGCTCTGTTTCCTTATTTCGTAAGGGGTGAAGCCGGCGCTGCGCAATGACGCCCTCGCCAGCTCCGGGCTTGCCGCTTCAATGGAGTCGCGCACGGTTTTGCCCACCGTGTTCCTCGCGATATAGGTGTAAAATGGCATAGGCGCGACGCCTCCCTTACAGCTTCATGCGCTGTACGCCCGCCAGCGCCTCGGGGTCGCCGGCGACGTCCATCGCGTCCTTTAATGTGACCTCGCCGGTGCGTACAAGCTCCGCCAGCGCGTCGTTCAGGAGGATCATACCCTGCTTGCGCCCTGTCTGGATGGTGCTCACCAGCTGGTAGCTCTTGTTTTGCCTTATAAGGCTCTTGACCGCCGACGTGCCCACCATTATCTCAAAGACGGCGCGCCTGCCTCCGCCGATCCTCGGCAGGAGAGCCTGGCCGATGACACATTCCAGCACGTCCGCCAGCTGGATACGTACCTGCTCCTGCTGGCTGGGCGGGAATACGTCCACGATACGTTCAACGGTGTTTGCGGCGCCCTTGGTGTGGAGCGTTCCGAATACCAGGTGCCCCGTCTCAGCGGCGGTTATGGCGGTGGAGATTGTCTCCAGGTCGCGCATCTCGCCCACGAGGATGACGTCCGGGTCCTGCCGCAGAGCGGCTCGAAGTCCCGCGGCGAAGCTTCCCGTGTCGCTGCCCACCTCACGCTGGTTGATGACGCAGTGGACCGGTACGTGCACGTACTCGATGGGGTTCTCCAGCGTGATTATGTGCCTCCGCTCTGTCTCGTTGATGTGGTGAAGGAGCGCCGCCAGCGTGGAGCTCTTGCCGGAGCCCGTGGGACCCGTCACAAGGACAAGGCCTCGCGGCTTCTCCGCCTGCTGGACCAGCACCTGCGGCAGCTTCAGCTTGCCCGCGGTGGGCACCTCCAGCGGAAGGAGACGCAGCGCCAGCGCCGTGTGTCCCTGCTGGCGGAAGACGTTGACGCGGATTCGCGAGCCGCCCGCCGTCACCGCCAGGTCCGCCTCGCCGTCCCTGGCGTAGACCTCAAGCTGATCCTTCGGGACCAGCGCCTGCGCCGCGGCGTCGGCGTCGGCGTCCGTCAGCGGCTCACGTCCCTCGTCGGTAAGGGCGCCGTCGATACGCAATACGGGCGGCAGACCCACCGTGAGGTGAATATCTGAGGCGTTCTTCTCCCTGGCAAGGGAGATAAGCCGGTAAATGTCGATCATTCCGCGCTCTTTGCCTCGGTGGCGTGGATAATACCGCCGGACGTGTCGTCGGCGACCCTCGCCATTTCGCCTACGGACGTGACGCCCTCCATAACCAGGTTCCGCGCGCTCTCGCGGAGCGTGTGCATCCCCTCGGAGAGGGCAGCCTCGCGCAGCGCCTCGGTGGGGGCGCGGGCGGCGATGAGGCCGCGCAGCTTGGGCGTCACTTCCATGATCTCATATATGCCTATCCGGTCGAAATAACCGGTGTTGCCGCAATGCTGACAGCCCACGGGCTCCCAGAGCCACGCGTCGTCGCCATTGGGGTCCACTCCTAAAAATGCCGCCTCCTCCGGCAGCATCCGCCTTTTTCGCTTGCAGGCGGGGCACAGCCGGCGCACAAGCCGCTGTGCGATGATCGCCGTTGTAGCGTCGGCGATGAGGTAGCTTTCAACGCCTATATCCAAAAGCCTCGTGACGGAGCTTGCGGTGTCGTTGGTGTGCAATGTGCTGAACACCAGATGTCCGGTGATGGACGCCTGGATCGCGATCCCCGCTGTCTCGGCGTCTCGGATCTCTCCGATCATTATGATGTCCGGGTCCTGCCGCAGTATGGAGCGCAGGGCGCTGGCGAAGGTGAGCTCCGCCTTGGTGTTGACCTGCACCTGGTTGACGCCGGGAATGCTCGCCTCAACAGGGTCCTCGACCGTCACTATGTTCACCGATTCCCGGTTAAGACTGCTGAGGGCTGTGTAGAGCGTTGTGGATTTCCCTGATCCCGTGGGGCCCGTGACAAGGATTATACCGTAGGTGCGGGAGAGCAGGCGGTCGAATTGCTCCGACTCCGCCTCCGTCATGCCCAGGTCCCGCTTGTCCCGGTTCAGGGATTTCTTCTGCTGGATACGGAGCACGCATTTTTCACCGTACACCGTGGGAAGGGTGGAAACGCGTATGTCGTACTCCAGCTTGTCAACCTCGATTGAAAACTGTCCGTCCTGGGGCTTTCTCTTTTCCGAAATATAAAGGCCGCTCAGCACCTTGATTCGCGTAACGATTGCGGAAAGGAGCTGCGGCTCGTAGGAGACGCGGTCGTAAAGAATGCCGTCGATGCGGAACCGCACCCGCACCATATCCGCCCACGGCTCGATGTGGATGTCCGACGCCCTCTGGCGTACCGCCTGCTCCACCAGGGAGTTTATCAGCATGACCATGGGGGAGGTGTTCACGTCCTCGCGCAAGGTCTGCTCCTCAATGCTTCCGGCGGCCTCCAGGGTTTGGGCGGAGCTTGTGTACTGCCGGGCGGCTGCCTGGAGCTCGCCGGCGCCGAAGTTTCGGTCGATCGCCCGCATTATCTCCCCGGAGGTGGCAAGCTGCACCCGCACGCGGCAGTGGCAGCTGGCGGCGATCACGTCCCGCGCCCGCATATTCAGTGGGTCGCTGACTGCCACCACCAGCAGTCCGTCGTCCTCCGGGTCGCGCGCGATGGGTATCACCGAATGGGTCCGCAGCAGCTCCGGCTTAACCTGCCGGCGCACGTCCGTGGGGACGCGCACGCTGAACAGGGAGACGGTGGGGATCTGGTAGATCTGGGACAGTGCCTCGATTATGTACTCCTCAGGCACGTCGTCGTTCTCCAACAGCAATTCCCGGGCGCCTTTCCCGGGAACGCACATGGTCAGTATCTCGTCAGCCCGTTCTCTTGTGAGATACCCGGCGCCGCAGAGATAGTCCAGCAATTTTTCGTTCATGGGTTCCTCCTCCTCCGCCCCGGGGCAAAGCCCCGAGGCGGAGGCTGTTTAGGGAATCAATTTTTTAGCTTGGATTGGGAATTATTTAAGGCCGTCGATCCAGAGATAGAATGTAAACTGGCGGGATGCATTGTAGTTGATGTCGACCCGAACGCCGTCGGTAACGTCGAACATGTTCAACTTGAGGTCACTTCTGTCTTCCTTGCCGTTTTTGGGAGTCACAAGGTTCGCGAGGGCTGTCACCAGACTACTGCTGGCTTCGGTCTTAAACTTTCCGAGCTCGTCCCCGCTCAGCTTGTATTCAGTGCCTCCGATCCAGAAGCTCACCGTATCATCCGCGCCGAGCCTGTCAGTGGGGATCTTGTCGATGTACTTCTTGAGGCTCTCTGAAAGCCCAAGACCGCTGACAACGTCCTTGACGTTCGGATCATTTACGAGAGTCTTGATTTCTTTCAGCTTGAGCCCGGCAAGACCCTTGAGAGTGGAGACTTTGTTCAGAGTTTCAAACAGGTCTTCGGTTCCCAAATCGTCCAGCTGAGCATCGATCAGCGCATTGACACCGGTTGTCAGATCATTACGATTGGCAACTCTCGTTCCTGTATCATACTCCGCTTTCAGATTATCATAAATGACAGAATAGATATAGCGTTCCAATAATCCATTATTCAGTTTATCGAGAGCAGAAAAATCCAAAGTGAAATCGTCTCCAAGAACTGGCTTAAGCGACTCACCGAGTTCCTTGACGCCAATTTGTCCAGTGCTAGCCTGACCGTCTTCTTTTACGGCGACGAAATCCGGATGCTGTATCGCGCCCTCCACCCATATTCTTAAATTCGGATTTTCAGCGATCTTATTATTAATCGTTTTTATAGCTTTCTCACTGGCCTTTGTAGACAGAGTCGAAACCATAGTCTCAATCTCGGTGTTTATAAGGGTTGCTCCCTTGGTGGCGAGGCGGCTATTCAATCCACCTTCAAGGTTATCATCGAGCCAGTTTTCGAGAATTCCCTTGACATACGACTCGGCGTTAGTTGTGGAATCGCTGACACCAAATTCCCCTACTGCACTAGTGAGACCTGCCAGCGCGCCGCCCTCAGTTACCATGGTCCCAAGCTTTTCTTTGAGGGAGTCCTTCATCTTATCAATGGCCGTATTGATGACGCCCTTGACCTGTTCTTTATATGTTGCCTCAATCGTGTTGGCATTGACCTTGACAACAACAGCGCCGTCCTGCTCGTTCATGGTCTTCGCGTTAGGATTGTACCAGACCCGTCCCAGAGTACCGGCATCGAGAGTCAGCTTCACGGTCACAGGATATTCGGTGATTATTTCGAAACCAACACCTTGTGCCGGCGTGAATGTAACATCCACTGTGGCATCCAGTACCAGCTTGCTTGCGGGAGTCGTCTTGGTCTTGAGATCAGCATAGAGATCCTTCGCCACGGCGAGAGCCACGTTGCTGACGACTTCACTCCTGGTCTTGCCAACGGGCAGTTGAAGGGTCGCTTGATCGTTCACAACTTTCACGACGGCTTCGTTTACGCCATTGATGCTGAGGGTCATACCTTCGATGCAGTATTTGTTTTGGGGCATGTTCCTGAAAGATTCGGCGGGATTTACCTTATTTTTGACTGCCTTTAAAATCTTTTCCGCGGTTTTCTTGATTCCGTCACTCCGCATGATCTCGATGCCAAGCGCATCTTCAAGCTGATCGACCACCGTCCTGACAACCTTCTCAACCTCGCTCTTATCGGGAGTTTCTTCGGGATTTGAAAGGAGAGTGGTGGCAACATCGCAGGCATACTGAACAATATAATTTGCAAGATCGACGCTCGCAGTCACGCTGCCGCTGACGGTCTGGGGACGGGTGCCGTTACCATCCGTCCAGCCGCTGTAAGCCAGCCTGTCGATCTTCACGCTGGAGCCCTTCGTGCCGATGCCGTCGTCCTCGGAGTCAATTACCGCTATTACATCGCTGTTGATCTTATCCATCGTCCCCTTAACGGCCATGGCGATGTAGTCGTTTTTTTGAATAATCTGGGCGTAAAGAGTCAGATTATCACTGATGTCATAAGTTGCACCCACAGCGTAGGTTGCTAAGCCATGAGCGGTTGGAGCGGTTGCCCAACCGGCAAATTCGTAGCCAGTATCAACGGTCAAACCTGCATCTTCGTCGCTCAAAACGGTGAACTGCAGCACTTCAGTTTCTCCGCTGACGGTCCGTGTTGTAAGAGTTTCATCGCCATTCATGTAAGTAATGGTGTAACTATAGTCGGTCGTACCGCCGCCGGTACTGCCGCCGCCGGAAGTTCCCTCGACGGTGATGGTCTGACCGCCGGAAACGGTCCTGCCGTTGACCCTGACGCCGGTGACGCCCTCAGTGACGGTGACCTTCGTGCCCACAGGCGCGTTCCTGATCTCAACGCCGGGAACGGTAACGATAACAGTGGCAGCGCCCTTGACGCCCCTCATGTCAACAATGTGCGCCTGACCGGCGATGACGATGGGCAGCTCGTTGGCGGTGCCCTCAACCTTCGCGTTGTCGGCGACAATAAGGGTGATCTTGCCCGCAGCTATCACAGCGGTCTCGCCGTCCGCATTGGCATAGCCGCCTATGAGGTTGTCAAGCAGAAGCGCAGCGCCCTCGCGGGACAGTGTGGCAAGCGGATTGACTTTTCCGTTGCTGCCGTTCACCGCGCCCATCTTGTGGAGCGCGTTTATGTACGGTGCTGCATAACCCGCGGCATCGCCGATGTCCTCGAATGCCTCGTCGTCGGTCTCAACGGGCTGGATGCCCAGAGTCTTGGCGATGGTCACGAACATCTGCTCACGGGTCAGCTCGTCATCGGGACGGAGGGTCTTGTCGGGATAGCCTGTTACGATTCCTGCCGCCACGACTTTGGCAAGATAATCGGCCTTCCATGTTGCGGTGGGAACGTCGGTGTATTCGCTCAGGTCAGCCTTCTCCGTCAGGTTCAGGAGCTCGGCGATTATGCCAAAGCCCTGAACTCTGGTCATGTTGCCCTTGGGGTTGAAAGCGTCATTGCCGACTCCGCTGATGACGCCCTCGTCGGACCATCTCTCGATGGCGTTGGCATAGCTCCCGTTGGTTGCATCATCGATGTCGGTGAAGTCAACCGCAAGAGCCGCGACCGGTACCAGAGCCAGCAGCATGCAAAGGCTCAGTACGACCGCAATTAGTCTTGTCTTCTTCATGTGATCACCTCAAATAAATTATTTTTTGCCGGATTTCCGTTTTGTCCCTCCCCATAAGGCGCAGCCGACCGGACGGGGTCGTGGTCCCGCCCAGTCGGCGCGCTTATAATGAGGTGAAGAGGCCGAATCCAACAGCCCCTTCTCCCGGGGTCTCCCTATTTCTTTTCCAGGCAAATCCAAGGGGAAAGGGCTGTTCGGGACAAAATAATCATTTTGCCTCTACATAAGGGCGCACAACGGATTCCGACTGTGCCAAGTATAGCATTATCCGTAAAAAATATCAAGGGGTTTACATCGGCAAAACTACATTTTTTTGAAAATATTTTTTGAACGAATGAAATAACGGGGTAACGGAGCCGCAAATCGAGGGCAAAATGATTATTTTGTGACTATATAACGAGCTTCATCTTGTCCAGCGCGCGGCGGTGTTCGGCGCCGGTGGTGATGAGGTAGATGCGGGTGGTTTCAACTGAGCTGTGTCCAAGGACATCGGCAAGCTTTACGATGTCGCGGCTGACACGGTAAAAGGTCCGAGCGAATAAATGTCTCAGGTTGTGGGGGAAGATTTTCGTCGCCTCCACGCCTGTTTTTTTGGCTAAGGCCTTCATCTCCGCCCAGATTTGGCGGCGGGTCAGGGGCTTGCCGCGTCCGGTGAGGAATATCTCGCCGGACGCGGTGTTCTTTTTCCTTGCGTACTTCAAGAGCTTGCGGCATAGCTTGCACGGCATGAGTATTGTTCTGAGCTTCCCTTTCAGGCTTATGCGCGCCTCCCCTGCTCTCGCGGCTTCGACGGTTATATATCTGAGCTCGGAGACGCGGATTCCTGTGGAGCAGATTGTCTCCATGATTAGCCTCAGGCGCTCGGAGGCGGCGTCCAGGAGGCGCTCGTACTCCTCGCGGGTAAGCTCCCTCGCCTGCTCCCGGAAGGCGCTGCGCTGGACTCTTAGCGCCTTTACGCGCAGTTCGGGGCGGTGGAGGTAGTCGAAATAGGCGTTCACCGCCGCGACCATGGCGTTGACGGTTGCCGCGGCGTACCCCTCACGCAGCAGCCCGTCGCGCCACTCCGCCGCAGCCTCATGTGTCAAGGGCGCGTCTGCCATATCCGTCAAAAACCTCGCGACCGCGCGAAGATACTGCTCCCGCGTCCCCTGAGACCTCTCCTTCCCTCTCAGCTCCGCCTCAAACCCCATAAGTTCCTTTTCCATTCCGCTCTCGCTCCTTTGTTGTTTTTGACTTATTATATCCCATGAGCGGCTGGTAAAACAATTTGGTATTATACTCCTTATCATCTGTTATAATTTTTGATTCTTTAAAGCGACAGCAATCTCAAAAACGGTGGCATTTTTTATTGAAAAAATTTTGCCACTTCTGACTCCCATACTATCTCAACCGTCTCCCCATTCACAGTCGCAGAAAAACGCGCTACGAGCTCATTGTTCAGGAACAGGTCAGCTTTCCCGTTTCCCGTCTCTAACGCCTCCTCAACCGCTTTCTCTCTCGCCTTATAATACTCCATCGCATATTCTGCCTGGAGTATTTCCTGTGTATCTCCATTTTCAACAGCTCTCTCAAACTGTCTCTCATATTTTCTCACATGCTTTTTCCTTTGCGCAAAAGCAGAGATCTTTATCTTCTCGGTTTTAGGAATTAGCTCAAAGCCATCCAATTCGCTCCAATAGCAGCGATATCTCCCATCTTCCGTAGCGGAAAATGCGATAAAACAGGTGGGCAGGACAGAATCCTCAAAAGCAGCAGAAGCCTTTCCTTTCTTTTCCGCGAGATCCAGAAGGTCTAATACCTTCTTCAGAAAAGATATGTATTGAACTGCCGCCACGAGTGTCCGACGAGACTCTTGTATATCTTCCTCGGTTACTCCTCTATGCATCTGAGTGCTTCTAATGATAATCTCGCTGTTTTCAATTATGGAATCTATGTTGGATCGGATATTGCCAAGCGTAGTGATATAATAGATCATGTTTAAAACCTCTCTTATTTCTGAATTTAGGTCATTCTCGCAACTGTTAGTTTTAGAAATTCAGTTTTCAAGGAGCAAGCTCAAATAAAAAGGCAGAGAGATATCGTGAAAAAACACGAAACCTCTCTGACGATCGCCCAGGCGCTAATTATATTCCGTAT
>CANPYX010000036.1 GCA_947588955.1 uncultured Oscillospiraceae bacterium | reverse complement strand
TTTGAAGCCGCCTTTGGGAGGCTTATTTGCCATGCCTTTTGTTTTTTCTCTATCCGCTACTCCTCTGTTTCAAACTTACTCCTCCGCTGATTGATTCTTAAACCGATCACAGTATGATTCTGTGTGCAAAAGTACCCGTTTCTTTTTCCCCTTACTATTTAGGTATGTTAAGTATATTTTGTTTGTGTCCCAAATAAAGTCCATATTTCCTTCTTTCCTCCAAAGTCCATCACAAAGTTTAACTTGTATAACAGACTGTGGCGGAATATTGATTGGGGCCACTTTCTTATAGCGGGTTAGTCCACCAATTACATAGCTCGTTGCACTGTCATTTGGCTTAAATGTCTTCAGAACATTTCTTTTGTTGCTAAACACGACCTCTATATTACGCATAATTTTTGTCTCTCGGCTTGAATTGTATATGTCCAAAACAACATCAAATTGGTATAGTTCTGCTTGCTCTTTATCGTTACTGACTACCATGTAGCCTTGTTCATTGTGTTCAAATTGATCCTTCCATGAAGAAACAAAGATTTTTAGTTTGCCTCTTTGTGAGAAACCATTTAGAAGCCAACCAAGAACCGTTCCGGAAAGCGTACCACCGACACCAATAACAGCGGTTAAAATTCCCGAATAGTCACAAGGGTTATTCATGCGTTCATCTCCTGTTTCAGTCTCAATATCTGCTGGTGCAGCTCATATTTCTTCTTTGTCTGCTTCTCTGCCCGCATTTTCTTTTCAAGCATTTCGATCTGGTGCCGGAGCTTTTCCCGGCGTTCGTCCTCGGCCAGCTGCTCATCCAGGGAGCGGCCATTTTCTATTATAACATTTCCGACTTGAATCAGCAAGTTTTCCCAAACGGAATCAAGGTCAAGGCCGGTCAAAGTAATGTTCAGCTCTTCCACGTCAGTCCACGGGCCCAGCAAAAGGCGGGAATGAAAGGCCGCCAGCCTTGCCTGACCATCAAAGGTCAGGACAAAGAGCATATGCTGCTCTATGAGCTTTGAGAGCAGGACAAGATTTTTCTCATCATAATTCTCCCGCTTCAAGGTCACCTGCAAAATATAGAAGGCTTTTACCTCCTGCCCCGCGGCAAAGGTGGTATTCGCGGAGGAGACCTCGTTGACGATGTCGATGCGGCTTATATCGGCGTCAAATTTCTCCCGCGCGGTGGTGTTCATATTGAATTTCCTATAGATGGCGGTCTTGGGGAGCTGGCGTCTCAGCTCCGTAGTCTTTGGCAGTCCCAGCATGATACCCCTCCTCAGCGCACGACCAGAAAGCAGATCAATTCAAAATCGTCCAGCCCCTTGATCTCCCCGGTTAGGAAGCTCATCTGGCCGCCGGACAGAAAGCTGTCAATGTCGCTCTCCGCCTTGACTTCAATGATAGAGCCGATAGCGTCCCCCAATAGGCGGGAATAGGCGCGCATATCCTTTCCGTCCCTCGTCTCGCGGTTGAAGGCCGTGTACAGCTCCCGTATCGGCTCCTGCTTCCCCTTGCAGAGGCTGCGCATGGTGTCCAACATCTTCTTTGGGGATAAGTGATCGCAGAGAACCTCCCCGTCCCCGGAGATGTAGACCATGTAGAACGGGTGGAGCCGGTTTTGGTTGTTGATGTTCACGCTGCCGGTCCGGTTTTCCAGTATGAAGATCACGCCGGGTTTTGTATCGCCACGGGCCCCCACCACAGCGTGGAGCCCGTGGGGCGTTTTCTCAAGGCTCGGATGGTTTTTCACATATTCCAAGAGATCAAGCCGGAATTCATTGAGGCCCAAGTCCATAATGGAAATGCCGCCGGACACGTCCTCCATATCGACGACCTCGTCCTTCAGCCGCTGGAGCTGGGCCTTGCGGTACTCAAGGTCCGTCTTCTCGTCCTCGCTGAGGATATTGTCATCGCCGGTGGCGGTCATATCTACGATTTTCATGCGCGTCTCGACTCGCGCTTTTAAATTGATATACTCGTCTAAGGTAATGTCCGGCCAGAAATTGACCAGCTGGATACAGGCGTTTCGACTTCCGATGCGGTCAACGCGCCCGAAGCGCTGGATAATCCGCACCGGGTTCCAGTGTATATCATAGTTGATGATATAATCGCAGTCCTGCAAATTCTGGCCCTCGGAGATACAGTCGGTAGCAATCAGAATATCAATGTCCCCCGGATTATTTTCCATGAGGTCCCGCCGCTTCGAAACCGGCGAAAAGCACGTGAGCACCGTGTTCATATCGTGGACTGGTTTACCCAGCGTGGTACGGCCATCCACATTACCTGTGATCATCGCCGTATTCAATCCAAAGCGAGCTTTGACCTCACGGCTCACATGGGTGTAGAGGTACTCTGCTGTATCGGAGAAGGCCGTAAAAATGAGTACTTTCCTGTTTCCCTCGTTGATCGGGTGCTCTATTTTGTCCGCGACAACAGACAAAAGCTCCTGGAGCTTGCTGTCGTGCTCCGGGGTTATGTCCGCGACCATATAAGTGAGGAGATCCAGCGTCTCCGCATCCTTGGCCAGGGCCTTCCGCCAGGAAACATAGTCCATATCCGCAAGGTCAATGCGGACAGTTCTCCCGATGGAAAACGCCTCATCATTATTCTGATCGTCCCAGTCCAGCTCAGAGGCATCGGAATAATCCGTCATGGTAATCTCAAAGCCGCGGCTCCTGTCAAACTTGTCGATTATGCCGATGGTCGTCTTGATAAGCTCCCGGATCCTGCCCAGCGTCAGGCTAAACGCGTAAACAGAGCTCTCCATGCGTTTCATCAGGTTTATCCCCATGAGCCGTCGGATACCCTGTTCACGGTTTGCCTGAGTAAAGCCCACGTTGACCTTGTTGTCCTCATAGAGCGCGGCATATTTCTCCGCCTTGCTGGGCTGAATGAAGTGGGTGGGCATATAGATCATCAGGTTCAGCTCCATGAGTTGGGAGAATATTTCATTGTAGTTGATGGCTCCGGAGAGATCCGTCAGGCAGGGACTCTTGGAGATTGGCTTTAATCTTGTGGGAAACGCCCCAATTTCGGACATATCATAGTACTTTTCTATGTGCTTGCGGGAGCGGGCTATGGTCACACTGTCCAGTAGCTCAAAAAAGTCGAAGTCCAGCATCCGCTGAAGGCGCTCCGTGGTGCGTTCCGCGGCGTTCCACTTGCTCCAGGTATTGAACGCCTTCTGGGCGTTTCTGAATATCTCATCAATGGGGCGCGTGGTGTCCAGCTTGTCATCGATGAGGGAGGTATCCCCCTCATAAGCCAGCTGAAGCTGGTTTTTCAAATCGTTAAAGCGGTTGTTGACCGGCGTAGCGGAGAGCATCAGAACCTTTGTCTTGACTCCCTTGCGGATCACCTGGTTGAGCAGTCGTAGGTAGCGGTTCTCTTTCTCGTTCTCCCCGCCGCTCAGCTTCCCGCCGTTGCGGAAGTTGTGGGATTCATCGATCACCACCAAATCATAGTTACCCCAGTTCAGGTCGGCCAGCTTCGTCCCGTTGGAAATACCGCTTGTACGCCCAAGGTCCGTGTGATACAAAACGTCATATCGGAGCCTGTCATCATTGAGCGGGTTGTTGCGGTAATTGCCCTTATATGTATTCCAGTTGTCAGCCAATTTTTTAGGGCAAAGTACCAAAACACGCTGGTTGCGGTTCTCATAGTACTTTATCACGGCAAGCGCCGTAAAGGTCTTGCCCAGGCCGACGCTGTCCGCTAAAATGCAACCGTTGTACTTCTCCAGTTTATTGATGATGGCCAATGCCGCATCCCGTTGAAAGCTATACAGCATCCCCCAAATTTTACTGTTTTTAAAGCCCGTTGCCTCTTTGGGCAGGACGTCCTCGGAGATATCCTCCAAAAACTCATTAAAAATGTTGAACAGTGTCACAAAATAAATAAATTCCGGCGAATTCTCTTTATAGGCGGCTGTGATGTTGTCAATGACCTCCTCAGTCACGACCTCCATACGTCCACTGTCGCTCCACAACGTGTTGAAGATCTCAAGGTAAGCGTTTGAAAATGGAGCCTCCAGCTTCTGGATCATCTGATAGGCATTGTTTCCCTTTTCACATCCCAAAGTAGCTGTAGTAAAATCCATGATGGGTGCGTAGCTTATGTCGTCCACGTTCATAAAACCCACCATATTCTCATTTGTTATATTGGATTTGAAAACAGCCTTTTTACGAATCCATTCCGCGCATTCCCTGGCAATAGCACGCTGCGTCAGCTCATTTCTCAGCTTGACCTCAAAGTCTGTTCCGTAAAGGCTCCTCTCTCTAGAAAGGCGGGGAATATAAAACTCCCGGCTCTCCCTGCTTTCCTTTTCCGTTGAGAAGGTCGGGGCGGTAAAAATAAAACGAAGCTCATCAAGTTCCTTGAGCTGATCCTTCAGCGCCTGAAAAGCATATATGGAAAAACAGGCCGCAGCAATAGACACTTTACTCCCTTCTTTGATTTCAGCCACCAAATCCTCCAGCAGGATTTTATTCTTATTGTCTATCAGTTCCATATCTACATCTCCAGATTCGATAATCAGACTCCGTACTTATTCCCGTCGGACGCAGCCCAACTTTCGGCAAAGTCTTTATTTTCTACCGCCGCCCTGTATGGCCCAATCAAAAACGCTTTTATCGTTCTCAACACCGCATCAAAATCGTCTGTCTTAGTGTCGATCTTGCGGCAAAACGCTTTCCATTTCTTTTGCATTTCCGCGTCACTGCCAAAAGCCATAACCTGCTCAAATTGACCTACCGTAAAGGCGCGGCCACGGTTTTCAAAGGTTTTTCTTAGAGCTTCGGTGAGCGTTGCTCCGTCGAAATCAAATCTTTGCGCCAGATAATAAATGTCATAGTAATCCTTCATCCGGCTGGAAAATTCCATCAGGCTCAAGATCGCATCGAGCTTTTCGGCAATGGTTGTTTCCAACGAATAGGTGTTCACCATAGGCGCTTCAAAATCCGCGAGCTGCGTCGGTATCTTCCGCTTTTCCTGCTTCGGAACGATCACGTCGCCGACGCCGAAGTCAATGCCGAACGGTGTTCTGGTATTTTTGATCCTGGCAATCATCGACGCGCCGATTCCGGCGTACTTTTTGGCAACCGCAATGGGAGCCACGTCCCTGATCTCAAAGGTTATGAAATCATTTCCGGGTTCGGCTGCTATGATTTCCTCCAGTACCGCTTTCAGCTGCTCAGGCGTGTTCGGTATCTCCCTGAGTAGGAAATCAACATCAACGGTAACGCGGCTGTCAAAGTCCGTAAGGGCGTAGATGAATAGTCCGCCTTTCAGAACGAGGTTTTCCGCGTATTTGGATTTTTCCAGCCGGCGCAGAAATTCTTCCTGGCAGAAAAGTTGCAAACACAGCTGATAGCTTCTGCCGCTTTCCTTCGCTTTATTTTTGAGCCTTGCCATCACGGACGCGGCAACATCAGCCACCCAGCAGCACCTCCATCACATTCATTACTTTTGTGTATAGCTTCATTTTTTTCGCATACACGGACAAATTGGCCAGGTTTTTCCGGTCATCCGCCACATAGGCGTTCAACGCCTTGTTGAAGATCTCACTGTCGAGCTTCGTCCGGTATTTGAAGCAGTCGCAAACGGTGCGTTCCCGGTCATATACCGGGAGCATCACACCGTTGAAGCTTTCAACAGTCCTCCCAATTGAAAAATATTCCTTTTGAATGTAATATGCTCTGACCGGAAATTCCCCGATATTTCCGACTGCCCTGGACGCCGTTCTCGGTACGGCAACCGACCAGGCGCGGGGCGCGAAATCGCTGTATCCGTAGTGGAACAGCGCGGACTCCACGCAAACGGTTCCCTGTGGCAGCAGTTTGCGGAGCAGCTGTTCCTCTGTTATCTGATCGTTGCCCGGCAGCTGGTACACCCCGCGCCGAACACGTTCGAGAAACCCCTCCTTGCACAGCGCCGCCACATCATATTTTTTTATGCCCGCCGCGACAAAGTCGGCGGTTTTCGCTATTCCGCCATTGTCATTGAGCACATTTTGCGCGATCTCCTTTTGATTCAAACGAGCACCAACTTTCCGCACACTATTTTACGTTCTTGTATGCGTTTATTGTAGCACAGTAAGGCGCCCCTTTGCAATAGCCAAACGCGAACAATTTCTGAATTTTGCGTGCAGATAGTTGAATTCTGCTTTCTTAAGGACGAATGGGAATATGATAGTTTATTTCTCGTTCTTCATTATCTCCATCATCAGCCTCGCCCCCAAGATGAATGCTTCCCGGAAGCGTTTTTCCTCGATGATACAAGTAACATCAAGGCGGTCATTCTGGATGGTGTGAAGCAGCTCCTTTTCCTGCTCATTGAGGCTTGCTTCAAGTCTGTCCTCGTTCTCGTGCACCCGCTTCATGATGGCCGCCGCTTCCGGTGTGAGGCCTCCCATCTGTTCGACGGGGCGGATATTTCCATAGTAGAGCTCGTTGATAAGATTCTCCATCTTTATCCCTCCTTGGCAACACACAATACCGCAGAGGGCGCGGAAAGTCGAGAATAATTTTGTCGGCAAAAGGGAGAAAATTCCTTGACTTCCCCGCCCCGGCAAGTTAACATGGGCTTATTCGCCGAAAGGCTCTTTTAGATAAGGCTATGTAAATTTTGCCGGAGGTTCCGTAATCTATTCAATGAAATAAAGGCAGGAAATAATCAATGACCGAGATCATCGCGCGGCGGCAGTTCGCGCCCCTATACATATGGCTGGACACGGCGTTCCTCATCGTGTTCGCCCTGATGCTGCTCTGGAAGAAGAAGTACATGACCGTCCTCGTGGGTCTTGTGATGGGCGTGGTCTACATGCTGGTGGATTACGGCATCTTCCATCTCCTCCTGCACACCCGCTCCATATCCGAGGGGCACAGCCTCTTTTGGGTGCTGCTGTGGATGTCCATGAGCTACGGGTTTACGAATTTCACCTGGATCTGGCTGTGGCTGTCCAAGGACAAGCATCTTTTCGAGTGGTCGCTACTCATTCTCTCCTGGTGGTTCTGCGCGCCGCTGATCACCCAGACCTTCGCCGGGGATGCCGCGCCCATCGTCATCCAGCGCACCACCGGCAGCTACCACGGGTACATGGCTGTCATCCTGTTCGTGGGGTATCTCGGCGTCATCGTCTACAATCTGGCGCAGAAGGACCGGCTCTGGCGGATCAACATCCCCTGGATCTTAGCCATCGGCATCCTCGTCCAATTCGGCTGGGAGGCCGGCCTCCTCATCGGCGGCATCCGCAGCGCCGGCTTCACCTCCGCCAGCGACAAGCTCCTAACGTTGGTGGTCAACTCGCTTCTCGAAACCAACCTGGGTATGCCCTACGTCTATTGCATCTTCGCCGCATTGACAGCCAGATTCACCGAACAGCTCGGACCAAGGGATCGGAGGGTGACATTTGGGGAGAGAATTATTGAGAATAACGGGGAAAGAGTGGGTTTTCTCGGAAAGTGATAGTCCGAGCGTCAGGTATTGATACAGGTTTCGCACGCACCCTGCTTAAATAGGAAGTGATATTGTGACTATTGACCCCGATGCCACCGTTACCCTTGAAACGGCAAAAAGTAATTTTTCCAAAATCGCAAAAATAGCCGAGGAGCAAGGTCATGTCACCGTTCTCCAGAACGGCCATCCGAAGCTGCTCGTCATCGACCTGGACACCGAGCCGCAAATCGAAATGTCAGAGGATGAGAAGTTTGAGTTTGTGGCCGCGAGAATCTTGCGCGAGCACAAGGCCGCGTTTGAGGAATTGGCAAAATAGTATAATCCGCATTATATGGGCATTGAGAGAGGAGGTTCCACCCTTGCGGGAGTTGACATTCAAGGGCTTTCTATCTGAATACGTAATGTCTCTCGCGCAGGCGGAGCGGAGCTCGATAAGGGCGCTGGCGCGGGAGGCTGTGGGGAATGTGCGGCTTCGGGCGCCGCTGTACCTCTACGCGGCGGTCACTGGCAGAGGGGATGTGCTGCTCCGGGAGGTCCGTGGGACGTCGCTCTTTGATGAGTACGCGGAGCTGTCCCGGAAATTCGATACTGACGGACTTCTCGCGGCTTTGAAGGAGCAGAGCGCAGAGCTTCCCGAAGAATATCTCAAGGTCTGGCGCAGCTATGAAAGCGTCCGGGACGCGCATCTCAGGGACGACAGGATGAAGGCGCTGATCTGCCAGAAGGTCCTCCGGTTGCAGGAGGAAAAATCCGTCTCCACCTACCGTGTCTGCAAGGACCTGCGGCTTGACAACGCCAACGTCAACGCCTGGCTCAAAAATAACGCTTGCGGCAAGGTGAGCCTCGCCACCGCGAAAAGCGTCCTGCGATACATGGAGTCCGCCGATTCCCTCTTTTAGATAAGGCCCTGTAAATTTTGCGCCCCTTTCCTTATCGGAAAGGGGCTCTGACCACATTACCGACCATAACAGCGTTCGGAGCACGTGGAAACAGTGGAGGTAAGAGCTCCGGAGAGTAACTGAAACGTAGCGGAAAGGGCCAAAATGGGCTGTTTATCAAGCAAAAAAGTAAACTGCTATGGTTTGGGAGCAAGAAGTCACGGGTTCGTCATCCCGCAGCTCAAACTAAAGCACGGTTTTACCCTCATAAAATCCGCCCGGCACGACCTCCGGGCGGACTTTCATCACAAAAACGCTATTTCACGCCTCCGCATTCACTTCACCTTTGAGTAACCGAAGGTGTTCACCACGGCGTCGATGGGCTCTCCCCTCTTGCACATTGGGCACTCGGAGGGGGCGTAGGAGACGTAGTCGGGAATGGTGTTGGTGTCAAAGAGCGACACCACGGGGAGCCCATCAAGCTCATGGAAGGCGGCGTACACCGACGCCACGCCCACCACCCTGCCGCCGTAATACTCCACGCTCTGCCTGCCGCGCAGCGCGGTGGTGCCCGTGGTCAGGGAGCAGGTGAGGATGAGGACGTGCTTGCCCTCCAGCATGAACCTGGCATTGTCGCGGAAAATAAGCTCCCCCCGGCTGTTGAGCTCGCCCTTGACGATGTAGATGTTGCTCCCCTCGCTCAGGGAGCGTCCCCCCGCCTTTGTGAGCTCCTTGGCAAGGCAGGTGCCGATGACGCTGGTGCCGTCCATGCAGAGGATGGAGTCCACCGGAAAGCGCCCCTTCACCTTTTCGCACATCCTGTGCGCCACCGCCTCGGCGCCCTTGAGGCTGTATTTCTGGGCTGTGACGTCAATAAAATAGTTTATGTGGCTGTTCTGCGTGGCAAAATGCCCCTTTGCCGCCAACAGCGGTGTCCCGCCGATATGTAAAAGCGGAAAGAATTTTGGTTCCATAGCCTGTATACCTCCGTAAATTTGATTCCTCCGCCGCGACCGCTCACTCACCGGGTCCCGGCGCGATGACCTTCCTCATGTTCCAGTTTGCGGCGACTCTCCGCGCGGCGTCAAGCCTCTCCGCGCCGCTCTCAAACGCGACAGGCGAGGTGTGCGCGCCGCAGTCGAGGCACTGGACATACACGCACCAGCCGCCCTCCTCCTCAACGCACCCGACGCCCCCGCAGCAGGGGCAGTCCTCAAGATAGATTTCCTCAAAGCCGTCCATAACATCTTCCCCGTAATTAATTGTCATGTCCAGTTTACACCATTCCCGCCCCCCTGTCAAGGAAACGGCGAAATATTGCAGATTTTGACATATTTCCCAACAGCGGAAGCCGTTTTTCCTTGACATCCGCCTTTGTTCGCTATATAATCAAAGCGGTGGTATTTTTATGGAAAAAAGAAAGACGCGCGTCATATTTTGGCTCTCGCTATTTGTGCTTTTCTTCCTATACTCCGCCCTCACCGGCTTTCAGTGCGTCTTTCTCAGGTATTTTCACGTCATATGCCCCGGCTGCGGCATGACCCGCGCGGTCAAGGCGCTTTTGCGGCTGGATTTTGCCGGCGCGTGGCGATTCCACCCCATGGTTTTCTCCATGCCCCTGCTGGTCCTTTACATAGCCCTGGACGGCCGCGTATTCCGGAAAAAGGCAGTGAATATCCTCGTTTTGTCCCTGATAGGCGCCGGCTTTGCCGTCAATTACGCCTTAAAGCTCATCGCCTTTTTCTCCGCCGGCGGCGCCGTCTGACAGTCGTAATATCCCTCTGAGGGAAGTCAATAAAAACCAATCAAATAAGGAGGATAAAATATGTTCTGTAAAAATTGCGGCAAAGAGATAGACCCCGCTGCCAGCGTGTGCCTGGGCTGCGGCGTAAAGGTCGGCGACGGCACAAACTTCTGCCAAAACTGCGGCTCCCCCGTGGACCCCAACGCCGCGGTGTGCGTAAATTGCGGCTACGCCCTTAATAACGTTCCCGCCGGCTCCGCCAGGAAATCAAAGCTCGCCGCCGGACTTCTCGGCATCTTCCTTGGCGGCTTCGGCATCCACAACTTCTACCTCGGCTATACCGGCAAGGCCATCGCCCAGATCATCACCAACTTCTGCTTCGGCATCGGCGCCATCTGGGGCTTCATCGAGGGCATCCTGATCCTCTGCGGCAAAATCAACAAGGACGCCAAGGGCGTACCGCTCGATGAATAACTTAATTCAAAAAAAGGCTCCGCCTTTTTTTGAATGGGATACGTGCGGAAAGTCCCCGCGAAAGGTCTGCGGACCTTTCGTGGGGACTTTCCTGCTGTCACGGTTCGCGCACTCGCTTCGCTCGCACACTCACCGTGACAAAAGGTGATTTTTCCGACGTACATGCCGCCGGAAAAATATTTTATTGTTTGGGATTTCAAAAAAGGGCGAAGCCCTTTTTTGATTATGCCAAGGAGCCCATCGGGTCCCAGGGTTCCAATTCTATGGCTGGTGTGTCGAGAATTTTCAGCTGCTCCGGCGTCAGGTACTTTTTGTTTACCACCACCTGGTACATATACTCGTCAAACCAGGCGTCGGACATGACGTAATAGCCCTTCCTCCCCGGCTCGTCGCCCCAGCTGTTCTCCACGCGCCAGCGGGTGGGCCGGCCCTCGCCGTCCAAGTTCACGCCCTGGAACACCATTGCGTGGGTCATCCGGCTCTGCCCGTAGTCAAGCCTCTCCGCCTTCGTCATGCCCAGACGCACATTGAGTGTGTTCTCGTAGTCGTAGTTGTCCGTGTCCAGCGTACCCGTCTCCCTGTCTGAATAGGGCCCCACGTCACAGCCAAACCACACCGGCTCCCCGTCCCTCAGCTGCGCTATCGCCGCCGCCTTCACCTGGTTGATGGGCAGGTTCAGGTAGCAGACGGGGCTTCCCTCCCTCACGTTCCCCAGCATCTTCACCGTGTAGCGGCGCATATACGGCTTGTCGCCGGTGGGGGCGTTGATGAGGCTCACGTAGTCTGAAAGGTCCATATCCACGTATTTTTTGAAAAACTCCCTCGGCGTGAGCCCCATGTCCCTGATAAATCCGCCGTCCCTGTCCCGCGCCTCAAAGTCCACGGTTTTGGGCGGCTCGCCCAGGCATATGGCAAGCACGCGGTAAAGCTCCTTCATCATCCTCTCCTTCTGGGCGGTGAGAGCGGACCTGTCCGCGCCCTCCGCCGCCATGCGCCTGAGTATAACGGCGTCGCCGCGCAAAAGCTCCGTGACCGTCCGGCACATCTCCCTGGTGGAGGAGGACACGGCGGACTCCGGCATCGCCTCTTTTGGGACCACGCCGTACTTATCCACGAGATTCGCCATCATGTCCCACTGCCCGCCGTCGCCCACAGGGTCTCGCAGCAGGAATTCCAAAAGCCGGCTCCCCACGGGCTCGTCCAGGGTGTCGAGGATGTTCTCCAAAAAGTAGTTGCACTTTTCCAGCTTATCCCAAAAAAGCATATAATTCTGGGAGAGCTCAAAATCCTTCAAATCGCATTTTTTCATGACCCTCGCCCGCATCACGTTCATGGCGGCAAAGAGCCAGCACCGCCCGCTCGCCTTCTGGTTCGTCACGCTCCCCTGCTCCAGCGATATGGAGAAGGTGTGCGTGGTGCGGCGCCTGGCGTCATGATTGAGGCAGCTCTTGTTGAGCCCGTTGGTCATTACCGCGTCCATGGCGACCCTGTTCGCCCTGTCCGCGCGAAACTCCGCCCCGCATTCCTCTATGAATCCCTTTGATATGCTGTTGCTCATATATGTATCCCTCCGTTACGGATGAAATTGACTGTGTCGCGGATATTGTATCACACCCGGCCCGAAAAATCAATCGCCAGCCTTATCCCCCGCCCAAAACTGTTGCAAACCCACGAAAAATATGGTAATCTCATTGTAGATAAAATATTTGAAAGGAGACCCGCGCATGGAAAAGGAAAGGATTCAGCAAGCTTACCTCAAAGCGAAAAAATACATCGACACCCTCACCGTCAACTCCCCCGTCAACGTCCCCGAGGCGGTGGTCGCCGACGAACACAGGTTCTTCACATGGGACAACGAAAAGCGCACCCCCTCGCAAAAGCCCTATCTCTTCGACTGGAGCTACTACAACGGCGTGGTCATGGAGGGCCTCTTCGATGTCTATGAGGCCTGTCCGGAGGCCGGCGGAAGGTATCTGGACTACGTTCACAGGTATCTGGACGCCATGATAGTCCGCGACAGCGCCGGGAACCCTTCCCTCAGCCGCAATCTCGCGGGCTACGTGGACCACCACGGGGCCGACTGCTACAAGACCGCCGCCCTTCTCGTCCGCGCCGCCCAAGGGGAAGACGGCTATATGCAGATATGCCGCGACCTGTACAGGGACCTGACCGATGAAAATTATGTAAACTCCACCGGTCACATCGTCCCAAAGGAGTACACCGAGGCCGCCCTCGGCTACAACTACTGGCACAGCTGGGCCAACGGCAATCCCCCCAAATACAAGGTCTGGCTGGACGGCATATATATGCTCCAACCCTTCATCGCCCACTTCGCCGCCAGGGTCGGCGACAGGCGTCAGCTTGAGCTGGTGAACGGGCGCCTCTCCTGGGTGGCAAAGACCCTCCTCGCCCCGGACGGCATGTACTGGCACGCGGCAAACTCCGCCGATGACATGTGCCCCTACCACTGGACCCGCGCCATGGGCTGGTACGGAATGGCAATGGTGGACGTGATGGAGGTCCTGCCGGAGGAGTACATGGAGGAGCGCAAGGCGGCGCTCAAGCTCTTTGTTGACGGCATGCTCCGCTATCAGAAGCCTGAGGGTCTCTGGACCAACGTGGCCGACTGGGACACCTCCGAGACGAACAGGCTTGAGACCAGCGGCACCGCCATGATTGTCTACACCATCCTCAAGGGCGTCCGCCACGGCTGGCTTGACAGCTCCTACGCCGAAGCCGCCGTCAAGGGCTTTGTGGCAATGGCGGAGCTGAAAATAAACGGCGACCGTCTCGACGACATCTACCTCAAGGCCACCGCCAACAACACCGACAACTACCGGCTCCCCGAATACTACCTCCCCGACGAGGGCAAGGGCTCCGGGCCGTTCATTATGGCGTATTCAGAGATTATCTTATTCCAAAAGGGCTGTGCCCTTTTGAAATAAGATAGGGGAACGTTCAGAAAATTTACGTGAATTTTGCGAAATTCACGTAAATTTTCCTGCTGTTTTGCTGCGCGCACGCCCCGTAGGGGCGCACACTTGCAAAACAAAAGGTGATTTTTCCGACGTACATGCCGCCGGAAAAATATTTAATTGGGGGTTTGTACCTGTAAGGTATCTCTTGTCTGATTGGTTTTGCGGAAATGAAGGCTCATAGGGTCAGCTTATAGTAGTGGGCGTCAAAATAGGTTTCTTCGCCCCATTTTTTATAGCGCGTTTTTCTGTCCTCTGAAAAGCCGAATTTGCTAAGAAGCGCGACTGACGCGGTGTTTATATCCGCCACCTCTCCGGTTATGGACTTGCCGCCCTCCGACTTGACCCAGCGGATCAAGGCGTCAACCACCTCGGTCCCCAACCCCTCCTTCCAATGGTCCTTTGAGATGCAATACCCAATATCGTAATTCCCGTTTTCAGGAAATACGCAGCAGGTGCCGACAGGCGTGCTGTCCGCCTTCCATTCAACGACCAGGTAGTATCCGTCGGGGTTGTCCTCCATCTCATCGACGCATTTGAGGTACTCTTCGTCCATGTTCTCGCGGACGGGGTCGATCATATACCTTCCGTTTTCCCTGTCCCCCCACATAGACAGCGTAAAGTCCTTATCGGACCTCCGCCAGGAACGAATCCTCAACCTTGGCGTCTCCAGACTATCAATCAAAAGCATTGTGTTTTTCTCCTTCAAATAGAATTTAGACTTCTGAATATGAATTTGCAACCGAGGGTTGCGGAACTGTACACTCAAAGTTATGGCGTTCTACTGTTGATTCCAGTATAATCAGGGCGAAAGGAGAGAGCTATGGCACTGCCGGAAAAGCTGTATGACCTTCGCAAAAAGAGCGGTCTCTCCCAGGAGCAGCTGGCGGAGAGGCTGGGCGTGTCGCGCCAGTCCGTCTCCAAGTGGGAATCGGGGCGTTCCGTACCGGAGGGGGACAAGCTCATCGCCATAAGCGAGTGCTTCAACGTCTCCCTGGACTACCTCATGCGGGACGGCGCGGAGCCCCCTGTCTCTGAGGAGCGCGGCGGCGAACAGCCCCGCACCAATATGGGTACGGGCTTTTTCGCGGGACTTGCCGTATGTCTCGCCGGCGCCGTCGGGCTTATCCTATGGGGGCTCTTGTTCCTCCTTGACCCCTCGGCGTCGGACCGGATAGGTCAGTCCTCCGCCGTGACCCTGGACGGGAACGGGATAATTCTGGCTCTATGCGTCGCCGCCATATTCACCGGCGCCGTGCTTCTCCTGAAACAAATACGGAAAAAATAACAGGAGGTCAAACCATGAAAGCGTTGTCCGTTATCTTCACAGTCCTCGCCGTTCTCCTCTCCGACGTCATGTGCGCTCAGGTGGCTTACAACTGGTGCTACCTCTCCAACTGCCCCACGTGCAGCGCCCCCGCAAGCACGTCGTTCCTCCTCGCAATCCCCTACGCCGCCGCCGTCGCCGTCCTTCTCGCGCTGGCTTTCGTATTCAAGCGCAAATCGGCAAAATCCGACTCTTAAAGCTTCAAAATCCGGAGGCAAATGTGATAAAAATTCTTTTCGTCTGCCACGGCAACATCTGCCGGAGCCCTATGGCGGAGTTCACCATGAAAAAGCTGGTGAGCGACGCCGGACTTGAGGCGGAATTCCACATCGAATCCGCCGCCACGAGCTGTGAGGAGCTGGGCAACCCCGTCTACCCTCCCGCGAGGGAGGAGCTTCAAAGGCACGGCATAGCCTGCGTCGGCAAAACCGCCCGCCGCATAACCGCCGATGATTATGTAAACTACGACCTCATCATCGGCATGGACGGCGCCAATCTGCGGAACATGCTCCGCGCCTTTGGCGGCGACCCGGAGGGAAAGCTGCGCCTCCTCATGGACTACACCCCCTACCCCCGCCCCGTCGCGGACCCCTGGTACACCGGCGACTTCCGCCGCGCCTGGCAGGACATCAACGAAGGCTGCAAAAGCCTTCTCAAAGCCCTTTGCCCCCAACAGTGACGATCGCCCGGTCATATCCGGGCTTTTGTTTTCGGCGGGAAGGGAAATTTATATCAAAAGCGTTGTCATATTTTTCGCCGGTTTGCGACTTTATGGGTGAGGGGTCCCGAAAACATGAACGGAGGTGCGATGTGGAGGACAGGGAAATAATTGAGCTCTATCACCGGCGTGAGGAGCGGGCGATAGCCGAATCGGACGTGAAATACGGCGGGATATGCCGCTCAATAGCTCTGAGGCTCCTGGGCATAAGGGAGGACGCGGAGGAGTGCGTCAACGACACCTGGTACGCCGCCTGGGGCAAAATGCCTCCCGACCGCCCCGCGTCGCTGGGCGCCTTCTTCGGCAGGCTGACGCGCAACCTGTCCGTCAGCCGGTGGCGGCGGGACCACGCCAAAAAGCGGTACGACGGCATGGAGATAATGCTCTCCGAGCTGGAGGACTGCGTCCCCTCCCCCGCCGCGGTGGAGGCTGACATGGAGCGCCGCGTCCTGGCGGAGGCGATCGGCGCGTGGCTGGACTCGCTGAACGAGGCGGACAGGCAGCTCTTTATCCGAAGGTACTGGTACGCCTGTCCGGTGAAGGAGCTGGCGGAGGAGCTTCACGAACAGCCCAACACCTGTTCCCAACGCCTCAGCCGCCTTCGATGCGCTCTGAGGGCTTTTCTGGAAACGAAAGGAGCTTTATAATGGATTCAAAGGATATTTACGACGGCGTCACCGACATACGTGACGACCTCATCGACGGGGCGAGGTCCGCCCCGAAGCGGCAAAAGCCGCGCAAAAGGGCGTGGCAGACCTGCGCTGTCGCGGCGGTGCTTGTGCTGGCAGTCATCGGCGGGATAATTTTAAATCCCGGCAATTCCGGCGCAGGTATAACGGCTTACGCCCTGGCGGAGGCGGAATACCCCAAAATGGCGCCCTACCCCGGAGAACCCCACACCAAAAAGCAGTTTGACGCCTGGTGGGAAAGCGTAAATGCACAGCGGCGGGACCTGGGGGACGTATCCCCCCTTCTGGCCTTCTTCAAAACCAGCAGCGCCGTGTTCCTGTCGGATACGGCGGGACAAAACAAGGTATACTCCCCTCTCAATGTCTACATGGCGCTTTCAATGCTGGCGCAGATAACCGGCGGCGAGAGCCGCGGACAGATCCTCGCCCTCCTGGGCAGCGGCGGCATGGACGAGCTGCGCCGTCAGGCGAGCGACGTGTGGAACTCAAATTACCGCGACGACGGCGCCCTCACCTCCGTATTGGCAAACTCCCTGTGGCTAAACGAAAACGTGGGCTTTGATCAGGAGACCGCTGACATCCTCGCAAGCGACTTCTACGCCTCCTCCTACCGTGGGAAAATGGGCTCCGATGACTTCAATAAGGAGCTCCGGGAGTGGCTGGACCGGCAGACCGGCGGGCTTTTGAAGGAGCAGGCGGAGGGCATCACAATGGACCCCCGCACCGTCCTCGCTCTCGCCTCCACCGTCTATTACAGGGCGAAATGGGCGAACGAATTTTCAAAGAGCGCCACCGCGCCCCAGACCTTCCACAGCCCCGCCGGGGACGTGGAGGCGGACTTCATGCGCCAGAGGAACGCGCAGAGCTACTACTGGGGCAGCAAATTTTCCGCCGTCAGCCAAAGCTTCCGTGAGGGCGGTGAGATGTGGTTCCTCCTGCCCGACGAGGGCGTCACGCCGGAGGAGCTTCTGTCCGACAGCGAGGCGATGGATTTCCTTTTCAGCGACGGCGATTGGGAAAACTCGAAATACCTGTTTGTGAACAAATCCATCCCGAAATTCGACGTCGCCTCCCAATTCGACCTGACGGGCGGGCTCATGGCGATGGGCGTCACCGACGTCTTTGACCCGTCCCTCGCCGACTTCACCCCCACGGTCACGGACGTGCCCGTTTTTGTGTCCGAGGCAAACCACGCCTCGCGCGTGACAATTGACGAGGAGGGCTGCACCGCCGCGGCGTTTACCGTGATGCAGGGAAACGGCTCAGCCATGCCGCCGGACGACGAGGTGGATTTTGTCCTGGACCGCCCGTTCATATTCTGCATAACCGGCGACAGCGGCCTGCCCCTTTTCGTCGGCATAGTCAATGAGCCTTAATCCTCTTTCAGCTCTCCTCTCCGCCCGTCGGAGGGGAGAGCTTTTGCTGTTGAAGCTCCATTTTTCGGAGGGCTTTTTTGAACTGGACGGAGAAAAGTGTCACCGTGAACGTCACCGCAAGCAAATCCGCGACGGGCTCGGCGGTGTAGACCGCCATCGCCTTGTCCTCCATAAGGGCGGGCATGATGTAAATCAGCGGCACAAGCAGGACGAATTTGCGGACGATGGCGACTATGGCGCTGGCTGCGGCGTAGCCCAGTGATACGAAGGTCATCTGGCAGGCTATCTGCGCGCCGAAAATGAACATCACGGCGCAGTATACGCGCAGAGCTTTGGAGGCGAAGCTCACCAGCTCCGGCTTTGAGTTGAACATGGTCACGAACACCTGCGGGAACGCCATAATAAGCGCCCAAAGCGCCGTGGAATAGGCGAGGCTCGTTATGAGCAGGAGCTTGAAGACCTCCTTCACGCGCCCCGCGTTCCCCGCGCCGTAGTTGTAGCTGGAGATGGGCTGGGCGCCCTGTGCGAGGCCCTGGAGGGGCATCATGGCGAACTGCATGACGGAGGTGAGTATGGTCATGCTCCCAACAGCCACGTCGGAGCCGTATTTCAAAAGTGACGAGTTGAAGCACACGGATATGACGCTCTCGCTTGCCTGCATGACGAAGGGCGCGATACCCAGGGCGATACAGGGCAGAACGAGAGACGGGCGGATTTTAAGCGAATCCCCGTTGAGCTTCAGTATGGACTTACCCCGTGAGAGGAACCTGACCACCCAGGCGCAGGATATGCCCTGGGATATGACCGTCGCCAGCGCCGCGCCGCGCACGCCCATATGGAAAAGAAAGATGAATATGGGGTCAAGGACAATGTTGCACACCGCGCCGATGAGCACCGTGAGCATACCCATTTTGGCAAAGCCCTGGGCGGTTATAAAGGCGTTCATGCCCAGCGTCAGCTCCACAAAAAGCGTCCCCAGGGCGTAGATGCCCATGTAGGCGGTGGCAAAGCCGATGGTGTTTTCCGACGCTCCGAAGGCAAGGAGCAGGGGGCGGTTATATAAAAGTATCACCGCCGTCAATATGAGCGACACTATCACCTGCGCCGAGAAGCACCCGCCCATTGTCCGCTCCGCCGATTCTTTATCGCCCTGTCCCATGAAGATGGACGCTCTCGGAGCGCCGCCGGAGGAGATGAGCGCGGCAAAGGCGGAGACGAACATGATTATGGGCATACAAACGCCCACGCCCGTGAGCGCCATATCCCCCTCAGGTCCCATGTGGCCTATGTATATCCTGTCCACCACGTTGTACAGCATATTTATGACCTGCGCCGTGATGGTGGGTACGGCAAGCCGGAAAAGCAGCCCTCCCACGGGCTCCGTGCCCAAAAAAGCGTTGTCCCTGTCGTTCATACCGCGCCTCCCTGCCGTTTCGCGTTTTATCCTGTTTGTTTAAATTATAGCTCTTTGTGCCGCCCAATTCAAGCCCCGCGTCTTGACTTATAGTCCCTCGGCGTGTATATTGGTGGTAGAAAAAAAATGAAAGAGGGAGAAACATGGACAAAAAGGTTGACCTCCGGGACGAAAACGGCGAACTCCGGGGCGAAAATGCAATACTGATCAAATACCCCTTTGGAAAAAAGGCGCGGCTTTTCATCATTGGGCTGATCGTCGGCCTGCTGGCGGGCGCGATCACCGTCGGCATATTCGCGGCGCAGGCGCGCAGGGAGGACAGCGCCAGGTTTGAAGAGCTGGACACCGAGCTTTCCACCACCAAGGAGGCGCTCCACAAGGCATACGAAAAGGAGCAGGAGCGGCTCACCGTGACCGACGTGAAGGTCTGGGACAGGCTGGCGCCCATAGGCGAGCTTGCCACCTATATGTATGAGTACGGCAACACCAAAAAGGTCACCAACACCCTCCAGGGCTTCTGGGGCGGCGACATTCCGTTGACCACCAACGAGGTCATATTCGTCTACTCCGGTATCATCAAGGTGGGCATTGAGATGTCAAAGCTCAAGCTGACATTGGACCGCGACGCCATGACGATCACCATAAAGCTCCCCGATCCGGAGGTGCTGGACAACTACATAAACGTGGACAAAATGGAGTGCGTCGGCAGCAACAACATATTCAACCCCATTGACGTGGGCACCGTTCCCGACTACCTTTCCGATTTTGCCCAAGAGGAGCTGGCTTCCGCCAAAGCCCAGGGGCTATTTGACAGCGCCGTTACCAACACCCGGACGGTCATCTCCGACCTTCTCTCCGTTTTTGAGGAGTACACCGTGGTATTTGAATAAGGCTCATTCTCGGTTACAGGTGCATTATACTACGGAGTTGCTTAAAAGTCAAGCATTATTTTAGTATTTTAAAATATTCCGCAAGTTTTGCAATGTATTTATGCTTAGATTTATAGCAATTTATTCTTGACAGTTGCACTGGAGACGGTGATGCGGTAGAATGATGACAGGAGGAAAAGCTTGCCGGTCTGACGCGATAAGCGTCGCCGGCAATCGGAGCTCCTCATTATTCGAAAAGAGCGAAGGGAGCATGAAGCATGATTTTTGAAGAGCTTGATCAGATTATCGGCGACCATGCGCCTTTTTTGGTGTCGCTGGAAGACGGGGTGCGGGAGGAGCTTAGACTTGTGATTGCCGCGGCGGAGGTCAGAGATTTGGGAGCGGATGTTCCCGATTTTTCGGATATGGGCGAAGCCACGAATAAATCCTTGCAGGAAATTCTGGCAAAGACCAGGCCGATCGAAGCCGACGAACGGCGGCAATATGAAATATATTTTCAGGACTATATCCTTTACCAAGTCAGGGACGAGTCCTACTGCTCGTTTGATGATCATGAGGAGATCCGTCACGGGAGGTATCTCATCACATTTGAAAAATCAAAGCTGCTCTCCTATCTGAGCGGCGTCACCGATGTCGGGCAGCTCCGCGACGGCTCCTTTTACCCCGGCAAGTGGACGCACTACGGCATTTACACGCAAAACCATGTGATCGACGTGATCTCCCACGTTCCGCCGGAAATACTGCCGTAAAAGGGCTATGCCCTTTTACGGCAAAGGGGGTACGTGCGGAAGACCTCCGAGAAAAGCCTGCGGGCTTTTCTCGGAGGTCTTCCTGCTGTTTTGCTACGCGCACGCCCCGAAGGGGCGCACGCTTGCAAAACATAAGGTGATTTTTCCGACGTACATGCCGCCGGAAAAATATTGGATATTGAGCTTTTTGACGCGGTTGAACCGGGTTTATGGTTTTATTTTACGATCTCCACACGGTAGGCGAAGGTGAAGGTCTTTTCTGAGACGCGGTAGTTGGGGTCGAGCTCCGGGCCGCAGGAGTTGGAGCCGACACCGGATACGCGGTAGTCAACGCGCAGGTGGGTGAGGCCATCGGGTCTGAGCTCGTCGGTGTGGGCGGCGCTTATAAGGTCCGACGCTTTGTACCGGGAGACGTTTGCCTCAAATTCGGGGCAGCCGGTGAAGCGCAGGCCGCCAATTGTCAGCTCCCTGACGCCGGTGTGGTTGCCGTGCTCCTGGGGGCGGACGTAGGGGACGTACTCGGCGTCGGCGGTGCTCTCATACCTTCCCGTCAGGGCGCAGTGGCACATGTCGGAGTAGTTCTCCCCCGGTCCCTTGCCGTAATAGGTGAAGTCGCCGCTGTCACCCGGCAGGGTCCACTCGAAGCCTATACGCGGCAGCCAGAAGGCGTCGTCCCGCACGTTGAAATCTGTGGTCACGAGTACGGAGCCGTCGGCGAAAAATTCGTACCTCGTCTCAAATTTCACCGCCGGCATACGTGATACACCGGCAAGGGAGCCGGTTACGGAGGCGGTATTGCCGCGGAGAGTGACGCCGTAGGTCTTCCGGAAGGCGGCGTCCCAGTTCTCGCCCAGGCGCTCGCCGCCGCTGAGCCAGAAGCGCCTTATGTTCCTGTCGTTGTCCGTGGGGGCTCGCAGGCAGGTGAGCTCTACGCCTCCCGCCAAAAGCTCCCTCCCGTTTACAACGGCGCTTACAAGTGTCCCGCGCAGCTTTGAGAGGGTGTAGGCAAAGCCCTCGCCGCGGGCGTAGACGTTCCCGGCGTCCTCCGTAAGGGTGAGGGGCGCGGGAGAAGGCTTTTCGACCTCCGGGGCAATATCCAGCTCATGCTCCGCGGCGGCGTACTCCACCCCGTCCCTTGTGAGGTGGCAGCGCAGATGCGCCCCCAGGCGGCAGGTGGAAAAGAGGGCGGGAACAGGGATCTCACGGCTTTCGTGGGGCGGCAGGTCAAGCTGAAGGGCGCGGCTGTCCGCGATCTCTCCGTCCCGCTCAATCTCCAGTGTGAGCGTATACTCGTTGAGGTTTGTAAAGTCCAGACGGTTGCGCACCGTCAGGACGCCGTTTTCAAGGCGCGTCATAATCGGCTGATACGCCGCCTTTACCTCCAGTGTGCCGGACTTGAAGCTCCTGTCGGCAAAGACCATGCCGTCACAGCAGAAGTTGCCGTCGTTTGTCAGCTCCCCCGGAAAGTCGCCGCCGTAGCACTGGACGCCGCCGCGCATTGCCACGTGGTCCGTCCACTCCCAGATACAGCCGCCGGCGAGCTTGGGATAGCGGTCAAACATCTCATTGTACGCCCACACATCGCCTGGGCCGTTGCCCATGGCGTGGGAGTATTCGCAGAGGAAAACCGGCTTTTTCATGTTGGGGTCCAGCGCCGCCCGCTCTATGTTCTCCCTTGAGGCGTACATCCAGGATATGACGTCCGGGGTCTCAAAATCCCCGTGGGCGCTTGCCTGCTCGTAGTGGGAGAGGCGCGAGGGGTCGCGCTCCTTGAGGTAGCGGAGCATGGCCCTGTGGTTGTCGCCGTAGTCGCTCTCGTTGCCCAATGACCACATTATGACCGAGGGGCAGTTCTTGTCCCGCTCCAGCGCCCGCTCCATGCGGGAGAGAAATTCGCCGCGCCAGTCGCCGTTTGTGCAGGGCCACTCACCCGGCGCGTGGTCGTAGCCGGAGGGCGGGTTGCCGCGCCGGTGGAAAAAGCCGTGGGTCTCTATGTCCGTCTCCAGCACCACGTAAATCCCCAGCTCGTCGCACATGCGGACAAAGCTCGGATGGGGCGGGTAGTGGGAGGTGCGCACGCAGTTTATGTTAAGGGACTTCATGAGCGTGAGGTCCCGCCGAAGCTCCTCCTCGGTCTGGCACCAGCCCCGGAATTTGCCGGTGTCGTGGTGGTTCACGCCATGGAGCTTCACGGGGACGCCGTTTATGAGGAGCTCGTATTTGTCCGAGACGGAGACCTCCCTGAGCCCCGCCTTCAGGGTTATCACCTCCCCCGCCCGCTCAAGCTCCACCGTGTAAAGGTGGGGCTTTTCCGCGTTCCAGAGGATGGGGTCCTCCGGCGCGTAGTCAAGCTCGTCGGTAAACTCGCCCTGGGTGAGGAGTTTTTCCCCGTCAAGGATTCGCACACGCGCGGAACCTGAGAGCCTTATATGTATGCTCTTGGCGTTGGGTATCATCTCCACGTCCCCGATGTGCCCCTCCGGGCGCAGAAGGAGGTACGTTTCGCGGAATATTCCGTTGTACCGGAAGGCGTCCTGGTCCTCCAGGTAGCTGCCGCAGCACCACTTGAGCACGTAGACTCGAAGGGTGTTCTTCCCTAAGCGTACACGGTCCGTGACGTCAAACTCGGCGCGCAGGCGGCTTCCCTGGGTGAAGCCCACGTAAGAGCCGTTCAGTACCACAAAGGCGCAGGAGCTCACGCCCTCCAGGACGTAATACGCCCTGCCCACAAGCTCCCGCAGCTCAAAATCCCGCTCATAGACGCCGCAGGGGTTTAAGTCGGGCACGTAGGGCATGTCCACCGGGAAGGGGTAGCAGACGTTGGTGTAATTGGGGTTCTCATAACCCTGGAGCTGCCAGCAGGAGGGCACGGGAATGGAGTCCCAGTCCTCTATCTCCCCCGCCGCGTCGGCGTCGCTT
>CANPYX010000035.1 GCA_947588955.1 uncultured Oscillospiraceae bacterium | reverse complement strand
TTTTCCGTCTCTTCTTTTTGCCATTATACCACAAACCCACCCCCGGGAATAGGGGCGGGTTTGTCGACAGACTGAGGGCGGGACCGCGGTCCCGCCCTCAAACAAATCGGTATTTTTTGCACATTCGGAAAGGATAATGTACTCGACAAGGCGTTTTGCGTTTGATATAATAAGGGAGAAAATTACGGCATCATGCCTTTGAGAGAGGGACCTGAAATGAGCGAATACATCATACTTACCGACTCCTCCTGCGACCTTCCCGCGAGCCTGGCAGATGAGCTGGGTGTGCAAATCCTGCCGCTGAGGGTGAATCTGGACGGGAGGGAATCCAGAAACTACCCGGACGAGCGGGAAATATCCCACAAGGAGTTTTACGACGCGCTGCGCAACGGCGGCAACGCCTCCACCTCGGCTGTCAATCCCAGCGAATTTGTGGAGATAATGAAGCCGGTTTTGGAGGAGGGGAAGGACATACTCTATATCGCCTTCGCCTCGGCGCTCTCAAGCACCTGTCAGAACGGCGTGATTGCCGCGGAGGAGCTGGCGGAGAAGTACCCGGAGAGAAAGATATACGTGGTTGACTCCAAGTGCGCCTCCCTGGGGCAGGGGCTTTTGGTCTACCTGGCGGCGAAGAAAAAGCTGGAGGGGCTGAGCATAGAGGAGCTTCGCGACTTTACCGCCCGCACCGCCCCCGGCGTCGTCCACTGGTTTACCGTTGACGACCTCTTTTTCCTCAAGCGCGGTGGAAGGGTGTCCGCCGCCACCGCCGCCGTGGGGACACTGCTGAATATCAAGCCCGTGCTCCACGTGGACGACGACGGATTCCTTATAAATATGTCCAAGGCGCGTGGCAGGAAGGCAGCAATAAAGGCGATTTACGACAAGTGCGCCGCAACGGGGGTGGACGTCGCCCACCAGCACCTCTTCATAAGCCACGGGGACTGCGAGGAGGACGCCAAATACCTGGCGTCTCTTGTGAACGACGGGCTTCACCCGGCGGACATAACGATAAACGCCATCGGTCCCGTGATAGGAGCCCACTCAGGCCCCGGAACACTTGCGCTGTTTTTCCTTGGAACAAAGAGATAAAAAGAAAAAAATCCGTGAATTTCGCGAAATTCACGGATTTTTTGAACTTCTCCCATTCAAAAAAGGACTCCGCCCTTTTTTGAATCACTCAGCAGAAATCATGTAGTAGTAAACGGGCTGACCGCCGGAGATGAGCTGGATGTCGGCGTCGGGGAAGAGCTCGGCGAGCTTATCCTCGACCTCCTTCGCCGCGTCCTCGGTGACGTCCTCGCCGTAGAAGATGGTGATGACCTCCGGGTCGAAGCCGCGCACGGCGTCGGCAATGCCGGATATGAGCTCGGCAAGGTCGGAGGTGCTGGCGAGGAGCTGGTTTTCCAGAAGTGCCAGGTACTCGCCGGATTTGATGTGACTGCCGTCGAATTCGGAATCCCTGGCGGCGTAAGTAATGAGTGCGGTGTGGACGGTGCCGCAGGCGTCGGTCATGGCGTCGGTGAGCTCGTCTGGCTCCAGGGAGTCGTCAAAGCACACCAGGGCGGAGATCCCCTGAGGGACGGTTTTGGAGGGTATCACAACCACGTTTTTCTCGGTGAGGCGGTCGCACTGCTGGGCTGCCATGATTATATTTTTGTTGTTGGGGAGAACAAAAACCGTCTCCGCGGGAACGGCTTGAACGGCGCGGAGGATGTCCTCGGTGGAGGGGTTCATGGTCTGCCCGCCGGTGACCAGGGCGTCAACGCCGAGATTTTTGAAGACGGCGTGCATACCTGAGCCGGCGCAGACTGCCACAAGCCCGTATTTTTTCTCGGGCGGAACGTCCACGGGCTCGTCCTTCTGCGCCTCCAGCTCCTCAAGCTCCTTCTCCACAGCCTCCAAATCGTCGGTGGACTGGGCCTTTCTGCCGGCGGCAAGGTCGTCGCGCTGGGTTACCATGTTCTCGATTTTCGCAAGCTCCAGTACGCCGTACTGCTGGGCGGCGTTCAGGGCGTCGCCGGGGGTGTTGGTGTGGACGTGGACCTTGAAGGCGTCGTCGTCCTCGCCAATCACCAGTGAATCGCCGATGGAGCCCAGATACTCCCGGAAGGGATCAAGGTCCACATCCGGGTCCTTTTTGCGGACGATGAAGACCGTGTCAAAGGCGAAGGTTATCTCCTCGTCGGAAAGACCGGCGAAATCGGCGCCGGAGCTTACCTGCTCCTCCGCCGCCACGTGCTCTATGGGGCTGCCCAGAATGGCGGAGAGCATGCCCCGCAGTATGCAAAGGTAGCCCTTGCCGCCGGCGTCCACCACGCCCGCCTTTTTGAGAACGGGATTCTGCTCTGTGGTCCCCGCCAGCGCCACGTCGCCCGCGGCGATCATTCTGTCAAAAAGCTCCTCCAGGTCGGAGCCTGTCTCGGCGTATGCCCTGCCGGCCTCGGCGGCGATACGTGAGACGGTGAGAATCGTCCCCTCGGTGGGGCGCATAACCGCCTTGTACGCCGCGTCCACGCCGCGCTGGAAGGCGGCGGCGAGCTCGGCGGCGCCGCAGGCGGTCTTTTCCTTGAGGCTCTTGGCGATCCCCCGGAAGAGGAGGGAGAGGATAACGCCGGAGTTGCCCCGCGCGCCGCGGAGAAGGGCGCTCGCCACAGCGTCGGCGCAGGCCGTGACCGTGGTGAAGCTGCCGTTTTTCAGGGCGGTGACGCCGGAGCCTATGGTGAGGCTCATGTTCGTGCCGGTGTCCCCGTCTGGGACAGGGAACACGTTGAGCTCGTTTATTGCCTGCTTGTTCTGCTCCAAAAGGGCCGCGCCGGAGATTATCATTGATTTGAACAGCGCGGCATCTATCGACTGTATCAAGGCTTCGTCCTCCATCAATCCAAACTTACTGAGTCCACGTAGACGTCAACGGACCTCACTTCAATGCCGGTGGCCTCGGTGACCTTGTACTTGACCTCGCTGATGATGCTGCTGCACAGGACGGGAATGTTTACGCCCTGGTCAACGATTATGTGGAGGTCAATGAGGATGAAATTCTCCCCGTAGGCGATGTGAACGCCCTTGCCCATGGCCTCGGGCTTGAGAAGATGGACGAGCCCGTCGGTGACCGAGCGCATAGCCATTCCCTTGACGCCAAAGCAGCTTGTCGCCGCGTCGCCCACAAGCGTGGTAATCACGTCCGGTGAGATGGAAATGACGCCAAGCGCCGTTTTGAATCTGACCATATCCGCACCCCTTTATAAAAGAATAAGATACAGGTTGCCATACACGATAATTATACTACATCATCGCAAAGTATACAAGATGTCAAAAACACGTTTTTTCACGGTATTCGGGGCAAAAATGTGAAAGTGTGATGAAAAATACTATTCCGGCGGGGAAATTATTATTCGGCAGGGTATTGAAAAACCGAATGAAACAGTGTAAAATGGAAATATCCAGTCAGGGAGGTAATTATATGAGCAAGAAAAAAATAATCGTACTCATTTCAATAATACTTTCGGTTTTGGCGGTCGTCGCCGCGGTTTTCATCTTCCGCCGCCAGATCGCGGACGTGATCACCTCGCTCTCCGCCAAGCGCGAAAGGTCCGGAGGAAAAACCCGTTCCGACTTCACCGCCGAGGAGCGGGAGTCCTTCGCGGATATTTGAATATCAACACACAAGAACCCCTCCACGCCAATTTTTCGGCGCGGAGGGGAATTTTATTTTTCGCGGCTGTATTCCAGTATGTCTCCCGGCTGGCAGTCGAGGGCCTCGCATATCGCCTCCAGCGTGGAAAAGCGAATGGCGCTGACCTTGCCAGTCTTGATTTTTGAAAGGTTGACGTTGGCGATACCAACCTTCTCCGAGAGGGTGTTCAGGGACATCTTACGGTCCGCCATGACCCGGTCAAGGCGTAAAATTATCGGCATATGACCACCTCAAAGCGTTTCGTCGGATTGGCGCTGAAGCTCCCCGCCGTATCGGAACACATAGGACAGCAGGAACATCATGACCGGTATCAGCAGGGACGACAGGCTGTCAGTATTTTGGATGGTGACACCTTTGACCAGGTCGGGCCGGAAAATTTGATCCAGGTCAAACATGGACACATCCATGGCGGCGTCCACGCCGTCCATTACATAGTGCACCGCCACGCCAGCCAGCGTTACCCAGCCCAGCCTCTTAAAATTGGCGGACACGGTGCCGTCAAAGGGTCGTCCGTCTGCCATGAGCCGCAAGATGCGCAGCACCAGCTTCAGCGCGCACACCGACAGTGCCAGAGACACTGTGGCAACGCCGAAGACGGCGCAGAGAAAGAGGCGGATATCGCCGATTGGTTCCAGAATCCTGGAAAGATGGAGCTCCGCCGTTCCCAATTCGATGGTCATGCCCGCAGAACTCACCACTTGCCGAAGGGAGTCAGCGGGGAGCAAAGTAATCAGCACCAGAGCGACTGCCGTGACAATCGTACCGACTATGCCGAGGCGGTACAAAATGCGGACAATCCTGTGAAGGACGCGGGCGGTCTTTTTTAGCTTTTCCATATATGTGTCCTCCTTAATAATTGGAATTTGACCGCCTCAAAGCGTTTCGTCAGATTGACGCTGGAGCTCCTCGCCGTAGCGGAATATCCATGAGAGTAAAAACAGCGCCGCCGGAACAAGAAAACGGGCAAGCTCAAGGCGATAATTCACCGTGTAGCCCAGCACGTATTCAGGATTCAGAAATTCCCCAAACCCAAAAAGCCGCAGCGCCATTCCCGTGCTTATGGCTTCGGCAAGCCCGTAGACCACGACCTGCGCCAGGGTCAGCCAGCCAAGCTTTTGGAGGTTCGCCGACACCGAGGTGTCAAACGGACGCCCCTGCGCCATGGGGGACAGGATACGGTGCAGAATGTGCGCCTCCACCGACGCTATCGCCAACATGACGGCGCCGGATAAAAACGAGATGACTATCGGTACCATCGGATAGCCGGATATGGGAACGAGATGGTCGAGCTTCAACGTCACGTTGCCCAAATTCAGGCGCAAATCGCCCCCCACCAGCGTCGCCGTCAGCTCGTCCCTGACGGAGAAATAGTGTACCGCCGCGACAGCCGCGCCCGCCAGCAGAAATATCGCGAACACAATGAATATCACGCGGAATACCCTGGCAAAGCCGTCAAGCATTTTTGATGTCCTTTTGAGCTTTTCCATATATGTGCCCTCCTCTTTGAAGTTGGGCATAGTATACCACGAGCATATACGTTTGTCAACTATTATTTAACGATAAACATTAAATAATTTACGTATCACCTTCCCGTGGAGCCGAAGCCGCCCGCGCCGCGCTCCGTTTCGGAAAGCTCCTCCGCCTCCACAAACTCCGTAGACGCCACGGGCATCACCACAAGCTGGGCCACCCGGTCGCCGGGACTTACGGTGACGGGCTTTTGAGAGTGATTATAGAGTGCCACCATGTACTCTCCCCGGTAGTCGGAGTCCACCACGCCCACCTTATTTGCCGGGGCGAGCCCTGACTTGGAGGCGAGCCCGGAGCGGGCGAAGACGAAGCCCGCGTACCCCTCCGGGATCTCGGCGGTGAGCCCGGTATGTATAAAGACCGTCTCTCCGGGGGCGACGGTCAGGGGGGCGTCCATGCAGGCGTGCAGGTCCGCTCCGGCGGAAAATGGGGAGCCCCTGGAGGGGAGTATCGCTCTGGGGTCCAGCTTCTTTACCTGTATTGTCACGTTTTCCATTGAAAATATGTTCCTTTCTCTCTATTTGCTGTACGGTTATTTCAGCGCGTTCACATACGCGGCGGCGTTGGTTGCCGCCACCGCCCCGTCAGCGGCGGCGGTGACCAGCTGCCGCAGGGCCTTCTGCCGCCCGTCACCGGCGACATAGACCCCCGGTGTACCGCTTTCGCAGTCCTCGCCGGCGATGGCGTATCCGGATTCGTCGAGCCTCAGCACGTTGGCGAACGCCGCGTTGTTGGGTATCATACCTATTGCGGTGAATACGCCGGGCGTTTCAAGGGTCAGCTCCTCGCCGGTCTCCACGTTCCGCACCCGCAGCGCGGCGACCCGGCCGTTCCCGTCCGCGATCACTTCGACCGGGACGCAGGGCGTCAAAAATTCAACGTTTGCCTTTCCCTGGGCAGTCTCGACAAGCCGCCTCTCCGCCCGGAACTCCCGCCGCCTGTGGACGATGTAAACCTTTTCACAGATGGACGAGAGGTACAGCGCGTCCTCAAAGGCCGTGTTGCCGCCGCCAACCACGGCGACCTTCCTGTCGCGGAAAAACGCCCCGTCGCAGGAGGCGCAGGTGGAGACGCCCCGCCCGGAGAGCTCCGCCCCGCCGGGGCAGTCCAGCTTCCTGTGCCCCGCGCCGGTGGAGATTATTACAGCCAACGCCTCAAAGTCCCCCTTGGCGGTGCGGACGATCTTTTTGTTTCCTTCAAGCTCGATCCCGGTGACCTGGGCAGTCCTTATCTCCGCGCCCAGCGCCTCCGCCTGCTTCTGCCAGCTGTCCGCCAGCCGCCAGCCCTCAACGGACCGGATCGAGGGAAAATTTTCAACGTTCTGCGAGTTGATGATCTGCCCGCCGCAGACGGTTATCTCCAAAATCAGCGTGGAAAGCCCCGCCCTTCGCGCGTACACCGCCGCCGTCAGCCCCGCCGGACCTCCGCCGATGATAATAAGATCGTACATAAGCGCCTCCAAAATGAGAAAAATGCATATATCTCAGTATAACACGTTTTCAAAAAAATTGACAGAGGAAGAGAAAAGATTTATAATATTACTGTCAATAATATAATAAGGAGGCTTTAAAATGGCTGAACAGATAAATACCGCAAGCTTTGAGGAGAAGGTTTTAAATTCGCCTGTCCCCGTCCTCGTGGACTTCTTCGCCACATGGTGCGGTCCCTGCCGCATGATGGCGCCGATCCTGGAGGAGTCGGAGAGCGAGCACCCGGAGCTTAAATTTTACAAGCTGGACGTGGACGAGTCCCCCAGCACCGCCCGCGACTACAACGTAATGAGCATCCCCACCCTTATCCTCTTCAAAAACGGCGAACCCGCCCAGGAAAGCGTCGGCCTCCTGACCAAAGACGAGCTCACAGAATTCATAAAATAACTCCCAATCGAACCAACCCGCCCAACAATAGGGCAGTTTGGTTCGTTTTTTTCAAAGTCCCAATTCGACTTTGTGCTCCCGGTCAAAAGCATGAACAATTATCAATCAGCATGAATAAAACTCACCATCAATTCCGAAACATTCAGGGCGGCGAATAGGAACGCTCTGGACGAGGACACAATCGTCGGAGCGTTCCTGTCCAACATAGGCGGAAATTTTGTAAACATATAATTAACCGTCTTAACGGAGAGTAGATTTATCCACATTTGGGTGGTATAATATTAAATATCAAGTAGTTATTTTCCGGCAAATTGTTCATTTGATGGAGTTCACTTTTTACAGCTTCTGCTTTTGGAACGAGGTTACGGGGAGGCGTTTAGAATGATTTTATATCATATGAGCCAAACGCTCATATTGGGAGAAGAAATGGAAAACGATTTTGAGAAGAAATTTAAGCTTACTCTTCCATTCGTTTATGCCCTTGAAAAGGGAGTTGACTCCTTTTGCGATATGCTTGCCAACGGTCAAACTCAACAGACATTACCCGACGAATTGGCGTGTTTAGACCGGGCAAAATATGAGACATATAGTATTGAAGGTGCTTTTGAATTTGTTCGCAAAACAGAATTTCCTAACAGTCTTAGTCGATTGAAATGCAAATATTTTTTCGACAACCTTGAAAATTATAAAATTCTCTATGAGGCAGGTTGGAAGCAGGAACCTGAGGAAGAAAGAGCAAAAATCCATTTATATGAGATCGAATTAGATGATGAGTGTCCTCAAAGATGTGATATGCTCTTTTTTGACGAAGCTATTGATGCCATGTTTGAAAAGCAGGACGTGGAGGCAGTCATGTTCTGTGCCCGAAGATATTTTTCCGGGCAGCAAAGCACATCGCCTGTTTGGGAAATTATGAGTGATAAGCCAGCTAAAGCAGTAAAAGATGTAACAGGCATTTTGAGAAGCATGGTAGAATAAAAGCCCATTTTAGGAACTAAAGGGCGCACTTCTATACATAGGTCTGGCGACCGTGTATTGCGTACTCTGTAGAACCAGTAATCATGCAACCCCACTTCATCAAATTGAGACAGCATTGTATTTTGCATCATCACCCGTCAGCAATTATGCTGGCGGGTATTTTTTATTCACTCCATTGGATAAATATTCACTCCAGCCGTGGCTCAGATATTCCGGGAACACAAAAGGGAATTGGGAGTTTTCAAAAACCCCCAAAAAACATTTTTCCGACGGCATGTACGTCGGAAAAATCACCTCTTGTCGCGCAAGTGTGCCGCCTACGGCGGCGCGCGCAGCGCGACAGCAGGAAAAAATTTCGGAAATGTCCGCAGACATTTCCGAAATTTTTTCCGCACGTTTCCCCCTTGTCCAAAAAGGGCACAGCCCTTTTTGGACAAGCTAAAACATAAGCCGCCCCACCGGGCGGCTTATGTTTTACAATACGACCATATATTCCGAATTTCCCCGGATATGTCGTCGTAGCTCCAGGTGACGCAGTTGGAGGCGCGGAAGGGGTCCAGGACGTGAAAGCCCTCCTCGTCGCAGCCGGTAAGGACTATGTAGTGCCCCTCGTCGGTGAAGTGTCCGGGACCCATGATGCAGATTATGGGCCTGCCGGCGTTCAGCTCGGAGCGCATGGTGGGCTCCCAGAGCGGTATCTCCTTTGCCGTGAGCCCCAGCTCCGCCGCACCCTGGGAAAAGAGCCTCCAGTCCGTCCCCGCGCCGGCGATACAAAAGCCCTCGCGTATTGCAAGATCCGCTACATACGCCGGCGTCAGCGTTCCGTCTCCGGTGAGCCCCATGGCGACCATTGACAGCGCCGTGGGTCCGCACCCCGTCCAGCCCAGCAGCCCTGAGCCGTATTTGCAGTAGCCCCACCTGCTGTCCCACTGGGAGAGGTACGGTATCTCGCCGTCGGTGAGCTCATCGCCAAGATCAAGGGTCAGATCCGGCTTTTCCTCGCCGTCGAAGCCCTCGATAAACGCCTCCAGCTCAGGATTTTTCACCAAAAGCTCCGCGAAAACATCGGCATACGGTCCCTCATACTTCGGAGCGTCTACCGTGGAGATATCGGAGACGCCGCCTGTGGACCCGGCGTCATCATCTGTCACGTTTCCGTCCCCGTTCGCCGGTGGATCGGGGGACTCCTCCCTTTTGGGCTTTGCCGACAGCGCCAGCGCGGATACGGCGGTCAAAAGCAGCGCGACCGCAAGGAACGCCGTCACCCGCCGCCTTCTCCGCTGCCTCCGCCTCTCCGCAAGCCTACGCCTGCGCAGTGCCGTGTACTCGCCGCCGCCGTTATTTCCATAGCCGTCCGTATCCATCCCCCCTGACGGACCGACTATACCCCCTCCGTGTAACCCATTTGCCAAGCCCCGGAAAACAAACGGAATTATTTCGGTATCAAAATTGAATAAAAATCCCCCCATAAAATATTTTACAGGACTGAATAAATCCCCCCATAAAATATTTTTCCGGCGGCATGTACGTCGGAAAAATCACCTTATGTCGCGCAAGTGTGCCGCCTGCGGCGGCGCGCGCAGCGCGACAGCAGGAAGACCTCCGAGAAAAGCCCGCAGGCTTTTCACGGAGGTCTTCCGCACGTTTTCTCTTCAAAAAAGGGCTCCGCCCTTTTTGAAATTCTTAGTTTGCGCTGGTAAACTTCTGCTTTACCTGGTCGATCTTCGACTGGGGTACGTTCTCCGTGGTGTACCAGCCCTTTTGGGTCATCTGCTGGTAGATGGAATCCTGCATGCACAGCGCGTCGGTCAGGGAGTCCTTGAACGCGCAGTTGACCTTGGGGGTGGAGGATTCGATGGCGCCGTGCATATAGAGGTCGCACACGCCCTTGGTGGTGAGAAGAATGTTCTCCATGATGGTTTTGTCGTCCATTTCCTTACCTCCTTACACAAGCGCGTAGAACCTGCCGAATATCTGGCGGTTCTTGTCCACCAACTGCTGCGCCTGCGCCTTCAGCTGGGGATCGGTCAGAGTGTTTACGGCGTCCTGGCACTGCTTGGAGAGAAATTCGGCGTGTCCCAGGGCGTCCTCGACGTAGAGAAGCTCTTTTGAACTCATTGAAATCACCTCACGCTTATTATGCCGCGCCGCTTGCGGTTTATTCAGCCGTTAAAGGGAATATTGGAAGGGGGACAGGAATAGATTTACAGCAAAGAGGTGAGCAATATGAAAATCAAACCAAAAAAGCTGATACTGTTCCTGCTGGTCCCGCTGGCGGTGGGCGCCGCCGCCGCGCTTTTGAGCATGTCCGGGATGCGTGAATTCGCCGCGCTCAATAAGCCGCCCCTCACCCCGCCGGGGTGGGTATTCCCGATAGTCTGGACGGCGCTGTACCTCGCCATGGGCCTGGCATCCTACCTGGTCTCCGAGTCCCGCTGTCCCAGGGAGCACATTGAAGCGGCGCTGACGGTTTACTTCTGCCAGCTGGCGGTAAATTTCTTCTGGCCGATACTGTTTTTCCGGCTGAAGCTCTACCTTTTCTCCTTCTTCTGGCTCGTCGCCCTGTGGCTCCTGGTCATATTCACCTTCGCCTTTTTCCACAAGATCGACAAACGTGCCGGCAGCCTGATACTCCCCTACCTCCTCTGGGTCACCTTCGCCGGCTATCTCAATTTCGGAATATATATCCTAAATTAAAAGGGGCGCTGTTTGCGCCTCTTTTATTGTTTCATGAGTTTTTCCAGAATCTCCTTATCCGCGGGGCAGAAGGAGTAGAGCGGGATCTCGGAGGGAGCGATCCAGCGGATGTCCGTGTGCTCAAGGAGCTTGGGCGTGCCCTCGACGATCCGGGAGCTTATGAGCGTCAGGTCGACCGTCATATCGGGGTACTCGTGGACAAGCTCCATGTAAATCTCCCTCGGCTCCACCGTCACGTCCAGCTCCTCGCGGCACTCGCGTATGAGCGCCTGCGCCCTTGTCTCGCCGGGCTCCACCTTTCCGCCCACAAATTCGTAGAGGCCTCCCCGCGCCTTGTGGGGCGGGCGGCGGCATATGAGGAATTTGCCGTCCTGCCATATGAGCGCGGCGACAACGCTTACGGGAGTCCCCATCAGAGCTTTTCGGCGAGGGCCTCGAGCGCCGCCCTGTCAGCCCTCTTCACCGCTCCGCGGAGGGTGATAACGTCCTCCGCCACGGTGATGTTCTTCATGCCCTCCAGCGCGGCGCGCATGAGCTTGCCCGCCTGGGGAGCCCAGGAGCCGTTTTCAATGAGGAACACTGAGCGCCCCTGCCAGTTCTTCGCCTTAAGGTGCGACAAAAAGTCCTCCATCGCCGGGAAAAGTCCCCCGTCATAGGTGCAGGCGGCGAGGACCATCCTGTCATATCTGAACGCCGCCTCAACGGCCTCGGCGACATCACAGCGGGTGAGGTCAAAAAACTCCACCTTCTCGCCCTTCTTCTCCAAAAGCTCCGCAAGGTACTTGGCGGCTCCGCGGGTGTTGCCGTGGATGGACGCGGCGGCGACGGTGACGCCCCTGTCCTCCGGGCGGTATGAGGACCAGATGTCGTAAAGCTCCATGTACCGGCTCAGATCGCCTGTGAGCACGGGACCGTGGAGCGGGCAGATTGTGGCGATGTCCAGCGCGGCGGCCTTTTTAAGGAGCGCCTGGACCTGCGCGCCGTATTTGCCCACTATGTTCATGTAGTACCGGCGCGCCTCGCACGCCCAGTCCCCGTCGTAGGAGGCGATGGTCCCGAATTTTCCGAAGGCGTCGGCGGAGAAAAGTATCCTCTCAGACGCCTCAAAGCTCACCATGACCTCCGGCCAGTGGACCATGGGCGCCATAACGAAGGTGAGGCTGTGCCCGCCCAAGGAGAGTGTGTCGCCCTCCTTGACAGTCAGGGTGCGCCCGGTCAGGTTCAGGTCCTCATAGTAGCTGGGGAGCATGGAGAAGGTCTTGGCGTTGCCCACCAGGACCGCGTCGGGGTACTTCTCCGCGAACCTGCCGATGTTGGCGGCGTGGTCAGGCTCCAGGTGGTGTATCACCAGGTAGTCCGGCTTTCTGCCGTTGAGAGCGGCTTCCAGATTTGAAAGCCACGTGTCCCCCACGCGCCTGTCGGCGGTGTCCATGACCGCCACCTTCTCGTCAAGTATAACGTAGGAGTTGTAGGAAACGCCCTCCGGCACCACGTACTGGCTCTCAAAAAGATCCAGATCGCTGTCGTCACAGCCGATGTAAAGGACGGAATCGGAAATAACGGGTCTGTTCATTTGTGTCCCTCCGTAAAAAAGATTTCTGCGAAACATTGTAGCACATATGGACCGATTTGTCACCTGTTAATCTGATTTTTCCCCGCCGGAGGCGTCAACCGCGCGGTTCTGCTCCCACTCCGGTCGTATCACATACGTCTCGTATGTCTCGCCCGCGGGTCCAGCGGGTTCCCTGTAAAGCGGGTGCTCTGGACTTAGAGGCTTAGTATCCTCGCCCCTTTTTTGACATGTCCAAATTCGGCTTTGCGTTCTCGGACAAAAGCACAAAAAATATTAATCAGCATGAATAAAAACTCACAATCAGTTCCGGCACATCATTTACCGCTGCGGTAGTTGCTTATTGCGCATCTACGCGATATAATAGCAATTAAAGAAGCCTTTGACGATTGGAATTTGTAATGGAGAGACACGATGAATATCAAATGGGATGCGAATAAGTATACAGAGGATTTTTCCTTTGTTCACCAATATGGGAACAGCGTTATTGAATTGATCGACGCCGACGAGGGCAGTTCCGTATTGGATTTGGGCTGCGGTAACGGCGCATTAGCAAAAGCCTTGCAGGATAAAGGCTATCGCGTCAAAGGATTGGACGCATCCGAAGAGCTTTTGGGTATTGCAAAAGGGAAATACCCTACGATTGAATTTTTGCATGGAGACTCCACCGACTTTACGCTTTCCGAACCGGTGGATGTTGTGTTTTCCAATGCTGTTTTTCATTGGATCAACAGGGACGGGCAAATGAATATGCTTCAGTGTGTACACAACGCTCTAAAAAAGAGAGGACAGTTTGTCTTTGAATTTGGCGGTCATGGGAATAATCAAAAAATACACGGTGCTCTGACAAGAGCTTTTTCGGAATATGGGTATTGCTATGAGATGCCGTTTTACTTCCCAACCATCGGAGAGTATGCGGTCTTGTTGGAAAAAACAGGGTTTGAAGTTCATTTTGCCGCCCTTTTTGACAGGCTTACCGGGCTTAAAGGTGAAAGCGGCTTAAAGGACTGGATCAATATGTTTGTTAAAACGCCGTTTTCGGTTGTTAAAACGGAGCAGGAAAAAGCAGAAATTGTAGATAAAGCAGTAGAGGCTCTGCGAAATGATTTGTTTATAAATGGGAAATGGTATGCCGATTATGTCAGGATCAGAATGAAGGCCGTCCGTTTATAAAATAAAATTTCAGTTTGTCAGCAAACTTCAACGATTCATCATATTCTGATATGGCTATCAGGTATTTCCTCATCGGCAATTATGCTGATGGGGAAATCATTATACACACCTTTGGATGAATATTCATATGAGTCCTTCCCTTTTTGCTACGGGAACACAAAAGAGAATTGGGGGGTTGACAAAAAGAGCCCCGGCAAAAGCCGGGGCGTCATAAGAAAGTTTTATCAAGTTTTGCAGGGACGGCATGATTTTGGTCATGCCGTTTCCTGCTTTTCCTGTTCCATCAGCTTATCCAGCGGGATATAGCCCACAAGATCGTACTCAATACGGATTTCCTGCCGCCGCTTGCCGCTGGACTTGTCCGGCGCTCCGATATAGATTGCCTTCACAAGCTCCCTCAGGGCGTAGGGCGTAAGCTCCTTCAGTTCGGCGTATTTCTTTACTCGCCGGATAAACTGTTCTAAATCTTCAATCTGTCGTTCCTGTACTTCGATTTCCTGCTGTAACGTCTGCACCTCGGCTTTGAGCTGCGCCTGTTCATCTTCGTAGTTCCGGCTCATCATGGCGAACCGCTCGTCGCTCACCCGTCCGGCTACGTTGTCCTCATAGATACGGATAAAAAGCCGGTCAAGTTCCGTGATGCGCTTCTCATCCTGCGACAGCTTCTTTCGGTTTACCCGGACGGCTTCCTGACTCTGCAACAGGAGCCGTTGCTCCATCTGCTTACGGAAGTGAGCCTCATGACGGGATACATACGAGATAACGGCCTCCATGTGCATCCAGACCATTTCCTCCAGAACTACCGCCCGTATGAAGTGCGCCGAGCAGCTCCCTGTATTGCTGCGGTAGTTGGCGCATACAAAATGGTCTTGCCGTTTTTCAAAGTAGCTGGTGGTACAGTAGCGCATCTTCGCCCCACAGTCCGCACAGTAGACGAGTCCTGAAAACATACTGCTTTTACCCGTCTTTGTACGCCTGTGCCGTTGCTTGCGGATCTCCTGAACTTTCTTGAATACTTCCGGCTCAATGATAGCCGGATGGGTATCCCAGAAAATCGCCCAGTTTTCCTCCGGGTTATCCCGTTGCTTCTTGTCCCAGATTGAGTTGGTGTAGGTCTTGAAATTTACCGTACAGCCGGTGTACTCCATGCGTTCCAAGATGCGGATGACAGTGTTAGTATCCCAATGAAAAGGGTCAGCAGTTTCCTTATTCGGAGTATTTCTGCCTTCTCTGTGCTTGTAAGCGGTAGGGTTAAGAATCTTTTCATCATGCAAAGCTTTTGCAATCTGCATCGGCCCTCGCCCCTCCATGCAGAGGGTGAAAATGCGTTTCACCACCTGTGCCGCTTCCTCGTCCACAAGCCACTTCGTTTTGTCCTCCGGGTCTTTGACGTATCCGTATGGGACGTTGACCGTCAGCGGGATGCCTTTCTCACCTTTGGACTTGTTGACCGCCCGTATCTTCCTGCTGGTATCACGGCTATAAAACTCGTTGAACCAGTTCTTCAGGCCGGCGAAGTCAGCATCAAGGCTGTTGGGGTCGATGGTATCGTAGTTGTCGTTGATGGCAATGAACCGTACACCATGCTCCGCAAACGTGATGTTGATATACATTCCCGCCATTGCGGAGTTCCTCGAAAACCGGCTGAGGTCTTTGACTATGACCGTGGATACCCTGTCGTTTTCCACTTCCTCGATCATCTTCTGGAATCCGGGGCGATCCATACTCGTGCCGCTGTACCCATCATCCACGAAAAAAGTTGGGTTAAAAAATCTGTGGTCTTTACAGTACTTCAGCAGGATGTCCTTTTGATGGGTTATTGAATTCGACTCACCGTCCAGTGCGTCCTCCTGGCTCAATCTGCAATACAACGCTGTGATTTTTTCAGTTGCCCGTAACATTTCTGTATCCTCCTTTACTTGGGCAACTGTCAGTACAGGATTGGGTGACTCCATTATATCAAAAGCCGCGGCGTTTGTCATTCTGAATCCTCCTTGTTCTCCAGATTATTTTCAAAAATTCTTGTCAGCTTCCTGTCCAGTGTCTCCGTCCCAACATAGCAGCCGGTGACGGTGTAAATGGTGCCGTTGATCTCTTTTTGTAAGGTCAGCTCCGGGAGCCAGAAAGCCGATGGGTTCTTCACGCGGATATGACCGTCTGCGTCAAAATAAAACTCATGCCGCCGCTGCTCATAGGGCAGCGGCGAAACTTTGGCGTATGGGTCTGGATTGGTGAAATAATACTCGGCGGGTACTTCTTCCTCTGTTTCCCCGTTATCGTCAACAATCGCTTTCATGATTTCCTCCGTAAGATCGGCCTCATCAAGCTCCGGGGTTTGTTTCAGTTCATCGTTCATCGTGATCTCTCCTTTGATTTTTGTTCAGGTTTTGTGACTGCTCCTGCTGGCGCAGGGTATTGTCCACGCTGCTCTGGATTTTCCATAGCTTTTTCAGGTCTGCGTTGATGGCGGAAATCTCCCTGCCCATGGCGGCGTATTCATCAGCAAGCCGGTCAAGCTCGGACTTCCATGCTTTCGTTGCAAACTTTTTCTCCGGCAGAAGATTATCCAGCTTGCGCCGGACGGCATGGTACTGGCTGATCTCGCTGTCGTGTTCCGCCATATACTTCTCGCGTTTCTTCCCGAAGCCGCCTTTTGGCGGGATGCCGTCGTAGATTGGCTTGAGGCGGGTGTAATCGTCTGCCAGACGCAGCAGCTCTTTCAATTCTTTCATGCGGTCTGATTTTTTCCGGCTGGCAGCGTTCAGATCGTAAAGTTTTCCGCTCAGCTCGGAGACATAATCATGAAGCTGCTCCACGCTGTATAATCCTTTGGATTGCAGGAAACTGAAGTCCTCGGAATAGCGTTTCAGATTACCGGCTTTCGCCTTGTCCGAATACGCTCCGGCGCTGCGGATGGAGTAATACTGACCCAGCAGGGCGGCAAGGTTCGGCGACTGCGGCTCCTGCATTTTTGCAATCAGGTCTTTGAGTTTTCCCGTCAGCTCAGCGGCGCGTTCCTTGGCTTTCTTTATCATGCTGTTGGTGGCGCGAATCCACCGATTAAGGTCGCCCTTGTCGGTGCGGATGCCCTTTACCTCCATCTGCCGGACAACAGGCCCCCCTCATGGATTGTTGGGAGCTGGTCGATGCCCCGGCGTTCATTACTTCGGTGATCGACACGGACATCCAGTCCCTTTTCTTCAAACTTGGCATTGCAGCGGTTCGCCCATTCCTCCCGCCAATGCTCCAAAGTTTCCGGCTCACCCCAGTCAGTGGTGGGGACTGCGTTGAACACATAGTTGCCCGCCTCGCCGCGGATGCGGCTCCCATTCTCGTCAAGCTCATAGACACGGTGCTGTTTCGCTCCCCACCGCCCATGCTCATCCAGCAGACGGATAGGACACATCACATGGACATGGGGATTAGGGATGCCGTCTTCTTCCCTGTCCGGCTGGTGAACGGCGAAGTCCACGGTCATGCCACGGCTCAAAAACTCGTCCAACAAAAATTGCCTTGCAAGGGCGATGTTCTCCTCCATGGAAAACTCGTTCTGCAAGGCAAAATCAAAACTGTATGCTAACTGTGCTTTGGGGTGCTGCTCCGCTTTTTCGACTGCGTTCCATAGCGTCTGCCGGTCTGCGTACTCTGCCGGGGCGTGAGAGGGCAGAAGAATTTCGGAACACACCACGCCGCCCTTGTAGGTGTAATCGCTGTCCTCGCCGTAATACTCGCTGTAGAGTTTTTCGCCAGAGCGGTAAGCGGCGGACGCAATCGCTGACTGTCCCTCACTGCGTTTGATCTGGTCAACATGAAAATGGAAAAGTGCTATTTCACTCGCCTCCTTTCTGCGGCGCGGCGACTCGGATTCGCTTTGCGACCTCTGGCATAGTGAGGACATCGGACATGAGAGAGTAGAAGTCTGTTTCGCTCATGCCCTTTACCTCCGGCACGATACCCTCAACTGCCGCGCCCCGTGTGATCAGCCGGTGTGACCTTGCCCGGCGCTCGCCTTTTTCATAATACTGTTTGCGGTTTTCCAACCGCTGAATCTTGTGCTGTGTCTGCGCAAGCTCACGTTCCGCTTTTTCCTTTTCGGCTTGGAGCCGGTCTAATGCTTCACTCAATTTATCAACCTCCTTCTGATGTGGTTATGTTGGATTTTTGAAAAAACAGGCTAATGGCGTGACAACACGTTTTCAAAAAACGTGACAGAAAAAGACCGCCTACTTTTTCGGTAAGCGGTCTGACTGACAGGATAGATTTTCAAAAACTGCCGGGGTGTTGCGGACGCGAAAGCGGATGCAACACTCCGGCGGGTGTGCAGGGATAGCCGCGAAGCGGCGCAAGGGGCGCAGCCCCTTGTCGGAGCGCAGCGACGGAAAACCGCCCGGACATTCAGGTGTCAGGGCGGTTCAGCCTCGCAGAGCGCACGATACGGGGCTTGCCCCCGTATAGAAGTGCGCCCTTTGTTCCAAAGGGATTATTAGCGTTGCATAAAGCATTGATCCACCAACGCTTCCAGCGTGCCGTTCTTTGCGGCTTCCGCAGCGTCCCCTTGGGCAAAGTTCCTTGTTTCGGATTTCAATGTTTCATCAAATCCCAGAATATAATTCGTTGCAATCAGATAGATAATTCTCGTTGGAGCCAGCCCGTAGACCTGCTCCCGGAGAATATGGCGGATGCGCTCTCCGTCGTCCGGGTACACTTCTTTGATGGCCGGACTGTGGAACAGCCGCTTGACGATCTCCGTGATATAGAGCCCCGACTTCATGTAGAGGTCGGCAAAGGTGTGTGTCGGGTCGTCGAAGCAGCCGGGATTTTCTTTTTCCAGTTCATCCACCATCTTCTTCACCACCCAGCGGGGTGTGAAAATCTGGTTGGTTTTCTGCGGCGGGATATAGTCGAAAATGTCCTCGGTGTGTCCCTCCTCAAAATAATTCGCCAGTTCGTCTTTCTTGCGCAAAAACTCCCGGATGGAGTCGTTGAATACCGTTTCGTCAAAGAGGTGTCCTTCAAAGTGCGCCGTTTCCCCGGTGCTTGGGTCTTCATAATCGCCGCCGTCCCGCAGGAAGCGGAAATCAACCTCCGTGATGCCGGTGACAGCGAGGAACACATCGTCCTCCGTATACTCGTCGAAATTGGCAAGCGTCAGCCCTTCGTCACCATAAGCCATAATGAAGCTGGGAATCGTGCGGGAGAAACCGCGCAGGTGATCCCTGACGGAATCTTCCACGGACCTCTTTTCTTCCTCCGCCTTCTGTCGCTCCATCTGTTCCACGACAGCTGCAGGTTTGTTCTGAATCGTATCCTGCACAGCCTCCTGCAATGCGTTCTGGAAAGTAGCCTGTGCCTCCTGCATGGCGGATTGAAAGTCCCTGTCCGCCGCGGCTATTTCTTCCTGTGTTTCCGCCTCCTGCTGACGGCGGTTCAGCTCTGCCACGGCGATATTTTTCTGCTGGATAAAATCATCCTGCAAGTCCCCAAACGTCCGCTCGATCTCCTGACTGACCTGACGCTCAATGCGGTTCCGCGCAGATTTCTTTACATCGTAATTGTCCATGACCGGCTCGACTACGGATTCCTTTATGGACTCTTTGACCTTGTCCACAAACGTTTTTACTCCGTACTCGATAGAAGCAGCGCTGTCCTGAAGAACCGGAAGTTCTGCTGATAACTGGTCTGTCAGGTCTTCATAAATTTTCGGGCCAAACAGTTCCTGCGTCTTGCCGATGACAATCTCACGGGGGATGTCCACGTTGCTTTGGTCGTCCACCGGTACGTCGCCCATCTGTGACAGGCTGTCGTTCTTCTTTGCTTTCGGTTCCTCATGCGCTGGTGTCAGCTTGCCCACGATCTCCTGCACCACGGCGGGAGCGCCGAACACGTTACTGATGTTCTGAAAAAGGAAGTTGGACATAAAGCCCCGCCGGACGACTTCGACACTCTTGAGTCGTCTCGGAATGGAAAGCACTTGCGCCGCGTCCAGCTCCACCATGCGCCCCTCGTTGTCCTCACCCAACACGGGGAAGAAGTTCAGGAGCCGCTTGATCTTTGCCCGGCGTTCCTCGCTGGTGCCGCGCCCCGCGGCAGTATCCGGGCTGAGATTGTTGGAAAACTCGTCAAAAACGATCAGCGTCCGTGCCGGGTCAAAGTCAAATACATAGGCTGTCTCTTTCCTGTACCGCCTTCCGTTCTTCGTGAAGATGCAAGGGTTCTGTGCCCGGAAAGCCGCCTGCATATAGGACGACGGACTCTGCATATTGCAGAGCATGAGAACACCGCTCCATTCCGGGATAGTCACGCCCACGGTGAGCCGCCCCACGCTCAGCGTGATGGTCTTCTCATGGGTGGCAATAGCCTGTTTTACCCGGTCAAAGGCTTTCATGTTTTCATCATCATCGTCCAGCCTCCCGTCACCGGCAGCAAGAACGATCTCATATTCCGAGAACACCGGGGCGGCTTGAAGCAATTTTGCCAGCGCACGGGCGGATGCCACGCGGTTCAAAAGCCAAAGTGTGTGCGTCAGCTCCCCGCGCAGCTCCGGCGTGGAGAACGGATATTTTTCCTGCGTCACAAGGGCGTGGAGAAACTTTTTGATCTCTGCCTCATGGAGAAAAGCGCCGGACTCGTTGGTGGCGAAAAACTCATTGAGGTCAAAGGCATAGTCCACCGTATCGTCATCGGACAAATCCGCTCCCCGCTGGATTTGATCGTAAATCATGTTGGAGAGCTGATAGGTAAACATGGCAAGGCGGGGCAGCGGTTCATAGGGATTGTATTCCTCACCGGCCCACTTTGCTTTTGCGTCCTGCTCGTCGGCGTATGTCCAGTTGAAAATCTGGTCGGCGTTGAACTGTCCATCTGCCAATGCCTTGAACGGTGTCCCGGACAGATACAGCGTGTGCTTGCGGTTGATATACCGAAACGCCCGGTCGGTGCGCATGGTGTCCACGCCTTCCTGCGCCTCGTCCACGATCAGAAGGTCGAACTCAATACCGTTTTTCGGCTTCCCGTAAACATCGCGGTTTGACATCCACTCCAGCTTATCATATTTCCCACCAAAATAGACAGAGCCTTTCAAGCCTTGGAGCGATTCAAAGGCAACCATGCCTTTCTGTTCACCGTCGCCGCTTGAAAGCATTTGCCGGGTATATTGTTCCCGCGACATGACGCCCTTTTTGCCTTTCAGCGCGTCGGTATCGGAGACAAAAGCGAGCTCATCGCGCCAGCCGATGAATTTATTGAAATCCTCTGCCCACGAGTTGGCGATGCTTGGCCGGTTCGTCACGATCAGGACTTTGGTGAAGCCCATCCGCCGCACAAGGTCATAAGCCGTCAGCGTTTTCCCGAAGCGCGGCTTGGCGTTCCATAGAAATTCTGTGCCGCCGTTTTTGAAATAAGTGCAGGTCTGCTCCACGGCGTCCCGCTGCTCCTGCCGGAGCTGATAGTCGAAATGTTCCGTATCGTCATAGACAGACCGGCGGCCGGCGAAATCGTTGAAATAAATCTGGGAACGGGAGCCGTCAATGTGGAACAGCTCTGTCTTCGGTTCGCGCTCGACCCGCTTCTCCACCTCCAGAAACTTGTGGAAATCCTTGTCGTCAAAAAACTCGCCGGAGCCGTCCTTGAACATGGCAAAGTCCGCCCACTCCAATTTTGTGCGGATGCCCGGCGTATGAGTCTGCTGTTTGATGCGCTCCTGCGGTGTCTGCTTCTCCGTATATCCGATCTTGACCCATCCGTCGCGGTATGTAACGCCCGGTTCGCTGTAACAGTAGACCATGGGCATGACGTTCACAAAAGGTTTTATCTGTACTGCTGGCATATCATTTCGCCTCCCTTCCTAAGAACGAGACTTTTTTCTATGGTTCTCTACGACGTTAATTATGTAATCACGCTCATCATTTGTGAATGAACACAGCTCAAAAAGTTGCTTATCAAGCGTTCCGTCAAATGTCACTAACTGATTTAGCTTATATGATTGCAAATCGGGTACTTTCATTCCCAAAGTTCCCAAATTCTCGTCTGTCATTAGAAATGCAAATCGTACCAGATACGTTGTCATATACAGATAAAAATTTTGAGCTTCTTTTAATGTGTCAAAAATCCCCAGCGCAATTCGGGCACGACCAAAAACTGAATGGTTGTCAAAAATGGCAAGTTGATTATCTCTTTTTTGACCGCCAGCATTTGCACTTGAAACAACTACTTTCCATTTTTCTGCAAACTCGTGGGCAGACATGACACAATTTTTATCTGCAACATACCATTTTGCCCGACCAGCTTTGCCTGCTCTATCATTGGAGAATAATTTGATTTCCTTATCGAAATCAATTTCCATGTCAGGAGTAAGCGGCTTGACTTTATCTGGATTTTTCTCTACAAAATCGCTTTCGATTCCAAACAGTTTTTGCGGAGAAATCCTGTTGTGGAGTGGTAACAGTTTATACTTCCGCGCAAAGTTATCTATTTTCTCGATAATCATATTGTGCCGTGGATCTAAAGGCATAATGTCTTCCCCCGGATTGGGGGCAGTAAATTCTGTTTCAAGACCATTTTGGCAATAAATGTACTTAAAACCCGAAGTGTTCTTATTTCGTTTCTTTGCGACGATTGAAATCCCATCAGCAATATCAGTAGTAGGAAATACATCTTTTGCATTTGGGTAATAAAAGATACAGGCGAGGCGTTTATCATTTATCTGTTCCAAGCCGAAATCTTTCATTCCGCGACCGGAACGTTGAATCCACCGACCAGCGGGATAAATAAGAACAGAGCCAACTGTTGCAATTTTATCTGCTCCCATTTGAAAATGATGAAAGATACTTTTTCTGCGTAACTGACCATTTGTTTCGGAAATAATATCAGTTTCTTCCTGATACGGTGGATTACCGATTATAAAATCAAACTTCATCCCGTGATTCCCCCTTATTGGCAAATTTATAAATTCAACGCTCCTGCCGCCCAGCCAGTTCATGATCCGACATCGTGGCTGTGTATTGGCAGCGTCAACATTCTCATTCATTCCAAGCCAGTCGAATATGGACAACTGCCTGTACTCGTCCTCCGCCTTGCAATAGGGGAGCGCCGAGGTCAGTCCGTCCATCTGCCATAGGTTCCATGCGATGATGTTGGTTATCTCCGCATATTCCTTTTTCGTCGGCTTTCGTTTCCATCTGGCTGTCAGATATTCTTCAAATGTCGTCAACAGGTTCACACGGGAAATCAGTACATTGTCCCCCTGAAATTCATAGCCGTAGGTCGATTGAAGCGCCCGCAGCGCCCACTTCAGCCATTCATCTTCCGTGACCGTATTCTCATTCACCACGCGTAGCTTCCGATCCAGAAGCCCGATCCGCCGCTCTATGGGGATACTCTCGCCGGTCGATACGTCGTAACGGCTCACAAGGTAGGGAGCCTCGCCGCAGGTGATCTCCAGCCGCCGGGAATCCACATACTGCTGCCAGCTCTTGCCTTTCGGGAAGTCCACCCGCTCCGTCGGCTCACCGTCTTTTGTAAAGACCTCCGGCCTGCCAAACCACACCTCATCTGCGTAATCATTCATCTTTGCGCAGACCCACAAAGGGGTAAACACTTCCGCGTGCTGCCGGGTGCGCTCGAATTGCTGTTCCAGAGCTTTCCTTGCCCGATTCTTGATGATGCCTGAGTGTTGGCCGGTGATCAGCGGGGCTTTTATCTCCTTGTCCCGCTGGTAGTCGGAACCCATGTCGCTGTAAGCGTCTGTCGCCCAGAGAATATTCGCCTTTGTTGTCTTGTCCGCCAGCAGCCTGTCCAAAAGACCGAGGGAATTGATTCGCAATATTTCGTCTTGTATCCCGATAATCAAAACTTAAATCACTCCCGTGTAGTCGTGCTGGCAGGGATTTAAGTTCATGTCACATTACTGGCGAAAATGTGTACCATTCTGCAACCTTTTACGCCCTATCTCACTTTTCGCCGGATAGCGAAAAATTTCTCGACAGAAGTGTGGAAAAGGCGGCGGTTTTGTGCTATACTTATTTTGGTTTGATATGCGCATGGGTTTACAGAATGGTACACGTTTCTGTAAAACAGCCCCTGTTACAACAACTTGGCATTTTCGTAAATCGCCGCCCGGTAGCGGAAAGTGGAGAGCGCCATCCCGCACTCTTTCGCCGCAGCTGTGCCGGTGATTTTCTTTGCTTTCCAACGCTGGTAGGCACTGTGAAAGTTTTCCGGCAAGGGGCGTGGTGGTCTGCCGAAACGTACACCACGCGCTTTCGCTGCCGCGATGCCCTCCGCTTGACGCTGGCGAATGTTGACACGCTCATTCTCCGCCACAAAAGAGAGAACCTGAAGCACGATGTCGCTGAGAAATGTCCCCATCAGGTCTTTCCCGCGGCGGGTGTCCAGCAAAGGCATATCCAGCACCGCAATGTCAATGCCTTTTTCTTTCGTGAGAACGCGCCATTGCTCCAAAATCTCCCCATAATTCCTGCCAAGACGGTCGATGCTCTTGATATAGAGCAGATCGTCTTTTTTCATGCGCCGCACAAGCCTCTTGTACTGCGGGCGATCAAAATCCTTACCCGACTGCTTGTCCATATAGATGTTTTTCTCCGGGATATTCAGCTCATGGAGCGCAACAAGCTGCCTGTCCTCGTTCTGCTCCCTGGTGCTGACCCGGATATAGCCGTAAACTGCGATATTACCGGCCTCCTTTCCCGCGCTTGACCCAAACGAGGTCATAGCCCA
>CANPYX010000034.1 GCA_947588955.1 uncultured Oscillospiraceae bacterium | reverse complement strand
CGCAAACTGTCGTCATTTTCGAGCTCACAATCACTTGCAAACTCTGTACAATGTTTTTCTTTTGCCCATGCTTCACACGCTCTTAGCAGTGTCTTGGCATGGCCGTGCCTGCGATACGCATCTTCAACAAAGATACCTTCCAAATATCCAACGGGAGAGCTGTCAGTCCCTTCCACATACTCGTGCCTGAGCTGGCACTGCGCAAAGCCTATCGCTTTCCCGTCAACATATTGAATAAAACACACCGCATTGTCGCCGGAAATGAGATTTTCAAACATATTCGACATTTCTGTAGTGGAATGCCCCTTCCACAGCTTTATTGCCAGCCCTGCCAATATCATGGCGTCACCCGGTTTTGCCTGTTTTATCATAATATGCCCTCCGTAGATCGCAATTTACGCATTGCCTGTCATATCGGCAAGCCCCTTTAGGGAGCTTTTACCGTCACTGCGTTATCACCTTTACTCCGGGCTTTCCGGAGAGGTATTCGGCCTCGCGGGAGTGGCAGGAGAAGAGGATCACCTGGCGCTTGCTGGACATATCAAGCAGGAGGTCCAGGGCGCGCTCACAGCGGCGGTCGTCGAAGTTAGCCAGGGCGTCGTCCAGAACTATGGGGCAGGGGTCGTCGCCGCCCAGGAGAAGGTCGCACATGGCAAGGCGAAGGGAGAGGTAGACCTCGTCGGCGGTGCCGTCCGAGAGGGCGATGACGGGGTGGATCTCGGCGCTCCCCTCCTCCCCGGCGCCGGCGTCAAAGCCCTTGTCGAAGTAGAGCCTGTCGTAGCGCCCGTCGGTGAGCTTTGCCATTATCTCCCCGGCGCGGCGGCTGACCTCCGGCGAAAAGCGGGTCTGGAGGCGGGTGTTCGCCTCGGAAAGCGCCTCGATCGCCAACGTCAGGGCGCTGTAACGGCGGTTTGCTTCGCTTATCTCATCGGTGAGGGCGGCGATACGCCCCTCGATGACGGCGGGGTCGCCCAGGGAGCGGCGGGCGCCCATGGCAAGGTCGTAGGCGCGGGTCGCCTCGGAGAGCTGGTTTTTCGCCCGCTCCAGCGCCGCCTCGGTGTCCTCGCGGCTCCTGAGGGGCATGGGGAGGTACGAGTCGTCCTCCGGGGCGTCGGGGTCCGTTTCGGCGGCAAGTGTCTCGTAGAGATTGGCGGCGGAGGCGGCCTCGAACTGGGCGCGGGTGAGCTCGTCGATGGCGCGCTCGGTATCGGCAAGGGCCTCGAGCACGGCCTCGCCGCTGGTCACCTCCGGCATGAACGCCTGGAGCTGCGCCACGGCGCGGGCGCCCGCCTCCTGAGCGGCGGCTCCGGCGGACTCGTAGGCGCCCCGTGCGGCGTCCCTGGCGGTGCGGCAGCGGTCCTCCTCACGGGTCAAAAGCTCGTATGCCGAGGCGAGGGAGGCTATCTTTTCCACGTCTGAGACGCCGTAGGAGTCAAGGAGCTCCTTCAACTCGTCGGCAGCGTTGCGCTTGTGGGGAGGCTTTAAGAAAAAGAGCATTATGCCCAGGGTGCCGGGTACAAGGGAGGCTATGACGCCCCAGATATTGAAGCTCACGGCGCTGAGGGCGGCATCGTTGAAGCGGAACATGGGCGCGAGGACGCCGGTGGTGAGGACAAGTCCGGCTATGGCGGCAAGGCACAGGAGGATCGGGAAGATGAGGGGTATGCGCGGCTCCTTCAGGTCCTTCGCCTTCTCGGAGAGCGCCCTGCCGCGTGCCACGTCCGCCTCAACGGTCCTCATGTCCCTGCCGTGGAGGGGCGAGGCGGCGCGGCGTCCGGCGGCGTCGGCAAGCTCCTTCTCGGCGCGCCACAGGGCGCGTTCGGCATCGGCCGACGCCCTTTTCAGGGGCATGACGGCTGACGCGGACTCGCGTATGGAGGCTATGTCCTCGCGGGTCATGACGTGGCCGTTCCTGGTGATGGAAGCCGTGAGCTCCTCCACCCTGCGCCCGGCGGCGTCCCGCGACTTTTTCGCCTCGCGGAGCTTTCTTTGGGCGGCGCGGGCATCCAGCTTGTCGTGGGTGGCGAGGTCCTCCTTCATCAGCTCGATATTCTTCTCCTGGCGCGTCATGGTATTGCGCAGGGAGGCCGTCTCCTCGGAGGAGGAGAGAATGAGGGAGTAGTCGTGATTCGCCTCGCGAAGCTCGTTCTCCAGGGCGGGAATGGCGCCGGTCTTGTTGTAGCGCAGTCTGCGCTGCCACTTTTTAAGAAGCTCGGCGGATTCGGTGTAGGAGGTGTTCTCGTCGCCGGAGGACACGAGCCCCGCGATCTTCTTCTCCAGCTCCGAGGTCTGGTTCACGCGCATATCGGGGCGGCGTATGAAGGCGGTGCGCTCAAAGACCTGCTTGGATACGCCGGTGAGCTGCTCGCCCAGGGCGTCGGGGTCGAGCCCCTTTATGAACTCGGCGGTGCCGGTGTAGACCGCTATCAGGTTTTTCATGGGGGCGGAGCCCTTTGTGGTTCGCTGGAGGGTAATGCTCCTGCCGCCCTCCTCTATCTCCATGGTGCCCACCATTGAGCCGCCGTCCCAGGGGCGGTAGCGGGTCTTGGCGGAGAGGTAGCCCGCCTTGTCGCGCTCGGAGGTGTCAACGCCGTAGAGCATGGCGGAGATGAGGGCGCACCAGGTGGTCTTGCCGTACTCGTTGGGGGCGGAAACGACGGTGAGACCGTCGCCCGGCTCCAGAGAGGCGTTTTTCAGCTTGCCGAAGGTGGCTGAAAGCTTCTTTATCTTCACGGTCTCCACTCCTCCCTGCCCTCAAGGGCGGAAATGCCGAAGCGGGCGGCAAGCTCCAAAAGCTCCCGGCTCTCGGCGTCCCGCGACTCGTCGTACTTTGCCTTGAGATCGGCCAAGAACATCCCCGTAAGGGTGTCCTCCCCCGCTCCCTCCCACAGGGGACGGCGGCGGCGGAGCTCGCTTTTTACTGTGAGGTGGAAGAACCTGTCCGAAAGGGCATCGGAAACCGCCTGGAGGTCGGGCTCGGCGTCGGTCTCGCCCTTTAAAATCAGCCTCACAATGTCCCTGGGGTATCCGTCTCCCACCGCCCTTTTCGCCGCCTCAACTATGTCGGACTCGCCGGTGAGATCCGCCTCTATCACCCTGTACTCGCGTTGGGCTATGGGGACGAAGCTCAGGTCCGCGGCGTGCTTGTCAACGGTCCCCTTTATGAAGCCCTTGGGACCCGTCTCGTCAAAGCCCCTGCCCTCAAGACAGCCGGGGTAGGCGTAAAAGGTGTCCCCCGCCTTTTTTATGCCGGAGAAGGTGTGGACATGCCCCAGGGCGAGGTAGTCAAGCCCGGTGCGGGCGATGTCCGCCTCGGAGATGGCGTTGTAGCGGGAGTTTGCCGCTATGTCGCCGTGGAGGACCATTATCTCGGTGAGGTCGCTGGCGCGGACGGTGAAGCTTTTGAGCAGGGCTTCGCTCCCCGCCGCGGTGAAGCCCGCGCCCCAGACGCGGGCGTTGAGCTCAGGAAGCTCGACGGAGCGCAGCTGGGAGGTCTTAAAGAGGTGGACGTTTGCGGGCAGGTCCATGAAGGCGTAAGGGGACCTGGCGGTGTAGTAGTCGTGGTTGCCGGGGGCTATGAATATGTGGGCTTTTATGGCGGAAAAGACGCGCTTTAATGTCTCGGTGGTCTCCCAGTAGGACGCCTCGGAGTCAAAGAGATCGCCCGCCAAAAGCACCAGGTCCACGTCCTCCGCCGCCGAAGCCAGCCTGTCAAGAAGCTCCCTCTGCTCGCGCCGCCTCCGGGCGGATTTCTCCGGCGGCAGGGAGTAAAAGGGGGAGTCCATGTGGAAATCCGCGGCGTGGAGAATTTTTATCATATGCTTCACCTCTCGTTTACGGCATTGATCTACATCAGCGGCGCCACGATCTTCAAAAGGCTCCCGATAAGCTTTACGTGGAGCTTTTCGTGAGCCGCCGCCTCGCGGGTGACGCGCTGGGATTTTTTGAGCGTGTCGTCAAAGTCGGTCTTGATGTCCTCCAGCACCTTTCCGCCGCACAGGAGAGCGGCGCACTCGAAGTGGTGATAGAGACTGCGGTAATCCAGGTTCACCGTGCCCACGACGCCCATGCGGTCGTCCTGGAGGAATACCTTGGCGTGGACAAAGCCGGGGGTGTACTCGTATATCTTCACGCCCGCCTCGATAAGCTCTCGGTAGTGGCTCTTGGCGAGCCAGAAGGCGTATTTCTTGTCCGGTATATGGGGCAGGATCACGCGGGCGTCCACTCCCCTTTTGGCGGCGGAGGTGAGGGCCGTCATGGTCTCGCCGTCCAAAATGAGGTAGGGGGTCATTATCCAGACGTACCTCTTGGCGGTGTTGATGAGGTGAAGGTACACCTCCTCGCCCACGAGCTCCGAGTCCATGGGGCTGTCGCCGTAGGGTATCACCACGCCCTGGGCGTCGGGAATGGATATTTCCTCCGGCTTTGGCAGATAACGCTCATAGGCGCAGCCGCCGGCGCGCTCGCTGGAGTTCCACATTCTAAGGAACATCAGGGTGAAGGACCTGACGGCCTCGCCCCGGACCATTATGGCGGTGTCCTTCCAGTGGCCGAAGCGGACCTTCTCGTTTATATACTCGTCCGCCAGGTTCACGCCGCCGGTGAATGCCACCTTCCCGTCCACAACAAGTATTTTCCGGTGGTCCCGGTTGTTGTAGTGGGTGGAGACGAAGGGGCGGATGGGGGCGAACATCTTGCACTTTATGCCCTTCGCCTGGAGCTCCTGGGGGTAAGAGTAGGGCAGGTCAACCACGGCGCAGGTGCCGTCATACATGAAGCGCACCTCCACCCCCTCCTTCACCTTGCGTTCCAGGACCTCAAGGATGGTGTTCCACATCCTGCCCTCGGAGACGATGAAGTACTCCATGAAGATGAAGCTCTCCGCCTTCTCAAGCTCGCGGAGCATGGCCTCGAATTTGTACTCGCCCAGGGGGAAATACGTGACCTCGCTGCCCTCGTAGGCCGGGAAGCCGGCGATGTTTTTGAGGTAGCGGGCGATGCCGGCGGCGTCCTCGTCAGTTTTCTCCAGGGCCTCCGGCACACCCGCGGGCTGGGTGAGGAAGGGGACTGTCTCCGCCACGCACCTGCCTATCGCCTGCTGGACCGTGCGGTGCCCCACGTCAAGCTTTATGAAGAAGTAGAGGGGTATGCCCAGAACCGGCAGAAGCGCCACTATGAAGCACCAGGTGAGCTTCACCGTGGGGTTGCTGCGGGTGTTGAGGATATATATCATCATCACGGCAGCCGCCAGAGCGGAGCCCATGTGGATATACCGCCCAAGCTGCTGGAGCCCCCACAAAAGCACGCCCAGCTGAGCCGCCAGGAGGAGGATTATCAGGAACGTGCGTCCCGTGACTATCGCCAGAAAGCCCCGTTTTATTTTCTTTTTCCCGTCGGTTGCCGATGAAGTTGACATGAGCCGCCTCCTTAAAACTATTAATCCTATTTTATTATAGCACCGACAGCGGAAGAAAAAAAGTGTAAATTTGTAAATCGCGCGGTTTTTGTAAGATAAAGGCGAAAACGGGCGGTCCGAAGACCGCCCGTGGGGGTATTTTTTTGCGGAATATTACAGTTCACTGGTTTTCAAATCTTTCGGGGTGGTTGAAGGTGTCCACGCCGAAATCCGTGACTGTGGGGCCGCGCTCCCAGGTGATGGGGACTATGACGGGCTCATGGATTCCGTCGTTTTCGTTGAACCACATGCAGGTCGTACCGGCGGAGGTGCTTTTGCCGGAGCCGGTGGCGTCACTGCCGCCGTTGTCCTCCATCCATTCGCCGGAGGCCGGGTCATAGATGTAAAATTGGTGGTCAAGGTCGTACCCCTCGCCATTCTCGCCTGTCGCGGTGACGGTGAAGCTCACGCGGACGTTGGCGTCCTCATAGCTGTAGTCAAAGGTGTGGTCCGGGGAGGTCTTCAGCTTATCTCCCACGTCAACGATCTTGTCAAACAGCGTTTCGGTGCCTCTGGCGAGGAAGATATAGACCTTGAACTCGCCGTTGCCCTTTTGGACGCCACTGCCGAACAGCATATGCGGCAGCTCCACCATGTCGTCGGAGGGATCGTCCGGGGTGTCGTCCTTCACCAGACGCGCGTACTCAAAGGTGCCGCGCACAAGAGTGGGGTCGTTCGGGTCGCTGAACTGTCCCTCTCTCCAGCCGCCCAGGTATTCGTTTGCCGCCACAGCCGTAACAGCCAACGCCAACGCCAGCGTCGCACAGACGACGGCCGCGCGCAGGGGGCGGGAAAAGCCGCGCCGTTTATTTTCGCGGTCGGTCTCAGTCATTCCTATGACCTCCCTTTTTGCCTCCTCAGATGCCCGAAGGCGTGAAAAGGTCTTTTTAAAAAGCTTTTCGTTCATTGAGAGTCCTCCTCAAGTAATTTTTTCAGCCGTTCCCTCGCCCTGGAAAGGCGGGTTCCCACGGTGGAGACGGGGCAGCGCAGGATCTTGGCTATCGTCTCGGTGCTCATGTCCTCGTAGTAAAAGAGGTATACCGGCACCCGGTAGCGCTCCGGCAGGGACATAACCGCCTCATAGAGCCCGGATTCCTCCGGCGCCTCGAAGGGTATGTCACCCAGCTCCTCCAGTGGCGCGACCCTGTTCCTCCAGCGATAGGTCCTGCGCGCCTCGTTTATTGCCACGCGTATCAGCCAGAAGCGGGTGTGGTCGGCGCTTTCAAACTCCATGCCGGAGCGGTAAAGCTTCAGCATCGTCTCCTGCATCGCATCCTCCGCGTCCTCCCGTGAGCGGGTGACGCTCAGCGCCGCCCTGAAGACGGTGTCCGCGTACATTTCCACCGCCTCCTCAAATTCCTGCCGCGTCACTCCCTCACCCCGCTTTCCTTTGAAAGGCCCTTCACCTTTAATATCCATCATACACCCTTAAAATCCCACGCGGGAGAAAAAAATATATAAATTTTCTCCCCACGGAAACCCGTGGGGAGAAATAAGGGTGGCTGTGCGGCTTACTCGGTCGGGGCTGTTTCGGATTCTGCTTTTTCGGTGTTCACGGCCACCTTACCGCCTACTATGGCGGAGATGAGGGCGGCAAGGTCGATGCCGGTGGACTCCTTCATGCCGTCCATAACCTGGTTGGCGGAGGACATCACGTCCTTTATGAGCCTTGTGGAGTTGCCGTCGCCGTACATGACGATCTTGTCGGTCTGGGCAAGCGGCGCGGCGGCGGAGCCCACGACCTCAGGGAGCGCGGCAAGGTACATCTCAAGAATGGATGCCTCGCCCATCTTCTTTTGCGCCTCCGCCTTCTTCTCGATGGCCTCGGCCTCGGCAACGCCCTTTGCGCGGATACCCTCCGCCTCCTGCTCCATGGAGTAGCGCAGAGCCTCGGCCTCGGATCGCCTCGCCTCAGCCTGCTGCTCAGCCTCGTAACGCTGTGCCTCCGCCTCGCGCTGGCGGCGGATAAGCTCGGCCTCCGCCTCCTTCTCCGCCTTGTACTTCAGGGCGTCGGCCTCCTTGCGGATCTCGGCGTCCAGCTTGCGCTCGCGGATTGCGATCTCGCGCTCCGCAAGCTCCGCCTCCTTCTCGCGGCGGGCAATGTCGGCGTTGGCCTTTGTGACCTCTATGGTCTTGCGCTGCTGCTCCTGCTGGATGGAGTAGGCGGCGTCGGCCTCCGCCTTTTTGGTGTCGGCGCGAACCTTCATGTCGGCCTGCCGGACGGCGAGCTCGGCGTTCTGCTCGGCGATCATCTTGTCCGCCTGGACCTTGACGGCGTTGGCCTCCTGCTCGGCGTTGGCGTTGGCGATGGCGATGTCCCTCTGTGCGTTGGCCTTGGCTATCTGGGCGTTTTTGCGGATCTGCTCCACGTTGTCGATACCCATGTTCTCGATGGTGCCGGCGCCGTCCTTGAAGTTCTGGATGTTGAAGTTCACCACCTCGATACCCAGCTTTTGCATGTCGGGGACCACGTTCTCCGTGATCTTCTTCGCCACGCCCTGGCGGTCCTGCACCATCTCTTTAAGTCCCACGGAGCCGACGATCTCGCGCATGTTGCCCTCAAGGACCTGGGTGACCAGGGATATGAGCTCCTGGCGGTTCATGCCCAGCAGTGATTCCGACGCCTTTTTCAGGAGCTCCGGGTCGGAGCTTATCTTGATGTTCGCCACGCCGTCAACTGTCACGTTGATGAACTCGTTGGTGGGCACCGCCTCGCTGGTCTTCACGTCCACCTGCATGACCCGGAGGGACAGCTTGTCCACCCGCTCAAAGAAGGGGACGCGCCAGCCCGCCTTGCCGATGAGTATGCGCTTTTTCCCAAGGCCGGAGATTATGTACGCCGTGTCGGGCGGCGCCTTCAGGTAGCCGGAGATGAGCAGCGCCGCGGCAAGTGCCGCGATGATGACGCCGATGACGGCGCCGATGGGGATGTGGATGTTGGGCATAGTTTTTTCCTCCTTTTATTTTTTGGGAGAGCGGGTAAACAAAAAAGACGCTCACAGTCCAATGACTGTAAACGTCTCGCAAGTTTCCTCATGCCCCCGGACCCCTTTTGGGATCGTCTTGACGGCGGCATGACCTTATACTAGGTGCTACTCCCTGTTTACGTTAATAATTTAACACAATCCCGGAGGCTTGTCAAGGGGTTTTGTTAAAAAATTATCAGTTTTTTTGCCCGCGGAGCGCGTTGGCTTGGTGCAAGGCATTTTCCCGCTAATTTTGCAATTGATTTTCAAATATAGGAGTGCTATTATAAAATTATAAATATAAATAGCGAAAGGAATATCCGCAAATGAGCGAAACTGTCCGCGCCAAGCGCCTCACGGGAGAGCGGGCGCTTTTTATGAGCAGGGACCTGGACATCTATGACACCATCTTTGACGACGGGGAGTCACCGCTGAAGGAGAGCCGGGGCATAAGGCTCACCAACTGCATGTTCAAGTGGAAATACCCCCTGTGGTACTGCCGGGACGTGAAGGTCACGGACTGCCAGTGGTTCGAGATGGCGCGGGCGGGCGTGTGGTACACGGACAATATGGAGGTGGACCGGGCGGTCATAGAGGCGCCCAAGAACTTCCGCCGGTGCCGGGACCTCACTTTGCGCCACGTGGATATGCCCAACGCCGCGGAGACGCTGTGGTCCTGCGACGGCGTACTCCTGGAGGACGTGTCGGCAAAGGGCGACTACTTCGCCATGAACACGGAAAACATCACCGTCCGCGATCTGCGGCTGGTGGGGAACTACTGCTTTGACGGCAGCCGTAACGTCACAGTGGAGGGCTCCCGCTTCCTCTCAAAGGACGCCTTCTGGAACAGTGAGAACGTGACGGTGCGCAACTCCTTCATTTCCGGCGAGTACCTGGGCTGGAACAGCAGGAACCTGGTCTTTGAAAACTGCACCATTGAGAGCCTTCAGGGTATGTGCTACATCGAAAACCTGACCATGAAAAATTGCAAGCTCCTGAACACCACCCTCGCCTTTGAGTATTCCACAGTGGAGGCGGACATCGCGGGACACATCGACTCTGTGATAAACCCCACCTCCGGCACCATCAGGGCGGAGTCCATAGGCGAGCTGATAATTGAGAAGGACAAGGTGGACCCGTCAAAGACCCGCGTTTTTTCTCGCGGTCAGGAGGTCTGCGCGTGAGATACGACTTTGACACCCTGCCTGAGAGGTTCGGGACGGGGTCCTTGAAATGGGACGAGTGCTCCCCCGGCGAGCTTCCCATGTGGGTAGCTGACATGGATTTCCCCGCCGCGCCGGAGATAAGGCGCGCCATTGAGGAACGCGCCGCCCACGGGGTTTTCGGGTACAACATCATTCCCGACGAGTGGTACGCGGCGTACATCGGCTGGTGGCGCGGGCGGCACGGCTTTGAAATGGAGCGGGACTGGCTCATATTCTGCACCGGCGTGGTGCCAGCCATCTCTACCTGCGTCAGAAAGCTCACCACTCCGGCGGAAAAGGTGCTGATTCAGACGCCGGTTTATAACATCTTCTTCAACTCCATCCTCAACAACGGCCGTGTGCCGCTGGAGTGCCCCCTGGCGAGGGAAAACGGGGAATATTTCATCGACTTTGAACGGCTGGACGCCGCAATGTCGGACCCGCAGGTGTCGCTGATGATACTCTGCAACCCCCACAACCCCGTGGGGCGGATATGGTCGCGGGATGAGCTGGCGAAGATAGGCGAGCTTGCCGCGCGCCACGGCGTCACCGTCATATCCGACGAGATACACTGCGATTTGACCGACCCAGGCACTGAATACGTGCCCTTCGCCGGCGTTTCTGAGGATTGCCGAAGGGTGTCCGTCACCTGTATCGCCCCCACCAAGGCCTTCAACCTGGCGGGGCTCCAGACGGCGGCGGTGTGCGTGCCAGATCCGCGCCTGCGCCACAGGGTGTGGAGGGCGCTGAACACCGACGAGGTGGCGGAGCCCAACACCTTTGCCGTCCCCGCCGCCGTCGCCGCCTTTGAAAAGGGCGCGGAGTGGCTGGACGGGCTCAGGGAATATATCTGGCAAAATAAGCTCCGCGCCGTCTCGCGCCTGGGCGAGTGCCTGCCGGAGATCGCTGTCACCAAGAGCCGCGCCACGTATCTTTTGTGGCTTGACTGCTCCGGGATAACCGGCGACACGGGGGACCTGTGCGGGTTTATCCGCGCCGAAACCGGGCTCTACCTCTCCCCCGGCGCACAGTTCGGGGCTGACGGCAGGTATTTCATAAGGCTGAACCTGGCGACAAGCCGCGCAAGGCTCGACGACGGTCTTGAAAGATTCATCGAGGGCGTGAAGAAATACAAAAAACGCAAATAGACAGCGAAGGTCCCCGCCACTATTGATGTGACGGGGACCTTCTTTTGATTTTTCCGATATTCAATTTGATTCCGGCGTGATACTCGTCCCTTTTTGTGACTTTTGCGGGACGGGAAGGGCCGGCGGCGGGGCTTACCTCCAGAATTCAGGATTCCGAAGCCGCTCAACGCTGCCGATAAGGGCCACGAAATTCATTCCCCCGGAGAGCTCGCGCTCAACGCCCAGGGTATTTCTTCTGGCGTTCCCTTTCTTTTTAGTATCATGCTTTTTCATAGTAAATGCCTCCAAAGATATGTTCTGTTGCTCATCGCAACACCGCATATTATAAGGGTTTTTTACGCAAGGTAAATGGTGTAAATTGCGGTATTACATTGTGAATCTTGCGGTACTAAATTTATTTTTTTCGTCGTTTTAACACAATGTCACCTCTCCGGTGGCTATGGCGTCGGTGAAGGCTCTGTCGTGCTCCACGAAGAGCATGGTGGGCGGAAACTCCTTTAAAAGCGACTCTATCCGCATACGCGAGATCACGTCCACGTAATTGAGCGGCTCGTCCCAGATGTAAAGGTGCGCCCTCTCGCACAGGCTGCGCGCCAGGAGGAGCTTCTTTTTCTGGCCCATTGACCAGTCCTCCAGGGGCTTTTCAAACTGGACGCGCTCAAAGCCGAGCTTACGGAGGATCGACTGGAAAACGCTCCTGTCCACGCCGTACCTCTCCGCGTAGGCGCGCAGGCCGCCGGAAAGCCCGGACACGTCCTGGCTGACGTAGGAGATTACGGTATTGGAGGCGACGCGGATCTCGCCCGCATGGGGCACGTCCTCGCCCAAAATGAGGCGCAGGAGGCTTGTTTTGCCGCTGCCGTTGGGTCCCCGCAGGGCGAGGCGGTCACCCGGCTTTATCTCCAGGCTCACGCCCTCAAGGACGCTCCTGCCGCCAAAATCTATGGCGACGTCCTTCAATGTGACGAGCCTCGCCGCCCTGTGGGTGAGGGGCGAGAGCTTCAGCTCCTCGTCCCGCTCGATGTTGTGAAGGAGCTTGGACTTGTCCTCCACGGCCCGCTCCCGGCGCTCATCGATGGCCTTGGAGCGTTTCATCATCTTGGCGGCTTTGTGACCGATGGCGCCCCGGTCACAGGGACCGAAGCCGATTTTTGTCGCCTCCACCCTGTCTGACCAGACAGACTTCTCCCGCGCCGTTTTGGTGAGGCGGGTTATCTCGCCCCGGAGCTTCTCGTTCTCCGCCCGCTCCCAGTCGTCCTGCCGGCGTTTATTCTCCCACCAGGTGGAGAAGGAGCCGCGCGTCACCTCGATATTTGTCAAGTTAATTGACAAAGTGTGGTCGGTGCACCTGTCAAGGAGCGCCCTGTCGTGGCTCACAAGGATGAAGCCGTTTTTGCGGGAGAGATATTCGCCCAAAAGCTCGCGCCCCTCCAAATCCAGGTGGTTTGTGGGCTCGTCGATGAGGGGAAAGGCGTCCTCCCGGCAAAAAAGCGCCGCCAGGGAACAGCGCGTCCGCTCGCCGTTGGACAGCGTCCCGAATGGGCGGTCAAGGGCGTCCTCAGGTATCCTGAGCCTTGAAAGCTCCCGTCTCAGCTCCCACTCCTCCGTCTCCGGGTCCGCCTCCATAAGCGCCCGCAGGGTTGGAAGGCCGGGGTCCTCCACTCTGGAGGGGAAATACTCAAACCTCACCCCCGGCGCGCTTATCGAGCCTGAGTAAGGAAGCTCCCCCATGAGGCACCGGAGGAAGGTGGTCTTTCCCCGCCCGTTGCGGCCGGTAAAGCCCAGATGCCAGCCCGTGTCCATGCGGAAGGACGCGTTTTCAAATATGTTGTCGTGGCTGCCCTCGTAGGCAAAGGTCAAATTCGTAACGTCAATAAGCATATAAAGCACCTCTCAAATGAAAATGAGCCGCGGGAAGCTTCCCACGGCTCAGTAAAGGCACATTATACCCCTATGGTACGTTATGACCCTTGAGTGATAGGATGAAATTCTTCCCGCTTACGGCGCTTTGGGCACATTTAGCCCCTTGCAAGCGCCTTTTTTGTTACGCGGGATAAGAAGTCATCCTTTCACCTCCAAATCGGTTTGATACTAATATCTATTTAAAAGGAGACACCGAGCGGCGAGGATTTTTCGCGTCAGGCAAGGAAGGCGCCGCAGGGAATACCCATTGGTATTTCCAAGGCGGCTGACGCGGCATGGCGCGAAAAAGACCGGCGCGAATGGCTTATTTTAATTAGATATTAGTATAAATATATAATAGTACGTTTTTAAGCGATTGTCAAGCTTTATTCTGTCCTCAGCGCCTCAACAGGGTTCTTCTTTGCCGCGAGCCCGGAGGGGACGAGGCCGGCGATGAAGGTGAGGAACATGGATATTAGCACCAGTATCACCCCGGCTCCCGCAGGAAGGACGGCGGAGAGCTCGTTTATTCCCGTCAAATGATGGAGCACAAGGTTGATGGGCAGGATTATCAGCAGCGACGCGCCTATGCCTATCGCCCCGGCTCCGAAGCCCACTATGAGAGTCTCGGCGTTGAACACGCGGCTCACGTCCCGCTTGGAGGCGCCGATCGCGCGCAGTATGCCGATCTCCTTTGTGCGCTCTAGGACGGAGATGTAGGTGATTATGCCTATCATTATGGAGCTCACCACCAGGGATATGGCGACAAAGGCGATGAGCACGTAGCTCACGGCGTTGATTATGGTGGTGACGGAGCTCATCAGCAGCGCCACGTAGTCGGTGTACTCTATCTTATCGTCCTCGTCAACCGTCTCGTTGTACTGGGAAATGAGGTCGGAAATAATGTCCTTGTCCTCAAAGGTCACGGCGTAAAGCGCCACGGTGCTGGGCGACTCCGGGACGGCGAAGCCCAGCGTCTCCAGGTTCTGGTCGTAGTTTGCGTCGGAGACCGTGGGGGGCATGAAGCTGTCATAGAAGGCGAGGTACTGGTCGTCGGTGAACTCGGCAGAGTCGATCATTGCGGACCTCTGCTCCGCAGGTATTTGCGTCAGCTGCGCCTCCACCTGCCGGGCGTACATCTGGCTCACGGACTGTCGTATCCCCTGCTCCGCCATATCGAAAAGCTCCTCGTCGGACATTTGGGCAAAGTAGCTCTCTATCTGGGCGGTGTCCGTGACGCCCATCTGCTGGGCGTAGGAGCTTATCATCATGTCGGTTATGGACTTCCTGTCAAGATCCGCCATCTGCTGCTCCACGGCGGCGGAGAGGTATTCCTCGGTAGGTACGGAGGACATCTCAACGAAGAGCTCCGCCCGCTCATCAACGCCAAGGCCGGCGAGGTATTCCCTGAAGTCCGCGATCTTCTGTTCGTCCTCGGGCTCAGTGTACTCCGCGGTCCTAAAGGGAAGGCCGGTGAAAACGTCAACGGTGTCGTCAGCGAGCTGCTTTTTGACTATCTCCTGCTTGCCCGTCTCCTCCATGGCGTACTGCGTCAGGGCGGCGGTGTAGCCTATCTGCCCGGATACGGCGCCGCCGTTGTCGTCGCCGTTGGGCCGGACTATGCCCACCACCTTCAAGGGCAGGCCCACCTCGGAGCTGTTGTAGAGGTATTCCATGCCGGTCTCGGTGGCGGAGAGGTCAACGTATTTCCCTGCGGCGGCGTCCCACTGGTAATATTCGCTGGGCAGTATGAACTTAAATCCCGTGTCGCAGAGCTCCTCGTAGCTCCAGCTCATGGTCTCCGCCTCCACCGGCTCCCCGTTCATCATCGCCTTCATCGTCTCGTTCATGTCGTCGGAGGATATGAAGCCCAGGGCGTAGAGCATGAGGTCGGAGATCTCGTTCCTGCCGTCCACAAAAATGACTATCTCGTCGTAATTCTCAGGCCAGCGCCCGTAGAGCACGTCGTACTGCTCCTTTGTGGACTCCGCCACGCCCGTGCCGTCCGCCTCGGGCAGTAGCTCGTTCCACACGTCCATGCGCTCGTACATCTGACCCATGTTGTCAAAGTAGGAGGAGTAGTCGCCGCCGAACATACCGGTCATGGCCTGCTGCATCATCGCCATCACGTCGGACTTGACCACGTTGCCGTCCTCGTCCCTGGTGTACACGTCGAATTTGAAATCGTAGGAGTAGTGTACCCGCGCCACGTCCATTATGCCGTTTCCGCCCTCATCGAGGAACTCCTTGAAGGCGGTGAGGTTGTTGGTCTTTGTTTTGGCGTTCATCATGGAGGAGAGCATATCGTACATCACCGTAGCCGAGTAGACCCTGTCGGGCTCCCGCTCCTCCTCCATCGCCTCCTGGCGGGAGTTCATGAAGGACAGGAGCATGGAGGACATATCCACGCTCTCAGCCTCGATGGTTATGGGGTAGGAGGCAAGGGTGTCCTCCTGCACCTGGTCGATGTACGCCTGGAAGCCGGCGGATACCGAGAGGATCAGCGCGATGCCGATTATTCCTATGGAGCCGGCAAAGGAGGTGAGGAAGGTGCGCCCCTTCTTTGTCATCAGGTTGTTGAGGGACAGGCTCAAAGCGGTGAAGAAGGACATGGATTTTTTCTTCTTCTCGCTCTTTTGCCGCTTTTGCTCCTTTTTAGTGAGGACCTGCGCCACCGTCTCGTCCTCATAGGGGTCGGAGTCGTCGATGATCTTGCCGTCCAGGAGCCGGACGATGCGGGTGGAATACTTCTCCGCTATCTCCGGGTTGTGGGTGACCATTATTACAAGCCTGTCCTTGGCTATCTCCTTCAAAAGCTCCATCACCTGTATGGAGGTCTCGGAGTCCAGCGCGCCCGTGGGCTCGTCGGCGAGGAGGATGTCCGGGTTATTTATGAGGGCCCTGGCGATGGACACCCTCTGCATCTGCCCGCCGGACATCTGGTTGGGGCGCTTGTAGATGTGCTCCTCCAGCCCCACTGCGCGCAATGCCTCCACCGCCCTGCGCCGCCGCTCGGATTTGGACACGCCGGAGAGCGTCAGGGCAAGCTCCACGTTTGCCAGCACCGACTGGTGCGGGATGAGGTTGTAGCTCTGGAACACAAAGCCCACGGAATGGTTGCGGTAGGTGTCCCAGTCAGAGTCGTTGTACTCCTTTGTGGACTTGCCGTTGATTATGAGATCGCCGGAGGTGTACTGGTCAAGCCCGCCGATTATATTGAGGAGCGTGGTCTTTCCTGAGCCGGACTGCCCCAGCACCGACACGAACTCGTTTTTGCGGAAGGATATGGAGATCCCGTCCAACGCCTGCTGCCGAAGCTCGCCGGTTATGTAGGTCTTGGTGATATTGGAAAGTTTAAGCATGGCACATCCCGTTTCAATAATTTAATCGTTTTACATTATACCCCCATAAAGCATGAAAAGGTTAACAAACTTTGAATAATTCGTCGTGATAATGTTGTAACGAACCCACAAAGGCTCCCAACTCAATTAAATATTTTTCCGACGACATGCGCGTCGGAAAAATCACCTTATGTTTTGCAAGTGTGCGCCCCTACGGGGCGTGCGCGCAGCAAAACAGCAGGAAAAAATCCGTGAATTCCGCAGAATTCACGGATTTTTTCTGAACGTTCCCCTTTATCTCAAAAGGGCTCCGCCCTTTTGAAATAAGCTTCACGCCTCCTGGCAGAATATATGGTACGGCTGGCCCTCGATGTAGATGGGTGTAAGCTCCGCCTGGATAAGGGGCTTGGCGTAGTTTATAAACGCCGGGAGCATATCTGTGAAGTTCTCGTTCACCCACTCCAGCGGCACCTTCTTCTCAAGGTTGGCGACCTCGGAGATGGGGTGGAGCTCGGTGAGGCACTGGTAGGGCTTGTTGGAGACGCGGCGCAGCGCCACCATCTCGCCGGTGTGACCCTGGAACGCCGCCTGAGCCGCGGCGCCGCCAACCTGATAGGCCTCAGTTATGTCGGTGCGGCTTGTGAGGTGCGAGGCGCAGCGCTGGAGGGTGGAGAGCTCAATGGAGCGGGTCTTGGTTTCAAGGTTCCTCTCCACAACGCCCGCGAGGTACCGGGCGGTGCCGGTGAGGTTCTTGTGCCCGAAGGCGTCAACACGCCTGGGGTCGTCGGAGAGCTCGCAGACGTACCGCCCGTCCTCCAGCTTCACGCCCTCGGATACGGCGATGACTATGCTGGGCTTCTTCTCCTGCATGACCCGGACCTTCTCCACGAACCTGTCCACATTGAAGGGTACCTCTGGAAGGCATATCATGTCCACGCCCTCGCAGTCCTCGCCCCTGGCGAGAGCGGCGGCGGCGGTGAGCCAGCCGGCGTTGCGCCCCATGATCTCCACGATGGTGACGTACTTTGTGCCGTAGACCGTAGCGTCACGGATTATCTCCTTCATCACCACGGATATGTACTTTGCGGCGCTGCCGTAGCCGGGGGTGTGGTCGGTTATCATCAAATCGTTGTCGATGGTCTTGGGCACGCCCATGAAGCGTATGTCGGAGCAGACGTGCTCGCCGTAGTCGGCAAGCTTGCCGATGGTGTCCATGGAGTCGTTTCCGCCGATGTACATGAAGTACCCCACGTCCAGCTCCTCAAGGAGCGCCATCAGCTTTTTGTAGGGCTCCTCGTTCTCCCGCCAGTCGGGGAGCTTGTAGCGGCAGGAGCCCAGGTAGCTGGAGGGCGTGCGCTTTAAAAGCTCGATCTCCAGCCCCGTCTTGAACTTCTCCGAAAGGTCGATGTATTTCCCCTGTAAAAGCCCCTCAACGCCGTGAAGCATACCGTATACGTGCTCCGCGCCGCGGGCGCGGGACGCCTCGTATACTCCCGCCAACGATGAGTTGATGACCGAAGTGGGACCGCCGGACTGACCTACCATGACATTCTTGCTCATGCTGAAGCCTCCTTTATTTTAATAAAGCATTTTGACACGTTTTTAACGAGCCTTACCGCCTATTTTTGTATATTATACCAGAATAATTGGAAAAAGGCAACAACAAACGGCAAATATATCCGCAAATTTATGATATTTTGACGAATTATACATATTTATTGATTTTCGATAAATTTTTATTGACATTCAGAAATTGCGGTGGTAATATATTCCCGAAAGGAGTTGAAAAACATGGGACAAAAAGAATTATCCCTGCTCTTAAAGGTAGTCGTCGCGGTGCTGGCGGTGTTCCTCGCCCTGGCGCTGGCATTTTTCCTGCCGCCGCTGGCGCATGAGATGCGCCTTTTCTTCTCGGAGAGCCTGTCCGAGGGCGCGGCGGGGGCGCTGGCATACTACGTGGTACCCGGCGTCATCGTCCTGTCGTCCGTCCCCTGCTTTGCCGCGCTGTGGCTGGGCTGGCGGATATTCACCGAGATCGGGCGCAACAACAGCTTTTGCGTTGAAAACGCCAAACGCCTGAGGACAATAAGCCGCCTTGCTCTCGCCGACACCGCCGTGTACATCGTGCTTTTCAGCGTATTCTTTGCCATGGGAGCCGCCCACCCGTCGCTGATGCTCATATACATCGTCATAATCCTCTTTGGCGCGGCGATGGCGATCATCTGCGCCGCCCTTTCGCACCTGACACAAAAGGCGGCGGAGCTGAAATCCGACAGCGACCTGACCATATGAGGCGCCGCCATGATAAATGTAAATCTTGACGTCATGCTGGCAAAGCGGAAAATGAGCCTGACGGAGCTGTCCCAGAAGGTTGACATAACTATGGCGAATCTGTCCATTCTCAAGACCGGCAAGGCAAAGGCCGTGCGCTTTTCCACGCTGGACGCCCTCTGCCGCGCCCTCCGCTGCCAGCCGGGGGACATATTGGAATTTACGGAGGACGAGCCCGGAGAGGAGGGTCTACGTGGATAACACCGAAAATACGCCGCGGGAAATAAAGCCCGAGGGCACAGTGCCAAAGGAGAGCGCCGCTCCCCTCTCCCCTGTGCCCGTGGAGCCGCCCGTACCCGCGCCCGCCAAAGAGCCGGTGGTCTTTGACGGCTTTGACTGGCTGGCGCTGGTGATGGGTGTGGCGCTGGCGGTGCTGTGGTTCCACGTATTTGACATTGAAAGCCTTATATACGTCCCCGGCCTTGGAACCACGGCCTTCGTGCTGGCGGCGCTGGCGGCGGAATGTATATACCTTCGCGGCAGGCTCCGCCCCTCCCGCTCAGGGCTGTTCCTGGTGATATGCACCGTCCTTCTCGCCATAGCCGCGGGGCTTTTCGGGGACTATGTCGTGCGCTTCATAAACCTGGCGCTTTTGGCGTGCCTCACCCCCGCCTCAGCCCTGGCTCTTGCCGGGCGTGATTTTCCGGCACTGGAGCTGGGCGTCATATCCGAGACCTTCCGCCTCTTTTTCCCCAACCTCTTCCGCCACTTTGTAAAGCCCTTCCGGGCGCTGAGGCGCGACAGGGCGAAAAAGAGCTCCGGGGCCGCGTGGATCGTCCTGCTGACGCTCCTTGTCATGCTGCCGGTATTTCTCCTCATTCTGAACCTCTTAAGCTCCGCCGATGAGGTATTCAAGGGCCTCCTTGGCGGCATACTCAAGGCGCTGGCGGACTTCCCGCTCAGCCCCGGCGCGGTGTGGAGCTGGATACGCGCGGCGGTATTCGGGCTCATGCTCTTCTCCTTCCTCTACTCCCTCGCCCGCCCAAACCCAAAGCGTGAGCCGTCAGAGAGCCAGCCCCTCGCCCTCCCCTGCCTTCCCTTCATCGCCGTTTTGTCGGTGCTTGACCTCATCTACGCCGTTTTCGCCGTCATACAGTTCATATTCCTCTTTGGCGGCGCGCGGACGGCGGCAATGCAGGGCGGCTACGCCCAATACGCGCGCCAGGGCTTCTTCCAGCTGGCGGCGGTGGCGGGGATAAATCTTGTGGCGTCCCTCGCCTGCGTCAAGGCCAGCGGGCGCGGGAAAAGGGCGCTGAACATACTGGTCTGGTCCCTCATCGGTCTCACCGCCGTTATACTCGCCTCCGCCCTCTTCCGTATGCTCATGTACATCGGCGTCTACGGCCTGAGCCTCCTGCGGTGCATGACCCTGCTAATCATGGCGTGGATCGCCATAGCCCTCGCCGCCGCCGCGTACAAGACGGCGAAGCCGGATTTCCACGTGTTCCCCGTGTTCCTCAGCTCCTTTTTGGTCCTGTGGCTCATATTCAACTACGTGGACATAGACGCCCGCATAGACGACTACCACCGGGCGGCATACGAATCCGGCAGGATACTCTCCTACGACAGCGACTACATCACAAGCCTCGGCCCCTCCGCCTCGGAAAACGCCTCCCTCGAATGGCAAAACCGCGTCCTCTTCCCGTCCCACGAATGATTCCCCTTCCCCCTCCCAATTTGGGAGGGGGTATTTATATCACTCTCTGTTCATAATAAAAAGAGTGAATTTTTTATTAACCCTATTGACATTCCCTGCCCTTGGTGGTAGATTATGCTTAGCACTCGAAGTTAAGGAGTGCTAAAGAGGTGAGCCTATGGAACTGACCGAGAGGAAAAAGAAGATCCTACGCGCAGTGGTGGAGGAATACATCAACACCGCCGAGCCCGTGGGGAGCAAGACGGTACAGCAGCGTGCGGCGCTGGACTGCTCCCCCGCCACGATCCGCAACGAGCTTGTGGCGCTGGACAAGGAGGGCTACCTTGAGCAGCCCCACACCTCCGCTGGGCGTGTCCCCACGGCAAAGGGCTACCGGCTCTATGTAAACGAGCTCATGCGGGAGCGGCGGCTCTCCGCCGACGAGACGGAGGCGATAAACGAAAAGCTCCGCGGCGGCTCCCACGAAAAGCTCATGGCTGACGCGGGAAGAATGGCGACGGAGCTCACAAGCTACCCCGCCCTCACCGTCTCAGCGGCGGCGAGCCCCACGGTGAAGCGTTTCGATCTCATCTACCTGGACCCCAACTCGTTTATCATAGTTCTCCTGCTCACCGGCGACACCGTGAAAAACAAGCTGGTCCACCTCCCCTTCTCCTTCACGGAGAACACCTTAAAGCGCCTCTCCGCCGTTTTTAACGCCAGCTTCACCGGTCTTACTGAGAACAAGATAACCTCCGACATGATAAACTCCGCCGAGCGCGCGGTGGGCGACACCATGGGCCTCACCTCCGTCATCGCGGGATTCGTCATCGAGACGCTCACCTCCTCCGGCGGCGCCGGGGCCAGCGTTTCGGGCGAGGCGAACCTGCTGAAGCTCCCGGAATTTCAGGACCCGGACAAGGCGCACCGCCTCATCAACTACCTCTCCGACCCCCACAACCTCTCCGCCCTCACCGGCTCGCCGGACTTCGGGGACGTGAAGGTCCTGATAGGTCCCGAAAACGCGGCGCTGGAGCTTCGGGACTCCTCCGTCGTCCTGGCAAGCTACGACGCCGGCGACGGTATGCGTGGGCTCATCGGGGTCGTAGGTCCCACAAGAATGGATTACTCCGCGGTGGCGGCGAAGCTGAGCTACATCGCCGGCGGGCTTTCAAGGCTCCTGGGCGCCGGCTCCGCCCCGCCCGCGGGCTTTGGCAAACTGATGATAAAAGGAGGACACGACGATGTCTAAGAAAAAGGGCGATGCGCCCGAGAGCGAAGAGGTAAAGACCGCCGAGGCCGAGACGTCCGAGAACAAGGATGAAAATGTCTCCGAGGAAAAGCCCCAGGTTCCCACGTCCGAGGAGCTTCTGGCGGCTGAAAAGGACAAGTACATGCGGCTATACGCCGAGTACGAAAACTACAGAAAACGCTCCTCCAAGGAGCGCGAGGCGCTTTACAGCCAGGTGAAGTCCGACACTGTCATTGGCTTTCTGCCGGTCTACGACAACTTAGAGCGCGCGTTGAAGACAGGCTGCAGCGACGAGGCGTTTTTAAAGGGCATTGAGATGACGATGACCCAGCTTCGCGGAGTCTTTGAAAAGCTGGGCATCAAGGAGATAGACGCCGTGGGCAAAAAGTTTGACGCCAACCTCCACAACGCCGTTATGCACGTGGAGGACGAATCCCTCGGCGAAAGCGAGATCGTGGAGGAATTCCAAAAGGGCTTCACCCTGGGCGACAAGGTGATACGCTTCTCGATGGTCAAGGTCGCAAATTAACGTGTCTCCCCGACCGCCGTGCGGTCCGTAAATAAAAATACACTCAAACATTTCAATACAGGAGGAAACAACAATGGGTAAAATAATCGGTATAGATCTGGGTACTACCAACAGCTGCGTGGCTGTCATGGAGGGCGGCGAGCCCGTGGTCATCGCCAACGCCGAGGGCATGCGCACCACCCCGTCCGTGGTGGCGTTCTCCAAGGAGGGCGAGCGCATGGTGGGACACGTGGCAAAGCGCCAGGCCATCACCAACCCCGACAGGACCGTGAGCTCCATCAAGCGTGAGATGGGCTCCAACTACCGGGTCACCATCGACGGCAAGTCCTACACCCCCCAGGAGATAAGCTCCATGATCCTCATGAAGCTCAAGACCGACGCGGAAGGCTATCTCGGTCAGACCGTCACCGAGGCGGTCATCACCGTCCCCGCCTACTTCACCGACTCCCAGCGCCAGGCCACCAAGGACGCGGGCAAGATCGCGGGCCTTGACGTAAAGCGCATAATCAACGAGCCCACCGCCGCGGCGCTGGCATACGGCGTGGACAAGGAGCAGTCCCAGAAGATTATGGTCTACGACCTGGGCGGCGGCACCTTCGACGTCTCCATCCTCAACATCGACGACGGCGTCATCGAGGTCCTTGCCACCGCCGGCAACAACCGTCTTGGCGGCGACGACTTTGACCAGTGCGTCGTCAAATACCTCATCGACTCCTTCAAGAAGTCCGACGGCGTTGACCTCTCCTCCGACCGCGTCGCCATGCAGCGCCTCCGCGAGGCGGCTGAGAAGGCAAAGTGCGACCTCTCCGGCATGATGAGCACCACCATCAACCTCCCCTACATCACCGCCGACGCCACCGGCCCCAAGCACCTTGACGTTACCCTCACCCGCGCCAAATTCAACGAGCTCACCGCTCATCTGGTGGAGGCCACCGCCGGCCCCGTGCGCCAGGCCATGTCCGACGCCGGTCTCTCCGGCGCTGACATCTCCAAGGTCCTTATGGTTGGCGGCTCCAGCCGTATCCCCGCCGTACAGGACGAGGTAAAGAAGCTCACCGGCAAGGACGGCTTCAAGGGCATCAACCCCGACGAGTGCGTGGCTGTCGGCGCCGCTATCCAGGGCGGCGTCCTGGGCGGCGACGTGGAGGGCATACTCCTTCTGGACGTCACCCCCCTGTCCCTGGGTATCGAGACCCTGGGCGGCGTGTTCACAAAGCTCATCGAGCGCAACACCACCATCCCCGCCCGCAAGAGCCAGATATTCTCCACCGCCGCGGACAACCAGACCTCCGTTGAGGTCAACGTCCTCCAGGGCGAGCGCGAGATGGCGCAGTACAACAAGTCCCTGGGCCGCTTCCACCTGGACGGCATCGCCCCGGCGCGCCGCGGCGTCCCCCAGATCGAGGTCAGCTTCGACATCGACGCCAACGGCATCGTGAATGTCTCCGCCAAGGACCTGGGCACCGGCCGCGAACAGCACATCACTATCACCTCCTCCACCAACATGTCCAAGGAGGACGTGGAGCGCGCCGTCCGCGAGGCGGAGCAGTACGCCGCCGAGGACGCAAAGCGCAAGGAGGAGGTTGAGGTCCGCAACCAGGGCGACCAGATGGTCTACCAGACCGAAAAGTTCCTCTCCGAGAACGGCGACAAGCTCGACGCCTCCGACAAGAGCAGTGTGGAGAGCGCCCTGGGCTCTTTGAAGACCGCCCTCTCCGGCACCGACTCCGCCGCCATCAAGTCCGCTACCGAGGCCCTCACCCAGGCGTTCTACAAGGTCTCCGAGAAGCTCTATTCCCAGGCAAATCCCCAGGGCCAGGGCTTCAACCCCGGCGCTCAGGGCTATGACCCCAACCAGGGCAACCCCAACGCCAACGACGGACAGCAGTACTACGACGCCGACTACACCGTCGAGGACGACGACAAGAAATAAAATTTCATGCGGAGCCGCATAAGCGGCTCCGCCACCTTGTGATTTACCGGCCCGAAGCCCAGCGCAGCGGGTTCGGGACGGAAAGGAGGAGCGAAGCCTGAGCCCTCGCCGTGCCGCAAGCGGCGCGGCGAGGGAAGCGGCTTCCGCGACGACGTATGGCGGATAAGCGAGATTATTATGAGGTCCTCGGCGTTCCCAAGACGGCAACGGACGCGGACCTGAAAAAGGCGTTTTACAAGATCGCCAAGGAGAACCACCCGGACCTGCACCCCGGCGACAAGGAGTGCGAGAAGCGGATGAAGGAGGCCGGCGAGGCCTACGAGATACTCTCCGACAAGGACAAGCGGGCAAAGTACGACCAGTTCGGCTTTGCCGGCGTGGACCCCAGCTACGGCGCCGGCGGCGCGGGCGGCGGAGGCTTTGACTTCACGGGCTTCGGAGGACTTGACGACCTTTTCAGCAACATCTTCGGCGGCGGCTTCGGAGGCTTCGGCGGAGGCCGCTCCCGCACCCGCAACGGCCCCCGCAAGGGCGACGACGTGCGTATGGGCATATCCCTGAGCTTCGAGGAGGCGGCATTCGGCTGTGACAAGACGCTGAACGTCAGCCGCGTGGAGCTGTGCGACGACTGCCACGGCACCGGCTGCGCCGGCGGCTCCGCCCCGGAGACCTGCCCGGACTGCCACGGCTCCGGCGTGGTCACCACCACCCAGCGCACCCCCTTCGGCGTGATGCAGTCCCAGGGCGAGTGCCCCAAATGCCGCGGACGCGGCAAGATAATACATGACCCCTGCCCCAAGTGCAAGGGCCAGGGCAGAGTGCGGCGGCAGAAGACCGTCAACGTACACATAGACGCTGGAATCCAGAACAACGTGACCATCGCCCTCTCCGGTCAGGGCAGCGCGGGGTACAACGGGGGGCCGGCGGGCGACCTTCTCATCACCGTCTCCATCCGCCCCCACGAGTTCTTCGAGCGCGAGGGCACCAGCGTCCTGTGCGAGATACCCATCACCGTGACCCAGGCCATGCTTGGCGCGGAGATAGACGTCCCCACCCTGGACGGCAAGGTCAAATTCGCGATACCCGAGGGCACCCAGCACGGCGAGACCTTCCGGCTGCGCGGCAAGGGCATCCCCTACTTCCGCTCCTCCGGCAGAGGCGACCAGTACGTCACCGTCTCCGTGACGATCCCCAAGAGCCTCACCTCCGAACAGCGCGAGCTGGTCAAAAAGCTTGACGAAACCCTAGGCGGCTCCGCCGGCAAGCCCAGAAAGTTCGGCAGAAAAAAATAAATAATAAGGGGCTGTGAAAAAAGCCCCATAAAAAGGGAAGAGAGTTACCAAGGAACCCCCTGGTAACTCTCTTCTTTTTTTG
>CANPYX010000033.1 GCA_947588955.1 uncultured Oscillospiraceae bacterium | reverse complement strand
TACTACCATATTTGCCATTTTTAGCCACCCATACGCACACTTACGCTGGGCGTGAGGTGGTTTTTTGACAAGCTGCCGCCATTATATGGCGGGGGGTTCTTCTTTTCTCATCTTTTTCTCCGAAATGAGAAAAAGATGAGAAAAAGAAGCAAAAGAGAGAAAAAGAATTTTTTATTTTGGGGTCGGCAAAAACTTGTTACGCCCTACCGTATAGTCTCACGACGGCTCCCGCGGTCTAAAGCTTTTCCGCACGGGCAGAAGGGACGACGCGCGGGTTCCCGTAAGCCGAATTGCACAGTCTCCGAACACGCTTAGCCGCTTAACGTGGTCGGGTAATCAGAACGCACTACCCTTTAACATCGCCGCGCTTTGGCTCTGTTGTCGGGCAAAAGCTTTCAGCACAGCTCCTACACAGCGTCAGCTGCCGCGGTGGTAGTTTTACGCCCTACTTCTACATCCGCGCCCTCGGCTTCGCCATTGGGCGCTGCGGAGCTGTAAGCGAAGCGTTCAATTGCGGCGCAGCCGCAACCATTCAAAAGGTCCCCACGGGGACAGCCGCTTTAGCGGCAGAGGCTCAGGAAGTTTTCCGCAAGCGGAAAACTTCCGTTCCCGTCCCAACGTCGCAACACTACCGGCGTTGCTCCCCACCGGGGTTCTCCACATAGGGGGCCCGCGGCCCCCTGTGTGGTCGTTTTTAAAAGGGGATTGTCAAGGGGGAAAATCGAAATCCCCCTTGACTCGCTTTTCTCTCCTTTGTTTCTTTCCTCTCTTTTGGCGAAACCAAAAGAGAGGAAAGAAAATCCCCCGCCCCATAAGGGCGGACACCTTACAAAAAGCCCCGCGGCTCAGGAGCCCCCCTTCGGCAGCCCTGCCGAAAAATTTTTTCAAAAGTTTCCTTTATTGCCTTGCAATAAAATACCCCCCTCAGCGCATTACTTAATCGACAGGAGTGAAAACCATGGAAGAGACAATCGAGCCTGAGGCTCCCGCGGCTGAACTCGAGCGGCTGCTGGAGCTGACGGCAAAGGGAGACAGGGACGCGTTTTCCCGGCTCTACGGGCGCACACGCGCGGCGGTCTACGCGACGGCGCTGACCGTGACGGGCGACGCCGGACGGAGCGAGGAGCTTTGTCACGACGCGTTCCTCAGGATATGGGACTACGCCTCAAGCTACCGCCCGCGGGGCACGCCCATGGCGTGGATTCTCACCGTCACCCGCAATCTCTGTCTCATGGAGCTTCGCAGGGAAAAGCGCGGTGCCACCCTCACCGACGAGGAGTGGGCGGCGATACCCGCCCGGTCCGACGCCTCGGCGGAGGACAGGGAGGTCCTTCAAACGGCGCTGGGGAAGCTCAAACCCGACGAGCGGCAGATAGTGGTGCTCCACGCCGTCTCAGGGATGAAGCACCGGGAAATAGCAAAGCTCCTTGACCTGCCCCTGGGCACGGTCCTGTCAAAATACCGCCGCGCGATTGAAAAGCTGCGCGGGATAATGGAAGGAGAGTGAGCCGCGTGACCGACAGGGAAATTGAGCTGAAAATCCGCAAGGCCGTGGAAAACACAGCGCCCGACGGCTTGGCGAAGCTCCTCTCGGAGATAGACGACCGGAAAGGAGCCGTGAATATTGTGGAAAAGACAGGTAAGAGAAGGAACCGTTGGATAGGTATAGTCGCCGCGTGCCTGGCGCTTGTGCTCGTGGCAGGGGCGGGCGGCTTCTACTACGGACAAAATTACTCCGTGGCGACAGTCGTGTCGCTGGACGTGAACCCCAGCATAGAGCTCAGAGTCAACAGAAACGAAAAGGTCCTCTCCTGCAGGGGCCTCAACGCCGAGGGACAGGACATCCTCGCCTCCATGGGCGGCGGCGCCGATCTGGAGGGCGCCAAGGTCAGCGTGGCGGTGAACGCCATCGTGGGCGCAATCGTCAAGAGCGGCTACCTTGACAGCCTCAGCTCCGCCATACTCATATCCGTGGAGGACAACGACACCCAGCGCGGCGCGAGCCTCCAGGCGAAGCTTGTGGCAGAGGTGGACGGCGTTTTGCAAACCGCCTCCAGCTCCGCCGGCGTTTTGAGCCAGAGCATGACCGTGGACGCGGACCTCAACAAACAGGCACAGCAGAACAACATCTCCTCCGGCAAGGCGGCGTATATAAACCAGGTCATCGCCCTGAACCCCTCCCTTGAGTTCGACAGGCTCGCCCAACTCACAGTTGAGGAGCTCCGCGACCTCATAAGGCTCGGCGCCCCCGCCATGCCCATCGGCAAAAGCGAGGCCTCCCGCATAGCGGGGGAGTACGCCGGCGTTTTGGAGCTGGACTCCCCCACCGGCTTCGTGGACCCGGAGCTTGACGACGTGGTGCCCAACTACGAGGTGGACATCTTCTGGAACGGCAGAGAGTACGAGTACATGGTGGACGCCTTCACCGGCGAGATAATCAGCGGTCAGCCCGACATCACCTCCCGGGAGCAGCCCGCCCCCTCCGGCACAGGCGCGGGGACAGCCACAGCCGTATCCTCCGACGACGCCCTGAACGCGGCGCTTGCGTATTTCGGCGAAAAGCACCCGGAGCTGGCGGGGCAGGAAATCGCGGGCAAGAGCGTGGAGTATGACCGGGAGGACAACGACTACGACGTGGAGTTCTGGTGCTCCGGCTACGAGTTCGACTACGACGTGGACGCCTCCACCGGCACCGTCAGGCGGGAGGACACCCGCTACGTCAAGCCCGCCGAGCCCGACTGCCAGCTTCCACCGGCAACGCCCGGTAACACGGGCACACCCGGCACAGGCTCCGCCACCGCCCCCAACGGCGACATCGGTGCTGACGCCGCGAAGGAGGCGGCCCTCAAGAAGGCGGGCGTCTCCGCCTCAGACGCGGTATGGCTCAAGTGCCAGAGAGAGTACGACGACGGGCGGCTTGAGTACGAGATCGAGCTTTACTCCGGCTCCACCGAGTACGACATGACCGTGGACGCCGCCACCGGGGAGGTCATAAAGTTCGAGACGGAGCTTATTGACCTTCACCACGGTGACGACCACCACTCCACCGGGACCGCTACACAGACCTCCGACATTGGCGCCGACGCCGCCAAATCCGCCGCCTTCACCCACGCCGGCATCACCGAGGGGCAGGCGACAAGGGTGAAGTGCGAGCGCGACTACGACGACGGAAGGCTTGTGTACGAGGTGGAATTCAAATCCAACGGCTACGAGTACGAGTACAAAATAGACGCCTCCACCGGCTCAATTCTTGAGCACGAAAAAGACAGAGACGACTAAAAAACACCACGCTGCGGCGGACCTTTCGGTCCGCCGTTTTTTGTGCTCTTTGACGGGGGATTTTCCGGCTGCGGGACTTGAATTAACGGCGTTATTGATTTATAATATCTTCAATTACGCTAATTAGAAACGGAGGCGGTCTTATGGACGAGCGGACACTGGCGTTTATAAATCTCCACGCGGTCCTTGGTGGGCTTGCGAAGCTGTGCGAGCTGGACGGGGAGTGCAAAAAGCTCATCGAGGGCAAGGAGATCTCCATCGGGATCTCCGTCAAGGACGGGCCTGAGGGCACGATACGCTTCTCCGGCGGGGCGTGTACGGTGACGCCGGGTATTGAAAGGTGCGACATAAAGCTCCCCTTCTCCTCCTGCAAAAAATTCAACGGTCTCATTGACGGCACCGTCACCCCGATCCCCTCAAAGGGCTTCACCAAGATAGGCTTTCTGCTCCACGAGTTCACAAAGCTCACGGACAAGCTCACCGAGTACCTGCGCCCGGCGGAGGGTGCCCTGGAGGACCCGCAGTTTTTCGAGATAAGCACCACCATCATGTTCCACCTCATACTTGACGCCATCGCCCAGATCGGCGACGAGGACAAGGTGGGCAGGGCCTCCGCCTCCTACATCGTGGACGGCGACGTGCGCCTTGCCATAGAGGGCGGTCCTGAGGGGTACATACACGCCCGCGAGCACGTCCTGACGGCCGTCCACACCCCCACCGAGACGCCCACGAGCTGCATGGTGTTCACCTCCATGCGCGCCGCCAGGGACCTCTTTGACGGGAAGGTAAACGGCGTCGTGTGCGTCGGGCAGGGGCTTGTGCGCATGAGCGGAATGATCTCCATGGTGGACAATGTGAACAGGATTCTGGACCGGGTGTCCATGTATCTGGCGTGAGGTGAGAGTATGAAAAAGGTTTACGAATATCCCAAGTCCCGCGCCGCCTTTGAGCGCGCCTGCAAACTGATCCCCTCCGGCATCTACGGCCACCAGGGACCCGCCGAGGGGTGCTACATCCCCGTGGAGGCGTTCCCCCTCTACTCCTCCCGCGCCCAGGGCAGCTACCTCTGGGACCTGGACGGCAACAAGTTCATCGACTACATGGCGGCATACGGCCCCAACGTTTTGGGCTACAACGACCCGGACGTGGACGAGGCGGCGGCGAGGCAGCGGGCGATCTCCGACTGCACCACCCTCCCCAACCCCGTGATGATAGACTTCGCGGATCTCCTGGTGGAGACTGTCAACTGCGCCGACTGGGCGTTTTTCGCCAAGAACGGCAACGATGTCACCACATGCGCCGTGATGACCGCCCGCGCCTACACCCACAGGAAGAAGATAGTCTTCTTCAAGGGCTACTACCACGGCGTCTCCCCCTGGACCCAGAAGATAGACTACGCCGGGATTTTGGAGGAGGACGTGGCCAACAACCTCTACGTCACCTGGAACGACTTTGACGGCCTTGCTGAGGTTTTCGAGCAGAACAAGGGCGAGATCGCCTGTGTCATCGCCCAGCCCTACATGCACGGCAACTTCGCGGACAACGAGCTTCCCGCCAAGGGCTTCTGGCAGAAGGTGCGCAAGCTCTGCGACGACACAGGGACAGTGCTGATAATCGACGACGTGCGCGCCGGCTTCCGGCTTGACATCGCGGGCTCCGACCACTATTTCGGCTTCAAGGCGGACCTCATCTGCTTCTGCAAGGCCCTTGCCAACGGCTACAACGTCTCGGCGCTGTGCGGACAGGAGTTTTTGAAAAACGCCGTGTCATCTTTGAGCTTCACGGGCTCCTACTGGATGAGCGCCGTGCCATTCGCCGCGGGGATAGCCTGCATACAGAAGATGAAGCGCCTCAATTGCCCGCAGCTCCTCATCGACCAGGGCACAAAGCTGAAAAACGGGCTCATCGCCACGGCGCTGAAATACGGCTACGACCTGCACGTCTCCGGCGTACCCAGCCTATTCTATCTGCGCATCGCCGACGACCCCACCCTCATGCTCCACCAGGAGTGGATAGCCGAGTGCGTCAAGCGCGGCGTCTTTTTCACCAACCACCACAACCACTTCATCAACGCCAGCCTCACCGACGAGGACATCGAGGACACGCTGGAGGTGGCTGACGAGGCGTTTTCGGTAATTAAGGACCGCCACAGTTAAAATGTGCCTTCCCCCTACGGGGGGAGGGCATTCCACGACTGCCCTTCACCTATCTCCCACCTCAGAACGGAGGCTTTATGAAATTTCTTCTGAAAAATCTCAACGTATTTTACCAAAACGCCTTTCAGAAGGCGGACATCTTGATCGTCGATGGCAACGTTGCCGCCATGGGGCAGGGGCTCTTAGTTGGCGGTGACGCTGCCGTTTTTGATTTTAACGGCGCCCACGCCCTGCCGGGGCTCATCGACCCCCACGTACACCTCAGGGAGCCGGGCTTTGAGTACAAGGAGACGGTGCGCACCGGCACTCTCGCCGCGGCGCGGGGCGGCTATACCGCCGTCTGCTCCATGCCCAACCTAAAACCCGTGCCGGACACGCTCCCCAGCCTCAAAAAACAGCTGGACATCATAAGCCGGGACGCCGCCGTGACGGTCCGTCCCTACGGAGCCATTACAAGGGGCGAGCGGGGCGCGGAGCTTGCGGACATGGAGGAGACGGCGCCCTATGTGGCGGGCTTTTCCGACGACGGACGCGGTGTCCAGTCCGAGAGCCTTATGCGCCGTGCCATGGGGCTTGCCCGCGACCTGGGAAAGCCCATCGTCGCCCACGCCGAGGACGAGAGCCTTCTCAGAAAGGGCTGGTCGGTGAACGAATGTGCCTACGCCCGCGCCCACGGACTTGTGGGCAACGACCCGGAGAGCGAGTGGCGGCAGGTGGAGCGGGACCTGGAGCTGGTGCGGGAGACGGGCTGCGCCTACCACGTCTGCCACGTGTCCACAAAGGAGTCCGTAGGGCTCATACGCCTTGCCAAATTCGAGGGGCTGGACGTCACCTGCGAGACGGCGCCCCACTACCTGACGCTGACCGACGGCGACCTTCGCGACGACGGGCGATTCAGAATGAACCCGCCCATAAGGTCCGCCGATGACCGGGACGCGCTCATTGAGGCGCTGTGCGACGGGACGCTGGACATGATAGCCACGGACCACGCCCCCCACTCCCGCGAGGAGAAGTCCGGCGGGCTTGCCGGGAGCCTCAACGGGATCGTGGGTCTGGAGTGCGCCTTCCCGGTGCTCTATACAAAGCTGGTCCTGGGAAATATAACCTCCCTTGAGCGCCTTACTGAGCTCATGAGCGCCGCCCCCGCCCGCCGCTTCAAGCTCCCCGGCGGGAGGATCGAGCTGGGGGAGCCGGCAAACATCGCCGTTTTCGACCTGGACAGGGAATTTGTCATTGACCCCTCGGAATTTAAATCCATGGGGCGGTCCACCCCCTTTGAGGGCTGGCGCGTGCGGGGAAGGTGCCTGATGACCGTGGCAAACGGAAATATCGTCTGGAGGGACACCGATGAGAAATGAGGTTTTTACCCTGCGCTCCAACAGGGAGATCGCCAAAAACACCTTTGAGATGACGCTCTCCGGCGACACTTCGGGTATAGCGCCAGGGCAGTTTGTGAATATAAGGCTGGACGGCTTTTACCTGCGCCGCCCCATCTCCGTGTGCGACTACTCCGAGGGCTCGCTGACGCTCATTTACAAGGTCGTGGGGCACGGGACGGAATACATGTCGTCCCTCACGCAGGGGGCGAGGCTGGACCTTTTGACGGGCCTCGGAAACGGCTACGACACCGCCCCGTCGGGGGAGAGACCCCTGCTCATAGGAGGCGGCGCCGGTGTGCCGCCGATGTACGCTTTGGCAAAAGCGCTGATCTCTGAGGGAAAAATGCCCACCGTCATACTGGGCTTCAACTCCGCCGGCGAGGTATTTTACGAGGACGAGTTCAAGGCGCTTATTTCGGACACATACGTCACCACAGCCGACGGGTCATACGGCATAAGGGGCTTTGTCACCGACGCCATGGACAGGGTGCGGTACACATATTTTTACACCTGCGGACCGGAGCCCATGCTGAGGGCGGTGTACGGAAAGTCCGTCACCTCCGGGCAGTTCTCCTTCGAGGAACGGATGGGCTGCGGCTTCGGCGCCTGCATGGGGTGCACCTGCCGGACAAAATACGGGAACAAGCGCGTCTGCAAGGACGGGCCGGTGCTAACAAAGGAGGAGATAGTATGGTGAATACTCAGGTGACGCTCTCAGGGCTCACTTTGGACAACCCCGTTATCCCCGCCAGCGGGACATTTGGGTACGGGTATGAGTTTGCCGAAATCTACGACATCAACTGCCTGGGCTCCTTCTCCTTCAAGGGCACCACCCGCGAGCCCCGGTTCGGAAATCCCCCGCCCAGGATAGCGGAGACGGCCTCAGGTATGCTCAACGCCGTGGGGCTCCAAAATCCCGGAATTGACAAGGTCATCGGTGAAGAGCTTCCAAAATTACGACGGGTCTTTCATAAGCCGGTGGTCGCAAACATCTCCGGCTTCTCCGTTGAGGAGTACGCCGAGTGCTGTGGGCGTATCGACAGGGAGGAGGGCGTGGGGATAATCGAGGTCAACATCTCCTGCCCCAACGTCCACTGCGGCGGCATGAGCTTCGGCACCTCCCCGGAGAGCGCCGCCGAAGTCACAAGGGCGGTGAAGGCGGTGACCACAAAGCCTGTTTACATGAAGCTCTCCCCCAACGTCACGGACATCGCCGCCATAGCCCGCGCCTGCGAGGACGCGGGGGCGGACGGGATAAGCCTTATAAATACCCTTATGGGCATGAGGATCGACCTCAAGCGCCGCGCGCCGGTGATAAAAAACACCACCGGCGGGCTCTCCGGCCCCGCGGTATTCCCCGTGGCGCTGAGAATGGTGTGGCAGGTGTACAACGCCGTGAAAATACCCATCATCGGCATGGGGGGCGTCACAACCGCCGATGACGTCATAGAGATGATGCTGGCGGGAGCCACGGCGGTGGAGGTGGGGGCGGCAAACCTTGTGGACCCCCTGGCCTCAAAGAAAATAGTGGAGGAGCTGCCCCACGTGATGGAGCGGCTGAACATTGAAAATCTTACTGATATAATCGGAGGAGCGCACAATGGGTAAGGACGTTATAGTGGCGTGCGATTTCGCAAGCGCCGGAAAGACACTTGAGTTTCTTGACAAATTCGGCTCCGCGCGCCCGTTTGTCAAGATAGGCATGGAGCTTTACTACGCCGAGGGACCGGAGATAGTGAGGAAAATCAAGGAGCGGGGACACAAAATTTTCCTGGATCTCAAGCTCCACGACATTCCCAACACCGTGAAAAAGGCCATGGCGGTGCTCTCGCGCCTGGACGTGGACATGACCAACCTCCACGCCGGCGGAGGGGTGGAGATGATGAAGTACGCCATTGAGGGGCTCACCCGTCCCGACGGGACGCGCCCCATGCTCATCGCCGTGACCATGCTCACCAGCATATCCCAGGAGGTCATGTCGGGCGAGCTGGGCATCGGCGGCGAGCTTCCGAATACGGTTATCCGCTATGCCAAAAACGCCGCCTCCGCCGGACTTGACGGGGTTGTGTGCTCGCCTCTGGAGGCGAGAGTGGTCCACGAGGCCTGCGGCGCGGGCTTTGTCACCGTCACCCCCGGCGTGCGCTTTGCCGACGGGGACGCGGGGGACCAAAAGAGGGTCATGACCCCCGCCGAGGCAAGGAAAATAGGCTCAGACTACATCGTGGTGGGCAGGCCCATCACCGCCGCCGCCGACCCGGAGGAGGCGTACCTTCGGTGCGTCAGGGAGTTTGTGGGCTGATGGGCTTTGACTTCGCCCTTTTTGACCTGGACGGCACCCTCACGGACCCTAAAGAGGGCATAACAAGGTCCGCCGCCCACGCCCTCCGGCATTTCGGCATCGAGGCGGACCCGGAGGGGCTGACCCATTTCATCGGCCCGCCGCTGCCGGAGTCCTTCGCCCAATACGGCATATCCGAGGAGCGGATGGACGAGGCGGTCGCCGCCTTCCGGGAGTACTTCGAGCCCCGTGGCTGGCTGGAAAACGCGCCGTATCCGGGCATTGAGAAAACACTTGAGCGCCTTCAAAGCGCCGGAGTGAGGCTGATTTTGGCGACCTCCAAGCCGGAGGAATTCGCCGTGCGAATCATGGAGAGGTTTGACCTCACAAAATACTTCACCTGTCTGTGCGGCGCGCCAATGGACGAGCGAATGGCGGCAAAATCCGCCATCGTCGCCCGCGCCGCCGCCTTAGCGGGCATACGGGATAAGACCCGCGCCGTAATGGTGGGCGACCGCCGCCACGACGTGGAGGGCGCGCGCCAAAACGGCATCGACACCGCAGGCGTCCTCTGGGGCTACGGCACCAGAGAGGAGCTGGAAACGGCGGGAGCAAAATACCTGGCGGCGGATTTATCGGAGCTGGAGAAAATTCTTTTACCATAGGAGGGTAAGCCGTGTGCTTCATTTGTGACCGGATCGAGCAGATCAAACGCGGCGCCAACCCCTATTTTGTTTGGGAGTTGGAGACGGGCTATGTGGTGCTGGGGGACAACCAGCACTTTTGGGGGTATACGCTCTTCCTCTACAAGCACCATGAGGGGAAAACGGAGCTCTTCCATTTAGAGCCGGAGGAGCGGGCCAAATTCATGGAGGAGATGACCCTGGTGACCCAGGCCGTCTCCCGCGCCTTTGGGGCGGAGAAGATGAACTGCGAGCTTTTGGGAAACGGCGACGCGCACCTGCACTGGCACCTGTTCCCACGCAGGTCCGGGGACATTGAAAATTACGGCAACAACGGTCGTGGCCCCGTCTGGTGGTACCCCATGGAGAAGATGTACGCGGACGACAGCCGCCCCGCGCCGGGGGAGCTGGAGGACATGAAGCAAAGGCTCAGGGCGGAGCTGGACAAGCTTATAAAATAGCAAATATTTCACAGGAGGATAGACATAATGGAGAGCTATAAGCACGAATTTATCGAATTTTTAGAGTCGGCGGGGGTGCTGAAGTTTGGGGACTTCACGGCGAAATCCGGACGGAAGATACCCTACTTCATCAACGCCGGGGATATCAAGACCGGGGAGCAGATAATGCGGCTGGGGGAGTTTTACGCCAGGGCGTATTTGGAGCACCTGGGAAAGAGGCGGACCGTGCTCTTTGGGCCGGCCTACAAGGGCATACCCATCGCCGTGTCCGCGGCGGCGGCGCTGGCAAGGCAGGGGGTGGACGTGCCCTTCTGCTTCAACCGCAAGGAGGCCAAGGACCACGGCGAGGGCGGCGTTATCGTGGGCTGGAAGCCCCAGCCCGGCGAGGAGCTTGTCATCACCGAGGACGTGATCACCGCCGGCACAGCCATACGCGAGAGCATGGAGATACTCTCAGGGCTCGACGGAGTTAAGGTTGCCGCGTGCTTCATCATGGTCAACCGGGGCGAAAAGGGCAAGACCGACAAGGGCGCCATGGAGGAGATAGAGGAGGAGTTCGGCTTCCCGGTGTACTCCGTGGTGGACGTATACGACATCATAGAGTATCTGGAGGAGAAGCCGGAGAACGCCGAAAACGTAAAGCGTATCCGGGACTACCTCGCGGTGAACGGAGCGAAAAGATGAGAAATCTTATAGATATCGCGGACCTTTCCGTGGAGGAGATCGACGACCTCATCGCAAAGGCCGAGGACATAATAGCGGACCCCGACAAATACGCGGAAAAATGCAGGCGGAAAAAGCTTGCCACGCTCTTTTACGAGCCCTCCACGCGCACAAGGCTCAGCTTTGAATCGGCGATGATAGAGCTGGGAGGCTCGGTCATAGGCTTTTCCGAGGCGCAGTCCAGCTCCGCCTCCAAGGGGGAGAGCGTCGCCGATACCGCGAGGGTCGTGAGCTGCTTCGCGGACATAATCGCCATGCGCCACCCCATGGAGGGCGCGCCGCTGGTCGCCGCTATGAACGCCTCCATTCCCGTGATAAACGCGGGCGACGGAGGGCACAATCATCCAACCCAGACGCTGACGGATCTGCTCACAATAAAGCGTGAGAAGGGGCGGCTGGGCAATATGACCGTGGGCTGCTGCGGGGACCTGAAATTCGGGCGCACCGTCCACAGCCTCTTAGGGGCGATGAGCCGCTACGAGGGCGTGGATTTTGTGCTCATCTCTCCGGAGGAGCTGAGGGTGCCGGAGCATGTGCGCACGGATATTCTAAAGGCATCCGGGGTGAAATACCGGGAGACGGAGTCGCTGCAGGAGGCAATGCCAGAGCTGGACGTGCTGTACATGACCAGGGTCCAGCGGGAGCGGTTCATAAGCGAGGCGGACTACGTGCGGCTCAAGGACACATATATCCTGACGCCGGACAAGCTCACCGACGCAAAGCCGGATCTGTCCATACTCCACCCCCTCCCCAGGGTGAATGAGATCTCCGTCGCCATAGACCGGGACCCCCGCGCCTGCTACTTCCGGCAGGTGCTCAACGGGAAATATATCCGCATGGCGCTTATAATGAAGCTTCTGGAGGTGGAGTGAAATGCTAATCGGAACCATCGTTGACGGCATAGTTATCGACCACATCCCCGCGGGGCGTGGCATGGAGCTGTACCGCTATCTTCGGCTGGATGAGCTGTCCTGCGAGGTCGCCATCATCATGAACGCGCCCAGCGGCAAGAGGGGCAAGAAGGACATACTCAAAATAAACGAGGTAATAGACCTCAACCTTGATCTTCTCGGCTATATAGACCCCCACATCACCGTGAACATCATCAAAAACGGCGAACGCGTTTCAAAGACCCACCCAGCCCTGCCGGAGACCATCAGGGGCGTCATACGCTGCAAGAACCCCCGGTGCATCACAAGCCGCGAGCAGGAGCTTGAGCACATCTTCAAGCTCACCGACCCCGACAGGCGCGTGTACCGCTGCATATACTGCGACACGCGGGCGAAGTAATCAGAAGCTTCACTATACGGGCATTATACCACAAGACTAAGCAAATGTCAAGCATTATTTTTAAGTAAAACGAAATTTTTTTCTACGCCCCCCGAAAAATCGCGGTTTTTCGGGGGGGCGCAACCGGTGGTTGCGGAATTTCAAAGCGCCGGTTTGCAGACAAACCGGCGCTTGCTTGATATAATAAGCGGAGAAAGGGGGGCTTGAAATGAGCCTTGGAGAGAGGATAAGCCAATTGAGGGCGAAGGCGGGGATGTCGCAGGACGCCCTGGCGGAGAGGCTGGAGGTGTCGCGCCAGTCGGTGAGCAAGTGGGAGACGGACGCCTCCGTGCCGGAGCTGGAGAAGCTGGTGAAGCTCTCGGAGCTATTCGACGTGACGCTGGACGAGCTGGTGCGGGGCATAACGCCGGAGAAAAGCGGCACGGAGCCGGAGGAAGAGGTTGCCGGTCCCGTCGCGGAAATCTCAGCCGGCGCCGAAGCACCTGAGCCGGCGCCCTCCCAGCCGTATTGGACGGGAAAGCGCGTGGCGGGGGCGGTGCTTTTGACCATGGGCGGGCTCATATTGGTGGCGCTCACCCTGCTGGGCGGCTTTGGGACGGGGCTTTTTCTGTCGTTGGCGTTTTTCACCTGCGGGACCATATTCCTCAAGTGCCCCAAGAGGCCGGGGATGTGGAGCGCGTGGGCGGTGTACATATTCCTGCATGTGAGCCTTTCGGCGCTCTTCGGGGTCAGCTCCACCCTGGTTTTGACGCCATTACTGCCCTGGTACGCCAACGTGCTCCCGCTGAGCGAGATGACGTGGCAGCTCATCATCTCGGGCGCGATTCTGGCGGCGCTGCTGGTCATGACGGGGTGGACGCTGTGGTCCTTCCGGGGGACGCCGTTTCCCAGAACATGGAAAAACATTTTGACGGCGGCGGTTTTGTGGGCGGCCCGCATCGCGCTGGCGCAGATAATTGGCAGGCTGGTCCTTCCGGCGCTGGTAACGGCAGGTCCCGGCGCGTGGACCTATGCCCTGCTGACCCCAGCGATGGCGCTGGATAACTTGGGATGCGACCTTCTGACCGCGGCGGCGGTGGTTACAACAGTTAAATTATTGGCAAAAAGGCGCCCGTAAGGGGGTCAATCGAGGACCCAGTCCACCTCCGGGGCGTATTCGGCAAGCTCCCGGAGATACCAGTCCTCCATGGGGCCGTTGTAGACGAGGACCAGGGCGTCGTCGGGGCCGGTGTAGGTGAAGTTGTTCCAGGTGACGTAGGTCACGGACTCGCCGTGCAGCTCCACGATGACCTCCAGCTCGCCGCTGCCGCCTCCGCCTCTGGCGTAGACGGGGACGGCGGAGGTAAATTCGACGTCCTCCGGCAGGGTCAAGGTTTGGGCAAGGGGGACGAGATTATCGGCCTCCAGGTTGTCCATGTTCATGGAATTAGGCTCAGCGATATAGACGGTCCACTCCGCCGTCTCCGGGTCGATCTCCGGGAAATAGATGAACACCGGGCTGAAGGGGAAGCGGGACCAAAGGGCGATGCGCCGCCCCAGGGCGTTTTCAAGGTAGAGGGCGTACTCCTCCGGCACGAACTTGCCGCTGTAGGGCGGCACGTCCGTTGCGGGCGTCAGTAGGGGAGAAGGGTTGGGTTCCGGTTCCGGTTCGGGTTCGGGTTCAGGTTCAGGTTCCGAGTCAGGTTCGGGCTCTGGCTCCGGTTCCGGGTCAGGGTCCGGTTCAGGCTCAGGGCTCGGATCAGGGTCAGTGGGGGTCTGGATGCCGGGGTCCGGGTCGGGGGGCTCAGGACCCTCCGGCGCGTCCCCGGGGGAGGAGCATCCGGCCAGGGCGACCGCCAGCAGCGCCGCCAGGAGGCATAAAATGGCGGTTAGGGTCGTCTTTTTCATGATTCTCTCCTCCTTTTGATGTATTTGCCGCCGTCGGGCGGTTTTTTGTTTATTACTCCCAATTCCTCGACATACGGAAAAGTGTCAATCAATTTCAAACGCCGGGTCATATTTGACCATGCCTTTAACTTGCGGCGCGCCGTCCTGCAATTTGAATGCCATGAAGTATTCGTCCCGCACCTCAAACGGTGATTCTATTCCGTATAGGCTCGCCGGAAGATAGCCGGCACGCGGATAATATGCCGGGGAACCCAGTACCACCGAGTAATCATACCCCAACTGTTTGGCAATACGGTGTCCCTCACGGATAAGCGCAAGCCCGATCCCTCTCCGCTGATATGCCGGAAGAACAGAAAGGGGCGCGAGGGCAAGTTCGGTGTATTCTCCTATGGTGATTTTGGTAAAGAGGATATGACCCACAATTTTGTCATCTTCCACTGCCACAAGGGAGAGCTCCGGAATAAAGGACGGAGCGGCCCTCAACGCTTTCACAAGCTCCTGCTCGTTTCCGTCGCTATGTTCAGCGTGAGAAAATGCTTCTGCTATGACCTGAAAGACTGCATTATAATCGTCTGCCCGTTCTTGCCTTATTTCCATATAAGCGCAACCCCCGTATAAGTTGAGAACACTTCTTTTTTGCCGGCAACACAAAGTCGAATTGGGATACTTAATCATGTATAATATCTGCTTTGCGGATATTATACCATACTTATACAGGAACGGTAGTATTATTTTTCGGGTAGATTTTTTTGTTGTATAGTTTGGTAAATGGGTGTATAATTTATGTGTGAAAATATTTCTTTTACCGGAGGCGTTTTATGGACATTGTTGTGCTTTGCGGAGGGCTTTCTACGGAGAGGGACGTGTCGCTGAAAAGCGGGGCTTTGATCGCCGGGGCTCTCAGGGAAAGCGGGCACCGGGTCGTGCTGATAGACTCGTTTTTTGGATATGTGGGTCCCGCCTATTCAGACCCTAAGGAGATATTTGACCGTCCCGCCGGCGGCGGCGCGGCGGAGATCTCCGACAGCGTGCCGGATCTGGAGGCGGTAAAGGCCGCGAGAAGGCAAAATAACTCCAGCCGCGTGGGTGACAACCTCATCGAGGTGTGCCGCGCCGCGGACATGGTTTTCCTGGGGCTCCACGGCTCCGACGGGGAGGACGGGAGGCTCCAGGCGCTCTTTGACATCGAGGGGATAAGGTACACCGGCTCCGGGCACCTGGGCTCAGCCATTGCCATGGACAAGGAGACGGCGAAGAAGCTCATGTCCGCGGCGGGGATACGCGTGGCGGAGGGGGTCATCATCCGCCGCTCCAATGCCCACGCCCCGGCGCCGTTTTTGCCCTGCGTTGTAAAGCCGCGCTCCGGCGGCTCCTCGGTGGGGACCAGCATCGCCCACTCCGAGCAGGAGTACGCCGACGCGCTCTGGCTGGGCTTTGAGTACGCCGACGAGCTCTTGGTGGAGCGGTACATAAAGGGCAGGGAGATAGACGTGGGCGTGCTCGCGGGAGAGGCGCTGCCGCCAATTGAGATAAAGCCGAAGACGGGATTTTTTGACTACAAGAACAAGTATCAGGACGGGAGCACCGACGAGATATGCCCCATTCCCGACCTCTCCGACGAGCTGGACGCCGCGCTGCGGGACGCCGCCGTCAGGGCGTACGACGCCCTGGGGTTGGAGGTTTACGCGCGAATGGATTTTATTGTGGACGCACAGGGGGCGGTCTGGTGCTTGGAGGCGAACACGCTTCCGGGGATGACGCCGGCGAGCTTGCTGCCCAAGGAGGCGCGGGTGGCGGGTGTTGGGTACACACAACTGTGTGGGAGGATTATTGAGGAATCGTTGAAACGATTTTAAGGTATAACCTAAAGGGCCGCGCCCATAGGGGGCGCGGGGGCTCCTGAGCCGCGGGGCTCTTTGTAAGGTGTCCGCCCTTATGGGGCGGGGGATCTTCTTTCTCCTCTTTTGATTTCGCCAAAAGAGGAGAAAGAAGCAAAGAGGAGAAAAGCGACCAGAGGGGGATTTCGATTTTCCCCCTCTGGACACCTCTTTTAAAAACGACCACACAGGGGGTCTGCGGACCCCCTATGTGGAGAACCCCCGGTGGGGAGCGTATCGGCAGCAGTTGCGAAAACACGGTGTAGGAGCTGTGCTGAAAGCTTTTGCCCGACAAGTACCCACAAAGCGCGGCGCTATTAAGGGGCAGGGCGCTTCGACGATACACCACGTTAAGCGGCTAAGCGAGTTCGGAGACTGTGCAATTCGGTTTTGGAACCCGCACGTCGATTCTTCTGCCCGTGCGGAGAGGTTTTGGACTGCGGGAGCCGACACGAGACTACACGGTGAGGCGAAACAAGCTTCTGCCGACCCCAAAAGAAAAATTCTTTTTCTCTCTTTTGCTTCTTTTACTCGTCTTTTTCTCATTTTTGAGAAAAAGATGAGAAAAGAAGACGTCCGTTTCCCGCAGAGGCGGGAAAGAACGGCTTAGGTGCCGTTAATCGAAAGGAGTGCCATTGCATGAAAATGAAGTCCCTGTCAGTCGACAAAATCGCCGAGGTAGTAGGCGGCAAATACATAGGCCCCAGGGGGCTGAAAAATGATAAGATAAGCTCGGTGTCCATTGACAGCCGGGAGGTCGAACCTGGGGGACTGTTTGTGTGCGTCAAGGGCGCGCGGGTGGACGGACACGACTTTGCCATCCGGGCTGTGGAGGAGCGCGGGGCGCTGGTGTGTCTGGCGGAGAGGGAGCTGAAGACGGTGCCCTACATACGTGTCGCCGACACGAAAAAGGCGCTGCAGGACCTGGCGGCGTACTACCGGAGGCTTTTCAGGATACCCGTGGTGGGGATCGTGGGGAGCGTGGGGAAGACCACCGCCAAGGAGCTGACGGCGCGGGTGCTTTCGCGCAGGTTTTTGACGCTGAAAACGCCGGAGAACCTGAATAACGAGCTGGGCGTGCCTCTGACGGTGCTCAGGCTCCGGGAGGAGCATGAGGCGGCGGTGGTGGAGATGGGGATCTCGGACTTCGGGGAGATGCGCAGGCTTGCCAGGATCGTCCGCCCGGACATTGTGGTCTTCACCTCCATCGGCTACTGCCATTTGGAAAAGCTTGGGGATTTGCAGGGGGTGCTCCGCGCCAAGAGCGAGGTATTTGAGTTCATGGAGCCGGACTCCGTGGCGGTGCTCAACGGGGACGACGAGCTTTTGAGGAGCTTCGACCCGGGGACGCGCGTCGTACGTTACGGCGCGGGGCCCTGGAACGACGTGCGGGCGGAGAACGTGGAGAATCTGGGCTTCAACGGGGTGTCCTGCGACATATGCTTTGACGACGAGCGCGTTTTTACCCTCATTCCCGCCTTCGGGAGCCACATCGTATACGGCGCTCTCGCGGCGGCGGCGGTGGGGCGGATACTTGGGGACAGCGGCGAGGAGATACTGCGGGGCATCGCGGATTACCGCCCCGTGGGGGGCAGGGCCAGCGTCACGGACACGGGGTACATAACCCTCATCGACGACTGCTACAACGCGAATCCCAACTCCATGGCGGCGGCTATACGCTCATTGAGCTCCATCCGCGCCCTCAGCGGCGACCACGGCAAGCGCGTGGCGATTTTGGGTGACATGAAGGAGCTGGGCGCGGACTCGGCGCATTTGCACAGGCTCATGGGCAAGCTCGCCGCGGAGTGCAAGATCGACTCGCTGGTGTGCTGCGGCGAGGAGGCGAAGAACATCTACGACGCGTATCTTGCCGCCGGAGGGGAGAAGGCGCGGTACTATCTGAGGCGCGAGGACTTCACCGAGGACTTAAACGTGACCGTTGGCAGGGGGGACGTGGTGCTGGTGAAGGCCAGCCACTCCATGGGCTTTGAGGAGATAGTCTCGGAGCTCAAAAGGCTGAGATGAGGCTTGAGTACACCGCCCGCGCCCGCGATGACGGGCGGCGGGTATATCACATACTGAAAAACGAGCTGCGGCTGTCCGCGGAGCTTATAAAGCGGCTCAAGCGGGAGAGCGCGGTGACGGTGGACGGGACGCCGGTGTACCTTGACCGGCGGCTCGTGCCGGGGGAGACTGTGGCGGCGGAGCTTTCAAGGGCGGAGACGCCGCCGGAGTTCCCGCCGGAGCGGGGGAGCGTGGAGGTGCTCTTTGAAAACGAGGGGCTCCTTGCGCTGAACAAGCCGGCGGGTATGCTGACGCACCCCTCCAGGGGGAAATTCACGGGCACGCTGGCAAATTACGCGGCGGGGTACCTGGCGGACACCGGCTCCTCTCCGGCGCTCCATCCGGTGAACCGGCTGGACAGGGATACCTCCGGGGTGGTGCTGTTTGCCAAAAACGCCCACGTGATGAATCTGGCGGTTTCCGCGCTCAAGTCGCCTGAGGCGGAAAAGGCGTACATCGCGTACCTTTTCGGGAGGCTTCCGGAGAAGGCCGGCGAGATAAAAGCGCCCATCGCCAGGGAACGGGAGGGGTTCCAGAAACGGGTGGTTCGGGAGGACGGCAAGCCCGCCGTGACGCGCTGGCGAGTGCTGCGGGAGGCGGAGATACTGGGGTATCGGGTGTCGGAGGTCCGGCTTACGCTTCTCACGGGCAGGACGCACCAGATACGCGTACACTGCTCATACCTGGGCGCGCCGGTGCTGGGGGACAGGCTGTACGGGCGCGATGAGCCGCCGGAACTCTCGGAGAGGCTGGGGCTGGAGGCGCACCTTCTCCACGCGGTGTCTCTCACGCTGAGGGAGCCCATGACGGGGGAGCTTGTCACCGTGAAGGCGCCGGTGAGGAGAGAAGATATGCTGCGCGTTTCGGAGCTTTTTGGCTGACGCATTATATACAGTGATAAAAAATCCCCCGAAATCGGGGGATTTTTTCGGATATATTCCGTCTTTCGCAAAGCCTTTTTGGGGGATATAATGATAGCATCAACAATATAGATTTGGGAGGACATCCAAAATGGATTACGCCAAGGAATCGCTTCGTCTCCACGGGGAGTGGAAGGGCAAGATCCGCATAAACACCGCCGTGCCCGTATCCACCAAGGAGGACCTGTCGCTGGCATACACCCCCGGCGTCGCTCAGCCCTGCCTTGAGATACAAAAGGACATCGACAAAAGCTACGACCTGACGCTCCGCCACAACCTTTGCGCCGTCATAACCGACGGCACCGCCGTGCTGGGGCTGGGGGACATCGGTCCAGAGGCGGGTATGCCCGTCATGGAGGGCAAGTGCGTGCTTTTCAAGGCATTCGGGGACGTGGACGCCTTCCCGCTTTGCGTGAAGACAAAGGACGTGGACGAGTTTGTAAACACCGTGGCGCTGATCTCCGGCTCCTTCGGCGGGATAAATTTGGAGGACATATCCGCTCCGCGCTGCTTTGAGATAGAGAGGAAGCTCAAGGAGCGGTGTGACATACCCATTTTCCACGACGACCAGCACGGCACCGCCGTCATAACCCTGGCGGGGCTCACAAACGCCCTGAAGGTGGTGGGCAAGCGCAGGGAGGACGTGAGGATCGTAACCTCCGGCGCGGGCGCCGCCGCTGTCGCCATAGTGAAGCTCCTGCTCTCCGCCGGCTTTAGGGACATCATCATGACCGACCGCACGGGGGCAATATACGAGGGACGCGAGAATCTCAACTGGATCAAGGAGGAGATGGCGCATGTCACGAACCGGGAAAAGCTCCGCGGGAAGCTCTCCGACGTCATACGCGGAGCCGACGTGTTCATCGGCGTCTCGGGTCCCGGTACGCTGACCACTGAGATGGTGAGGACCATGGCGAGGGACGCCATAATCTTCGCCTGCGCCAATCCAACGCCGGAGATATTCCCAGACGACGCCAGAGCCGGCGGAGCGAAGGTCATAGCCACGGGCAGGTCCGACTACCCCAACCAGATAAACAACGTCCTGGCGTTCCCCGGCATTTTCCGCGGCACCTTTGACGTCCGCGCCTCCGACATAAACGAGGAGATGAAGATGGCGGCGGCTGACGCACTGGCAGGGCTCATCTCCGACGATGAGCTCAGCGCCGACTACATCATCCCCGCCGCCTTTGACAAGCGCGTAGGTCCCGCCGTCGCCAAGGCAGTTGCGGAAGCGGCGAGACGGTCGGGCGTGGCTAAAATTTGACAGGAAAGGGCTTTGCCCTTTCCTGTCAAAGGGGAACGTGCGGAAAACCCCCGCGAAAGGTCTGCGGACCTTTCACGGGGGTTTTCCTGCTGTCACGGTTCGCGCACTCGCTGCGCTCGCACACTCACCGTGACAAGAGGTAATTTTTCCGACGCGCATGTCGTCGGAAAAATATTGGATTTTGAGATTTGGCGACGGGGGATTTTTATTGCTTTTCGAAAAAGAGCATGAGGAGGACGGCGAGGTTGGCGCGGGTGGAGTTGTTGAGGGGGGCGTAGGTGCCGTCGGGGTTGCCGTGGATTATGTCGGTGGCGACGCCCCAGGCTATGGCGTCGGATGCCCAGGCGGTTCGGGAGGCTATCACGTCCGCGTCCTTAAAGCCGGAGATGTCCGCCGTGGCGGAGACGTCACCGCCGGAGGTTTGGACGTAGAGGTAGAAGAGCTCAGCCAACATTGCCCGATTGAAGGTGCCGGAGGGGTTGAAACGACTGTCGCCAACACCGTGTATGATCCCCTTCTCGGACGCCCAGTTTACGGCTGTCTTGTACCAGTCTTCGGCGAGGTCCGTGTAGCCGGCGGAGTATTCCGTTTCGGGGAAGTCGGCGGCTGCCCATAGCGCGTACGCCGCCTCAGCGCGGGTGGCTGCCCCGCCGCCGTTGAAGATGTCGCCCTTGTAGTCGCGGAATATCTTGTTTTCATAAACCCAGTTGGCTGCCGACTCGTACCATATTCCGGATTTCACGTCGGAATATTTGTGCGGCGGCTCGGTGACGCCGGAGATGGCGGTATAGGGGCCGTCCAGCAGGAACACGGCTCCGCCCACGGAGGTGTACACCGCCAAGGTGGCGTCTGCGCTGAAATACCGCTTGCCCGCCGACAGGGAGGAGCCGATGTAATTTACCGGGGAGCCCGCCGCCACGTCCACCACCTCGCCGGTGAGGGAGGCGAGGGACATGTCGCCGGAGGTGAGAATGACGCTGCCGCCGGCAGAGACGCTGACGCTGCCGCCGGGAAGGAGCGAGAAGGAGTTATAGCCGTTGGAAAAGCTTTCGGCGGGGGGGAGGGACTCCACATCCGCGCCGATGGCCTGCGCCGCCTCGTTGTAGACGGTTTGGAGCCGCGTGTCCAGGGACGCGCCGAGGGAGTCCATCACCGCGGCGGCGTAGTCGTTGTCGGCGTATTCCTTTGTTATCAGGGGGTCCGCCGAGGTGCCCGCCGGACTTGCGTACGCTCCGCTCATGACGGTCAGAAGCGCCAGAACGAGGGTGAGGGTGACGATCCTTTTCATAATATCTCCTTATTCTTGCTCCTGCTTGCCTCTGAGGTAGTAGCCCAGGGTCAGGAGGCTGTCGGACAGGTGGACGTCCTCGACGACGGTATCGCCCAGGTCGGCGTCAATGTCAATGCCCGTGAAGTTCCATATCCCCCGGACGCCGTGGGAGGCAAGGAGCTTTGCCGTTGAGGACGCGAACGCCTTGGGGAGCGTCAGCACAGCCACGTCCACACGGTTTTCGGAAAGGTATGTATCAAGCCGCGAGCCGTCCAATATGGGCGTTCCGGCAAGGGACGTGCCCACAAGGGCGGGGGAGGTGTCGAAGGCGGCGGCGAGGGTGAAGCCGTAGGAGGCGAAGTGGAAGTTGGCGATGAGCGCCCGGCCCAGGTTGCCCGCGCCCACGACTATCGCCGTAAGGGGCTTGTCCACACCCAGTATACCGCCGATACCGTCCCGAAGCTGCTTTACGTTGTAGCCGTAGCCCTGTTGTCCGAAGCCGCCGAAGCAGTTGAAGTCCTGGCGTATCTGGGAGGCGGTGAGCCCCATAAGCTCGCCGAGGCCCGTGGAGGAGACCTTCTCCACCTCCTGGCGGTCAAGGAGCTTCAGTCTGCGAAGGTAACGGGGGAGCCGCCTTATAACGTTGGCGGAAATCCTGTATTTCAAATGGCATCTCTCCATATCATAAGGTAGCACATAAATTCTAACACATTATTCACTAAATTACAACATGATGTTATTGACAAAATAGAGCGGCAGGGTTAAAATTATCCTTGGCTAACTGCCGACGCAATAATTTTTATTCTTATCGAGGCGATATTATATGTCTGAGCGATTTGTTTACGCGGACAACGCCGCCACCACAGCGATGTCAAAGACCTGTGTGGAGGCCATGCTCCCCTATATGACCGAAAACTACGGCAACCCCTCCAGCCTCTACTCCGTAGGGCGCAGCGCGAGGCGGGGACTTGACGAGGCGAGGGCGAAGGTCGCCCGCTGTCTGAACGCGGAGCCTGTGGAGATATACTTCACCGGCTGCGGCACCGAGTCCGACAACTGGGCGTTGAAGGGCATCGCGGAGGCTAAGGCCTCCAAGGGACGCCACATAATCACCAGTTCCATCGAGCACCACGCCATCACCCACACCCTGGACTGGCTCAAGAAGAAGGGCTACGAGGTCACGTACCTCAAGGCTGACAGCAACGGCGGCGTTGACCTTGCCGAGTTGGAGGCCGCCATACGCCCCGACACCATACTCATCTCCGTGATGATGGCAAACAACGAGATAGGCACCATCCTGCCTGTGGCGGAGATAGGGCGCATCGCCCACGAGCACGGGGTGCTTTTCCACACGGACGCGGTCCAGGCGGCGGGGCACATACCCATCGACGTGAAGGCCATGAACATCGACATGCTCTCCATCTCCGGGCACAAGTTCCACGGGCCCAAGGGCGTGGGGGCGATGTATATCCGCAAGGGCGTGCGCGTTCCCCAGCTCCTCCACGGCGGCGGTCAGGAGCGCAACCAGCGTTCCGGCACCGAGAACGTCCCAGAGATCATCGGAATGGCGGCGGCGCTGGAGGAGGCGGTGAACAACCTGCCGGAGACGATGCCCCGCGTGGCGGCGATGCGCGACAGGCTCATCGAGGCCTTCAAGGACATCCCCTATTCCCGACTCACCGGCGACAGGGTGAACAGACTGCCGGGTATCGCCAGCTTTGTGTTTGAGTGCGTCGAGGGCGAGTCGCTGGTGCTTTCGCTGGACGCCAAGGGGATATGCGCCAGCTCCGGCTCGGCGTGCTCCTCCGTGAGCCTTGACCCCAGCCACGTGCTCCTTGCCATAGGGCTTCCCCATGAGGTCGCCCACGGCTCCCTGCGCCTCTCCCTCAGCGACACCACCACCGACGAGGACATCGACTATATAATTGAGACGCTCCCGCCCATCGTTGAGAGGCTGAGGAGCATGTCGCCCCTCTGGGAGGACAGGTTGAATGGAAAGTTTTGACGGGCTCCGGGAGAAGGTCCTGGAGCTGAAACGGGAGAAAAACGCCCTCGTTCTCGCCCATTACTACGTGCCGCTGGAGGTCCAGGACGTTGCCGACGCGGTTTGCGACTCCTTTGCCATGGCGCAGAAGGCGGCGAAGGCGGAAAACGGGCTCATCGTCATCTGCGGCGTCAGGTTCATGGGGGAGAGCGCGAAGATCCTGTCCCCGGACAAGACGGTCCTGCTTCCGAGCCCGGACGCCGGCTGTCCCATGGCGGACATGGTGACGCCGGAGGACGTTTTGCGCCTGCGGGCGGAGCACCCGAAGGCTAAGGTCATGTGCTACGTAAACTCCTCCGCCGCCGTCAAGGCTGTCTCGGACGTGTGCTGTACAAGCTCCTCGGCGCTGAGGATAGCGAAGGGGCTGGAGTGCGACGAGATAATCTTTGTGCCGGATAAGCACCTGGGCTCCTATGTGGCGGAGCGGGTGCCGGAGAAAAAATTCTGGCTCCACGACGGCTTCTGCCCCACCCACCACAGGATAACCGAGGCGGACGTGCTGAGGGCAAAGGGCGCGCACCCGGACGCCGTTTTCGCTGTCCACCCCGAATGCGGGGAGGACGTGGTGAAGCACGGGGACCTGGTTGGCTCCACCGCGGAGATACTTGATTTCGCCCGTAGGACCCCGGCGGGGGAAATACTGATCGGGACGGAGTCGGAGATCGTGGAGCGCCTGCGCCGGGAGCTACCGGAAAAGAGGATATACGGCGTCGGCAGCTCCTTCGTCTGCCCCAACATGAAAAAGGTGACGCTCCAGGCGCTTTACGAGTGCCTGAGGGACGAAAAATACAAGGTAGAGCTCCCGGAGGACGAGCTTCGCGCCGCCCGCGAGAGCCTTGACAAAATGGTAAATTCATAGAGGAGGGAAAGAAATGTATTCCGAAAAGGTCATGGACCATTTCACCAATCCCCGCAACGTGGGCGAGCTCCCCGACGCCAACGCCATCGGACAGGTGGGCAACCCGGTTTGCGGCGACATCATGAAGATCTATATGAAGATCGAGAACGGCATCATCGAGAAGGTCAGCTTCAAGACCTTCGGCTGCGGCGCCGCCATCGCCACGAGCTCCATGTCCACGGAGCTTGTGAAGGGAAAGAGCGTCCAGGAGGCACTGAAGCTCACCAACAAGGCGGTGGCCGAGGCGCTGGACGGACTGCCCCCCCAGAAGCTCCACTGCTCGGTCCTCGCCGAGGAGGGCATCCGCGCCTGTCTTGCCGACTACTACAAGCGCCAGGGGCTCGAACCGCCCCCGGAACTCCAGGACGTGGACTGCACAGGCCACTGCGAGACGTGCTCGAAGAACCTGGCTTGAAAGGCCGCAAAGCGGCCTTTCAATGCCAAAACCTTCAAAAAAGGGCGGAGCCCTTTTTTGAAGGGGAGAACGTGCGAAAAAAATTCCTGAATTCTGCGGAATTCAGGAATTTTTTCTGCTGTCGCGCGGCGCGCACTCGTCGTCGCTGAAGCCGCTTAACCTCGCCCCGCCGCAAGCGGCAGGGCTCAGGCGCTCTCTTCGCTCCTCCTCTCCCCACGCAATCATGATTGCGTGGGG
>CANPYX010000032.1 GCA_947588955.1 uncultured Oscillospiraceae bacterium | reverse complement strand
GGCACCCGTAGGCGCTGTCTGATCTGTAAACTTTATTTTAATCTTTTCTCTGTCCTCTTGACGGGGTGCGGGTCACTGTACGGGGAACGTTTGGAAGCTGATTTTTGCCTTTTATCTCTGACGGACGTTCATGGAGATCTCTCCCAGCGCGTGGGCGGCCTCCATGTCGCAGACGGAGATCCTGGCAAGGTCCCCAAGGGAGACCACGCCCACAAGCCTGCCTTCATCAGTGACGGGAAGTCTTCGGACCTGTCCCTTGCCCATGAGCTCCGCCGCCCTCTTTACCTCGTCGCCGGGGTTAACACTGATGATGCTCCTGGACATGACCTCCCGTACCTGGGTGGTCTCCGGGTCCTCCCCCGCGGCGACGCACCTGAGTACGATGTCACGGTCGGTGAGGATGCCCCGCACCTGCCCGTCGCCGGTGCAGACGGGGACGGAGCCTATGTTGTGGCGGGAGAGGAGCCGCGCGGCAAGCGACACCGTCTCGTCGGGGGAAACTGATACGATCTCGGTATTCATAACGTCGGAAACCTTCATTAAAGCGCCCTCCTTTGGCAGTCTGAAATTATTTTCGCCGCGGGAGGGCGGAGTTATACCCACGGCGGAGAAATTATTTCATTCAAGGGAGGCGCCCATGGAACGGGAGGAATATATGCGCGAGGCGCTGTGCCTGGCGCGTGAGGCCGCGTTGTCCGGGGAGACGCCTGTGGGCGCGGTGGTGGTGGACCCCGGCGGCATTATCATTGGCCGCGGGCGCAACCGCACCGAGGAGCGGGACGCCACCTGCCACGCGGAGCTGGAGGCCATAAGAGACGCCTCAAAAAGCCTGGGCGCCTGGCGGCTCACGGGCTGTTCGCTTTTTGTGACGATGGAGCCCTGTCCGATGTGCGCGGGAGCGGTGTACAACTCACGCATTGACGCCATATATTTCGGCGCGAGGGACTCCCGCGCCGGAGCCTGCGGCGGCGTCTTCAACCTGTTTATGGAGCCCCTGGACCGGAAGGTAAAAATCTACGGCGGCATACTGGAGGACGAGTGCCGCGAGGTTTTGCGTGAGTTTTTTGACGGAAAGCGGTAAAAAACGTAAATATAAAAGCAGTAAAGACTAATATGACGGTCTTTACTGCTTTTATATATCTTAATTGAACTGTTATTTTATTGTCTTGCTGTCCACTTCCTGGCGGAGCATGGCGGTGAAGGCGTCGAAGCTCATGGCACCCAGGTCCGTGCCGGAGCGGTGGCGGGGGGAGACAGTATTGTTTTCCATGTCCCTGTCGCCCACGACCAGCATATAGGGGATCTTCTCCATCTGGGCGTCGCGGATCTTGCGGCCTATCTTCTCGCCGCGGGAGTCGGTGGTGACACGGAAGCCCTGAGTAAGAAGCTTCTCCTCGATGTCGCGTGCGTAGTCCAGGGCCCGGTCGGTGACGGGAAGGATACGGACCTGCTCCGGGCACATCCAGCAGGGCAGGGCGCCGGCGTACTTCTCAATGAGGTAGGCGAGGGTCCTCTCGTAACAGCCCATGGAGGTGCGGTGGATTATATAGGGCAGGGCCTTCTCGCCGTTTTCGTCGATGTAGTACATGCCAAAGCGCTGGGCAAGGAGCATGTCTATCTGGATGGTGACAAGGGTGTCCTCCTTGCCGAAGACATTGTGGTACTGGATATCGAGCTTGGGACCGTAGAAGGCGGCCTCGTCGATGCCCACGGTGTACTCAACGCCAAGATCGTCAAGTATCTGGCCCATGACGCGTTGGGCCTCGTCCCACTGCTCCGGGGTGCCCTCGTACTTGTTGTTGGGGTTGGCGGGGTCCCACTGGGAGAAGCGGAAAGTGCAGTCCTCAAGAAGGCCGAGGGTGCCGAGGCAGTATTTGGCCAGCTCCAGACAGCCCTTGAACTCCTCCTCCAGCTGGTCCGGACGGAGTATCAGGTGCCCCTCGGAGATGGTGAACTGGCGTACGCGTATAAGGCCGTGCATCTCGCCGGAGTCCTCATTGCGGAAGAGGGTGGATGTCTCGCCAAGGCGCATGGGCAGGTCGCGGTAGGATCGCTGACGGTTCAAAAACACCTGGTACTGGAATGGGCAGGTCATGGGGCGAAGGGCAAAGCATTCCTTCGTTTCGTCCGTGGGGTCGCCAAGTACGAACATGCCGTCCAGATAGTGGTCCCAGTGGCCGGAGATCTTGTAGAGGTCGCTTTTTGCCATCAGCGGGGTCTTTGTGAGAAGGTAGCCCTTGGACTGCTCCAGATCCTCGATCCATCGCTGTAAAAGCTGGACGACTCTGGCACCCTTGGGAAGGAGGACGGGAAGGCCCTGCCCTATGACGTCAACGGTGGTGAAAAATTCAAGTTCCCGGCCCAGCTTGTTGTGGTCGCGCTTAAATGCCTCGGCCCTTTTGGCGAGGTACGCGTCCAGCTCCTCCTTTTTGGGGAAGGCGATGCCGTAGATGCGCTGGAGGGTCTCGCGGTTGGAGTCGCCGCGCCAGTAGGCGGCGTTGCAGGCGGTGAGCTTCAGGGCGTTTCCCTTGACGCGCCCGGTGGAGTCCAGGTGCGGCCCGGCGCACAGGTCGGTAAACTCGCCCTGCTTATAAAAGCTGATGACCTCGCCCTCGGGGAGGTCGTTTATCAGCTCCACCTTGAATGGCTCGTCCGCCATGAACCTCAGCGCCTCGTCTCTTGGCAACTCAAAGCGCTCGATTCTCAGCTTCTCCTTGCAGATCTTCCGCATTTCCGCTTCAATTTGCTCCAAATGCTCCGGCGTAAAGGCAAAGGGGGCATAGAGATCGTAGTACCAACCCTCGTCGATGGCGGGGCCGATGGCCAGCTTCACCTCGGGCCAGAGTCTTTTCACGGCCTGCGCCATGATGTGGGAGCAGGAGTGCCAGTAGGTGTGTCGGTACTCGGGGTTTTCAAAGGTGTACAGGTTTTCTTCGGACATATGCTTTTCCTCCTTTTTGATTTTGGGGGAGGGATAAAATAAGCCTCACCCCTAACCAGGGGTGAGGCGTTATACGCTCCACGGTTCCACCCTGCTTACGGACAGTATACCCCGCCCGTCGCTTTGTGCTCGCTTTAACGGGCGAATCCCGTCCCGGTCGTCCCGGACAGCTCAGGAGCGGTCTCCCCGCCGTCTCCACAGGGCGCTTCCACCGTGCGCGCCCCTCTCTGGGTGGTCCTTGCGGCTCGTTCTCCGTCAGTGCCGATTTGAGCACAGTTTAGCACCGAAAAGCCCGATTGTCAAGGAGTTTATGCGGGTAATTTTATCCCCTGTTTCCGTGTGCGGGCTGTTTGTGCATTGACGGCGGGGGAAATTTGTATTATAATGGGAGCACCACAAAAAGGAGGTCATTTTTATGACTGTACTCATGATCGTTTTAAGCATTCTCATGATAATCTGCGGCGTGGACTGCATGGTCACGCCGGTGGAGACCTTCTCCGCCCTGGGCTGGATCGCCGGCGTCGCCATAATCTTCTCCGGCGCCTCCGCTGTGTTCCGCTATGCCTCCGGCAGGGACGGGCGCAGCGTATGGGAGCTGGTGGGCGGTATCGCCGGTGTGCTTTTCGGCGGCTTCATCGTCATCAACGCCTTCGCCCAGTTCGCCGCCAACATGGTGATCGCCTACGCCGCCGCCATATGGCTCGTCATCTACGGTATCTGCGGCATATCTGAGGCGCTGAAGCTCCGCAAGCTCAATATGGAGCTCCCCAGTGACCTTCGCACCGCCGGCTGGCTCGTGGTCATGATCCTCGGCGTCGCCACCGCCGTCATAGGCGTGGTCTGCGTCTTCCAGCCCATGATAACCATGCTCTCCGTGGGGCTCATCATCGGCGTCTCCATCCTCATCTCCGGGATCAAGACCCTGGTGCTTTCCATCCAGATAATCAGGGCAAAATAAAGCTTTCCCCGCCCGGACCGGGCCCTTGAGCTCTGCCCGGACGGTGAGACGGGAGGGAGAAATGAAAAAAATACTGCGTCGCGCCCTGACGGTAGTACCGGCGGTGATTCTACAGGTGCTTGTGTACCTGCTCCTGTTCACCTGGTTGAAGCCCTGGGCGGCGGCAATAAACATCATCCTCGGCGTTCTGGCGCTGATACTTGTGCTGTACCTTATGACAAAGCGCGACGAGAGCACCTACCGCATCCTGTGGCTCGTGCTGGTGCTCACCTTCCCCCTTGCAGGGGCGCTTTTGTACCTTATACTTGGCAACAAGCACTCCATGGCACCCATACGCAAAAGGCTCGCCAAGGCCCCTCCCCTCCCGCCGGAGGAGGACGCCTCCGCGCCCCTTTTTCAGGATGTGGAAAGGGAGGACAAGCGCCTTGCCCAAACCCTCCGGCACCTCCAAAGCAGGACCGGTATGCCTCTTCGTCAGGGTCGGGAGACAGAGTATTACCCCCTGGGCGACGATATGTTTCCCAGAATGCTGGAGGAGCTGGAAAAGGCGGAGAGGTTCATTTTCGTTGAGTACCTTATCATTGAAAACGGGCTTTTCTGGGATTCCCTCACCGAGATAATGGCGCGCAAGGCCTCCGAGGGCGTTGACGTGCGCGTCATGTACGACGATCTGGGCAGTATCTCCACCTACACAAGGGAGGACGCGGAGAAGCTCAGGAAAAAGGGCATCAAATGCGTCGCCTTCAACCCGCTTCTCTACGTCAGCGGCACTCTGAGCTGCCGCACCCACCGCAAGATCATGGTCATCGACGGCAAAACAGCTTTCAGCGGTGGCGTGAACCTGGCGGACGAATACATAAACCATATCACCCGCTTCGGGCACTGGAAAGACATCGGCTTTATGGCCCGTGGCGAGCCGGCGCGCGGCTTCACGCGTATGTTCGCGGAGCTTTGGAACGCCTTCACCCGTGACCCGGTGCCGGCGGAGTACCTCTCCGCCACCGTCGGGGAGACGGAGGCGCGCGACGGGCTCGTACTTCCGTACTACGACTCCCCTCTGCGCCCGGAGGCAGCCACCAACGAGCTGTACATCGACCTTCTCGCCCAGGCGGAGGACTACGCCTGGTTCTACACACCCTATCTCCTCCCCGGCGAGGCGCTGGTGGACGCGCTGGTCCGCGCCGCCGGGAGGGGCGTGGACGTGCGGATAATCACCCCCGGCATACCGGACAAAAAGATTGTTTTCCGCATGACCCGCAGCTTCTACCCCGTTCTTTTGGAGGCGGGGGTGAGGATCTTCGAGTACACCCCCGGATTCGTCCACGCAAAGGCCTGCCTTGTGGACGGAAAGGTAGGCGCCGTGGGCACGGTGAATCTGGACTACCGCAGCCTGTTCCTGCAATTTGAGAACAACACGGTCTTCTACAAATCCTCCCTACTGGACGCCCTCAGGACCGACTACCTGGACACCCAGTCCAAGTGCCGGGAGCGAAAGCTTGAGGACCTGGGGCTATCCTTCGGCAAGTGGCTCATAGACGGCTTCCTGCGCCTTGTCGCCCCTCTTTGCTGAGGGCTCCGTCTAAATATCCGCCGCCCGCGCGCTCCATCGGAGATTGCGCGGGCGTTTTTTCAATACGTTCACGTTTCAAACAGCAATAAATTAAGTCTGGTTTTATAAATTTTGCAAAAATCCGCACCTTGCGTACCACAATTGCCGTATGTTCGTGTATAATATTTTGCATATTTTGCGATTTTTACGTTTAGAGCAGGCTGACTGGCCGCCATTCGGTACGGAATGGAGGGAAAAATATGGCGGAAGAAAAACAACTGTGGCGCTGCCGCCTTTGCGGAAACGAACAGCCGGTGGGTGAGAACAACAACATATGCACGGTCAAATCCTGTGGCGCCGACCTGACCCTGTACGGTGATATCGTGAAGCCCCCGGCGTCGATCCCTCACAGGTTCAATTGGAAGCCTCTGGTCGTTGTTCTTGCTGTCCTTGTCGCGGCGGCGGGCATCGGCTTTGGGGGGTGGAGCCTGGGCAGGGTGTTCGGCAATCCCACCGGCGCTGAACCACCGATTTCAGCGCCTCCTCTTGATGCAGACACGCCCGAAGCAGATCAGCCGGGGACAAGCCCGGAGGAGACATCTCCGCCTGAAGCTCCCCCGGAGCCGGACAAGACTGAGCTGCCGGATTTCGGCGCTTTTTCAAATGGCTGGGCCCATGAGCTGGCGGACAAAGCCCAAACGGGCGGCGATGTATACAGCAAATCCTATGAATATACCGGTGCGGCAGGAGATGTCATGATCCCGGAATATATTGATCTGCTCACCGGGAGCGAGGATTTCAAATTTGTTCTTGCGGACACAAAAACCCTGTCCGACGACACTGTAAGCTGTACATACTATATGCTCGCCTACACGGGCAATGCAGAAGTAACCGAAATCATATTCGAAGACAGTCTGGGTGGCCAAAAAATCAGGGCAGGAGATAACGCCGAGCTTAATCTTGTGCTTTCTGACCGGCGTTCAACGGAGGGCGGCGGAAAGCTTGAGATCACATGTGCCAATGAACTGATACCGGCCGTCAGTGCTGAAAAGACTTCATACAACTTCAACGGCGCTTTTACCCTTCAGGACTTCGCCGCCTTCTCCGGTTCCCTTTTGGAAGAAACGCGGTCGTCTGAACGGAATGCCTATTTCCGATACGATTACCTGCTGTTCTCCGATGAGGCAATGGAGGCGGCTGAGCAGTATATCGATCTTATCAGATCCTGCGCCTACCCGTATTATCTGAATCAGAGCGGGGACCATCTTGACGGGGAATATACAATTGACTTTTGCGGCTTTGAGGAATTTGGCCCTACCCGCAGACTGGTGTACTATCCAATATATGACAGCGAAGACAACAAATACGCGGAAAGTCTCGCTGTATATATCGCCATAGATCGTCATTCCAACGGCCGGACCAACTGGCTGACCATGTATATCGCAAAGGACATCTCCCTTGTCGACGACGGTTACCGCGCCACAGGGTTAACCGCTGATTTTCCCGACTTCGGCGGCTTCTCCAACGGCTGGGCGCACCAGGTAACGGAGGGTGATGGCTACAAATCCTATGAATATACCGGGGCGGCAGGGGACGTCATGATCCCTGAGTATGTCAAGCTGCTCACTGAGTCCTATGGCTTTGTCCTGACTGACACAACAACGTCGTCCACCGAAAGCGCAGAAATTACAAATTACAGCCTAAGCCATCCTGGCGCAGCCCTTGAGCTGACACTCCAGGATGCGCGTTCAGTCCAGGGCGGCGGAGGGGAGCTTAAATTATCCTTCACCTCCGGACTGGAGCCCGTCACCGGGGAAGAAAAGACCTCATACATATTCCGGGATAATTATACCCTTCAGGACTTCGCCGCCTTCGCCGGCAAGCTTGCAGGCACTCTTGAAGAAAGCGAAAATGAGTACGGGCACAAATTCAATTACCCGCTGTCCTCCGACGAGGCGGTGGAGGCCGCGAACCAGTATATCGCCCTTATTAAGTCCTGCGCCTACCCGTATTACGTTAAACAGGCGGGAACATACACCGGCGGTAGTACCGACGATTTCATCGGCCTTGAGGAGTTTGGCCCAAATACGGACCTGCCTCACTTTGCTATGATAGACCACGCAAATAATACCACCTACACGGAAAGCATTGCCGTATACGTCAGCATGGATTCCTGGCAGGACGGATCAAAGGAGTTATATATAGTTGTCTCGCCCGCTATCGCCCTCGTGGACGACGGATACCGCGCCTCCGTTTAGCCGGTTTTTGCGGCTGGGCGGAATAACAAAAAAGACACATTATTACGACGCTCAAATAATCGCCTGAGCAATATCATCGTCAATATCTTACGGCTGCCGCCATGGTTATGGCTCTGGCCTCCTGCGGCGATCACGGAACCCATAGTGGAGGCAGCGGCTCTAATTCCCCCGGCAGCAGTGGGAGCCCGGGAGGAAATGCGGGCGGTTTTTCAATACGTTCACGTTTCGAACAGCAATAAATTAAGTCGGGTTTTATAAATTTTGCAAAAAATCCGCACCTTGCGTACCACAATTGCCGTATGTTCGTGTATAATAGAATGGTAAGACCCTTGAAAATAATTCTTATCAAGGAGAAAGAATATGAAAAGACTTACTTCACTTTTGCTTGCAGCTGCTATCGTATTTTCTTTGACCTCCTGCGGCGGAGGCAGGTCCAATGACGCGGACAGCTATAACGGCTCCGAAAACAGCGGGAGCATCGGGGGCAATTCCGGCGAAACCGTTCCGACCCCCGGCGATACCGTCACCTCCCCTTCGGACGGTCAGGTATCTACGCCCTCCGATGGACAACCTTCCGTACCCTCTGACGGGCAGCCTTCCGTACCCTCTGACGAGCAACCTTCCGTACCCTCTGACGAGCAACCTTCCGTACCCTCTGACGAGCAGCCTTCCGCGCCGTCTGGCGAACAGCCTTCCGCGCCCTCCGGTGGGCAGCCCTCCGTCCCCTCCGAAGAACAGCCCTCCCAGCCCTCGGGTGGGCAGCCCTCAGGCGGTACAAATGCCGCGCCGATCCTGGTATCGGCGCCCATGAATGATAATCCTCTGAAATATAATGTTACCGCCGACAGCGTTTACATACAGGACCTTTATGAGTTCATAGGCTCCGCCATGACTGTTGAACTTCCCGACCGGGACAGCTGGGAGGACGAGTATGTTTACTACTCTTTCAGCGGCAGTGAGGCAAACGCGGACGACATTGAGGAATACATCAACTCCATATGCTCCGAAGGCTATAATCTGGAGCTGGTGGATAAGACCGTCGAAGCTTACAGCTCCACCTTTGTCAGCTATGCCGTCAACTACACCGGCTCCGGCAACGTTCGCTCGACCATGGAGGCGAGCTTCTCCGATGTGGAGTGCAACCTTTCGCTCTACTACACACTGGAGCGGGGAAAAATAAAGGGTGCGCTCATCCTTCCCACCTCAATGGACGTGGTGGACCTTGGGCTTCGGCGCGGCGGCGGCAGCCTGGATCTGCAGCTTGGGGGCGCCTCAGCGGGCGCGGGGCTTTATCTCATGCCCGACGGCAGCTTCCAGACAGACGACGGGCGTCTGAGCGTGGAGCCCGAAAAGGCGGTCATCCTTCGGGACGGCGAAGCTTACACCGCAAGCGCCGAATTTGACCGCGGCGACACCGAGGACCATTTGTGGGTGAGAAATTTCTACCGCGACGAGACGATTTTCTTTAGCTCCCCCGTCTCGCGGCTCATGACCGGCGACGTTTTCACCATGCGCGACCTCTATTACGAGGGCACTTGGGCATTTGACAACGCCGAGGCCTTTGATTCCTACCGGCACGACACCCCCTTCCTGGGTCTGGGGCACGATGGGCAGTTCATCACCCCCAGGGCGTCGGGACACCACACGTTTGAGGATATCACTGTGCGCGTGATGTATTGGGAACCCGACGTGGTGGGTGTTTACTACATCTACGCCAGGCTTTCCGACGCCCCCTATGAGATCGAGGCGCTTGTCGCTCCCAGCCTCGCCCATACCGAGGGCTATACCGGAGCCGCAAACGAGCACCTCCTTGCCGTGGGCAGGTCCGTGGAGCTCTCCCCCTCCCGCAAATACTCCCCCAACTATGAGGTCTTCACCTGGGAGCTCGTGGACGGCGCGGGCGTTGTGGAGCTTGCGAACACCACCTCCCCCTCCTGCACCGTCACCGGGAAACGCGCCGGCACAGCCGTTGTACGGGTCAGCTACAGCTACGGTCTGGACGAGCCCGACGTGCTCACAGGTATCATGCGCAACGTCGGCCACACCGACGTCACGGAATATCGCATATACGTAGAATGACCCCCAAACACTCCCGTGCCACATCCCGGTGCTTCCAACAACGTTGTCGAAACCCACGTTTCCGGTTTCACAAGTATTGGCAGGCAGCAGCTTTTTACACAATATTAAATGCCCCGTACTGTCCTTCCCGGACGGTACGGGGTTGTTAAGTGAACCGCCATTCCACACCCACATAATTATATCTTGCCTCATCGGGTAAAATAGAGTAATACCTTATTTTATACGGAGGCAGCTATGAAAAGCAGAATTATTAACTCAAATTTGCGAAATTTCGCCGCTTATCTTCGGCAGGAGGAAAAGAGTGCGGGGACTATCGAAAAGTATCTCCGGGACGCGGCGACCTTTGCCGCCCACATGGATGGCGCGCCCGTCACGAAGGATGCCGTTGCAGCGTGGCGTGACGGACTGACGGTCCGCGGCTACGCACCCACCACAGTAAATTCCATGGTGGCGTCGGTGAACGCCCTTCTGCGATTCCTGGGCTGGGAGGATTGCCGGGTCAAGGCCCTGCGGCTCCAGCGGAGGGTGTTCCGGGATCAGAGCCGGGAGCTGACACGGGAGGAATACGGTCGCCTCCTGGCCGCCGCAAGCGGAAAGCCGAGGCTGGCGCTTTTGATGGAAACCATCTGCTCCACCGGCATCCGCGTCAGCGAGGTACAGTATATAACCGTGGAGGCGGCGAGAAACGGTCAGACGCAGATCTCACTCAAGGGGAAGATCCGCGTGATCATGTTCCCCGGCAAGCTCTGCCGGAAGCTTCTCAAGTACGCCAGACAGCAGAAAATCACCTCCGGAGCGCTGTTCCTCACGAGATGCGGCAAGCCCCTGACCCGCGGTCAAATCTGGGCTGAAATGAAGGCCGTGTGCAAAAAAGCGGGGGTAGACCCGCGAAAGGTCTTCCCCCACAATCTGCGTCACTTATTTGCCCGAACCTTCTACCGCGCCACGCGGGACATCGCAAAGCTTGCGGACGTGCTGGGCCACAGCTCTATCGAGACAACACGCATTTACCTCATCTCCACGGGCGAAGAACACGCGCGAGTGCTTGACCGGCTGGGGCTTGTGAGTTAGGACAAAATTTCTATTTTGTATCCTACATAAAATTATTTTTAGGGCACTAATGCCCTACACAGATAAATTTTAGCACGGAGAAATCAAAATGTAAAGTCACTAATACAAGAAAATTATAAAAAATTGCACAATTAACAGGACCGCAAAACGAAAATTTTCGTCGGTCCTTGTTGTCGTGTCCAAATATGCCACCGTTCGCGCTTTTTCGACAGCGTCAAGTGTTATTCTTTTAGACGAACAAGACAAAATAGAAATTTTGTACTGAGCGTCATGGAAGGAGGCGGTGCGAGACAGCAGGGCGGGAATAAAATACTTCTGGATTCAAGTGTAATTTGCAAAGGAGGTTATTTTATGAAACGCAAAATCTTTTCAGCGGTACTGGCATTTGTCATGCTGCTGACGCTGGCGCCCGTGGCGCTGGCACAGGGGGAAGGGCCGTATGTGGCGAATTTCTCAATCACAGTTGACGGCGTGCCATACAGCACGGCGGAATCTGAGAACGGCATAATGATCGTACCGGGCGATAAGACAATTACAGGGCTTACTTTTACTGTGACTTTCAATGAGGCCGTGGACTTTGTGGTATCCCCGGAACTTACGGAGACCGATGGCATTTATAACCCCGGCCCCGATGTACCGAGGGGAGCCATGTACGTGTCATCTGTTGAAGGCAACAGCGTTTTCCTGAACCTGAACATTGTCACGGGAACGATTAACTTCAACGATGAGGATTTCCACCTTGAAATGACTACAACCGATCATATCATGTGGTCCGGCAGCACTCAAGCACTCGAATATCTGGGCGGGAATCTATTCACGGTGGCGCATAATCTCTATAATCCCGTGGTGATCCCGGCCGGCTCCGCCGTTTCTCAGGCGACTGGCGAGCCGAGCCTCATCAACAATATTATCCTCAACACCGATAACTTCAACGTCTACATGCGCGAGGGCGGCCCCGGCGTGGAGATCGTTAACGTTACCTATGAGTGCAACGGCGAGACCTATGTGTGGAAAACGCCCAAGGGTTCCACCATCACATTCCCGGAAGCGCCAACCTTTGAAACTCTTAGGTTTGACGGCTGGTATCTGAACGAACAGCACACCGAGAGTGTCCCCGCAAATTACCCCGTCACCGGCGATATGACCGTGTACGCGCTCTACACCCCCACTACGGAGGACAACTTCGCCAAGGACCTTGCGGATCAGAAAAAGTTGGTTGTCACCATTAACAACGAACAGGATTTCAGGACTTTCGCAAGTCAGGCAAGCATCGTGGAAGCCGGGAGAAGGGTCGTACTCGGCACCAGCCTCGACTTTTCCGGTTACGAAGCTGCTGAAAAGACCTTTACGGCAATCTCCTACAAGGGCAACTTTGACGGCGGCGGCAATACGATCACCGGAGCAATCTTCGCCCCCAGCGGAGACAACGCCGGCATGTTTGCCGAGATTGGACAAGGGCAGATCATCGCGAACCTGAACCTTGACAACATAACAGTACAGTACGCCCAGAACGCAGGCGTTCTGGCTGGCTCCATTTCCGCCAACAGCGGCGACACGCCGACAGCGAGCCGCCCGCTTATCCAGAACGTTCAAGTCACCAACAGTACCGTCAGCGGACGGAACGCCGGTGGACTTGTTGGATTCACCTTCATAACGATTATCAAGTTCTGCTCGGTATCCGACACCACTGTGGATGGACTTGTCAACGCCGGAGGCATCGCCGCCCAGTCGTACAGTGCTGTGAGCAACTGCTACACCAAAAACACTACACCGGATACTTTCCTGTATGACGGCGGCATCGTGGCGACAATGCTCGAAGCCAGCAGCGTAACAAGCTGTTGGACGACTTATGGGAATATCTATGCCAGAAATCCCAGCGGAACTGAGGAAAAATGCTTTTCCAATGCGGCAGAAGTATTCTCAGATGAAGTCCCGGAAGGATACTTTGACCCTGAATACTGGAACACGGGAGATACACTGTCGGATTACACATTTACTGACGCGATTTATTATCAGTTTACAGCCGAATAACGAAGCAACACGGGGGCATCGTTTTGCCGATGCCCCCAGTTCATGGAAGGTGGGCAAAAAATGAGAATTGCGAAAAGAATAGGTATCTATTTTCTCGCTGTAATAATGCTGGTTACCGTGGTTCCGATTGCGGCATTAGCGGCTGTTGATTATAATAATCTCAGTTTGCGTACCGTTACCTTCAAATTAGAAGATGACGAATTTAAACAAATTATAGGCAACGACCCGTTATTTAATAAGCTGCCGACCACAGTCAATAGCAACGCCAGCAAATTCATAGATGTTGATGAGATTGCAAATAGCAACCACCCAGTTACAATCAATAAGCCTGAAAACTATATTGATATTGCTGGCTCTGCTGTCTATGAATGCATCGGCGTAATTAAATATGATACAAGCAAATTCACTGGAATGACATTAAATACGAACAGTGTAAGCAAAGATGATATTACAAAATTTGATTACAACGAAACACTTAATTTTAATTTCAGTGATGAAAACATTTATAATAACAAATGGGTAATTTTTGCTTTTATTTGGCAAAAAACAGAAACTGTTGAGGTCACCTATGACTTCTCAGGTCCCAACGACGCAACATCCGTCTATCCCGTTGTTGCGAAGTACAAGTTGGAGGACAAAGACGGGAGCGGCACAGCGCCCTACTCCTTGACCTACTTCACCGTTGGCCGGAACGAGAGTTTTGTAAACCTCATTTGGTGCGACGACGCGCCGAAAACGTTCAAATATGATACGGACGGCCCTGGTGGAGCGCATGTGCCGGATAAAAATACTGAACTGATGGCGCAAAAAACGCAAATGGAAAATAATAAGCTGAAAGTATCGGCCACAAAGGGAAAATCTACCTCACTGCCAATGCTGGCCCAGCACAGAAACGTCACAGTGAGCCAAGCAACAGCCTGGGATGAGGTTTTCTATCCCGTGGTGGGCTTTGTTGCGGTTGGCGCTGACGGCAAGTACTATGAACTCACCGGCTGGAAGGTTGACGGCAACGATCAACCCGTGGCAACAGGACTCTACGGCGGGTATACTCCCAGCGCCGCCACGACCCTTAAGGCGGACTGGAAGGAAATCACCACCCTGACCGCCGCCGACCCGTCCACTATTCCCGAAGTGCCCCTGCTCAAGACTTACGACATAAAAGGCAATACTTATGGCGTACAGCTCTCTCAGAAGACCACCGGCTACTCCGGGACCGACACGGTTATCACCGGCAAGGACAGGTTGATCACGTATGATGTCAAGCTGCAATTCTCCGACCTGTTCAGCTCCTCAGATATGCCTTGGAGCGGCGGAGGCGCATATTTTAAGACCGTAGACAACGCGAATTTCGCGGACCTTGACGTGGACGTGAAGCTGGATGACAACCTCGTTCCCTATGCGGACGAGGAAGGTTATACCACCATTATCATCAGAAGCGCGTCCTTGAAGATCACCGGCATAGAGATCGATGGCGTGGCCCTTACGTCCGAGAATGCCAACGGGACGAAAAACAGTGACGGCTCCTATACAATCAAAGCCAAGCTGAACGGCGCCAAGGAGTTCACCATCGACTTTGACTGGGATGAATACAGCACCGGTGAGATGAGCATTGAGATTCCCACTAAGGCAGTGGATGGCTTCACCGGCGAGATCACCGGCACCGGCGTGACCGTCACCGGCCACATGGATTTCACTAAGGCCCACGACCAGAGCGCAACGTCTGAGTCGGAAAAGGCCGACTTCTCCGCCGACGAGTTCGTCCGCTATCTGCTGGCCTATGATGAAACGTGGTTCAACAAATACGGCGGCGTAAACATGACCCTGACGCAGATGCTCCAGGCCGCCAGGGACGTGCAGGCGAAGCTCAGCTCTTTTACCATTGAATCCAACAAGCCGACAGCTACCGTCTCCGCGAACATTGAAAATTTTGCTCTTGACCAGACGGAGGTTTCCATCCACGTAAACGGCACCGCCACGGTCACGCCCGTCTTCACCCCGGATACCGTGACTAATAAAGAGGTCACCTGGACAGTGAACGACGAGGGCAAGGAAGTCGTAAGGGTTGAAAACGGCGTGATCACCGGCCTTAAGCCCGGCACCGCCACCGTCACCTGCACCTCCGTTTATGACGACACCATGACCGACAGCGTCAGCGTCACCGTCAACGGCGTCGTCTACGTGGAGCCTACCACCGGCGGTACTGTGGCGATTACCGGCGATGACGTGACGCCCATCACCGGCGCTGACGCCTATTCTGTCAGCGGTGAAGTCACCGTTGAAGTCACGCCCAATTCCGGCAACAGCATGGCCGGTGAGAAGCCCTCTGTATACTACTACGAGGCCAATGGCAACAAAAAATTTTTGGAGGATGGCGCTATCACCAAAAATCAGGACGGTAAATTTACTTTCTCCATGCCTGAAGGAGTGGCCACGGTCTATGTCAGCGTCCCGTTCGTGATTGAAAACGGCAACGGCAAAACCGTCATCGGGGATTCGAAAACGGACGTGGTCGGCACTTCCACCGGGTATGACGAAGCGAATAAGCTTGAGGTCGAAATGACCCCGGCGGCCCAGGAACAAATGCTCCAGCGCGTCGCCCAGGAGGGTGGCGGCACCAAATACAATGACCAGGCTTTGAAAGATGCTCTTTCGTCTGCGAGCGTTTCTGCAACCGGCGATGTTTACCGTCATATACAGACGAGGGCAAATATCGAGGTAAAAAGCTACGAAGCAACCGGCTTGAACACCGGCAAGCTGGAGCTTGACATTGAGTACCAGTTCCGCGTTGTCGCCTCCACAGTGGCCGACCCGGATAAGCTTGATTTTGACAGAACTAAAAACGCCGCCATTGTGGAACCGGGCGACACGGAGGGCTGGACGGAGTATGAGAGCACCGAAGCGACCTACATCGTCGTGCCGGTGACAGATCTGATGGGCAAGCCGGGCGAATGGATCAAGGCCACGCACACCCACGGCGATAAGACCTATACACACTATCTGAAAATCGAAAATGACAATACCGTGACCTACGTCAACCTCCACGAGGGCAATTCTCTCTTTACCTTTGAGGGAGTGCCGGGCGTCAAGGACATCAGGATTAACAACGCGGGCAGCCCTGTGGACATGAACATTGCCTTTAACCCCGGTAAGAACACCTATTCCGCCACTGTTGGAAGCGACGTCGAGCGTCTTACGCTCAATGTTGATACAGCGGGAACAGCCTCGCTGGTGAATAATATAACGGTTGAGTTAAATGGCGAGACCCTGATAAGCGGCAATGCGACCAGCCCCCAATATGAGCTTAACCTTGTCAACAACAGCGTCAATAGGGTCAAGATCACCTACTCTTTTGGCGGAGTGACCCAGCCCTACACCATCAACATCACCCGCGGCACTCTGCCCGTGCCTCCCTCCCCCTCCACCTACACCGTGAAGACCGAGGAGGTCGAGAACGCCACGGTTGTGACCTCCGCCAGCAGCGCCAGGGCAGGCGAGACTGTCACCGTCACCGTCACCCCCGCCGAGAGCTACCACGTCTCCGGCGTGACCGTCACCGCCGCCAACGGCACCGCGGTCGAGGTCAAGGAAAATGAGGACGGGACTTACACCTTCACCATGCCCGCCTCCAACGTCACCGTCACGGCAACGGTTTACAAGTGCCCGTCCCTGGCTTACACCGACCTGGACGTGACACAGTGGTATCACCCCTACGTTGACTACGCCATAACCCATGACCTCATGGAGGGCGTCGGCGACGGAGTATTCGCCCCCGAAAAGACCGTCACCCGCGCTCAGATGGCGGGTATCCTCTGGAACCTTGAGGGTCAGCCGGTTGTCAACTATCTGATGACATTTACCGATGTCCCCGATGGCAAGTGGTACACCGAGGCAATCCGCTGGGCGGCAAGCGAGGGCATCATCTCCGGCTTCGGCGACGGCACATTCAGGCCCGAAGATACCATAACCCGCGAGCAGATGGCGGCGATGCTGTACTTCTACGAACGGAAGCTCGGCTCCGGCGGCTTCACCGGCGACTGGGAATTCCACCTGACCTTTGACGACGCCGCTGACATCTCCCCCTGGGCCCGCGAGGCGGTTGCCTGGTGCACCATGAAGGGCGTCATAACCGGCAGCGACAACAAGTTCAACCCCTCCGGTTCGTCCAAGAGAGCGCACCTTGCGACCATCCTGGCGCTCTATGACCAGTTGGAGAATAACTAAAGCTTCTTCATCCCCACCTCAAATTCCCACCTCCGGGCCGGCACCCACCGCCCGGAGGCACGGGGAACAAAAACCACGGGCAGCGGCAAACACCGCTGCCCGTTAGTTTGTACAATAAATATTGTTGCAATATTCTAATTCCCCCGTAGGACAGTTTATTTCAACGCGTCACTTAGGCTTTGGGGGATTCCTCTTGCCGCAAAGTAGTCCCCCTTCAATATGAGCTGAGATATGGGCACGATCTCGTACCCCTCTGCGATGAGGTATTTCACAATGTCCTCTAAAAACGCTTCTCATTTCTCCCCGTCCCCGCCGCTCTGCGGCTTGGAGGCCGCGCGGTACTCCCTGGGCGTCACACGGTATCTGGCCTTGAACTGCCTGTTGAAGTTGGACAGGTTGTAATAGCCCACGCTTTGGGCGATGGAGAGGATCTTGCCGTCCGACTCGCACAGCGCCTCCGCCGCGAAGGTCAGGCGGCGTCCGATAAGGTAGGCGCCGAAGCTTGAACCTGTCATCTGCTTGAACCAGCGCATGAAATGGCTGGAGCTGTAACCGCAGTCCTGCGCCACTGATGCCACCGTCAGCGGCTCGGCGTACCTCTCCTCGATGATGGCGACCACCTTTTTCAAACGCTCCGTGTCCGGCGTCTCCACCTCCGGCGGCTGGGGATAATGGAGCATAAGAAGGTACAAAAGCCTCATCATCGCCGCCTTCACCCCCAGCTCGTACCCGCGGCGGCGGAAATTGCACAGCGCCTCCGCGTCCTGAAGGCAGGCGGATATGTCCGCATACGCCTCGTCCTCCGATGTCAGGTAGACCGGACCCAGGAGCCGCCCCGCCATCAGGGGGACAAGGTACTCCTGATCGCACACGTCCGTTGGCCCGCCGCCCAGAAAGTCGACGTCAAAGATGATATTCTCGTATTCCATACTGGAGCCCGGAATCTCAAAGAGCGCGTGGAGAGTTCCCGGCGGCACGATGAGGATATCCCCCGCGGCGGCTGTGCGGCTTTCGAGCCCGTACTGCACCGCGCCCAGACCCTTTTTGATATAAACGATCTCCATGCTCCTGTGCCAGTGGAGCGGGACGGTGGGAAAATCCCTGGGGATGGTGCATGGATAAATGTTGAAGTGAAACAGCGGGGTGCCGTGCTGCTTTGTCTCCTGGACGCCTCCCGGCGTGGCGATACGCCGCTCCTCTGCCATGAATGTTCCCTCCAATCCCCTTTGATGATAGTATAATATCATAATTGGGTGCAATTCCGCAAGAGATAACGTGAAAAAAGCGGTAATATATGCATATGTAAGCCGTGTAGACGCTTACGACACAAAAAAATATCTGGAGGGACACCCATGAACACACCGGTAGAAGCCCGTTTGACTCAGCTTTGCGGCAAGTCTCTGCGTGAAGCCTCAAACGGGGAATTGTACCAGGCCCTTTTAAAGCTTACTCAGGAATGCAGCGAAAAAAAGGTCGCCCCGGTGAAGGGCAGGAAGCTCTATTACATCTCCGCTGAGTTTCTGATTGGCAAGCTGCTCTCCAACAACCTTATCAACCTTGGCCTCTATGACGAAATCCGCGGCGCACTCAGTGCGGCGGGCAAGGATCTTGCCGAGCTTGAGGAGCTGGAAAACGAGCCCAGTCTCGGCAACGGCGGCCTCGGACGTCTCGCCGCCTGCTTTTTGGACAGTTTGGCGACGCTCGACCTGCCCGGCGACGGCATCGGACTTCGCTACCACTGCGGCCTGTTCCGTCAGGATCTGAAGGACGGCTTCCAGAAGGAGCATCCGGACATGTGGCTCACCGACACCGGCTGGGCCCAGCGCACCGACACCGTCTATCCTGTGGTGCTGGCGGGCAAGACCTATAATGCGCGGCTTTACAGGCTCGCAGTGACCGGTTACAACGGCCGCACCAACACCCTGAACCTCTTCGACCTTGACACCATCGATGAGAGCATCATCGGCCAGGGCATCGACTTTGACAAGACCGACATTGAAAAGAACCTGACCCTGTTCCTCTACCCTGACGATTCCGACCGCGCCGGAAAGCTTCTCCGCGTCTACCAGCAGTATCTGATGGTCTCCGCCGGGGCGCAGCTCATACTGGCTGAGTGCGTGGCGCGGGGCTGCAAATACGATGATCTTGCCAAATACGCGGCCATTCAGATCAACGACACCCACCCCAGCATGGTCATCCCCGAGCTTATCCGCCTGCTCGGCGAGCACGGCGTGGACTTTGACAAGGCCGTGGAGATCGTCACCGAGACATGCGCTTACACCAACCACACCATTCTCGCCGAGGCGCTGGAAAAGTGGCCGCGGGGCGACCTTGCGCTCATCGTTCCCCAGCTCATGCCCATCATTGAAAAGTTGGATCGGCTGGCCCGTACACGCACGCAGGACAGCTCCACCTACATCATCGACGACGCGGGCCTCGTCCACATGGCCAGTATGGACATCCACTTCACTCACTCCACCAACGGCGTCGCCGCGCTCCACACCCAGATCCTCAAGGACAGCGAACTCTCCAACTTCTACCGTCTCTACCCGGAGAAGTTCAACAACAAGACGAACGGCATCACCTTCCGCCGTTGGCTTTTGGAGTGTAACCCGGCTCTGGCATCCCAGATCGAGTCGCTTATCGGCGGCGGTTTCAAGAAGGACGCCCGAGAGCTCGGAAAGCTCATGGACTACGTGGATAACGACGCGGTTTTAGCCAAATTTTCCTCCATCAAGCGGGACAACAAGCGCGCCCTGGCCGACTGGCTCTACTTAAAGCAGGGGGTGCGGATAAACCCCGACGCCATGTTCTCGATCCAGTCCAAGCGCCTGCATGAGTACAAGCGCCAGCAGCTCAACCTGCTGTTCCTGATCCATCAGTATCTTGAGATCAAGTCCGGCCATCTGCCCTCCGTTCCGCTGGTGAGCATTTTCGGAGCCAAGGCGGCCCCGGCCTACACCACCGCCAAGGACATCATCCACGCCCTTATCGCGCTGTCAAAGGTGATCGCCGCGGACGCTCAGGCGTCCAAATGGATGCAGATCGTCTTTGTGGAGAACTACAACGTGACCGCCGCCGAGAAGGTCATTCCCGCCTGCGACCTGTCCGAGCAGATCAGCCTGGCCTCCAAGGAGGCGTCCGGCACCGGCAACATGAAGTTCATGCTCAACGGGGCCGTGACCCTGGGCACCATGGACGGCGCCAACGTGGAGATCGCCGAGCGCGTAGGTGAGAAAAACATTTACATTTTCGGTCAGAGCAGCGGACAGGTCATCGCCTCCTACGCCAGGGGCACATACCGCGCCAGAGATTGGTATGACAGCGACTTCAACATCCGCCGCGCCGTGGACTTCCTGACCGGCGAGGAAATGCGCAGCGCGGGCAGTGGGGAGAGCCTGGGCAGGCTCCGCGCCCAGCTAATCGACAGCGACTGGTTCCAAACCTTCCCCGACTTCAACGCCTACGTGGTTCGCAAAACCCAGGCCATGCAGGACTACGCCGCAGATCCCGTCCACTGGGCCCGCATGTCGCTGATAAACGTCGCCAAGGCCGGCTTCTTCTCTTCCGACCGTACCATTGAGGAGTACAACAGGGACATCTGGCACCTGGGCTGATACTAATGTGAACTACCCAATCCTTGAGGGCCGGGTAGTTCACTTGCTGTTATAGGATATATTGGAAATCAAGGCAAAATGATCCTTCTCAAATTTTTCCACGCCTCCATAATGCTTTGGACGCATCCCCACTTTTTCATACTCCGCAAGGCAGCGACTTAAGGCTTTTATCAAAAGCGCGCCGCATTCGGTATAACCGATTTTTCGATAAAAAAACTGCGCCCGTTCGTTTGACTGTGTGGATGTTAAAATGCGGCTATATTCTTCTTTCGCCATTTCCTTTTCCCAAAATGAGACAAGCTCCGTCCTGTACCCTTTTCCTCTATACCCACCCAAAATATATAGCATATTCATAAACGGGATCATTTCCTCTTTCGGTTGTCCACTTTTACTATACAACTTACTCCCACATAATAACGCCGCTTCAAATCCCGATTTTTTACGCTGTTCCACGTCCCGAAAAATCGGGTCGCTGCCGCTCGTCGTTCAAAAAATATTTGACTTCCCGGCTCGGGGCAAGGAGCTCTGTTCGGAAAAAGCCCGGATAGTACGGCACCGGTGTGTCAACAGGTACCCAGTGCAGGAATTCTTTCTGCCCGTCCTCGGTAAAGGAGCCGCAGACAGGAGCAAAATCCGGGGGGACCTTCATGTAAAAATAGAAGGAGATCTCATAAATCAACTTTCCCATGTTGGCGGGAACGTCGCCGTAAAAGTAGTTTTCATGTACAAAGCCGAGCCGGTCGATCTCCATATCCACACCGGTTTCCTCCCGCACTTCCCGCCTTACGGCCTCCTCGGCGGTCTCGCCGAACTGGATGCGCCCGCCGACGGAATACAGGTACGCCGGGCTGCGTTTGCTGCCGGCCATGAGGATCTGGCCGTCCTTCATGATGATGGCGCCGACACGCAGGTTGATGAGCCCGCTCTCGCATGGGACGCACATATCCTTTCCCATCGTTTTCGCCTCCTTCAAATCCTGAGAAGCAGGAATCTCTATCACACTACATCATTACTTTTTCATTTACATGGGCATATAAAATTTTCTTTGGTTTATAGCTCATAACGCGTCTCCAGTCCTTTTCAAGCCTTGGATTATCTTCATAAGCACCCAAAAATTCGACAGGCTCCAAATCGCCAACAATACAATTCCCATCGTCCAAAATTACGCAAACGCTGTCCTCGCTATGGCTTAGCGTGCTGATGATTTCTCCTTTAATTCCCATTGAGATAAGAAACGAACGGCTTTCAGCGCAGCTTATAACCGTGGCGAGGCTTTCATCTATCGGAGTATATTTTATCTGTTTTTCCCGGCCGAAGATTTCATCAGAAAAATGAACATACTCGGTTTGCGCATCGATCAACAACAGTTTTACGCCGTGTTCCATCAGCTCACCGATAAGGCCCATATGGTCTGGATGATAATGCGTAGCCATCACATACGTTATATCCCGCACATCTATGCTATGCCTTTTTATCTCCTTGTAAAATGCCGGAAGTGTTCCGGCGTAATCTGTATCAATCAGTAAATTGGCAGCGTTCCCACACAGCAGAAATGTATTTGTATTCCCATATCGAAGTTTTATCATGTGTGTTGTTCTCCTAAATCCTGATTTACCAAATGATTTTCCTTACTTGTCTTACTATTACCTGCGTTTTTATACACTATACTACACGATCAACATCCATTTCGCAAATGTTTTTGTGCCCTCACGCTTTCAGCCGGTTCATCCATCCGCGGCGCTTGAAAACGGCCAGGGAGACGGCGAAGCGGATGCACTCCTCCAGGGACAGGGTGAGATAGACCAGGGGGATGGGCCAGTGGAACACGAAGGCTGAGAGAAGGCCCAGGGGGACGCCGAAAAGCCAGGTGCCGGCGAGGTCAATGCCCATGACGTATGTCGTCTTTCCGCCGCTGCGGAGGATGCCGCTGCCGATGATCATATTCAGCACCTTAAAGGGCATGACGGCGGCGTAGGCGGCGAGGATCCGGACCGTCAGCTCGCGTATGCCCGTCTCCACCCTGAAAATGCGCACATACCAGGGGCTTACAAGGAATATCACCACAGACAGCAGCAGGGAGCCCGCCAAACCGTAGAGAAGGAGCTTTTTCGCCTCCTGATAGGCTACCTCCCTGTCCCCGTCGCCCAGGCGCTTGCCGATGAGGATCGCCGCCGCCTGGCTCAAGCCGCACAGAGCCCCGATAGCCAGGGACTGCACGGGGTTCGTCAGCGTCATGGCGGCGCTGGCGTCGGTGCCCAGGTGCCCGTAGATGCCCGCGTACACGTTTTCACCCAGGCTCCACATAAATTCACTGACCAAAAGCGGCAGCAGCATGGAGAGGTACTGTTTCCAGGCGAAGGGACCGGCTGCGGTGTTCTCCGCCCTCTCCCGGTATTTAAGATACATCACAAGGATGACCGCGAAATAGACAAGTTGCGAGATCAGCGTCGCCAGCGCCGCACCCGTGACGCCGAGGGCCGGCGCGCCCAGCTTGCCGAAGATCAACATCCAGTTAAGGCACGTGTTGACCGCCGCCGACGCGAGCCCGGCGTAGAGCGGAAGGGACGCCTTCTCCATGCACCGCAAATGGGTGGACAGGATGGCGACCACCGCCGCCGGTAGGAAGGTGCCGGAGACGATGGCGAGATACCGCCCCGCGACCTCCGCCGTCGCGCGGTCGCTTAAATATAGACCCATGATTTTCTCCGGAACTGCAATTCCGGCAAAAGTAAACAGCGCGGCGAGGATAAGGCACACACGCAGATTGAAAATCATGCTCCGCCGTGTCTCGGCGGCGTTTTTCTGCCCCATGTACTGGGAAATCATGATCCCCGCCACCGCGCCCACGGCGGAGACAACCACGTTATAAATCCCCGTGAATTTCCCGGCAAGGCCGACAGCGGCCACCTCCACGCCCCCAAGCTGACCGATCATCACCTGATCCACCACGCCGAAGGACGCCTGGAGCATGGACTGCAGCGCCACAGGAACAGCCAGGGCGCAGACGGAACGGAAAAAAGACTGATTTTTCATGAGAACACCTCCTGACAGGCCGATTATACCCTGTCGGGAGATTTGCTTTCAAATCTTAAATCCGTAAGGTGTGACAAAAAAAGAGCGCCGATTTTGTAGAAAATGACGGCGGAAAAAATCAATCTTCCTTGGTCAAGACTTTTTTCTGCCAGCTTTGCTTGCCGCATTTCGGGCATTTCATGTATCTTGTTCTGCCAGTGTGCGGCGCGAGATTGGTTTGCCAGTAGGTCGGCACATATCGGTGACCGCAGCTTCGGCACTCGTAGTATCCCGCTTTCTGCTCAATGCCTACCGCAATAAAAGCGACCGCAAAAATCATCACAAGGACAAACGTGAGAAGCACGACCCGCAGCCACATGGGCATTGAGACAAAGCAAGCCACAAACACCAGCGCAAACCCGGCGAGAACCGCCGGAAAAACGATCCAGTATTCCGCCCTCAGCAGCTGCCTGTTCTTTTCCTCCATCTCCCGCTTCATTACCAGAAGATTTTCCTCTGCCCGCTTGTCATAGAATTCTGCCATGATTCTTTCGCCCGACAGGAGTTCATTGACACTGATTTTCAGAAAATCGCAAAGCTCCAGCATAATTCCCGAATCGGGCATGGATTTTCCCCATTCACTTAGTTAAGGATATGAACGTGTATTTTTCCGTCCGTCAGTCGATTTTACCGACGAAACGGTAATAAATCTCGATCTCCTGCTCCCGCATACCGTCCGCGTCTTTTGTTGCTTCATGAATCACGATTTTCTCAATCAGAGTGTTCAGAAGCTCGGCGGTCAGCTCTGTGGGGTGGGAGTATTGTTTTATCAACGCGACCCATTTCTCAGCGTCGGATGCCGTCTGCCGCTCGGTGGCAAGCTCTGCTTTGATGCGGTCAATCTTGTCGATCAGCTCGCTTTGCTCGGCTTGGTACTTCTGGGACAGCATATTGAAGTTATAGCCCGTGATACGCTCCGCAGACCAGTCCTCATACATCTTGGCAAACAGTTTGTCCACTTCTGCCTTGCGCTTCTCGGCCTTGGCAAGTTCCGCAGCCTGTTTCTTCGTTTGCGCGGCGCGTCCCTTGTCACCGGTTTTCAGAAGCCGCTCTAAAAGCTGTTCCTCGCCCAGCTCCGCCTGTCCCGCCCAATACTGGATTCTCGTCAGCACATAGGCGTAAAGGGTATCATAGCGGACATAATGGGCGGTGCAGCGTCCGCCGTTTTTGCCAAGCTGCCGGTAACTTGTGCAGTTGAAGTAGCTGTATGGGTGTTTGTTCTGCTTGTTTGTTGCAAAACTCATCGACCATCCGCAATCAGCGCATTTTACAAGTCCAGCGAAAATCTGTGTAGTCGCGTCCTTCATCTGCCTGCGCCGTCCGGCGATTTGTTCCTGCACCTGATAGAAAACGTCCTCTGAGATGATCGCCTCATGGGTGTTTTCTACCCGGAACCATTCCTCCTGCGGCTTGCGTATCCGCCTCTTGTTCTTGTAGGAGATATTGGTTTCCCTGTTGTGAACGCTGTTCCCAATGTAGGTTTCGTCCTTTAGGATGGACTTCACCTGAGCTATCGTCCATGCGTAGGATTTTTCCTCCGGCGCTCCGGCATAGATGTTGGCAAATGTGCCATACCGTATGAAGTTGAGGTATCCGGCAGTGGGGACTTTTTCAGCAGTCAGGATTTTGGTAATCTTGGCGGCTCCCGCTCCATGTATGGCAAGGTCAAAGATTTTCTCAATAATCCACTTCGTCTCACCGTCCACCGCAAGGGCGTTCTTGATTTCCGGGTGGCGGACATAGCCCAGCGGAGCGTAAGCAAAGGTGCGTTCCCCTGCCGCAAATTTGGCTTTGAGGGCGGTCTTGACCTTGCGGCTGGTATCCTTTGCCAGCCATTCGTTAGTCAACCTTGCATAAAGCATGACTGGTTTACAGTTCCACAAAGCCTACAAAATTGTAGTAGATGTTGATGTCCCGTTCCATGTGGTCATTCACCTGATATTTCTCGCCGACCTCGATTTTCTGAATGAGCCGGACAAGGGTGGGACGGTCAAGCTCCTCAAGCTGGGTGTAGTCCTGTATCATGTCCAGCCAATCGTCAACCGACTGCTCGTTTGCCCGGCTGGTCGCCAGCTTCGCGGAGATGTCCTTTTTGCGCTCCAGCTTCTCCGTCCGCTCGGCTTCGTACTTGTTCAGAAGCTGGATACAGACACTCTCCGGGATACGTCCCATGACCTTATCCTCATAGGCGGCTTGGATCAATTTTTCAAGTTCGGCAAGGCGCTTGTCCAGCGCGGACAGTTCCGCTTTCAGAGTGTTCGCCCGCTCTGCATTGGCAGATTCTTTCTTGGCGAGTATCCGCTCTTTAAGGGCTTCACGGCTCTGCTGGGCGAAGAATGCCTTATTCCGAATATCGGTCAGCACAATCTCTGTCAAAACCTTTTGATTGATGTAGTGGATCGTACAGGCATCCTTGCCGCCGGAAGCGTAGCGATTGCACATATACGCCTTGAACTCCGGCTCTTTCCCCGTTGTCTTCTTTCGGTAATCACGGAGATACCGAAAAGAAGATCCGCAATCCATGCACCGCAGAAGCCCTCCGAATAGAGCAATCGTTCCGCTCTTGCCCGTCCTGCTTCTGGACGGGTGGTTGTCCATCCGCTGAACGGCATCCCACGTTTCCTGAGAGATGATAGGCTCGTGGGTATTCTCAACCTTGATCCAATCCTCTTTCGGTTTACTGACCTGCTTATGGTTTTTGTAGGACACCGTACCCGTCTTGTTCTGTACCATGTGACCGATGTAAACTTCGTTTCGGAGAATTGTCTTTACAGTCACGTCATTCCAATACGGGGTCTCGCCACGCAGATTTTCCCGTCTCTCTGCCATGTAATAGAACATTCTTGGTGCGGGAATTTTTTCGGCGTTCAGTTGCAGTGCGATTTTGCGAAAGCCATAGCCTTGCAGTCTGAGGTCGAAAATGTGACGTACCACCGGCGCGGTCACCGGGTCGATCTCTAAAACATGCTTGTCGTCCGCGCTCTTTTTGTAGCCCAATGGAGCGTAGCACCCGACATATTTGCCGCTCTTGAACGTGGATTGCTTTACCGCCTTGATTTTGTTGCTGGTATCCCGCGCATAGAGGTCGTTCATCACGTTTTTCAGAATGACCAGTATTTCATTATTCTTGTGCATGGTATCCACGCCATCATTGAGTGCGATGAACCGGCAGCCGAGGCTTGGAAAAACGAA
>CANPYX010000031.1 GCA_947588955.1 uncultured Oscillospiraceae bacterium | reverse complement strand
ACGCGTGCATGAATCTAAAGAAGCTGGCAAGGAAACGGTGGAGCGACAAGTGGAGGGAGTACTACCGCTCCCTTGCGCCGCTGTTCGCGGGGCCTTTTTCGGAATATACAGAACAGCACACCGCCCCAAGCCGAGGGGCGGTGTTTGTCTACAGTCTGAAACGCGGTGGGCGCATGTCCCACCGCGTTTTTTGCGCGCAAAATGAGGTTGCATAAGACCTCGGAACGGAACCGGCGACGTGACTGCGTAAAAAAATAGTCATTTTTTTGAACTTTTTTTTTAAAAAGTCTGCAACCTGCGTACCAAAAATTCAATAAAATCATGTAGAATAACTCTATAGCTTTTTCGGATGACCATTTCCGGCAATATCTGGTCATTCCGTCGGCAATGCCGCACGGGGCTCAAATCACAAAAAACACACTCATTATTAAAGAAGCGGAGGAACACAATATGGCAGGTCCGGTATCAATCAGCACACAGATAGACAGTATCATCGCAAGACGAAAACTAAAGGCGGAGGATATGCGCGTCAGGAAGAAGCAGCTTCTAGAACTGAGAAATACATTTCAGGATTGCAGACAGCTGAATTCCAGGACCCAGAACATCAAGAACCCCACGCTGAAAAAGCAGTGCCAGGAGCTTTTCTCCCAGATAAACGCTCCGAGGGCAATAATTCAGCAGATAGACGAGGTCATGCTACGGATGGACGAGGGCATTGCCAGGTTCGAGCGCGACAGCCTGACAATTGCTACGGTCGGTCTTGCCCGCCAAGGCAAGAGCACGTTCCTCCAGGCGGTGAGCAACCTGGGCAACGACATTATCCCGGCATTTGACGCCGGAGACTGCACCGGCGCTGTCTCTATCATCAGGAACGACCCGTACATGGAGCCGGGCAAGGTCCGCGCGGAGATTTCCTTCCGCAGTAGGCAGGAGATGGTGGATATAGTTTCCGGGTACATAAGGTTCATCTCTCCGCAATATCTCGCTGAGCACCCGGTGGACTACAATGGTATCCAGAGAATAAATCTGGGTGAGGTGGCTGGAGGAATTGAGAAAAAAGAAGATGGGACAAAAGAAGAAGGTAATGCGGACAAGGCAAAGATGTTTGGTTATCTTGAGAAGATAGTTAATGATTTTAAGGGAATAGGCGACTCCGTGTCACGCCCCATCAGTGACCTCTGCGGGCACGAGGGAATTGTGCTCACAGACCCAAATGAGATAAGAAAGTATGTTGCTCAGAACAACGGAACTGAAATCAACAACCCGGAGCATGAAAGCTATTGCAGCTACCTTGCCGTAAAGCGCGCCGTTATAACTTGCCACTTCGGTGAGGATGTGGGAAAGCTGGTACTGGTGGACACCATAGGTCTTGGCGACGTTCAGCTTGGAATCGAGGAAGCTATGCTGGAGACTGTGGATAAGCAGTCGGATGCGGCGATCGTAGTGACAATGCCCAACGCCGGCGTCCACCAGGAGGACCTGAGGCTGTATAATATGCTTCGCGGCAGATTCAAGCGCAGGGACATGAGCAAGTGGCTTTTTTATCTGGTGAATGAAAATAAGGTACTTAACACAAACGCTGTGCCGACATTTGTAAACGACATAAGGACAAAAAATTTCTCCGTGGCGATGTGTATGCCGGTGGACTGCCGGAATGACGCGCCTACCGTTTGTAACGAATTTCTGCCGACGGTGCTGAATACGCTTATCGCCAACATGGAGGACATCGATAAGGCGTATATCGGGGAGATCGACGCCATGTGCGCGGACCTCAAGAAGAATCTTGAGGCGGTCATCTCCTCCTGGCCGGAGGCGGGGAAGATCGACGGCGGTAGCGGGTTCGAGCCGGAGGCGTACAAGCTGGGCATTGACTGCTACGAGCGCCTGACCCGCGATCTGAACAAGCAGGTACACCATCTCTACGATGAGCGGAATAAGCCGAATGCCGTGATGTGGAACAGGGTCAAGCGGATACTCGACAATCTGGAGTCCATTCTGCCTGACGTGGATACGCTCCAGAAGGTGCTTGACGAAAAGGGCACGCTCCTCGACCATGCCCTGTGGATGACGCCGCTCAACTACGTCCGAAATGAAATAACCGACCAGTTTATTGCCATTGACGACCTGATGGAGCAGGAGACAAAAAAATTCAAGAACGCGATAGTGGGCGAGCTATACAGGTCTCTGAGGAACCTGTCGTCCGAGGTGCGTAAGGCCGAGGAAGAGGAAGACGATGAGCCGGATACCGAGGACGGCGGAAGCTCGGAGGAGAAACCCGTTGAGGGGGAAGAGAAAGCAAAGCCGGAGATCGACCAGACCAAGTGGCTCTGGGAGGTCATGGAGCCCCTCATTCGCGGCAAGCAGGAGTATAGCCAGATATACAAGGCGTTCCAATTTTTGAACCAGTTTGAGTTTAACGTCCGTGCCCAGCTTATCCAGGAGGTCCGCAACCAGCTGAGGATAATAAATCCTATGACGCGGGAATACATGCAGCCTAACTACAAGTTTGAGCAGGAGAACATCGGTCAGTCGGTGCATTTCTTCATGGCCTCGCGCCTTGCAATACTTGAGGATGGGCTCAGACATAACCTTGCCCTGATGAACAAGATGCCCAACCAGGCGTTCTACGCCGCCGCCGAGGAATTCTATGACAGGCTCACCTTCGCCAGCGACTTCAAAAACGGCACCTTCGTGGAAATGAACGTTGTGTGGGGCAACTTCTTCGCCGAATACTCCAGGATACTTTGGGCGAAGAAAGCAAAGCAGCAGGAGGAGTTTGAAAACGTTATGAAGGAATACAGCCAGTACCGCAGCCAGCTCAACGAAAAGCTGGCGACCCTGGCGGCATAACGTGAGCGGGATCATTGTAAGGAGGAAAAACAATGAACGAGATTAAGGTTTTGATGCTCGGCGGCAAACGCTGCGGCAAGACAACTGTGCTGTCATCCATGTGCGGGGCAATAAACAAGACGCTTGCGGGGACGGAGCTTTACCTTGATGTGGACCCCGAAACCGCTCAGGAGCTGGATAAAGCCAGGGCGTCCATCATAGAGCACATGAAGAAATTCGAAACTCCGCTGACGAGCTGCGAGGTGGACGACAACCCCACCAGCGCGGAGCGCAGCTACTCCTTCCGCTTGAAGCGAAACGTCGCGGGAAAGGGGAAGGGCGAGGGAATACCCTTCCGTATCCATGACATACCCGGAGAGTGGCTTGGAGAGTCACAGCAGGGAGCCCAGCGCGTCAAAGAGCTCATCAAGGACTGCCAGGTCATAATAATAGCCATTGACACCCCGTATCTCTTTAACAAAATGACTGATAAGGGCTACGGGCAGTACCACGAGGAGTACAACAAGCCGCTGGAGATAACGAATTTCTTCAAGAACACCCTGACGGTGGAGGACCTGAAGGACAGAATGATCCTGTTTGTGCCCATCAAGTGCGAACGCTATTATCACCTTGACCGCATGAAGTATTTGCGCGACTATGGCCGCAGGTACATGGTGGAGGTGACTCAGGCGGTGTCCAGAGGATACAGGGACCTGATACTCTATCTTCGCTCAAATAAGGAGCTGGCGAACAATACCACCATCGCGGTGACACCCATACTTTCCGCCGGCGGCATAGATTTTATAAACTTCCGCCGTGACCCGGAGACGGGAAAAATGGTGTCGTACTACCAGGCGCCGGAGTATTTGTCGGAGGCCGAGATTGGTTACTGTCCCAAATTCTGTGAACAGCCGATGGTATACATGCTCATCTATCTTCTCTCCCAGGTAAGTGATACGCAGCAGGCGAAAAATCCGCTGTTCCAGACGGGCAGCACATTCATGACAGGCATGAGCGTGGAGCAAATGCGCGCTTCCATTGACACATTGAAGGAGAAGATGATCCGCAACAGCGGCGTCAGCGCCCAGGACGACGGATATCTCTTCATCCAGAATCCCAAAAATCTGTGATAGGGCAGGACGATATGGAGCTTTATCTCTATTGTTCTTACACCAACGCCCGCCTGGGGTTCTGCATGTCGCGTCTGGGCAGTGAAAAGCTTGAGCCGGTGGAGCTGAAGACCACGGGAGCCGACCGGCAGATAAGCGACTTTTTCCTGTGCGACAGGTTCAGGGTGCTGTGGATGGAATATCCGCCGGAGGACAGCAGCATCATTCTGCCGGAGGTGGAGGGAGGAATGTTCGGTATGCGTTCCCTCCGAGGCGAGATCGGAGGCCGGACGGGTATGGCGAACTTTATGTTCCGCTGCGGATACCGTGAGCTGCCGGAGCTGGAAAAGCTGGCGCGGGGAGTGCTGGCTGATCCCGCGTCCTTTACATCCGGACTGTTCGCAAGGCTCAGCATAGGCGGGGAGTGCGGCTATGAGGCAGACGTAAACGAGCTGGGAGACATGCTGGAGACAGTAAGGAAAAGGGGAGAGGACGAGGCAGCCACACCTGTGGACCAGTTTATCTCCCCATCGGCGGCGGAAAAGACGCTGTTTCTGCCGAAGCGGTTTCTCAGACTTGCCGTGTATGTCACTACCTGGGAGCAGGCAGCCGAGCAGTTTAAGCCCAGGCTCCTTTGGCAATCCTGCCCTAAGCAGGCAATAAGTGAGGCGCAGTTCATGTCGCTTTATCAGACACGGTCTTGAATGTTATTATAAAAAAGGAGCGATTTTTATGGCGTTTGGCACAATAAGGGTCAACTTCCCGAAAAAGATTGAAAAGCGGGAGGAAAACGATATTATCCCCAAGCCCGTACCTCAGCCTTCCGTTAAGGGTACAGCGGTAATAAACATTACGGTGGCGGCTTCTACGGTTTTGGAGGCGACGGACTACATCTGCGGCGCGTTTTTCAACATGGTCCATATGACGCGCGGAACGGATATTACCGTTTACACCAGGGAATTTGCTGCCATACGCCGTTTTACACAGCGCAAGACGGCTTTGGAAAATGCTGTATTCACCTCCGACGAGCCGACTGCGCGCGCGATGGAGGAGGGTGACGGACTTGCCGACTGTACGGTCACTATAAGTGAGGCGGGCAATCAGGAGTTGAGCCTGGATATCAATTTTCACTGCGTCACCAAGGATGCGGCACGGGCAGACGCGGACGCCGTCATTTTCCTTTTGCGACCGGGGGAGAAGGCGCCGCCTGCCGTCGCGGATGTGCCCACGTTCTATGTGGCGTGCGGGTTCGAGCGGCAAAACGTGTTCTATGAGGAGACGCCCCTGCCCGCGTTCCGGGCAAAGTACAGAGAGGAGCTTGCGGAGGAGCGGGAGATAAAGCGCGCCGGCGGTGTGTATTTCGGATGCGTCCAGGTTTACGGCGGGCTTGTTCTGACCGGGCGCAAGGACGGCGTCCCAATATTCAAAACCTATGACAACTGCAGAGACTACACGCCCATCGGCTGCCACTTCCCTGTGCTGACAGCGGTAACGGAGATAGCGAAGCGCAACGCCAACGAGCTGAGCGTCCAGCCGGTTTACAGGCTTTATCAGATGATAGGCACATGCTTCTCGGCGTGTGAACCAAACAGGTTGAGCTGGTGTGCCCCTTATGAGGAGGTGCGGTGATATGAAGTCAAAAAACAGAGGAAAATTCGGATGGCTTGCATGGCTGATGTCCCTTTTAATGGGCGCCATCGGCTTCATGGTCGCCGCATTGGCCGTTGAGATGCTCAATTCCATTGTGCCGCACAAGGACAGCTTTTTTGATTTTATAATCAATATTTTATGCAACACCGTCATTTTCGGCTTGCCGATGGTTATGGGCTATTTGGGACTTGAGCTTGCGCTGAAGATCGGGGCAAAGCGGCATGCGGTGCCGCGCAAGAGAAAAATCGCGTCCGGGGTGGTGTTGGCTCTGCTGCTTTCGATTGTCATAGGCGGCGGCAGCCAGGCTGTCTTCTCAATTGGAGAAGTTCCTTATGAAGAGACTGTGGATGTCCAGACAACGAAAGACGGCGCCAAGGTGGTCCTGCTGCTGGACGGCTCATACAGTATGCGTATTGGGGGCGGCTCCGACAAGTTCACCCCCAGCCTGGAGGCAGCCTGCGACTTAATCGACAGTCTTGGAGAGAACAATTATCTTCAGTACGCCGCGTTTGCGAACAACGTTGTGCCGCGCAACACCTCTATGCTTTTACAGCTCACCGCCGACAACAAAAATACAATCAAGGACATCGTCAGAAATTCCGATCTCGCCGGCGGCACGGACTTTGACAAGCCGCTGCAGCTGGCAATAGATACGCTTACATCAAGCTACGACGAAAAATATGTCCCCGTGATAATAATGCTGACCGACGGTGAGGACGATATTAGCGACAGTGTGGCAGATGCCCTGAACGACCAGAAGTACAACATACAGTTTTTTACCATCCGCATAAGCTCCGGCGGTAGCCCTACGGGTTATGTCAAGGAGCTGGTAGATCTCGCCGATAAGGATTTTTGCATCACCCCCGCGGCGGACGGATCTCTTGATACCTCTCAGGTGCTTAATGCGTTCCGTGATGCAATGTCATACACGGCAACAATAACGGAGACACACTGGAGACTCGGTTTGACAGACAACTATATGTTTGGCTATGACCAGGACGTTAAATGGCACGTGTGGAGCTATGCCGCGCTGCTCCTGTGCTTTGCGCTCATTTTCCCGGCAACGGCGGCGGTGTATTACAGGAGGATCGGAACGCCAAAGCCTGTCTTTAACCTGATCATCGGAGCTGTTGCTGGGCTGATAACGCTTTTATTGGTTGTTTCCGAACCTAACGACTACTTTTTCATCGGACCCGTCCTTTATATCGCTGCCGGCGTTCCGGCGTGTGTGACATATACGGATGCTGCCGGGGACGGCTTGGACGCCGGCGGCGGAAAGCGCCTTTTCGGCGGGAAGAAGGATGCCGCGAGCGCGCCCGCGCCGTCCGAGCAGAAGGAGGCGGAGCGTAATGTATGACAGTAAAAAGCATATATGGGTTGCCGACTGTCAGGACAAGGAGCTGATGCGGTGGGCCATGGAGCCCGCCACGGAGAAACAGCCCGAATCCCGCTTTCTGCGTGCCGACGCGATTTTGTCGGAACACCGGAGGGGAAGCGAGGCAGCGGACGGCGTGTACCTTATGGAGGAGGCGGCGAAGGCCGACTACGCCCCGGCGGTATACGGCATGGGCCAGATGTTCCAGTGGGGCTGGGCGGTCCGCAGGGACAGAAAGAGGGCGCTGGAATATTACCGTAAAGCCGCTGAGCTTGGCTATGAGCCTGCTGTGACGGCAATTGCCAATGTGCGCCGCCAAAGGAACAGGGCGATAGCCGCTTTCACCTCGGCGGCAGTACTGTGTGTGGTTGCGGTGTGCGTATTTGTTCACTTTTTGCCCGAACTCACCGGCAAAAGGGTGATTACTGTCAATAAGGAGACGGAGCTTTCGGAACCTGCGACGCTGGAGGAATTCACCGAAGAGATCATGGACCTGATAAAGGAAAATGACGACTACCTGGTGATCAGCGGCCAGGTCAGCACAAACCGCGTTCTTCTTCGCTTTGACGGCAACCGTATCGATCTCAGCGACTTCCTCGCGTTACGCGTTATAGCCAGGGACGATAACCTGATTGTCATTCAATTTGCCACCGAGGAGGAGGCTAACCGGTGCCTTGAGGAGCTGTCGAACATGGACGGGGTCCGATATGCGGGTATGGATACCTATGACATAGTCGAAAAGGATTCCGACGGCAGCAATCTTCCAATCGTAACGGATGTTTTCAATACCTCAAGCTATTGTAATTCCTGGGGGGTTGTGGACATGGGGCTTGACCAGCTCAGTGCGTACTGCGCCGCGAATTGCAGTGACAGAAGCGTAATTGTCGCTATAATCGACAGCGGCGTCCTTCCTGGTGTCGACGCCGACTCCAGGCTTTTGCCGGGGATCAAGCTCTCCGAAGGAACTGACTCCACCACTGACCCGGATATACACGGCACCCATGTGGCAGGCATAGTGTTTGACGGTACAAGAGATACGACAGTCCAAATACTGCCAATAGATTATACGGTCAGGGAGATCAACCCCACAACCGGTGAGATAGAGCACTACGCAAGTATACAGACCTTGGACCTGGCGCTACAGTATGCCATTCGGGAGGGCGCTTCGGTCATCAATTTCAGTCAGGGCTCTCAGCACAACGAAATTGCGCCAAGACTGATCAGCGATGTTGTGGCGCAGGGGATCGTGTTTGTCCAGGCGGCGGGAAATGAGACGGCTGACACAATGTCGGATGAAAGCACTACCTGCCCCTCCGAGCTTCAATGCTCCCTTATTGTCGGCGCTTATAACATTGATCACGAGATCTGCTCCTTTTCCAATTATGGCGACAGCGTTGACGTGTGCGCTCCGGGAGAAGAAATATACAGCTGGTATTTCCAGGACCCCATGAGCCTCATCCCGCTGCAGGGTACATCCATGGCAGCGCCGCATGTTTCCGCCCTTGCGGGACTTGTAAAGCTTATGTATCCTGACGCTACGCCTGCCCAGGTGGAGCTGTACATAAAGGACTATTGCAGGACAAACAGGAACCCCACGGCGTACGCTACGGGACTTTATGGCGCCGGAGCTCCTGACGCCACCGGCTTCATAGAGAACTAAACGCAATGGAGGTAGACTATGGCAAATGACAAAACCTTCTTTTCTAAGCTTCTGAAAAATGGTAACTCCTCCGGAAACGTTGAGAAAAAGCTTGTGTGGCACTGCAAATACTGCGGCAGCATTCAGGACGTGGACGTAAACGATAACATTTGCCTCAACTGCGGCAGTGACCTCATGATGGTGGGCGAGACAATATGGGTCGAGGACAGGGACCGTAAGGATCAAGAGCGCAAGGAACGGGAGCATAAAGAGCGAGAGCGCAGGGAACTGGAACGAAAAGAACGTGAGCGAAAAGAGCGGGAGATCAAGGAGCAGGAACGTAAGGAGCAGGAACGTAAGGAGCAGGAACGTAAGGAGCAGGAACGTAAGGAGCAGGAACGTAAGGAGCAGGAACGTAAGGAGCAGGAGCGTAAGGAGCAGGAGCGTAAGGAGCAGGAGCGTAAGGAGCAGGAGCGTAAGGAGCAGGAGCGCAAGGAGCAGGAACGCAAGGAGCAGGAACGAAAAAAGCGGGAACAAAAGGACCAAAAGAATAGTGATCAGGGCGATGATCAGAAGAACATAGAAAAGGACAGGAAACGTTGGCGGAAGCCAGTGCTTGCGGCGTTTATACTTGTGCTTATCGTTTGCTGCGGTCTTTTGGCATGGAAATTTCTGCCTGAAAAGACCCCGGTGATCGATCAGAATAACAACGACCATGACGACCAGGGTGATACGCAGACTGTGCTGAGGACTGCCAAGGTGAATAATCAGACCGACTTTCAGTCAGCCATGAATGACAGCGAGATCGACGACGTGGAGATCACCGGTGACTTCGACCTCACAACTGACATGGATATAACAAAGCCCGTGAAGATCCTTGGCGGCAGAAATGTAGGAGTACATTGTTTTGTTGACCTGATGAGCACACTTACTGTCTGCTCCAACGCAAATATGGATAATTACAGCAATTTTACCGTAAAGAGCGGCGGAAACCTTGTTATTGATGGCAGCAGCAACAGCTTTGGTCTATACCGCACTGTGGGAGGCGGCAGGATAGAGGTTGCCGCCGACGGCTGGGCGAGCTTCATCGGCGGGGTGTGGCTTGAGAATGAGGAGGACCTTGACCTTAACGGAAGGAGAGACAACTACAGCATCAATCAATCGTTGTACACCGTCCTGGATGAAAGCTCCGACTTTTTAAACGCTGCCACTGTAAAGAACACCGAGGAGTTTGCCAATGCGTCCGATGATAAACGTATTCCGTCAATAGTGGTCGGCAGCAGCTTTTCCCTGGAATGGGCAGTGGAGGTGAATAAGCCTGTTCTCATTCGGGAGAATGTAGTCCTTGACTGCAACAAGAATAACCTGAGAATAAACTCGACATGCCTCAATAAAGGTACAATAAACGGAGATGTGATCATAGGAAATAACGGTGTCTTAATTAATGAGGCATACGTTTTCATGCGCCCGGACTCGGACGGAGGAGCGGGAATAATTAATTTGTCGAAAATGGAGCTCTATTTCGGGCAATTCAGGTATTCTTCAATTCTGAACATGGGCATGATTCGCCACGATGCATATGGCGGAGAAATGAATTGGCTGGATCTTGCGGGCGTAAACCTTATAAATATAGCGGATTTCAACATAGCACCGGGAAATACTGCCACTTTTGCGGAAGGGTCGAGGTGTGAGAACTTTGGCTGTATTTATTTGGAAAGCGGGGCTGAGCTGGTGAACCAGGGACACATGGGACTGTGCGGTGAAAGCGGCTATCTCAAGGTAGAGGGCAGATTCGACAATACGCTTGGACATATCGAAGCGGACAGCGCGAGACTGTTGATGACAATGAACGGAGGTACCGTTGAGGGCGGCACGATGTGGACGTGGTCTGACGGCGTCTGGGCAGCCGATCGAGGCAGCCTCATTGACCTTCAAATTATCTCCAAGAGTTTTGATTCCGCCCCATCGGGCAGGGTAGTCTCATCGGAGGATGAGCTGATAACTGCGTTGCGCAAGGGATACAGTCCGCAGATATTGGGAAACGTGGAAGTGAACGGAAATTTGAAGGCCGCTAAGGGTATTATTTTTGTTGGCGCCGGAAGCTCTCTGACGGTCCACGGCAACCTGACAGTAAAGATTTTGTCTGTTGAAGGCGGCACCGTGACAGCGGACAGCATGACTGTCCCCGACGGCGGATACCTTATGGTCAAGGATACCGGCTCGCTGATACTCAATGGCGGTGACCTGCTGTTCCAATCAGGGAACGGCGCGTTGTTTAACGATTATGTTGAGTTGAACGGAGGACGCGTTATTCTCAAGGACGCCATTCTTCTGGCAAAAACCAATTTGAGTGGGTGCGGCGGTATAATTTTGAGCGATGAAAATTGTTTGATGTCTATACAGGGGAATTTGTCGCTCACCAATGAAGCAAAAATAGATGTGCAGGGCGGAAGACTGCTGACCTTGACGTACATTGATTGCGGCGGAGGTCTGAATGTGGGCAAGAACGGCGAATTTTCCGCTACTGGCGGGGTGCAGTTTGGGAACGCTGTTGGGGACGCCACCATTGAAAATGCTGGTAGGGTATCTTTTGCCCATTGCCAGATTCAAATTAATGACGACGTTCCGGTAACAAATAAAGGGGAAATGTTCCTGTATAACTGGAACTGGCAGCAGCTTCAACTTTCCAGCCGATTTGACAACAGAGGACAGGTTAACCTGGGTGGAGAGGTGTTCATCTACGGTGAATTTATAAATCGCGGAGAGGTCAATTTAAACGGTTTTGTTCATGCTTACGGATCGTTTGACAACCGCGGTAAGGTCTACTCGGATAATCGTGAGTCCGGCTTTGAAAGCAACTGGCGCGGCGAAGGAGTAATTTACCGCTGAATTGAGCGGGCAGACAGGCAGTATGCCAACGAACGAAGGAGATAATTATGGACCGTGTGAAGCTCGCCAAAAGCTGAAACCGGTGTTCGGTCGTCACCGACCGCAGTGGAACGGAGGCGGGGCAAATGACAGGCAAGTTTATAAAGCGTCTGCTGGAACGTGTGGACGAAAGACTTCGGAGCACAAGCGTTGACAGCGCCAAGGCTCAGCCGGGGAATATATTTTCCGCGCCCGTCTTGCCCGTAGAGCAATTGAACATACCCAATGGCACAGCAAAAATCCCGTATGGAGCCATGCGCGGGCGCGGGGAGCTCATTTCCGTATATGTCCCGCCTTCGGTCAAGGCGATTGAAGGCTGCGCGTTTGCTGATTGCGCAAAGCTTGAGAGCGTGACTCTCTGTGAGGGGCTTGAGAGCGTTGGCGATAACGCCTTCAATGGGTGCGGCAGTCTCGGAAGCGTTGTGATCCCTGACAGCGTAAGGGATATAAGCGGCATGGCGTTTATAAACAGCGGCGTGAGCTCACCGGTCCTGAATACCTCGGGTGATACGCTCATCTACTGCCCGGCGAAGGCGGCGGGTGAGGAGTACACTGTCCCAGAGGGCGTTCGAAGAATCGGAAGCCGGGCGTTTTTTGAGCTCACAGGTCTAAAAAAGGTCAATTTCCCCGAAACCCTGGAGCGCATCGATGCGCTGGCCTTTGTGGGGTGCGGTATTACATCGGTAACTCTCCCAAAAAGCGTTAAGACGCTGGGTGAGAGAGCGTTTTTCAAATGTTCTGAGCTTGGACAAATATCCTTCGCGGAAGGAGTTGACCCCGTCCGTGCCGCCGTGCTCGGATTTCGCATCCGCGGGAGCTCGTTTTTGGCGCCTGTGCGCTGTTCACCGCCGCGAAGCGACCAATATTGGCAAAGCCGCGCCTTTCGCGACCTGGCGAAAAAGTGCGCCGGAGGAAATGCCGCTATACTTGACCGGATGGCGGATTACTTTGAAGAAAAGTCCGAGACATTCCCGTCGGAGCCTTTCTACCGTGGCGCCGCGAACCTTTGGAGGTACAGAGCCTATGAAAAGGGCAGTGAGGCACAGCGTGAATGGCTGGAAAACTATGTAAAGACATCGCCGGGGAAAAGACTGCCGTCGGCGTGCCTGACGGAGGACCTTTATGGTACTTTCACGGGAGAGACACTGAACGCCCTGGGGTTTTTATTCTTTTCCCCCGACAGGGAGTACAGCCTTGCCGGACTTGACGGGGACGGTGTGGTGGAGGTCTCGGCCTATGAGAGCGAGGACGGACCCGACGGGGACGGTTTCGGAATGGAGACATATTATGATTGGTGGTATCTGGACGGCAATCTCTGCCCCGTGCCGGGGTCGGACCTACTTCACAGCTATTCAAACATCGACCGGCGCATATCCGATGTCAAGGAGCGTTTCAAAAAAGCTCACGACGCCGTGGCAACAGCGGCTGGGAAATAAGCTTCTGTGATACAGCATAAAAAATCCGTGGATTCTACTCTGAATTCACGGATTTATTATGAACGTACCTGTTTATTAAAAAAGCCGGACACAAATAGCAAAAAATATAAAAGATTTCGCAATTGGTATTAATGACAATTGGTGAAAAAGGTTGTATGATTAAGCTAATCTTATTCGGGAGGCGGAGATATGGAAAAAGCGAGGGTATGGACGGAGAAGGTCACCATCCCCACCTATGAGATAGGAACGGCTGAGAAGAACCCCATGTTCCTGGACAAGCGGGTCTATCAGGGGAGCTCCGGGAAGGTATACCCGTATCCCACGGTGGAGAGCATAAGCGACACAAAGCGGGACAAGGAGTACACCGCCGTATTTTTGGAGAACGAGTATCTAAAGATCATGGTCCTGCCGGAGCTGGGCGGGCGCGTACAACGGGCGCTGGACAAGACGAACAACTACGATTTCGTATACTACAACCACGTAATAAAGCCGGCACTGGTGGGGCTGACGGGGCCCTGGATCTCCGGCGGGATAGAGTTCAACTGGCCCCAGCACCACCGTCCCACCACGTTTTTGCCGGTGGATTTCACGGTAGTGAACGGCGAGGACGGCTCGGCGGCAGTGCTGCTGCACGATGTGGATCAGATGTACGGCACAAAGGGGCTCACGAAAGTAGCCCTCTATCCGGGTAGGGCGTATATTGAGATAACCGGACAGCTATATAACAGGACAAGCCTTCCCCAGACCTTCCTCTGGTGGGCAAACCCCGCCGTATCCGTCAACGACAACACCCAATCCGTCTTCCCGCCCGACGTACACGCGGTGATGGACCACGGCAAGCGGGACGTGTCCAGGTTCCCCATCGCAACGGGCGTATACTACAAGAAGGATTACAGCGAGGGCGTGGACATATCGCGCTATAAGAACATACCCGTGCCAACCTCATACATGGCTGAGAGGTCAAAATACGACTTTGTGGGCGGCTACGACTACGGCGTGGGGGCGGGGATACTCCACGTCGCCGACCACCACATATCCCCCGGAAAGAAGCAATGGACCTGGGGGTGCGGGGACTTCGGGAAGGCGTGGGACCGGAACCTCACCGACTCCGACGGGCCCTATGTGGAGCTGATGACAGGCGTATTTACCGACAACCAGCCGGACTTCACCTGGCTCAAGCCCTTTGAGGAGAAGGTGTTCCGCCAGTATTTCATGCCCTACAAGGCGGTGGGGCAGGTGATGAACGCCACCACCGACGCGGCGGTGCACCTGTCGACGGAGAAGGGCGCGGCGAGGGTCATAGTCTACGCCACGCGGGTATTTGAAAACGCCAGGGTGGTGCTGACGGCGGCGGGAGAGACGGTGCTGGACGAGGCGGTGAGGCTCTCGCCCACGGACATCTTTGAAAAAACCGTTCCCATTGGGAGCGTACCTGAGGAGGAGCTGCATATCTCCGTCCTGGCGGAGGGACGCTGTCTGGTGGAGTACCGGCCGGAAAAGCGGGGTATCCCCAAGCTCCCGGAGCCCGCGAAGGCGGCGAGGGAGCCGGAGACATATCAGACCAACGAGGAGCTTTACCTCACGGGACAGCACATCGAGCAGTACCGCCACGCCACGTATCTGCCGGACCCATACTATCTGGAGGGGTTGAAGCGCGACCCCGGAGATATACGCATAAACAACGCCTACGGAAGTCTTTTACTGCGCCGGGGGCAGTTTGAAGGGGCTGAGGGGTATTTCCGAAGGGCGCTGGAGCGCCTGACGGAGCGCAACCCGAACCCATATAACAGCGAGACTTACTACCTTCTGGGGCTTGATCTTCTCTGCCAGGGCAGGGAGGCAGAAGCCTATGACGCCTTCTACAAGTCCACCTGGACAAGCGAGCAGCAGGAGATGGGCTTTTACTACCTCGCCGCCATCGACGCAAAGAAAGGCAGGCTTGAGAGGGCCCTGGAGCACGTGGAGCGGTCGCTGGTGAAAAACTCCCACAACATAAAGGCACGCGGGCTCAGGGCGTATCTGCTCAGGAGGCTGGGCAGGACAGAAAAGGCGGCGGCGTGGATCTCCGAGAACCTGGAGCTGGACCCCTTCGACTTTGTATCCGGCAATGAGCGGATACTTGTCGGAGCCGCGGACGGGGCGGAGCTTGCCGCGAAAATGCGCGGCTTCAGGGAAAATTACCTGATGACGGCGCGGGACTACGCCGAGTTCGGGGCGTATGCCGAGGCGCTGGAGGTGCTGGAACGATGCGGGGAGGACTACCCCATGCTTTGGTACTACAGGGCGTACTACACAGCGAAAACGGGAGGTGATCCCTCGGAGCTTTTGACCACCGCCGAGGCCGCGCCAACGGACTACTGTTTCCCCAACAAGCTTGAGGACATCGCCGTGCTGAGCTTCGCCGTTGAAAACGGCTGCAATGCCCGCGCGCCCTACTACCTGGGGTGCCTTTGGTACGATAAGCTCCGGTGGGAGGAGGCGCTGAGGCTCTGGGAGCTTTCGGCGGAGAATATGCCGGAATTCCCCACGGTTTGGCGCAACCTGGGGCTTGTATACTACAACAAGCTCCATGACAAAGAGCGCGCCAAGGCGGCGATGGAGCGGGCGTTTGCCCTCGATGAGACTGACGCGCGGGTGTTTTTGGAGCTGGACCAGCTCTATAAAAAGCTGGGTTGGAGCTTTGAGGACAGGCTCAAAAATTTTGAGGCGCATAAGGAGCTTCTTGGCGGGCGCGACGACCTCTTTGTGGAGTACGTGACCTTGGTGAATATGTGCGGCAAGTATGAGCGCGCCTTTGAGCTCATCATGTCCCGCCGCTTCCACCCCTGGGAGGGCGGCGAGGGGAAGATCACCGCCCAGTACACCTTGGCGCTTTTGCAGATGGCCCGGAGGGCCTTGAGGGAAGGGCGTTATACCGACGCCGAAGGGCTCCTGCGTGACGCGCTCGTCTATCCTGAGAACCTGGGCGAGGGCAAGCTGGAGGGGACAAAGGACAACCACATCTACTACCACCTGGGCCTTGCCCTGGAGGGGCAGGGGAGAGACGCCGAGGCGCGGGAGTGCTTTGAGCGCGCCACCGTCGGCACCGACGAGCCGGCGGGGGCGATGTACTATAACGACCAGCCGGCGGACATGATACTCTACCAGGGCCTTTCCCACCTGAAGCTGGGGGACGTCCGCGCCGCCAGGTCCAGGTTCTACCGCCTCATCGACTACGGCGAGCGGCACCTGGAGGACAGGGTGAAGATAGAGTATTTCGCCGTTTCACTGCCGGATTTTCTCATATTCGACGAGGACTACACCGCCAAAAACCTCGCGCACTGCAATTATCTCATGGCGCTTGGCAATATTGGACTTGGCGACACGGAAAAAGCGGCGGAATTTCTGAATGAGGCGCTTTCCATCGAGCCGTCGCACCAGATGGCGGCGGTGTACGCGGGACTGATCGCAAAATAATTTCGGCGATTTTTGCTTTTTCCGATTGCGAATGCGCCCGAAATGTGCTACTATCATTGACAGCGCAAATAACACGGCCCCGCAATCTTGCGCGGGGCGGAAAGGAGATCATATGACAGAACAGTTTGCTGTAACCATCATTCACCGTCCGGAGATGGTGCCGGAGTACGCCGAGAAGGTGACGGGGCACGGCAAGGCGGAGGACCTGGGCCGCAAGGCGCTGCTCACCGAGAGCCTCGATATCTTCAAGACCCAGCAGAGGTGCGCCCACGAAAACGGGCTGAAGACCACCATTCAGATGACCTACGCCAGCCTTTTCAACGACGAGGCGGTGGCGCTCGCCAAGGCCGACCACGAGAAGTACGGCGACGAAATCGCCCTTACGCTCCTGGGGCTTCCCTGCAAGGAATTCAGGGACAAGTACAAGACCAAGGACTTCTGTATATGGATGTTCTCCATGGAGGACAAGAAGGCCATCGTCAGGGACGTTTTTGAAAAGTTCCATGAGCGCTTCGGCTTTTACCCCGAATCCACGGGCTCCTACTACATGGACGCGGAGCTCATCAACTTCATAAAGGAGGAGTACCCCTCCGTCAAGTGCGCCGTTGCCACATGCTGGGAGGAGGGACCGAAGGCGTACCACACCTGCAACAACTCCTGGTACACCCTTATGGACGGCGGTCCCTGGGCGCCCTGGATACCCTCCAAGGTCAACACCCACGCCCCCGCCGCCAATAAGGACGAGGATTCCGGTATCGTCGCCATACCCCACCTGAGCCGCGACCTCCTTGCCTGCTACGACGGCAACGGCTCCAACTTCGGCACTCACCCCCAGAACGTCCTTCGGGGAATGATATATGACACCAAGACCTGGGAGTATCCCTACCTTTACAACCTCATCGACCAGTACAGGCACCTTGCCAAGTACAACAACGGCTACGCCTACAACATGATGTTCGTGGGCCCCGGCTGGATGAACAAGATGGGCAGGTGGGAGGCGCCCTATGAGCTGCTTTTGAAGTCCTACGAGGACGGCTGCGCCTACTACGGGAAGCTCAAAAAGGAGGGCAAGCTCACGGACATGACCATGAGCGAGTTCGCCGACTTCTACCGCGCCAAAAAGACCTACACGGAGCCCGAGTGCGCCCTTTGGAGGGACATACTCTACGGCTCAGAAAAGCAGCTTTTCTGGTACTGCGACCCCTTTGTCCGCGCCTGCGTCAATATGGACCAGGGCGGCGCCATCGTGGACCTGCGGCCCTATGCCGCCAAGCTTGAGTGGCCCGTGGGCATCGGCACGCCCCACGTCCAGGACGCCAGCTACCCATTCCTCATCCAGGAGAAGTACCGCGCCGGCTACTTCACCCACTACGCCGGAGAGGGCACAATACGCTCGGCAAAGGTGTGCTACAACGGCGAGGAGGTGGACCTGTGCCTGTGCCGCACAAAGGCGCATTTCTCACAGAACGGCTCCGACCGCGTCCTGACCCTTGACCCGGTGGAGATAGTCTTTGCCGACGATACCAGGGTGAAGCTCCAGACCGTTGTCACCTTCACCGAGGGGACGGGCGACATAAGGATCGATAGGAACATACTGTCCATATCCAACCCAGAGGCGAAGGTCACCGTCCAGGAGTACATGGTGGGCTGCTACGGCACCACGGAGTACCCGGAGGACATGACGAGCCTCACACTCCGTGTTGAGGCAGGGGAGAGCTCAGCCACCATACCCTATGAATACAAATGCCGCGAGGCGTCAGCTGAAAACGCCGCCTCCGTCAGCTGCACCCTGCCGCCCATCAAGACGCTTGTCTCCATGGAGGCCGAGGGGCGCGACAAGGCGGGCTTTGTCCGCGAGGGCTACGCCTTCAGCCCCATGTTCACCCTGGGCTACACAGGCACATTAAAGGAAAAGGAGGTATTCACCACATGGCTCAAGCTAAGAAGGGCAGACTGAATTACAGGTGCCCCGCCTGCTTTATGCGGGACCTGGACATCGACATGTTCTACGACGAGGAGAAGGACGAATATTACTGCCTCCGCTGTCAGTTCCACGGGGACGAGAAGAAGGTCCTAGAGCTGAACGAGCAGCTGCGTTGGAAGTACGGCAGCATGAGAGAGAGGATAACCGAATTTGATGACTGACAACGCAAAGCTCCCCTTACCCATGGAATTTCCGGTGCGGGGGATGGATCTTTCCACCCTCCGGGAGGTGGAAAAGTGCGGAGGCAGGTTCTATGACGGCGGCGCGGCGGAGGACGCCATGGCGATTTTGAAGCGTTATGGCATGAATCTCCTCAGGCTCCGGCTATGGAACGACCCCAGGTCCGAAAGCGGCGAGCCCTACGGGGCGGGAAACTGCGACCTTGACACCGTGATGTTCCTTGCCCGCCGCGCGGTGGACATAGGGATACCCTGGCTTTTGGATTTCCACTACTCCGACTTCTGGGCTGACCCCGGAAAGCAGATATTGCCAAAGGCGTGGACGGACCTTGACGCCGCCGGCCTTGAGAAGGCGGTATATGATTACACCCGCGACGTTTTGGAGACGCTTACGTCGGAGGGCATAGCGCCCTCTATGGTATCGGTGGGCAATGAGGTCTCCAACGGGCTCCTCTGGCCCCTGGGACGGCGCCCCGACTACGCCGCCATCGCCAGGCTCATAAGCGCCGGTATCCGCGCCGTGCGGGAGGTATCGCCCGAAACAGGGGTGATGATCCACCTGGACAACGGCGGCAACAACGCCCTTTACAGGGAGTGGTTTGACGGCTACTTAGGCCACGGCGGGGCGGACTTCGACTTCATCGGACTGAGCTACTACCCCTTCTGGCACGGCACAATGGAGGGGCTTGGCGCGAATATGGCGGACGTGGCAGAGCGGTACAAAAAGCCCCTTATCGTCGCGGAGACCTCCATGGGCTTCTCCCTGGACGACTACAAGGACAAGGAGAAGCTTCCCGATGACCTGCGCCGTGGAATGGCGGCGAAGGAGGAGCTTTCCCGCAATATTCCATGGAGCATGACGCCGGAGGGTCAAAGCGCCTTCCTATCCGATCTCATCGCCACCGTCAAGGGCGTTCCCGACGGCATGGGCAGGGGGATCATTTGGTGGGAGCCGGCGTGGATACCTATACCCGGCAGTCATTGGGCGAGCGAAGCGGCGCTGAGCTACATACACGAGCGCGGACCCGGCGGCAACGAGTGGGCGAATCAGGCGCTCTTTGACTACGACGGCAACGCCCTCCCGGCGCTGAAGGTCCTGAGGGAATATAAGTAAACACGCGAAAAGTTTTACGGCACGGTTTTATACCGCGCCGTAAAATTTTTTTGTAAAGTGTATTGACAAAAAACTGTATTATGCGTATAATACGGTTAGATGAACCGTATTAGTCAAGTAATACGGTTGGAGAGGAGGCGCGGCGTGGTTTCGTTTTCGGATTTCCCAACGGGCGGCGAGGGGCCGATCTACCTGCGTATCGTGCGCTTCATAAGGGCGGGCGTGGCGGCGGGGAGTGTGGTTGACGGGGACGAGATGCCCTCAAGACGGGTGGTCTCGGCGACGCTGGGCGTAAACCCTAACACCGTCCAGAAGGCGTACAGGATGCTGGAGGAGGAGGGGCTGATAGTCTCCCGAAGTGGGGCAAAGAGCTTTGCCTGCGTGACGCCGGAGAGCAGGGAGGCGGCGCGGCAAAGGCTCCGTGCCGAGGAGCTTGGGCGGGTCATCTCGTCGCTCCGGCGAAGCGGTATGGAGAAGTCTGCGGCCATGGAGCTTTTATCAAAGCTGTGGGACGAGGACATCGAGGAAGGAGGAGAGGAAGAATGAGAAAGCATCTTTCCGTGGCGAGGCTCTGGCTGCGGATGACGTTTTGGGGTTCGCTGGCGATAATTTTGCTGACAGCCGCCGCGCAGCTCGGCCTGTTTCTTTGGAAGCTTGCGTCGGTCACATCGCGGGACATAGCGTCCTTTTCCGAGATGGAGGAGGCGGTGGGCTTCGGAATAACGAGCCGCCTCTCCCTGGCGCTTTTGGGGGCCTGGCTGCTCATATCGTTAAGGGCGAGCCGCGGCACCGTTGGAAGGCTCTCGGTCAGCGAGGAGGCGGCGACTGCGTGGAACGCGGCGGTCAATTTGGGATGGATAATACTTTGGTGGGCAGCTCAGCTGGCGGTCATATTCGCGGGCTTTGAGCTTTTCCGATGTGAGGCCGACCCCACTTCCCTGAGCGGACAGAGCTTGATGATAGCGTTGTACCGCTGCGGTCCTTTTCACTGGCTCCTGCCGCTTTCCGACGTGCTGACAGCCGTTTCCGCGACGGTTTACGCCGTGACAATTGCGCTCTCGCTGGCGATGGACTGCATGAGGCTGAGGGGAGGGGGAAGATTCCCGTTCCGGGCGGTGCTCATGCCGGCGCTTCTTATTTTCGCGGGACAGCTCTCCGCCCCCTGTGCATGGATCGTGCTTATAGCCTGCGCCGCGATGACCGCATTAAATACCGTTATGCTTATCCGCGGGTTAAGGAAGGGGGTCTGAGCGATGAAAAGAATCAAAATCCGGCTCGACCGGCTCTCGCCGGTGGGTATAAACGCCGCCCTTGAGCTTAAATGCGTGGGCGCGGCGCTGGCGGCGGCGCTCCTTTGGGGGTCGGTCGCCCCATTACACATAGTGGGAGAGTTCATGGATTTTAAAGAGCTCCTGAATGTGGGCGTGTTCAATAAAATGCCGGGCTTTTCCACGCTGTTCGGCAGCGCCCTTTACGGCTTCGCGGCGGTGATAACGGGGCTATGCGCGCTGGCGGTGTGGCACTGGCTCTATCCCCGCCTTGGGGCACGCTCGGACTACACTCTGAGACGCCTGCCGCGGTGGTCCGAGAGGTACGTAAGGGCGTTCGCGATACCCCTTGCGGGCACAGTGATCGCGGTACTTCTGGCGGCGATAGTGCTCCTTGCCAGCCGCGCGCTTTACACCTATATGCGGGGATGGGCCCTCAGAGGCGTGACGCTTCCCGCGGGAATGGAGGATATGTATGCTTGAGCTCAACAAAATCTACAAGTCCTACGGCTTCACCACAGCCATTGACTGCGTCTCCCTCAGCGTTGGACCGGGGGAGATAGTGGGGCTTTTCGGGGAGAACGGAGCGGGGAAAACCACACTTTTGAAGTGCGCCCTGGGGCTTACGGCTCATGAGGGGACGGTGTCGCTGGACGGAGAGCCTGTGACAAGGAGGAACATAGAGCGGCTGAGCTTTGCCACCTGCGAGCACTCCTTCTTTCCCGGACTCACTCCCAACGCGCACAGGGACTTTTATCGGGAACACTTTCCGAAATGGCGTGAAAAGCGCTACGCGGCGCTTATGGACTTCTTCCGCCTGCCGCCGCGCAAGCCTCTGCGCAGCTTCTCAACGGGTCAGAAAAACCAGTTTGAGGTGATCCTCGCCCTTTCCCAGGGGGCGGACTACATCCTCATGGACGAGCCCTTCGCGGGGAACGACATATTCAACAGGGAGGACTTCTACAAGGTGCTCCTTGGCATACTGGAGCCGGAGGAGACGGTGATACTCTCCACGCACCTTTTGGAGGAGGTGGAGAACTTCGTCTCCAGGGCGGTGCTCATAAAAAAGGGGAAGATAGTGGGCGACGAGCTTATTTCCGACCTGGAGGACCGGGGAACGGACCTTATGGGCTTTGTAAAGACCGCCTACGGCTACGAGCCAGACAGGGTGAGCCGCGCCCTGGGTAAGCTCACGGGGGAGGAGGACGAAAAATGAGGCGCTTTATCGTATTCGCGCTGATCACGGCGCTGGCGCTAGGACTGTCCCTGTCCGCCGCAGCGAGAATAAGTGGGACCGAGGACGATGTGGAGCTGCGCTCGAAGGTATACGTGGGCGACAAAAGCGCCGCTGAGGGGCTGAGGCTCACCATGAACGCCATTGACGATGAGAGATGGCTCGCCTGGAGGACGTCCTTCACCGTCGCCGGAGGGGAGGAGCGGGACACGCGGACCGAGTTCGACTTCAGCCTCTCTCGAAGTCCCTCCGACGGCTATGACGGGTATTATAGCCTGTACAAGGGTCAGGTGGATATGTCCGCGTGGAGCGGGGACTACTCCGTCTCCGGCTGGTTCAGTACGGAATCAATTGAAGAAAAATTTGGAGAATATTACAATACAAACTCCATGTGGGCGTATATTAAAGGCGTGGCGTCGCGCACAGCCTCCGGCGAGACAAGGCGCGAGACGGTGCGTGTGGCGGATTTCTATAAGCGCATACCGTGGAGCATGAGCGAGGGCAATACTGTCTTAAACTCCACAAAACCCTCCGAGCGGCAGGGGAATGAGCTCATGGACCTGTTCACGGTTGAGACTCCCTCGGATATGTACGCGCTTGTCACGGTGTCCAAGGACCCCCAGGGTAATTTCAACGGGGTGAGCTCCTTCCTCACATCAGACTGCCTTGAGACGCAGACCAAACCCTATGCCGGATACAGTAATTACGGCACTGAGGAGGCGGAAACCGCGCCGGAGAGATATATCCTTGACGTATATGCCTGCGGTGACTCCGGCGAGGCGGGCGTTTGGGTATATCCCGCCGCAATTGACAGGGACGGGGAGAACATACTTGAGTACTGGGACGGGCAGGGGCTCTACTTCATACCCCGTGTCACGAATCCGGAGCAGGTGCCGGAGGCGGAGCGGTCAAAGGTTTGGCAGGGAGATATATACGTCAAAAACGCCTCCCTTCTCTATCCCACCGGCGGGCTCCCGCTCTATGTGAGGCTTGACGAGGGGGAGAAGCGGGTGCTCCTGTATACCCTGGAGGAGGGCATGATGCGCCTCACGGTCCTCGACTCCCTCACCGGCGAGGTGCTGGACAGGCAGGACGTTTTGCCGCTGGAAAACAGAAGCATCTATACAATAAGCCGTGACGACCTTTACTTTGTGCTGTCGGATACCGGAGACGCGGCGCTCATGGTCAAAAAGGACGGGGAGTGGCGGAGGGCGTTCACCACCCGCATCGACATGAATGAGGAATACGGGGAGCTGGGGAGCTTCCAAAGCGCCTTTATGAGGGACACGGAAGGCCTGGGCGCGGCGTCGGACGGGGAGCGCCTCGCCGTCGCCGCCTCAAGCAGGGCGGTCGCCGTGCTGGACGGCTCAGGGATCGTTTACCTTGCCCGCTACAACATCAGCCCCATATGGGACGGCGTGCCTGAATCCGACCTTGACTGGTCGGACAGGACTTACCCGCGCTGGAGCCATATTGAGACAAACAGATATTTGCAGATACCATTCGAGGCAAAATTTTTGGAGTAAAAAAGGGCATAGCCCTTTTTGAAAGCTGAAATATCACAGGGCGGATACCCTGTGATATTTTTTTATGCAGTGAAAATTGCACAAATTACGCGACAGGATTTAAGCATTGTGACAAAAGTGAGAAAAACAGTAAATTATTCTTGCAAAATTGGCTAATATGACTTATTATGGCATTGTCAGCGGTGGAAACGTTTCCATCGGGCTGATGCCCGTATAGTCATACCGGCGGAGTAATATATTTCACCTGTCGCAGGTATAAATTAACAGGTTCTATTTATAGCTTTACAAAAGCGTCAGAATAGGTTAAAATATCCTCTGACCGCCTTTGGCGGCAAGGAATAGAAAACGCAGTCGGAGGAGATCGTTTTGACCATAAGGGATATTGCCAGGGAGTCAGGATACGGAGTGACCACCGTTTCCCGCGTGCTCAACGGACAGCCAAACGTCTCAAGAGAGGCGAGGGAAAAGATAATGGAGGTAGTCAGGCGGACGGATTTCCACCTGAACTCCAACGCCAAGAGACTCAAGCAGCAGACCGGCACTGGCATAGCCGTGGTGGTGAAGGGCTCAAAAAATATGCTCTTTTCAGCCATACTTGAGCGGCTTCAGAGCCTTTTGGCGGAGACCGGATACGTTTTCATGATAAACTATGTGGATGAGGGCGCCGACGAGGTAATGGAGGCTCACAGGATTTGCGGTGAGCTCCGACCCAAGGGGATCATGTTCCTGGGCGGGAACCATGAGAACTTCAAGCGCGGCTTTGAGGGTATCGGTGTCCCATGTGTCCTCATCACAAGCTCCGCTAAGGAGCTGGGCTTTCCCAACCTTTCAAGCGTCACAACTGACGACGCCTTTGCCGCCGAGTGCGCCATAGACCATCTTGTGTCTCTGGGACACAGGAACATAGGCGTTTTGGGCGGCTATGTTGAGAACTCCTACCCGGCGGCAAGGCGATACGCGGGCTGCGTCAGGGCGTTTGAGCGGTACTCCATTCCAGCGGACAGGAGTCGGGTGGTGGCGTCTAAATTCTCCCTCACCGACGGCTATGCCGCCATGGAGAGGCTTCTCGATAAGTACCCGGACATTACGGCAGTGTTCGCCATGGCGGATGTCACCGCCATAGGCGCCATACGCGCCATACGCGACAGGGGGCTGAGGGTGCCGGAGGACATCTCCGTCGTCGGCTTTGACGGCATAGAGTTGGGCTCGTACCTTACGCCTAAGCTCACCACTGTCCGGCAGGACGGGGAGGCGATAGCCGAGCGGAGCGTCAGGCTGCTGCTTGACGCCATAGGCGGAGAGGGCGGTGCCGCCCATGAGGTGGTGCCTTTCAGATTATTTGACGGCGAGAGCGCCATGCGCCTGGAGGCGTGAAAAAATCGGGGGCGGAGCCCTCCATATCGGTATTGGTCGGTACACAAAACAAGGAGGAAATATCAAGTGAGAAAGAGCGGAATACTCATGCCCGTGGCGTCGCTGCCAAACAAATACGGTATCGGGAGCTTCGGGAAAGAGGCGTACACCTTTGTTGACCTTTTGGCAAAAGCGGGCGTGTCCATATGGCAGCTTCTTCCCTTGAACCCACTTGGCTACGGCAACTCCCCCTATCAGCCCCTCAGCTCCTTTGCTGGGGATGAGAGCTATATCGATCTTGACCTTTTGAAAAAGGATGGGCTTCTTGACGCCACGCCTGAGGACTTTGAGCCTGCCGAGGCTGACAGAATCGATTATTCAGGCTCCAGGGAATACAAAGAGCCCTGGCTGCGCCGTGCCTATAAGAACTTCAAGGGAGGGGCAGATTACAAAAAATTCCTAAAAAACTCCTGGGTCTATCCATATGCCGTGTTTGTTGCGCTGAAAACGCAGAACGGGCTCAGGGCATGGACCGAGTGGCCAAAGGAGCAGCAAAACTGGATACTTGACAAAAAGTACGACATCTCCCACCTTGAGGACGAGATCGGCTACCGTATGTTTGCCCAGTATGAGTTTTACAGGCAGTGGATGGCGCTGAAAAAATACGCCAACGGGAAGGGCATAAAAATAATGGGCGACATACCCTTCTACGTGGGCCTTGACTCATTGGACGTGTGGTCGGCGAGGGAGGAGTTCCTTATAAACGGGGACGGCGAGCCGTCATTCATCGCCGGCGTTCCGCCCGATTACTTCAACGCGGACGGTCAGCGCTGGGGCAACCCGATATACAACTGGGAGTACATGAGGAGCACCGGCTTCAAATTCTGGATAGAGCGTCTGCGCTACTCCTCGGTGCTCTATGACATACTTCGTATAGACCACTTCCGCGCATTCGACACCTACTGGAAAATACCGGCATCCTGCCCCACGGCGAGGGAGGGAGACTGGATAGAGGCGCCGGGCTATGAGCTCTTTGATGAGGTCTACCGTGTGATGCCGAAGATAAACATAGTGGCGGAGGACCTGGGTGACCTGCGTCCACAAGTGCTGGAGCTCAGGGACCACTACGGGCTCATGGGCATGAATGTGGCGGAGTTTACGCTTCTTGACAAAAGCCAGCCAATCCGTAAAAACCAGCTCGTCTACACCGGCACCCACGACAACCAGACCACACTGGGGTGGTACAGGTCCATGTCAAAGGAGGAGCGCCGGAAGATACTCTGGACCCTGGCGCCCTACGGCTCCGCCCACACTCCGGTGAGCCGGAAGCTGCTTATGTACATAATGCAAAGCAAGGCGGAGATCGCCATAGCGCCCCTTTCCGACGTCCTGGGGCTTGACGACAGGGCGAGACTCAACGAGCCGGGGACAGTGGGAAGCCCCAACTGGGAGTGGCGGCTCACGGACTGGAAGTCCTTCAAGCGTCACCTTCCATGGCTGCGCGGTCTCCTTTTGGAGACTAAGAGGGCGCATTGAGAGAAAGGCGGGAGGACCGACTGCTTACGGAGTGACGTCTGCCCCCGGCGGGTCATACAATGTCATAGGCACCTGTGTGCCATGAAATTGGAGCGGATGACCGTGCACATATACACCGTACAAAAGGGCGAGAGCGCCCGTTCGGTCTCCGAAAAATTCGGCGTCACGGAGGCGGCGGTGCTGAGGGAGAACCACATCCCCTTTTACGAGGGGCAGCAGGTCACAGTGCCGGTGGGTATAATTAATATCCCTCCCCGCCCGCGCCGAATGCTGACGGCCTTTTATCAGGTCCCGGACGCCGCGATCTACACCCGCCCTGACGTGACAAATATAATTTTCTGATTTTTATGATCACCGGAGGCGAGCCTGCGTGTTCGTCTCCGGTTTTTGATGCCGTTGAAGAAAAAATCAAAAAATCAAAAAAATCTTAAATTAGGACTTGCAAAGACGGAGAAGATGTGCTATTATACTCAAGCACAAAAAAATATCCGGGTGTGGCGAAGTTTGGTATCGCGCTTGAATGGGGTTCAAGAGGCCGCTGGTTCGAATCCAGTCACTCGGA
>CANPYX010000030.1 GCA_947588955.1 uncultured Oscillospiraceae bacterium | reverse complement strand
GTCAACATGGGTCCCACCGCCTTTTCCGTCTCTTCTTTTTGCCATTATACCACAAACCCACCCCCGGGGGATAGGGGCGGGTTTGTCGACAGACTGACACCGCCCTTCGGGGCTTTGTGCCCGGACCGGTGTCGTCCACGACGCCGGTCCTTTATCTTGTTCAATAATCGAACGTCCTTTTTTGCTCGAAAAAGGGCCGAAAATTCGCCTTGGTGTCGCTTACTTAGAGCTGGAGATTATGCGCAGAGAGAAAAATTCTTTCGTCCACAAACGCTCAACACGGCGTTTTTGTCGTCCTGGAGGTGTACTCGTCCTATTCTCTGCCCTAAAACCGCACACGGGGGGCAACAGCGGGGCCACGATGCTGAGTGGGACCGAATTACCGTGGACTTTTTCAAGCGCACATGGTATACTTTACTGGCAAAAAGTGATTCTACAACTTGCGGCTTGATTGAGGGGCGGTCTTATGGGCACTTGGTTTACGGTCGAAGCGATCGACAGCGATACGTTTGCGATCAGCGAGTATAACCACTGGGAGGAGACGCACTGCTATCTGGTGTGCGGGACCGAGAGGGCGGTGCTGATCGATACGGGGTTGGGCGTTGGGAATATCAAGGAGGTGGTCGACAGCCTCACGGACCTCCCGGTGACCGTGGTCACGACCCACGTCCATTGGGACCACATCGGAGGGCACAGATATTTTGACAGGATCGCCGTGCACGAAGCCGAGAAGGATTGGCTGGCGGAGCAGTTCCCCATCCCGTTGGAGGTAGTCAAGCACAATTTGACCTGCCTCCCATGTGATTTCCCGGAGGACTTTGCCCTTGATGATTATCGGCTGTTCCAGGGGACGCCGCAGGAGATTCTGCACGACGGCGACTGTCTGCCCTTGGGCGGCAGAACGCTCACGGTGATCCATACGCCCGGGCACTCCCCCGGACACTGCTACTTTTACGAGCCTGAGCGCAAATATTTGTTTTCCGGCGACCTGATCTACCGGGACTGCTTGGATGCCTTTTATCCGACTACGGACCCGCAGCTGTTCTGGCAGTCTGTCAGGAAGGTACAGGATTTAGAGATCAGCCGCATCCTCCCCGGCCACCACGAGCTTTCTGTTCCGGTTGACATTGTAGGCAGAATCGAAAAGGCGTTTCGGGAGCTGTCCCAAGAGGGGAAGCTGAGGCAGGGCGGCGGAGTTTTTCAGTATGCGGGCAACTTAGCTGTTCCAAATCCATAGGCGGTGATACCAATAGACTGAAAATGATTGCAGGAGTGTGCCGGTTCATTCAATAAATGCACCTGCTGTAACCACGACAAGTACCGGGAAGTTTATCAGCATCCCAATCATAAGGAAATTCCGGCGCTTTGCAACAATTGAAGCAAGGAGACCGCTCCCACCCGTACCTGCTTAGAAAAGCAGTAATTTTTTCGCGCATCATGAAAAAACTACAAAATATGGATAAACTCTTAAAAATTATCAGCAAATTTGTAATAAAATGAAAAATTTCTATTTATTTTTATATCCGAATATGCTATATTATAAGTTAAATGAATTTCGCTTTTAATTAATTTTGTTGAGGCGGCATGATGACAGAGAAACAGAAATTTGTCGAGCGTCTTTTTAATGAACATTATGATTCCCTGTTGCGCATGGCAAAAACAACAGTCCGAAACAAAAGTGACGCGGAGGACCTTGTGCAGGAGACCATCCTCAAGGCCATTGAAGCGTGGGAGACCCTCCGGAATCACCCAAAACCCGCGGCGTGGTTGTCGATTACCCTGAGGAACTGTGAGAAAAACTTTAACCGCCTCTGTGAAAACAGATTGACGGTGCCGCTGGATGGATTTGGAGAAATACTTGTTGCGAAGGCGGCGGAACAGCCACTTTCACATTTTCTTCCGGCAAAGCTACCTGAAAAGGACAAGGAAATCCTTATATGTCACTATGAGCAGGGAAGGAACTATAAGGAAATAAGCGCGCAGCTTGGTATTACCGAAAAGGCATGCAGGGTGAGGGTTTGCAGGATAATCAAAAAATGCAAAAAATTGATGTAAAATATTTTTTTGCGGATGATAACATTTTGCTGCACTCGACACATGTATGTACAGAGGAGAAAGAGGTGAGACCATGAAAGACGAAAAATGCGCCGGTGAGAATATGCTAAATCTACCTTCCGACATTGACGATCCGGAAAAGGAATTGGATTCCATGTCCGTTGAGGAGCTGAAAGAGGAGCTTGGAATACTCTGGGACGAGATGGATGAGGACTCATTTGACGGTGAACTTTTGGAGGAATACCTTAACGCCATCGAAAGCAAGGAGCCTCTGCCCAAGCTTATGGACAAGGATAAGGCGTACAAGCTCATTTTGAAGCGTTCCAAGGAACGCGCAGCAAGCGGAAAAGTCCGACGCAACGTACTGAAATCCTGTGTGATCGCCGCGGCAATAATTGCCCTGCTGGTGGCATCAATGGTCGTTGTAAACGCAGCAGGGACAGATATTTTCAAGCTGATAGCTCGTTGGACGGCAGAGACTTTCGGATTTGTAAAAGAACGAATGGACAATACTGATGATGTTCCGGCGCAACTTGAGGAAATGAGAGAAACTCTTGCCGAAAAGGAACTCACCACGGATTATTTACCTACATATTGGCCGGAAGGATTTGAACAGACACAATTAATGTCAAAAGACGGCACTGAGTCGTACTACATTGTGGGTGTGTATGGAGATGAAAAAAGATTAATTCTCTCATATACGATATATTATTCAGACAACCTGAAAACATCATTTAATATAGATGAAAGTAATCCGGAACAGCACATACACAATGGTATTAACTTTTATATTATGAAAAACGAAGACAAATACATGGCTGTGTGGAATTTGGGGAAGGTTGAGTGTAGCCTGTCAGAGGCGGCGTCATATGAGGAATTGGTAAAAATTCTTGATTCTATTGGAGGGTAAAGCTATATGAAGAAAAAAGTTAAGAGTCTTATCGCAATTGCTTTGGCTATTTTTGCTTTGTGCAGTTCTGCGGCGGCTATGGAGTATTCCAACGCTTATATCAGAAACGTAGAAGCATATATTCATGTGGTGGGCGGCGGCAAAATTTCTGTTGAGTACACGGTTACGGGAACAAATATTATGGACGAGATTGGCGCTCACCGGGTCACCGTTTACAGGATGTTGGGAGATAAGCCGGACGCTGGTAGGGATGATATTGTGCAAGACTTCTATTATACGAATTATCCGGATATGATGGGAAAAGGCGGCATAATGTACTACCATGCCATTGATCTTACGGTGACAAGCGGCGAAAAATATTACGCCACCTTCACGTTCTATGCCAGTCTTGACGGCGGCGGCGACGAAATGCCGTTCAGTACATACGTAGTTACCGCGTAAGCCGCGCCGCTCCTTCAACCGAATACATGCCCACCGACAGGCTCACGCTTGTCGGTGGGTTTTTTTGACTTCATTGTAGCATTTTGTCGATTTGATTACATAAACAAATATAGGGCCAAAAATGATAAAACGGAGGTAAAACGCATGAATCAGTATCGGGACATGTTGATTCAGATGGGTCAGAGCACTCCCAAAGGTGCATTTGCCTGCCGGGAGCTTGACCTGACAAAGCCGGAGGACGTCAAATTTGTGGCGGCGCAGTTTGGCGGTGCGGATAGAATGGCGGAAAGATATCCGTGCCTGCACGCTATGTTTAAGCGGACAGTGGAGACAGCCGTGCCGCTCCGTGACACAGGGAATCGGGGATTTCAGGACAAGGCGAAGGTGCTTGACCTGGGATATGACTCTGACTTTGGGGCTCCCTACGCCACGGGCACAATGACCCTCACCGAGCCGGCTCAACGACTGTATATGACGCTTGACATCTTTGCCGATAACATCAGGATTGCGCACTACGCCAAGTTCTTTTCCGGATGCGTAAGCGGTGAGATTGAGATTCAGGCGGAGCCCATGGAACCGTTGCCGGACGGGAAGCTGTACACCGCCTGTCTTCACGCGACGTGGGAGCCGGGGAAAAGCGGGCGAATCCGCTCTCAGGTAGCGTCCCATGAAATCACAGCGGGGGCAAAGGACCTGGTAAAGAAATTTACCGTCACAAACCCGAAACACAAAAAATCCCCTCTCGATGGGGCGATTACCGTGGCTTACGGTCGTGTTGCGGAAAATTTGGATTACTATTATGATGAAACGCGCAGCGGCAACGGAGACGAGATGGTATCGCTGGAAGTCGATGGGCAGATTGACCTTTTGGACGGCTACCATGTCAGCGACGTGAGCAACGGTGGTGCGGCAATGAGCTGCGAGGGCTTCGGCGATATAATCTACATGGGTTCGGTCAAATACGGTCCGACAGCCGGGAAAGACGGCGCGGTGTTTTTTCCGGTAAACGGGGGAACCGGCATAGGCTGGAAGCTTGACAAATATTGGAACAATCAAATACCCGACAGCGTCAGATTCGGAAACAGGGTCCATGCCCTGGAGTTTGGCTTCAGCTTCCGCTGCAAAGAGGACCAGACGTTTCACGATGTCCTTCTGACAAGCAAGGCGACGGAGCTGATGATTAATCAGCCGCATGTTGAAAAAATATCGCAGATACATCTCTATTGGGGGTGCCTTGCGAAGGGGACAAAGGTAATGCTGTCGGACGGAATGGAGGTAAACATTGAGGACGTTCGCCCCGGAAATGCCCTGCGCAAACCCGGAGGAGGTTATTCGGTTGTTAAGTCAATCATCACCGGCACAGAGAAAAGCATATACCGTGTACGCCTGTCAAACGGCGTGGAGGTCTGCGCCACCCGCACACACCCTCTGGGGGCTCCGGACGGTTTTATTGCCCCAATTGAGCTGAATTCCAAATCGACCCTGAGGACGAAGAAGGGGATATGCGATGTCATTTACTGCTACCCGGAGACGTGGAACGGACCCGTTTACAGCATAGAGCTGGAGTCGGGGGACAGCTTCTATGCAAACGGAGTTGTGTCCGGTACGAATAAGGTCATGGGCGATCTGGCAGACAAATGGGTCAACGAGCGGGAGACTTTGAAGGTCGACATTGATGCCGCCGAAGAGCGTGACAGGCTGGAGGAGGACTTTTTGAACGGCCTGCTGTGAAGGAGAATACTATGGCAATAAATCAAAACAGGAACAGTATACGCGTACTGCGCACGACCGGCGTGGGCTACTTAGCACACAAGAACATTCCGAATTTTTCCGTTGGCGGGGGAGCGGATTTCACCATCCAGCTTTGGGTGATGAAATCCCGTTCCTTGGACGGGCTCCTGTACGGTCAGGAGGGAGGTTTCTCAATCCGGCTCGTAGGAGGAAGAGTGATGTTCTCCTTGCCGGGCTGTGTTACCCTGACAGTTGAAGACAGTTGGACTTTGCCCGTAAATCGCCACGACTATATAGCCATCAGGTGCAGCGGGGGAAAGTATACCGCTTTTATAAACGGCATCCCTGCCGCCGAGAAGACGGTGGCGGCAAAGGCGGCAAAATGTACGGGAGAATACTATATCGGCAAAAATTTCATCGGCGGCTTCTCGCTGATACGCGTAAGCAACAACGCACGCTCCGACAGTGAGATACTCAAGGATAACGCCGTATACCCAAAAGCGGATGTACATTGCGTTTTTCAGTCCGACTGCTCAACCGCCAAGTATAAAGATGTAAGTGCCAACAATCTGCCGTTGTGGGCGGTTGGGACCGGAGCCGGCTGCGGGATATTTACCGCGTGTACCTCCTTTTCGGGGAAAGGACAGATCGGCTGCTCGCCGGCCGAGCCTCTTCCGACGACCCATACGCTGCTTTTGAAGCTTTGGCCGATGGATGTGAACCAACGTCAGCAGGTGTATGCCGCCATGGACGGCAGCAAGGCAATATACACCCTGGAGCTGCTCCCGCAGGAAAACAGTACATTTAAGCTTTCCTTCACCAATTCCAACGGGGCGCAGGTTATATCGTCGGCACAGCTTATGCCGCAGTGCTGGCAGGATGTGGCAGCGGTGTTTGAGGGCGGCAAGCTCACGCTCTATGTCGACGGTAAGCGGGAGGGAGTGTATAGCCTTGCAATTTCGGGCAACCGTTCTACGTTGATTGTCGGCTCGGAATATGAGTCGGGCAAGCCGTATTATGAGAGAGGATTCTTTGGATATATGGCATACACCGCGGAGTTTGGGCGCGCCGTCCCCGCAGATGAGATTGCTCTTTACGCCGATGACCCTCCCTTTATGTTCGAGGACGGACTTGTGAGTCTCCTGCCGCTGGATTGGCCGAACGAAGTGGAGTCGGTGGGAGCGACAGCCCTTTGGGTGGCGGGTTCCGCGCCGTTTACAATGGTTGAGGACATAACCCCGAGGGACGGTGACATCGGCGTATCCGTTAGAATGCCCACCAAGATTTCTCCGGAATGGGAAAAGCTTTCGGAGGACAAGAAATGGGCATACAACCTTCTCGATAAGCTGAATTACCTTGTGGCAATAATGCTTCACGGTCACGATTTGGCAAAGTTCTTGAATATGTCGAAGTCCGTGACGAAGATACTGAAATACCATAACGGAAAACTCTATGAGAAGCTGATAGACATCGACGCAATTCCGAGTCAAGCCGAGATGACCGATCTGGGTGTAGAGCTCTACGGACAGAGCGGCAAGCTTGCTGTTGCGGCAGGCGGCGCGGAAACGGCTACAGCCGCGGTGACAGGGGTCGGTGAGGGCGGCCAAATCGCTATTGCGACGGTTGCATCCGCTTTTGGCGCCGAATTGGTCGCGGCAGTTACCGGTGAAATCATCGAAAGCGAGAAGAAAAGAAAGAAAAGCAACGGACAGCTGAAAATAGCCGCGGTCACCTGGAATCACTTGGGGGAACCCACAATCGGCGGTATTCACTACCACGTGGGCAGTGCAAGCCTTCCCGAATCCATGACCGACAAGGACATTCCGAGTGAAGACAGATTAAAGAGCCGCTGTGTTCTGGTTTTGTCCAAGCTTACAGACTTGCGCTTGGACGTAACACTCAAACTGAGCGGTGAAACCACACGGGCAAAGAGCGGAACGCTTAGAGTGCAAACACTGAATACCGTGGGGGGCTACGGACCGGGCGACGCTTCGGCGAATTACAACATCAGCCCCGGCGGAAGCACCACTGTTTACATGTGCTTTCACAATACAAGGTTTCCTCGAAACGGACTTCATAAAATATCGGTCGTTTTGCAATTCCGGGACGGGGACAATTTCCTGACAAACTGCGACTGCGATATATATACACTGCCCGGACTTCCTATCACACCCTGGGTCGTAGGGAACGGAACCAATTACTCAACGGGCGAGGCAGGATATTTGCGCCTGGAATTTGCGGATCTTTTCCTCCAAAATGACGATCGGCCCGAAGACTTTGCGAGCGTGGCAGTCAAATGCCTCAACGAAAGCGGCTTCGTGTACGATACGGATGTTGGGAATTGCAATTACAGCGATCCAAACGAGAAAATACTGAAGCTTGACAATTTTATAAGGGACCTGAATGACATAAACAGAAATAAAGCAGACCACCGCCTCAACTGTTCCGACTGTGCCCATATAGTATGCACGGCGTGCGCAATGGTGGGCATAGAACTGCCAATGGCAATTTTCATGGGCTACAACAACGCTGTGAGATTTTTCAAGTGCAATCAAATCATTCCCATAGGTTTAAATGAATGGCAGCACCCATTTGTAAACCGTGGCGGCGGTTTCTCCTATCACATGTTCAACGCAATCACTCGAAAGAACGGTGAGACGACCGTGTATGATGCGTGCCTGAAGGTAGACAGAGGAAATTATCCCGGTTTGGATGGGTCCAATAAAATTGCCTGCCTTCCTGTCGATATGCCCGCCCGTGAGACGCTATACGATGTTGTGGATGTCCCGACAAATACGGCGTATACCAAGAACTATTATCGGGAACGGCTTGTCCGCAACGGCACCGTTTGCAATTTTTTGCCGGGTTATTATGAACGCGTGGTAGGATTCTCTGTTAAAAGAGCCGTTTCAAAGCTTACTCCGGACGCGTATGTTCTCCATGTTATGAAGGACTTTGACCTCTCTCCCACGTCGGAGGAACGTGAAGCTACGAAAGCGCTTTCGAGGAGAGAATGGAGGCTGCGGAATATCCCGGGCATCACTGTGGAAAATGAAGCGGAGCGATATGATTCCGGTAGCGTTGCCGCCCCGAGGTGCCTTATAGAGCATTGGAGCTTTGCGACTGCGGACGAAGCGGCTGTGCACCTCGGCGCCACCGTGGCATACTACGCAACTCCGAGCAAGTATCTCGGACAGCAGGTGGGAGTTGACGTTGGCGAGCGATGTGTGGTTATTTCCGACCGTTATATTTTCTTTTGCAGGCTGGGTCACGTATTCTCCATAAAAGCCGCCTCGCTGTCCGATGCTCTTTCAGTGGCGCGGACGCTGGATAATTCGGTAAACGCGCAGTAAAACAGTCTCAGGGAAAACTGCATCGGGGCAACACGAAATTTGCGCGGCAGAAAGCATGACAGAAAATCAAGCGTTTTCCTTAGCGCCCGCGGTCTTTCCTGCGACGGATCGTCTTTTTCTAATCCGTATCCCGTGAAAATTATCCAAATCCGACCAACTGAATATTGGCGAAATTCCGGCGGATACTAATTCCTGTCGATACAAATAGAGACAGGAGGACTTCAAAATGAAGGCAACCGGAATAGTCAGACGCATAGACGATTTGGGGCGTGTGGTCATCCCCAAGGAGATCCGCCGCACCCTCCGCATCCGCGACGGCGACCCGCTGGAGATATATACGGAGAAGGACGGGGAGGTCATATTCAAGAAGTATTCCCCCATGGGGGACCTCGCCGATTTCGCGGGTCAGATGGTGGAAACGCTGAGCAAAACCACGGGTCTCGCGGCGGCGATCACCGACAGGGACTCCGTCATAGCCGTATGCGGCGTACAAAAGCGCGAGCTTGCTGGCAAGCAGGTCTCCCCGGAGCTTGAGGCGGTTATGGAGGGACGCCAGGTCTACCATCGCTCCTCCGGAGAGAAGCCCATCGCGCCTACGGAGGGCACGGAGAAGTATACCGTCACCGTGGCTGCGCCCATACTCACCGAGGGCGACGTCATGGGCTGCGTCCTCTTCTTTGCCGAGGGCGACGGTACCGTGGGCGAGGTGGAATACAAGCTCGCCCAGACCGTAGCCACTTTCCTTGGCAAGCAGATGGAGAACTAAAACTGGCTTGAAAGACCGCGTTGCGGTCTTTCAATGCCAAGGGGAACGTGCGGAAAGCCCTTGCGAAAGGTCTGCGGACCTTTCGCAAGGGCTTTCCTACTGTTTTGCAAGCGCACGCCCCGTAAGGGCGCACGCTTGCAAAACAAAAGGTGATTTTTTCGACGTACATGCCGCCGAAAAAATATTTATTTGGGGCTTTCAACGCTTAGAGGTCGTAATAGGGGGACAGGTAGGCTTTGGTGTTTTGGCACATTTCGGTGAAGAGGGATTTGGCGTCGGGCAATGTTAGGGTGGAGCAGAGGGGCTGGTTCAGGAAAGCGGCGAAGAGCTTGTCTGTGTCACGCTCCAAGGTGCCCTGGCAGGTGAGGTCGACGTTGTCCGAGCAGCGTCGGACAAGGGACAGCGCGCCAAGGGGCAGGGGAGGGGCAGCGACAGGGGAGACGGTGCCGTGGGTGAAGACGCAGTTTGTCTCCACTATGCTCCCCAATGGGAGCCCCGGCATCTGCCCGCGGTTGGGCAGGTTCACGTTTGTCACCACCGTCTCAAGTCCGGCAAGGCCCCTGAGTATCCGCACCAGCTCCTCGCCGGAGGGATTCAGCGGTATCTCCCTGCGGCCCTCGGACATCTCCACGGACTCGGCGATCTGCCGCGCCTGGTTCGACTCCCGCCAGTCCACGGTGGTGAGGGCGAATTTCCACCGCCTCACCGTCTCCGGGTCCCGGAGGTACCAGGTGTTGTCCATAAATTCCGCCAAGTGCCTGTCGCCCGCCGCGCCCAGAGCACCGTAACGCCTCCACATATCCATCTTCACCCGATTTGCGTAGGCGAAGGTGTTGGTGAGATATTCGTCAACGGGTCCCGACTCGTTGAAGCCCTCCTCGAAGTGCCTTTCAACAAACTCCGGCAGGAGCGCCATGATGTCCGTGTCCATGTATCTCGCGCCGGTTATCCATGTGAAGTGGTTGATTCCTGAAACGTCCGTCCAGATGTCCCGCCGCCCCGCCTCAATGCCTGTCGCCTCCCTGAGGACACAGCACAAAAAGTCCTGAGTGTGAAAGACCTCGTGACAGCATCCAAAGGCCTTTATCTCCGGGAACACCTGATAGAGCGTCTTGACGCAGGCGCTCATGGGATTTGTCAGGTTCAGCACCCACGCGTCCGGGCAGTACGCCCTTATCGCCTCCGCGAAGCCCTCGTATATGGGGTTGGTGCGCATCGCCCTGAGCACCCCGCCGGGACCCGCGGTGTCCCCCACGGACTGGTATATGCCGTACTTCTCCGGCGCGTGGACGTCGGAGCGCATCTCCACAAAGGTGCCGGGGAGAATGGATATGAGCACATAATCCGCCCCCGTCAGCGCCTTCTCAAGTGTTTCCGCCACGGTGTAGATGAATTTTGACCTCGCCTCCGGCTTTTGATGGATGAGCGTGCCGATTTTCCGGTTCCTCTCCGCCGCGGGCAGGTCAATGTCATAAAGCGCCACCTCGCCGGTGAGATCCGGGTCCAGGGCAAGGTCCTGCATAAACGACCTCGCCCAAAGCTTAGACCCTCCGCCGATGTAGGCTATTTTAACAGGTCTCACGTCTCCGCCTCCTTAACAGACTGGGCGTACTCCCTGGGCGTTACGCCGTACTCGCCCTTGAAGGCGCGGTAAAAGCCGGTATAGTCGCCAAAGCCGCACTCCAGCCATACGTGGCTGGGCTTTACGCCCTGCCCCATGAGCTGACGCGCTATTAGGAGCCGCTTTTTCATTATGTACCTGTGTACGCTGGTGCCCACAAGCCTGTTGAATTCGTGGCTCAGGTGGTATTTGCTCACGTAAAAATGCTCGGCAAGCTCCTCCAGCGACAGGCTCTCGCCGTAGTGGACGGAGATGTAGTCCACCACCTCGCTGACCACCCTGCTCCCGCGCGTCACGTCCTCGGCGGGGGCGGAGCCCTTCTGGGCTATGCGGTTGATCTCCACCAAAAGCAGCGTCAGCAGACATTCCGGCATTATCTCCCCGCCAAAGCCCCCGTCGGTGAGCTCCCCGAAAAGCTTGCCCACTATGTCGTATATCCTGCGCTGGTCCTCCGGCGACATATGTATCTGGTTGCGGTATTGCGGCGAGGATGGGTCCATGCAGGTCATAAGGTCCGTGTGCTTCGTGGATAGGCGCTTTATCGCCCTGGGGTCCACCCAGAGCACGTACCGCTCGTATACCTCCCGCTCCGGCCTTATGTGGAGCTGGTGGAGCTCCCTGGGGCTTATGAGCAGTATGTCCCCCGGCGAAACCTTGTAGAGCTTGCTCTCGATGGTGTAGGTCACGTCGCCCGTTATTAGAAAATAGATCTCATAAAAATCGTGGTGGTGCAGGTCCACCTTCTTCAGATACGAGTCCCGCTTGTACTGGAGCTCAAAGTCGGGCCTTTTCATCACCTGCCGCAGGTCAAAGGACCCCGGTTCGTTGGGCATTGCCAATCACCTCTTCTCTTGAGTACAATCATAATTTGAAGGAACGGAAAAGTCAACACAAAATGCCGCAACTTTTGCAATGTTATCCCGCAAAATACGATATTTCCGTGAAAAAGTTTGTACGTATAATTATTAGTAGAAAATCTCAAAAATGTGTGGAAATACTTGTACACTTCTGCTATAATAAAAGACAGTATACTGCCCACTATTGGGCAAACAACATAAAATCTTATTTTTCAGGAGGAGTGGCTTATGGAACTTTTAAATTACAGGACCCTGCAAAAAACCGGCTATAACGGTTACATACTGGAAAACGCCCCCGAAAAGGTGATGCAGTTCGGCGAGGGCAACTTCCTTCGCGCCTTTGTCAACTACTGGTTCGACGTCTCCAATGAAAAGGCCGGCTGGAACGGCAAATGCGTCCTTGTCCAGCCCATCGCCACGGGTCTTACCGAGCTCATGAACGCCCAGGACTGCCTCTACACCCTGTACCTTCGCGGCAACGAGGGCGGGCAGAAGGTGGACCGCAAGCGCGTCATCTCCTCTGTGTCCCGGTGCCTCAACCCCTACACGCCTGAGGGTTTCAGCGCCATGCTGGAGCTTGCCGTGAGCCCGGACCTGGAGTATGTGGTTTCCAACACCACCGAGGCGGGAATCGTCTATGACCCTGCCTGCCAGCTTTCGGATACCCCCTGCTCCTCCTTCCCCGGAAAGCTCACCCAGGTGCTCTACAAACGCTATGAGGCGCGCCAGGGCGGGCTCATCATCCTCTCCTGCGAGCTCATCGACAATAACGGCAAGGAGCTTTTGAAGTGCGTCAACCAATACATCGACCAGTGGGGCCTTGACGACGGCTTCCGGGCGTATGTGAATAACGACTGCACCTTCTGCTCCACCCTTGTTGACCGCATCGTCCCCGGACGCATCCGCGACAAGGACGAGGTGGCGCGCCTGGAGGAGACCAACGGCTACCGCGACGAGCTCATCGACGTGGGCGAGGTCTTCGGCGTCTGGAACATCGAAGGTCCCGCGTGGCTTGAGGAAAAGCTCCCCTTCAAAAAGGCGGGGCTCAACTGCCCCGTGGTCCCCGACGTGACGCCCTACAAGAAGCGCAAGGTCCGCATCCTCAACGGCGCCCACACCGGCTTCGTCCTGGGCGCGTACCTGGCGGGCTTCGACATAGTCCGTGACTGCATGGAGAACGACACCGTCCGCGGCTTCATGAACAAGATGCTCTACGACGAGGTCATTCCCACCCTCCCTCTGGACAAGAAGGACCTCACCGATTTTGCCGCCGCCGTCCAGGACCGCTTCAACAACCCCTTCGTCAACCACGAGCTCATGAGCATCAGCCTCAACTCCACCTCCAAGTGGCGCGCCCGCAACATGCCCAGCTTCCTGGAGTACGTGGAGCTCAAAAAGGAGCTGCCTCCCTGCCTCACCGCCTCCTTCGCCGCCTACATTGCCTTCTACTCCACGAACGTTCAGGAGCTCACAGACAAGGGCCTTACGTGCCGCAGGGCAAAGGGCAACGACTACGTCTGCTCCGATGACCGCTGGGCGCTGGAGTTCTATTGGGAGCACAGGAACGACACTGACGCCGCCCTTGTCCACGCCGTTATGACAAATGAGCAGATGTGGGGGCAGGACCTCACTGCCGTTCCCGGCTTTGAGAAGGCGGTGGTGGAGCTCCTTGGGAAGATCCGCACCGAGGGCGCCCTTGCCGTCTACGCCGGCGCCATCGCGTAAAGAGGTGGACAAATGACCGATTTTATACATATAAACCCCAAGGACAACGTGGCGGTCGCCCTTCACCCCATCTCCAAGGGCGCCGTCTTCGAGGGCGACGGCTATAAGGTCGCCGCCGTCACCGACATCCCCCAGGGCCACAAAATGGTTTTGAAGCCCCTTGCCGAGGGCGACCAGGTGATAAAATACGGCTTTTCCATCGGCCACGCCACGCAAAGCGTGGGAGCGGGGGAGTGGATACACACCCACAACATGCGCACTAACCTTGAGGGCGAGCTTGAGTACACCTACAACCCCAAGGTGGTGTTCCCGGAAATGCTTGAGCCCGGCACCTTCATGGGCTACCGCCGTCCCGACGGCAGAGCCGCCATAAGGAACGAGATATGGATAATCCCCACCGTCGGCTGCGTCAACGACGTGGCAAAGGCCCTGGTGCGGGACAATCAAGACCTGGTACAGGGCACCGTGGACGGCCTTTACACCTTCACTCACCCCTTCGGCTGCTCCCAGACCGGTCATGACCACGCCCAGACCCGCAAGCTCCTTGCCGCCCTCGCCCGCCACCCCAACGCCGGCGGCGTGCTGGTGCTTAGCCTGGGCTGTGAAAACCTGACGCACGACCAATTTTTGGCAGAGCTCGGCGACTACGACCCCAACCGCGTCAAATTCCTCACCTGCCAGGAGGTGGACGACGAGCTGGAGGCCGCCCGTCCCATTTTGGAGGACCTCGCCGCTTACGTTGGACAGTTCAAGCGCGAGCCCATCTCCGCCTCGGAGCTCGTAGTCGGCATGAAGTGCGGTGGCTCCGACGGACTTTCCGGCATCACCGCCAACCCCGTTGTCGGCCGCTTCTCCGATATGCTGGGCGCCATGGGCGGCTCCACGGTGCTCACCGAGGTTCCGGAGATGTTCGGCGCCGAGGGCTTCCTTTTGGACAGGTGCGTCAATGAGGAGGTTTTCCACAAGGCGGTGAACATGATAAACGGCTTCAAGGACTACTTCATCCGCCACAACGAGGTGGTCTACGACAACCCCAGCCCCGGCAACAAGCAGGGCGGCATCACAACGCTTGAGGACAAGTCCTGCGGATGCGTCCAGAAGGGCGGCTCCGCCCCGATAATGGACGTGATAGGCTACGGCGAGCCCGTGGTCACCCGCGGCCTCAACATGCTCTACGGCCCCGGCAACGACCTGGTATCCGCCACCGCCCTCACCGCCGCGGGAGCGCACCTCATACTGTTCACCACCGGCCGCGGCACCCCCTTCGGAGCCCCCGCGCCCACCATGAAGCTCGCCACCAACACGCCCCTCGCCCAGAAGAAGTCCACCTGGATCGACTTCAACGCCGGCGTTGTCGCCGACGGCGTCCGCACCATCGACGAGGCGGCGCGTGACCTGATGGACCTGGTGCTTGAGGTGGCCTCCGGCAAGCAGACCTGCGCCGAGAGGAAGGGCTTCCGTGAGATAAGCATATTCAAGGACGGCGTCGTCCTCTGAGGATTTGAGGAATCATACGCAATTTGTACATAACGCGCCGCGCCTGTCCGTAGAATTTAGCTTTTATGACGGATAATCCATGCCTTTTGGCTTGACTTACAGCCAAAATATCTTATAATATTATCAGGCAAATATCGGTCCCCGCTGTCGGGGACCGGCAAGCAAAAGTATAATTTAACAGGAGGGAACCAACCATGAATGAGATTTTGAAAACCATTTCCAACATCGGCATAGTCCCCGTCGTCGCCATCAATGACGCCAGCAAGGCGGTGCCTCTTGCAAAGGCGCTGGTAGCGGGCGGACTGCCCACCGCCGAGGTGACCTTCCGCACCGCCGCCGCCGAGGACGCCATGCGCGCCATCACCGCCGAGGTGCCCGAGATGCTGGTTGGCGCCGGCACCGTCCTGACCCCCGACCAGCTTGACCGCGCCCTTGACGCCGGCTCCAAGTTCATCGTAAGCCCCGGCTTCAACCCGGAAATGGTGAAATACGGCCTCAGTAAGGGCGCCCTTATGCTCCCCGGCACCGCCACCGGCGGCGAGATGGAGCAGGCTATGGCGCTGGGACTTGACGTGGTCAAGTTCTTCCCCGCCGAGCAGAACGGCGGCATCGCCAAAATAAAAGCCCTCGCCGGACCCTACAAGAAGCTCAAATGGATGCCCACCGGCGGCGTCACCACCAAGAACCTCATGGACTACCTGTCCTTCGACCAGATCGTCGCCTGCGGTGGCACCTGGATGGTCAAGTCCGACCTTATCGAAAACGAGCGCTGGGACGAGATCACCGCCATCTGCAAAGACGCCGTGAAGACCATGCTGGGCCTCCAGCTCATGCACGTGGGCGTCAACTGCGCCGACCCCGAGGAGGCGGCTTCCGTCGCCAAATCCTTCGAGGCGCTCTTCGGCTTCACCTACAAGGCGGGCAACAGCTCCGACTTCGCCGGCACATACGTTGAGTGCATGAAGAAGCCCGGACGCGGTAAGAACGGTCACATCGGCATCGGCACCAACAGCGTGGACCGGGCCATGTACCACCTGGGCCGCCAGGGTGTGAAGTTCGATGAGAGCTCCATATCCTACAACGACAAGGGTCAGGCAAAGAACGTCTACCTCCAGGGCGAGATCGGCGGCTTCGCCATACATGTAATGAAAAAGTAACTGGCTTTGAAGGGCTTTGCCCTTCAAATGCCAATTTATTCGCGTCTGCGGACGCGAAGTCTGCGACGCTAAAAAAGGAAAAGGAGATTTTAAAATTATGAAAGTCGTAACCTTCGGCGAGCTTATGATCCGGCTCCAGCCCTACAACTATGAGCGTTTTGTCCAGGCCGACCACCTGGAGTTCACCTTCGGCGGCGGCGAGGCAAACGTCGCCGTCTCCCTGGCAAACTACGGCGCCGAGGCCGTGTTCGTCACCAAGCTCCCCGCCCACGCCATCGGTCAGTGCGCCGTCAACTCCCTGCGCCGTTACGGTGTTGACACCAGCAAGATCGTCCGCGGCGGCGACCGTGTGGGCATTTACTTCAACGAGAAGGGCGCCTCCCAGCGTCCCAGCGTTTGCATCTATGACCGCGCCCACTCCGCCATTCAGGAGGCCGACCCCGCCGAGTTTGACTGGGACGATATATTTGAGGGCGCCGACTGGTTCCACTTCACCGGCATCACCCCGGCCCTGGGACCCAACATGGTAGCCGCGTGCCTCGCCGCGTGCAAGGCGGCAAAGGAGCGGGGCGTCAAGATCTCCTGCGACCTCAACTACCGTGGCAAGCTGTGGACCCGCGACCAGGCCCGCGCCGCCATGACCGAGCTTTGCAAGTACGTTGACGTGTGCATCTCCAACGAGGAGGACGCCAAGGACGTATTCGGCATCGAGGCTGAGAACACCGACATCACCGCCGGCTCCCTCAACAAGGAGGGCTACAAGTCCGTCGCCCGCCAGCTTGCCGAGAAGTTCGGCTTTGAGAAGGTCGCCATCACCCTGCGCGAGTCCAAGTCCGCCTTCGACAACGACTGGAGCGCCATGCTCTACGACGTGAAGAACGACGAGTATTGCTTCTCCAAGCTCTACCACCTCCACATCATCGACCGCATCGGCGGCGGCGACTCCTTCGGCGGCGGGCTCATCTACGCCCTCCTCTCCGGGCACAACACCCAGAGCGCCGTGGAGTTCGCGGTTGCCGCATCCGCTCTGAAGCACTCCATCGAGGGCGACTACAACTTTGCCACCGTCGCCGAGGTGGAGAAGCTCGCCGGCGGCGACGCCTCCGGACGCGTCCAGAGGTAAAGGAGGACAGGATGGAGCATCACAACCCCCTCACAAAGGACAGTAAAGGCGGACAGAAGTTCATCACCTTTGGCGAGATCATGCTCCGCCTCACACCCCCCAACTACGAAAAGATCAGGGCGGCAAATGAGTTCGAGGCAAGCTACGGCGGCTCCGAGGCAAATATTGCCCTGGCGCTTGCAAACCTGGGAGTGGACAGCACTTTCTTCTCCGTGGTGCCCAACAACTCCCTGGGCAAGAGCGCCGTCAGAATGCTCCGCTCCAACGACGTCCACTGCACCCCCGTCATACTCTCCACCCCCGAGGAGACCCCCACCCACCGCCTGGGCACCTACTACCTGGAGACGGGCTACGGGATACGTCCCAGCAAGGTCACCTATGACCGCAAGCACTCCGCGATCTCGGAGTTCGACTTCTCCAAGGTGGACGTGGACTATCTTCTGAACGGCTTTGACTGGCTGCATCTTTCCGGTATCACCCCGGCGCTGAGCCAAAGCTGCGGCGATTTCCTCCTCAAGCTCATGGAGAAGGCCAAGGAGAAGGGCATGACCGTCAGCTTTGACGGCAACTTCCGCTCGCTTCTGTGGACCTGGGAGGAGGCGCGGGACTACTGCACCAAGTGCCTTCCGTACGTGGACGTGCTCTTCGGCGTGGAGCCCTATCACCTCTACAAGGACCCCGCCGACCCCAAGAAGGGCGACGTGAAGGACGGCATATCCCGCCAGCCCAGCTGGGAGGAGCAGGACGAGATAAACCAGGCGTTCGTGTCGGCGTATCCCAACATCAAGTGTATCGCCCGCCACGTCCGTTACGCCCACTCAGGCTCGGAAAACAGCCTGATGGCCTACATGTGGTACCAGGGACACACCTTTGAAAGTAAGCTCTTCACCTTCAATATCCTTGACCGCGTCGGCGGCGGCGACGCCTTTGCCAGCGGCCTCATCTACGCCATGATGATGGGCTACAAGCCCATGGACATGATAAACTTCGCCGTGGCAAGCTCCGTCATCAAGCACACCATCCACGGCGACGGCAACATCACCGACGACGTGGAGAGTATCCGCAACCTCATGAACATGAATTACGATATAAAACGGTGACTATCGGCGCCCGTCTTCGTCGTCGCTGAAGCCGCTTAACCTCGCCCCGCCGCAAGTGGCAGGGCTCAGGCGCAGACTTCGCTCCTCCTCTCCCCACGCAATCATGATTGCGTGGGGACCCCAAAGGGACGGGCATATATTTAAAGGAGTTGATTTTCTATGAGAGAATTTATGGATAAGGATTTCCTTTTGGAGACGGAAACCGCAAAGCACCTATTCCACGACTACGCCGAGCACCAGCCATTGGTGGACTACCACTGCCATATCTCTCCCAGGGAGATTTACGAGAACCGCCGCTTCAACGACATCGTTGAGGTCTGGCTGGGCGGTGAGAACCCGGACGGCACCTACTTCGGCGACCACTACAAGTGGCGCGTCATGCGCTCCAACGGCACCCCTGAGGAGTACGTCACCGGTCACAAGCCCGGCTACGAGCGTTTCTTGAAGTTCGTGGAGGCGCTGGAGATGGCGATAGGCAACCCCATGTACCACTGGTGCAACCTGGAGCTCCGGCAGTTTTTCGGCTACACCAAGCCCCTCACCGTTGAAAACGCCCAGGACTGCTGGGATTTCGTCAACGACAAGCTCCGTAACGACCCCTCCCTCACCGTTCGCGGGATCATCGAAAAGGCAAACGTTGCGTTCATCGGCACCACCGACGACCCGGTGGACACCCTGGAGTGGCACGAGAAGATAGCCGCCGACCCCACAATAAAGGTGAAGGTTGCGCCCTCCTACCGCCCCGACAAGGCGATAAACATAAATAAGCCCGGCTTTGCCGAGTACATCGGAAAGCTCGCCAAGAGCGTTGGCAAGGAGACCCTTGACACCGTGGAGGACGTGTGCGCCGCCCTCACCGAGAGGCTTGAGTTCTTCGCCTCTCTCGGCTGCCGCGCCAGCGACCACGGCCTTGACTACATACCCTACCGCCCCGCCTGCCCCCACTGCGTAAACGAGATCTATAAGAAGGTCATGAACGGCGAGGAGATAAGCGTGGAGGAGGCGGAGAAGTACCAGACCGCCATTCTCATGCACTTAGGGCGCGAGTACCACCGCCTGGGCATCTGTATGCAGATCCACTACAGCTGCAAGCGCAACGTGAACACCCGCCTTTACAAGAAGCTGGGCCCCGACACCGGCGTTGACATGATAAGCCAGAACACCTGCGGCGGCGACATGGCGGACTTCCTCGCCGCCCTGGACGAGACTGGCGAGTGCCCCAAGACCATACTCTACAGCCTCAATCCCGCCGACAACGAGCAGATCGGCACCCTAATCGGCTGCTTCCAGACCGACGAGGTCCCCGGCAAGATGCAGCACGGCTCCGCCTGGTGGTTCAACGACACCAAGTCCGGAATGGAGGACCAGATGCGCTCCCTGGCCAACCTGGGGCTTCTGGGCAACTTCGTGGGTATGCTCACCGACTCCCGCAGCTTCCTCAGCTATGCCCGCCACGACTACTTCCGCCGTATCATGTGCAACCTCATCGGCCACTGGGTGGAGGACGGCGAGTACCCCAACATCGACGCCTCCCTCAAAAAGATCGTCGAGGGCATCAGCTACAAAAACGCCGCCAGATACTTTAACCTGTGACCCAAACAAATCCCGCTTCTGCCCGGAATCCCTCCGGGCAGAAGCTTTGTGCGCGCTATTGCAAACAGCGTGAAAAAATGATACAATACGGATTAGTATGAGTATTGGTTTTGACCCCGCGACAGCGTGTGAGGTGACGGTATGAGCAGGATTTTTTGCATAGTTGGCAAGAGCGGCTCCGGGAAGGATACGCTCTATAAGGCAATATTGGAAAAATATCCGGGACTCCTGACGCCCATAATCCCCTGCACCACCCGACCCATGCGGGAGGGGGAGGTAAACGGAGAAAACTACTTCTTTGTTACGGACAAGGAGCTTTCCCTCCTTGAGGAGAGGGGACAGGTCATTGAAAAGCGGGAGTACCACACCGTGCGTGGGCTTTGGACATACTTCACCCGCCGCTTCCCCCTGATGGAGGGGCGGGACTACATCGTGATAACCACTCTTGAGGGCGTCAGGTCCTTCATAAAGACCTTTGGCGACAGGGTGCGCCCTGTGTACCTGACGCTTCCCGACGGGCAACGTCTGCGCAGGTGTCTTGACCGGGAGGACGCCGGGCAAAACCCGGACTACGCCGAGATGTGCCGCCGCTTTCTCGCGGACGAAAAGGACTTCTCACCGGAAAATCTTTCGGAGATACCAAACCTCCGCACCATCCACACCGACGGCGACGTCTTCAAATCCCTCGCCGAGTGGGAGAAAATATACAGGGCAGAATAGGATTGATTCCCTTTGAAAAAGGGGAATCAATTTTTATCCGGGGACAAAAATTTGTTGCTGTGCTCCTGGCGGCGTAGGGCAAGACCTCGGGAGATGAGCGTATCCGCCTTCAGCGCCACCAGGTTCACGTCGGAGCTCATGGCGGCGGCAACCTCGTGAATGTCCATGCCCTGACTGATGTACTCCAGTATCTCCTCGTCCGGCAGCGTAAGCTGTGAGGCAAAGACGTTTGCCTCGTACTCCATGCGGCTGTTGCGCATATCGAAGATGTTGAACTCCCGAAAGCCTCCCGCGCTTTCCGCCTCGTGGCGGTGGAGAACATGGTGCCCCAGCTCGTGGGCGAGGACGATGTTCTCCATCACCGGGTCCAGGTCGGACTTTATGAATATGAAGGGCACCCGCATGATGACCTTGTACGCCCCCTTCTGGGAGGCAAAGTCCCTGGGTAGTATCTCGATACCCAGCTCCCGCGCCACACGCCTGGGGTCGCGGCAACCGCACCAGCGCACAAGGGCGTCGGCGCGCCGTATTATTTCACGCGTGTCCGCCATGTCAGTTCGCCTTGTACTTCCTGTTGCGCTCCTTGGCGATCCAGTACGCCTCCTGTATCGCCCGGAGCATCTCGTCCTTGTCCTCGTCGGCCAGCTCCCCGCCGGCAAAAAGGGCGGACGCCTCCCGCACCAGGTCTTGCGCCTGCCGCCTGCCCCTGTCGCCATATACCTCTCCGGCTCGGCTGACAAAATCCTCGTCCTCCGTGAGCAGGTAGTTAACGTCGCACTCAAAAAGCGCCGCCAGGCGCGAGTAGATCTCCCTGTTCCTGGGGTACACCCCGTCCTGCTCGTAGGAGCCGTATGCCCGGCGGGATATGCCAGCCGCCTTTGCCGCCTCCTCCTGGGAGATTCGCTTCGCAGTCCTGAGACGGCGGATTTTTTCGCCGAATTTCATGGATTTGCCTCCTTTGGGAAGTAATACTTCTCAAAAATTTTGAAAAAACTCTTGACAAGCGAAGTTAAAACGCCTATAATAAACTTGTGGATGGGAAGTTTACATGCCAATTATACATCAAACTTCCCAAAATGTCAAGAGGAAATTTTATTTTTGCTGTCCTTTTTATTGGACATATCGTGAAGTATAATTGCCTTGTAAGCAAAAAGGGACCCCTGGGAGGGGGCGGGGACATGTACATTTGTATCGACCTTAAATCCTTTTACGCCTCTGCCGAGTGCGTGGAAAGGGGGCTGGACCCCTTGAAGGCGCGGCTGGTGGTGGCGGACGAGGAACGGACCGACAAGACCATCTGCCTTGCGGTGTCCCCGGCGCTGAAGGCCTACGGCGTACCCGGCAGGCCCCGGCTTTTTGAGGTCTACGAAAGGCTCCGGGAGGTGAAGGCCCGCACCGGAGAGGACGTGGATTTCATAATCGCCAGACCGCGAATGGGGTTGTATGTGGACGTATCCGGCAGGATATACGCCACATATCTAAACTACGTTGACCCCAGGGACATACACATCTACTCCATCGACGAGGTGTTCATTGACGCGTCAAAGTACCTGAAGCCCTACGGCATGACAGCCCGTGAGCTTGCCGTGACCATGATACGCGACGTGCTGTCAAGGACCGGCATCACCGCCACGGCGGGGATAGGGACGAACCTCTACCTTGCCAAGATCGCCATGGACATCGTGGCAAAGAAGACGAGACCCGACAGGGACGGGGTTCGTCTGGCGGAGCTGGACGAGGAGGGCTACCGGCGGCTCCTCTGGGATCACCTGCCCCTCACCGACTTCTGGCAGATAGGCGCCGGAACCGTGGCGCGGCTTTCAAAGCTTGGGGTCTATACGATGGGCGACCTGGCGCGGCTGAGTTTGCGGGACGAGGACGTCCTCTACCGGACCTTCGGCGTGGACGCGGAGATACTGATTGACCACGCCTGGGGCGAGGAGCCCTGCACTATGGAGGACATAAAGTCCTACAAATCCACGGACAAATCCGTGACCTCCGGTCAGGTGCTCTCCCGCCCCTACGCCTTCGGAGAGGCGCGGACGGTGCTGCGGGAGATGGCGGAGGAACTGGCGATGGAGCTTACGGAAAAGGGGCTTATAGCCCAGGCTGTGGTGCTCCATGTGGGCTACGACAGGGAAAACGGCGGGTGGGGAGGTCCCACGAAAAGGGATCATTACGGGCGCGCCGTGCCCGCCTCCGCACACGGCACACAGGATCTCGGAGCGCCCACGGACGCGCTGTCAAGGATAACCCGCGCGGCGCTGGAGCTCTTTGACCGGGTGGTCAACCGGGAGCTTACGGTCCGACGGATGAACCTTACGGCGATACGTGTGTCCGACGGGGCGGACAGGGTGGAGCAGCTGGACATATTCCACGACCACCGCCGGGAGCAGAGGGAGAGCTGTCTCCAGCGGGCGGTACTGGACGTTCGCCAAAGGTACGGCAAAAACGCGATTTTGAAGGGACACGATTTTTTGGAGGGAGCCACCGCAATTTCGCGGCACGGCCAGATAGGAGGACACAGAAAATGAACATCTATCAGGACATCATCACGTCAAAAAGGGCGCCGTCCCACCATCCCAAGATGGCAAGGGGGGACAGAGCCAAGATCTTCGCCCCGTTCGCGGCGTTGAAGGGCTTTGAGGAGTCGGTACACGCCAGGGAGACACGCTATATACCCCGTCCGGAGCTTTGCGATGACAGGGCGGAGCAGCTTGACAGACGGCTGAGGTCCCTCAAAAGCGGCGACACTGTCACCGTCACCTGGTTTCAGCGCCTCAAGCTGGAGGATGGAGTGGAGCTGGGGGAGTACCGCGTGTCCACCGGCGGTTACCTCGCCATGCACCCGGACTCCGGCCTCCTCATCCTCACCACCGCCCACATCCCAACGGCGGACATAGTGGACGTGGGGAAAAGATAAAATTCCGGGCAAAGGTCCAAGGACCTTTGCCCGACAAGGTGAAGAAGCTGCCAGTCACAAAAAAGCCCCAATTAAATATTTTTTCGGCGGCATGTACCCCGTGGGATAGGGAAACATAGTGAACCGAGGGGCAAGACGGTACGGCAAACTGAAAAGACGTAGTTGCAACCCAACTACGTCTTTTCGGCTTTTTCGTATCTTTTAGGAATTGAAATGGTTTTTCGGAAAATGATTCCATGCGGCGCTTTGGCTCACCCCAGCACCCGCCGCCAGTAGGTCAGAACGATGTAGAGGGCGAAGGCGTCGAAGGCGAGGTAGGCGAGGAAGCACAGCCACAGGCCCACACGCGCCAGCGGGCGGCGGCGGAAGTGGTAGAGGAGCCAGAGGGCGGCGGGGATGAGGACGAACTTCAGCCCCAGCGCCGCCCAGGGGGTGCTGAGGATTCCGCCGAAGAAGGGGTTCATCTCAAAGCTCCCCGGAATGAGCCGGAGGCCCACGGTGGTGTAGATGAAGTCCAGGAGGCTCAAAATCTGCGTACCCACGGCGAGGGCCAGGTATAGCCTTGCGTGTACCTGGCCCTCAGAATTTGTGGGTTGTGTGCGGTTAGGAGTGGGGGTCATTCAGCGGTGGGAAGGACGGCCTTGAAAAATGTCACGTCAACCTGGGTGACGCTGGTGCCGCTCTGAGTGACCTCTTCAACAATGTTCGTTCCATCGGCGGTAAGAGTGCCAAGTCCGAATATGTTAACAAATTTATCGCTGGAGCTTGCCAGGAAGCCCTCGCCAGTTGTAGTGACATGGCTGCCTTCTTCAACCGTCAGCGTGGCATTTTCGGTGCTTGTCCATCCCGGATTGTTAAAGGTGGGGCTATACTTGTCAGCGGTGTAAAGATTGACAGCGCCACCCGTTTCGATGTTCATCGTGCCGTTATTGACAACGCTGATCTCGCAGCCAGGCAGAATCTCAAGAGCGGTCCTTATGTTCATTGTGGAATTGTCGATGACAAGGTCAGTTTTGTATCCAAACGGGCAGTCAGTGTCCGCGCTGCTAAAGCTGTAAACGGTAAAACCAAACATTCTCACTGTATATGTAAGGTTGCCAGTTTCTACGGTTGCGTCTTTAAACGTAATAGTTGTGTTGCCGTTATCATCCGGGGAAAGTGTGATTGTACCACCAGTGGTTTCGGGGTTAACGAACGTGATAACTGATCCCGAAACATCATAGTCCTCACCGGTACGGTCCACATCGCTAATGTAAGGAACATCAATGCTGGCGCCAATGTCCAAACTCGCGGCGTAGATGTACGACTGGCCGTATACATAGGACCCGGCCTCTAAAACGAGATCGCAGGATATGCCGGCGAGCTTGTACAGGTTGAATGGGAATATATGTGCGTTAAATGCGGACTCAGACGCGGAACCGCCGCGCCAGTCATCGATCTCGAATCTCTCGTACACCGTGCCGCCGCTTGTGACTGTCACTGTCCCGTTGCCGCTAATTTCGCCACGGGCATAAAGCTTACCGTTGGCGTTCACCTCGATGTTGCCCACCAAATCTATAGCGCCATAGTCACCAGTAAGGTAACCTGACTTAGGTACAGTGCTTTGCTGATTTCCGGCAACAATAACATTACCGGTCACGGATAGTGTAACTCCTTCGGGAATAGTAAGGGTAATATTAGCGTTTCCAGATGCCGGATTACCAGGGACGTTGTGACCGGTGGTGGTATTGTCATCGGCGTAGTTTTCGGTTTTAGTGGGAATGACAAGGGTTACATTCCGTTTAAGCTCAGCACTGGATGAAAGTTGTGCATCCTTGACCAGATATATAACATCGTTTGAATATGATGCAGCAAGAGCGTCATTCAACGTGGTATACTCAATGGTCTGTGTATTTCCTTGCGAATCGGTGTATTGAATGACAGCGACGGTATCTTCCTGTAAATCAGCAGCAAAAGCTGTTGCGGTAAGAGCGGACAAAAGCATCATCGCCACAAGGATGCTGGACAGGATCTTCTTTAACTTTTTCATGATGTAGCTCCTTTCAGACATTAAAATGATTGCCTTCTACTAATTTTACATATTCGCTGCTTTACTATTCTCATCAAATCATTTCTACCGCCTCCTTTTCACCTATCAAATATTACTGTTAACTGCTTAGTAAACAGTAACATCAATAGTCCAGGTATGAGTTTCTCTTGCATGAGCAGTTATTGTTATTGTTACATTTCCCGGCGCTATGCCAGTTACCGAAACACTACGATTGTCGCTGCTCTTCGTTACTTCTACTATACCTTCTTTGTCAGGTTTAGCATCCGTAGCTTCTATTCCTAAAGTTATCAAGCCAATTTTATTAGTAATGTCAGTAGAATCCAGAACAAGCGTTCCTTTTTTACCACTCCCAACATTGGTTCCAGATATGTCGATTTTTTTATTATATGTTATTGTTTCCTCTCCTGCTTCCGTCCTTGGGTCAGCCTCTTCAGGAAACACGCCCTGGCCAAGCGGTTTTACGGTCAAGATGCCATTTTCACTTTTTGCGTAAACTGTAATGACACTTCCATCGGCATTGAAACCAGTTGCATTAACTATTTCATTGACCATATCACCGCCTTTAAGTGTATCATCCACCACTCCGAGCAGCTGCGTCATCTTTTCGAGGTAAACGGAATCGTCCAGATGGGTATCGCCCTTGTTTGTGCCCCTCACGGAGTCCGCCGCTTCCATCAACCCCAAATAAGCAAGCGCGTCTATTTCAGCTTGACTTGGGCTCCCGGTCGTATAATCGTCAATTATTTTCTTCCAGTTTTCTCCGGTAAGATAGCCGGAAGTGTTGTATTCCTTTGCCGCCTGTATTTTGCAGGTTTCAAGAGCTTCCTTCATTGTTTCGGGGTCATAGCTTGGGTGCTTCTGGGCATACATTGCAAACGCAAAATTTCTTGCCAGCCTTGCGCCAAGACGTGTGCTGTTTGCAAGTGCGTCGAAGTTTCCACCGCTTTTCCAGGCTTCCTTTATTGTCCCCTCAGCAGTTGTATCTGTGGTATTGGTGACGATTTTATCAAGATAATTGCCATTTGCGCCAAATGTAAATTCTATCCCTGATTCGCTTACAATTCCGTTTCCCTTGTTGTTTAACGAATCCACAAACTGCCCGACAATATCCCAGATTTCATTAACATTCCCCGCATAGGAGGTAACAATGTCTTTATCTTTGATCGCTTCCGAGTAACCCTTTACCGAGGTCTTATTCGTAATATCTGTGAGAATAGTTTTTGCGTTTGCGTCAAATCCTTCCCACCCGTCATAGCTCAGCCTTACAGCGTCGAGGCTCCCGTAGGCGTCAATCAGGGCGCTTTTCAATGTGCTTGCCGCGCTTCCATAAAACTGCGGGTCCTTGTCCTGAGAGAGAATGATCATCCCCTCAATATCCTGCCCATCAGGCGTGGCATTTGAGTAGCCGGACACCTCAATGGCATGGATTATTTCACCAACTGTGTTCCGGTCCACGCCCTTGTTGGCATACTCAATGTACCCGTTATACGCCACAGCGCCCACGCCCGCGAGAATGGCGAGGACGGCGATGACCACCACCAGCTCCACCAGCGTGAAGCCGGCGTCACCATAGCGGCGCTTGGGTTTTGAAGAATTTCTTTTCATCTGATTAAACCTCCTAAGTTTTTTGTATAGAAAACGGTCCTGCCGTGTTCTACCTGGTTGCGGGCCGCCAAGAGAGGCGGCCTCTACATGGGGACGTTGACGGGGGTAGGGTTTTCGCGTCTATTGTCCGCCGGTGTTACATGGGGACGGTTCCGCAGTCACACCTGCGGTGCTACAGCGAAACCGTCCCCGCTGTCCCACCTACTCAGTCACGGAACGCTTTCCCGCGGAACTGAGGGACGGTTTTTTTGTACCACTATGGGGGACCCCGCGCAATCATGATTGCGTGGGGAGAGGAGGAGCGAAGCCTGCGCCTGAGCCGTCACGCAGGCGTGGCGGCGAGGTAAAGCGGCTTCCGCGACGACGAGCGGAGGTGTGACTAAAGAACCGTCCTTCTGTCACGCTTGCAGGGGTCGGTCCACGGACGTCTTCGCTGTCAGCTCCTCATAAACAAAACAGGATGTGACAACACGTTCACACCCTGAGCATTGCCGTATTCTGCTTGATTCACAAGACCGCCAGAGAGTAGGCGGCATCGGCAACGCCCCATATCTACCACTGACGTGCCGTGACATTTGCCAATTCGGAGGTGCAGAGCAAGATTCTCCGTCAAAATGAACAAAAACGCCGCGGCGGATTTCGATGACCTGCCCCTCCCCACCGGAGTACGAAACATTATAGATATAATGTTTCATGCGGCTTAACTCGAAGGGTATCGAAGACTCCCCCGGACGGCGTTCCGGGGCCT
>CANPYX010000029.1 GCA_947588955.1 uncultured Oscillospiraceae bacterium | reverse complement strand
AATGTGGTTATTTTTCCACACAAAAACCGAGGCTGTGAAAAGCCGAGCGTGTAGATGCTCTTTTTTTCACAGCCCCCTTGATTAGGCCCTATAAGGGCCTTTTACCGGCAAGCGTCTCAAGACGCACCGAATTTCTGTCGCTCGCATCACTTGCCCTACGCCCCGTAAACGGGCTTATCCGCTTGTTTGTGACGTGTCTGTATTCGTAACCTGCTATTATAGCGGCTCGCTTCGCTCGATACTTTTAGCTAAAGCCTATTTTGCCCCCCGGCAAAGCCGGGGGTTCTTGTGACACAAAAGAGGCCGTGGAACAGCGCGTTCCACGGCCTTTTACTATCCCATTCTTTCCGCTCCAAAATCCCGTTGGGGTCAGAAAGGGGTCAGCGGTTAAGTAAACCAGCCAAAAAAGTACCGGATTTCCCGATTTTCGCAGGAAATCCGGCGGGTTTTGGAGCTGGATGCGAGATTCGAACTCGCGACCTCATGATTACGAATTGCAATCGCTATAAAAATCCGGGCATTTCTAAGGATTTCCGCCCCTTTTCACTCCGAAATCAGCAGCTCGTTCATGCTACCCTCTCCACTGTTTCCACCCCAGACTTTCCGCCAGTGGGTCAACTTGTGGGTCAGCCCGCTTTCCGGGCGGAAAGTAGGCTGGGCGATTCGGATAAGCTCGTGAAAAGAGAGTAGAGCGCGCCAATTCAAGGGTCTACATAGTAACTCTGCGCGGCGGAAAAGTCAAGTCGTCAATAATTGGATCGCTATAAGCAAAAAGAGCCTTTTCTCTCTGCCGTACACCATCAACCATGCCCCCTCAAATTCTGCGGGGGACCCCCTGCAATTTTGGGGAGGGGAATAAGTATTAACAAGACGAAAGCCAACAAGTATAAAGCCCTTTCAAACGGCCTTCATCACTCGCGGTTTCTCCGTTTTGCCAACACGGTTTCTCTCGACTTTTTCGCCCCTCTGCGGTATTGTGTGTTGCCGAGGAGGGGTGGAGATGGAGAATCTAATCAACGAACTCTATTACGGAAACATATGCCCTGTCGAGCAAATGGGCCGGCCGATGCCGGAGGAAAGGGAAATATTGAAGCGTATACACGAAAACGAGGAAAAGCTGCAGGCGACCCTCGATGAGCAGGAAAAAGCCATTCTTGACGCAATCAAGGATGATTGCCTCACCGTATCTGCTTCAATGGGCGAAAGGCGCTTCCGGGAAGCGTTCAGTTTGGGAGCAAGGTTGATGGTCGAAATACTCACCACCGGCCCTCAATGATTGCGAGAGTTCCCCGCAAAAGGCAAGATGCATGTTCGGTTGCTTCCCGGCGAGGTAGTTATACCATAAGGGGCTCAAACCGTCAACAGGCTTAACAACGCCGCGAGGGCGCTGTTAAGCCTGTACGCGATTTTATGGCAGAGGGTAAGAAACGTACACCTCCGGTTCAGTAAAAGGCCGTGTTGCGCATTTGTGGGCGAAAAGAATTTTTCTCTCTGCGCATAATCTCCAGCTCTGAGTAGGCGACGCTGAAGCGTATTCCCGGCCCTTTTCCGAGAAAAAAGGCCGTTCGATTATTGGACAAGATAAAGGGCCGCACCGCTTAGCGGCGCGGTCCGAGCACTTTGCCCCGCAGTGCGGGGCATTTTCGGAGAACGGGACCGCACCGTATTTCGGGGGAAAGGAAAAAATCCGCACCGGATGACGCTCCAAAAACACCTTAGTTCTTAGAGTTTCAAGGGTTTTCAGCAATCCATTAACGGTGAGCCCTCAAAAAATTATCCGTTTGTACACAATTTTGCTCTGGCTATTTGGCCGCAAAGCTGGTATGTTGTGTGTTTGCCGAAAGGCGGAAAGGAGACATGCAGCATGGCAAAGCGCAGAGCCAACGGCGAGGGGAATATACGAAAGAGGCCGGACGGACGCTGGGAAGGTCGGTATGTAGCCGGGCATGATGAGAATGGGAAAGCGATTCGGAAGAACGTGCTCGGCAGGACCCAAGCGGAGGTCAAAGAGAAGCTGAAAAAGGCAATCTGGGAATGTGCCGAGATCAACATTGAGAAAGCTGAGGAATACACGGTGGGCAGTTGGGTGAGGACGTGGTACGAGACGTATTCCAAGCCGCACATACGGGAGAGTACACAGGAATTTTACGAGGACTACATTGAGCACCACGTTGTACCACGCATCGGAAACATCAAACTCGCCAAGCTGACCGGGCGAGATATACAAAAGTTGTACAACGATGTCAAGGCCAACGGACGAATCAGGGTATCTAAGGACGGCAACACCGGCATGAGCGCCAGCTATGTGCGGGGTCTCCACATGATGCTCCACAACTGCCTGGACCGGGCGGTGAAAGAACGGTTGATCCTGCGGAATCCAACCGAGGACTGCATAGTCCCCAAATTAGAGAAGAAGGAAATGCAAATCCTGCACCCGGAGGACATCAGTGCCTACCTCAAAGAAGCGGACAGGCGTGGAGTTCTGGCAATGTTCTTCCTGGAACTCACCACCGGACTCAGAAAAGGTGAGCTGGTTGCCCTACTGTGGAGCGACCTCGATGAACAGTCAATGACGCTGAACGTCTGCAAACAGGCCGTGGGGGTCAAGGGTGGCGGGGTGAAGGTGACGAGGCCCAAAACGGAGACCTCCATCCGTAGAATCTCCTTGTCCCAAGAGACCATTGACGTCCTCAAGGCCGAACACGCCAGACACCCGGAGCTTGAGATCATGTTCCCCTCGCCGAAGACGCTGGGAATGTACTACCCCGATTCCGTCACGGCAATTCACAACAAGATTCTCAAATCCGCCGGACTCCCCCACATACGTCTGCACGACTTGAGACATACCTTCGCAACCTTGGCGCTGCAAAACGGCGTGGACGTCAAAACCGTCTCCAGCATCCTCGGCCACTACGACGCCGGCTTCACCCTCCGCACCTACACCCACGTTACCACCCGGATGCAGGAGGAAGCCGCCGCAACGATGGGAAAGCTGATTGGGGCAAATGTATGAGCAAAATTTACGCAGCCATATCTAAAAGAGGGCGTGGAACAGCGCGTTCCACGCCCTCGTGCTCTCCCACCCTTTCCGCTCCCGTTGGGGTCAGAAGTGGGTCATAAAAACAGTGACACCATGAAAAATAGCCAAAAAAATACCGGATTTCCCGATTTTCTCAGGAAATCCGGCGGGTTTTGGAATAAGTGGTTAAAAATCCTACTTTCCAAAAAGCCTTGCGTCGCAACGGTTTTAACCCTTTTCTTCATTGGATTCCAACATTGTCAAAAGCTCCGCCGGTGTACACGCCGGAACGGTGGATTTTGCGTAGTCCCGCACATTTCTCGTGACTATGGCATCCATCCCTGTGCGAATTGCGGTTTCTGCCATGACGGCATCCTCGAAGTCTGAAATTTCCGATGAGATTGCCTTCCGGCAGTCGAGTCCTGCCGTGTCTAAGAGATCCAGCGGAATCAGCTACGTGGACAACACCTTGCGGGTCTTTGCATCGTCGTGGGTAAACCGATGGGTCAGGTAGTAAATATCTGTCAGGGACTTGGCGGTTACGAAACCGTCAAAGCGTCGATTGGCCGCCGCCAGGAAAATTGCGTAGGCATCATCACAGAACGGCTCCCGCCGCTGCAGAAAATCTACGACAACGCAGGTGTCCAGTAATACCCTCATATCCTGTCAAGCCTCTCATTCCGCGCCGCCTCCAGGGTCACATCTGCGGGCAGGAAACCGTAGAGGGATTTGACCGCATCCACCCGGTCCTGATAGGGGTTTGACAGCTTGGCGATGACTTTGCCGTTGCGGGTGATGTAAACGTCTTCGCTCTCGGCGAGCCGAAGATATTTTCCCAAATTGAGCTTTAATTCTGTGGCTGTAATTGACATCGTGAGTCCTCCTTTCGCCGATGCTGGTGTCCGCATAATTATTATAGCAAAATCGTTCGATTTATGCAAGACAATCGAACGGATTTTTCAACACTATAATTTATGCGGATGGTTCTCCTCTATCTCTTTATGAGAAACCACTGTCTAAAAACCGTGCTTCTCACGAAAATTTAGTTTGCGTAAATAGAGAGTTTTGATAGTCGCCTAATTTTTGCCGCATTTTGATTCTCATACTCCCGCAACGGTTTTCAAAATGAAGCGACCCCGTTTTCAAGGAAAAAGTCGAAAACGGGGTCACATTCGTTATATCAATTCATCCGGCTTCCACTCATCTCTCCAACGAATGACCGGCTTCTCCTCATGCCATTCCACAGGCAGCCAGACATAATTGGAAAGCGAGGTATCGGCCGAACCCATCATCGGCGAGGTCATCATCGTTTTCATGTCGGCAAAAGAGGCTTTCAGGCTCTTGTCATACCGGCTTCCGATGGCCCGGACAAAGCTGTCATAACGCTCCCTTGTCATGACATAATCTGGGACCCAGCGGTCCGCCGCAATGACGATGTGTTCCGTTCCGGCCAGGTGAAAGGCACAGCTTGCCTGGGAGTTGAAACTGGCCGCGCTGGTGTCCCCCACATGGGGATCCCCAAGAACCGTAAATGGCCCCATAAAAGAATCGCTGACTGCTATCTCGCTGGGGTTCGGCACATAGCCGCTCATTCCGCTGGTCAGCAGATAGTGTTTTCCGCCGTGAGAGAAATGTGTCACTCCCTCCCGGGCAAAGGGCGGGTGCAGGCCGCTGTATATAACAGCATATTCCTCGATCACATTGGTATAGCTGCTGTTCAGTTTGCAGACCACGACCTCTTCATGATCAAGCTCTACGTAAAGATAGCCCTGGCCCGTTGTCAAGTCGGCGGCAAGGTCAAAATCCCCTGCCTTACGTCCATAGGGTTGCAAAAACGGTTCCACCAGCGTATAGGGGCCGAGCAGGCTCTCGGCTGTGAGTACGGCAAAATGGCTTTTGTCGCAGTATTTGAGCCAGAGAACGTATTGGCCCGTGGCCTCGTTCTTGAGGATATGTGGCCGGTCCAACCGGCGGTTGGGGTGAAAGAGGCTCTTTTTGTCCCGTGGTTCGGCTTCGATGATATGGCCGAGGTCTTCCCAGTTCACAAGGTCGGCGGAGCGGTAGCAGCGTACGCCCCAAGTCCAGAGCTTTCCTTTTTTGCGGGTGTAGGTCTTGTCCTCGCCGTACCAGTAATAAAAACCGTTTTCGTAGAACACACTGCCGCCATGCGCCTGGATGCGCTGGCCTTTTGTATCCAGCCACACCTTGCCGGGTTCGATTTTAGTCTGCATGATGTCCCTCCTGTCTCTGTCTGACCGCCGCGAACATTTCATGGGCTGCCGCGGAGTTTTTCAGACTGTTCAAAATTCGGATGGCGCAGCTCTGAAGATCGCCCAGAGGAAGATAGGCGCCGCGCTCAATGCCGTGCCAGGCTACGGTAACGCTCCCGTCCGCGTTCTCTGAGAGGGAAGCGACGCCATCCCGCACCGCCGCTTTGACCTTTTCATCGATCTTGGTTCCGGGCGTGACCGTAACGCTGACCGTATCCTTGCCATGAGCGTCCGGGACAAAGGACCCCCAGTTGGCAAGCTTGGTCTTCACAAAGCCGAAATGGGACGTATTTACAATCTCTTGGACGGAGCCGCCCGGCTCAAACCGCGGCGCTTCCTGCCTCATCATGACAAGCAGCTTTTCCGCACGGTACCCGCCCATGATAAGATCGTTCCCAGCATGAAGATCCCAGCCTTTTTCGCTGTTCGTGCCCCAGTCGGTCATGACAAACCCGTCAAAGCCCCACTCGCCCCGCAGTACATCGGTAATAAGCTCACGATTTTCAGAAGTGTATAAACCGTTGAGCTTGTTGTAGGAGGTCATCACCGTCATGGGCTTTGCCTCCCGCACGCAAATTTCAAAGCCGCGCAGATAGATTTCCCGCAATGCCCGCGTCGAAACCGTGTTGTTGAGGATCAGCCGGTCATTTTCCTGATTGTTTGTAGCGAAATGCTTGATGGCGACACCGCGCCCCTTCACGCTCTAAACGCCTTGGGTAAAAGCGGCTGCCGACTTGCCGGTCAGCACCGGGTCTTCGGAATAGTACTCAAAACTGCGCCCGCAGAGGGGATCGCGATGGATATTCATGCCGGGGCCGAGGCCTATCGTCACATGGTAACTGGTCATATCTCTGCCGAATGCCTCTCCCAGTTTGTAAAGCAGCTCCTGATCCCAGGTCTGGGCGCCCGTCATGCCCACTGGGAACGCCGTTGCCGCGCAGCCGATGATGTGCATTCCGGCCGGGCCATCGAAAAGATATGCGGGCGGAATGCCAAGGCTGTCGGTAAACTGTCCCGTTGTCTGGCCGGAGGATTGGGGAACAGAGGGCAGTTTGATCTTTCGATGGAGCCGGTCCCTTGTTTTGTACGGGGTCTCCTCCAATGTGCCGGTAACGATGCGCGCCAGCACCTCCGGCTCCAGTGAGGCCACGAACTCCTCCACGGTCACCTTTCCGCCGCACACATCCAGGAAGGTTGAATTTGGCAGTGAGCGCACCGGGGCGACCACCTCCTGACAGGGAACGGGCATCTGATAGCGATTGGAGGCCGCATATGGCGTATACTCCTTCCCCTCTGGAATGTAGGTCGTCACAGTTTTGGGGATCCGGCTGACATTGTCCGCGGTTTTGCAGTCCGCCGAACGGAGAACCAGCCGAACAGCTTTGTCCGGGATGACCTCCGACGCCCTGGCCGGGGGGATTTTTTTATTCAGCGGTCTGTCCTGCCGCAGTACATCCGTGACCTTCCGCACGACGGTCTCACCGTCCAGTGTAAGTACAGCCGCAATTTCCGTATCCCGGCTATGACTGCCCAGACGCAGAAAATAGCTGCCCGGTTCCATGACAAAGGCGGTCATTTCCTCGTCGAAGGAGGCCAGCGCCTCTGTGGGCACCGTCAGGGTCAGGATCTGCTTTTCGCCGGGGGCGAGCTCGTCGGTCTTGGCGTAGCATTTCAACTCCTGAAACGGTTTGTCAAGCCGCCCCGAAGGGGCGGAGATGTAGAGTTGAACGACCTCCCGGCCCGAAGCGGCGCCGGTGTTCTCCACCTGTACCGTGAGGCGCAATTCTCTCCAGTCCGCAGCTGCGGATAGGAGTTCCTGCCGGAACACGGTATAGCTCATGCCAAAACCAAAGGGATAAAGGGGTTCAATCCCCATAGAATCAAACCAACGGTACCCCACATAGATGTCCTCGGCGTAGTCCTCTTGGGCCGTGATCCCGTCGTTTGAGGAAAACGTCTCCGCGGCAGGGTAATCGCTGTACTGCCTCGCCCAAGTGTCGGTCAAACGGCCGCTGGGTCCGGTTTGCCCTGTCAGCACGTCAGCCAGAGCGTTGCCGGCCTCCATGCCACCAAGTCCTATATAGACCGCGGCGTCGATCCCTGGGATCTCCTCGATGAAATTGGCATCAATGACGCAGGTGTTCAGGACAACTACGGTATGCGCAAAGGCCGCCGCCACCTGTTCCAGATTGCGGCGCTCCCGGTCAGAAAGGTAGTAATCCCCCTTGACCGCGGCGCGGTCTTTTTCCTCACCGGCGCTGCGACGGATCACATAGATCGCGGTGTCTGCCCGCTGCGCCTCGCTCAGTTCAGCCGCCTGGATCTCCGGCTCGTCGATCAAGATGGACCTCCCGCTCCAGCGGCGATCCAGCAGGGAGAGGGTCTTGTCTTTCTTATTGGCCAGTCTGCTCTCCTCGGCAAGGCGTTTCAACCACCTCCAGGATGTGAGAGTAAAGCCGGCGTCCTCCAGCCCCTTTTTTACCGTGACGGTATAGGGCGCGCAGACGTAGCCGCTGCCTGTGCCGCAGATGATCGTATCCACCCCACCTGCGCCAAACAGAGCGATGGGGCCGGGCCGGAGCGGCAGGGCGCCGTCATTTTTTAGAAGGACGATCCCCTCGGCAGCGGCACGGCGCACCAAGGCGGCGTTTTCAGGATTGGGCAGCTTTCCGTAGTGCTGTGTGAGGGCGCCCGCGATCTGCCTGATATTCATTCTTTCTCCCCCCTACGGCCCAGACGCAGGATCCGTGTGGCGTTGATCAGGAGCTGTTCCCGCGTCAGCCGTCCGTTTTTCAGTTCTTCCTTTACCTCGTCAAGATCCTTCTGGCATCCCGGCATGAACAAGCCACCGCCGCATGCTGCCACCTGTCCCGCGTTAGGAACCGCATACTTGGCGTTTTTGCTGAGGACACTGCCTCCTGTGACCCAGTCGGTCATCACGACGCCCTCAAAGCCGTATTCACGGCGCAGAATGTCGACCAACAGTCCCTTGTGCTGACTGGTGTGTGTTCCGTTCACAAGGTTATAGCTCGTCATGAGTGCCGCGGGCGCGGAATCTTTGATACAGAGGCCAAATCCACGCAGATACAGCTCCCGCAGCGCCCGTTCGCTGACGAGACTGTTGGAATTGTATCGGTTAGTCTCCTGATTGTTGGCGGCATAGTGCTTGATGGTGACGCCGCAGCCCGAATGCCGCTGGACGCCCCGAGTCACCGCTGCGGCAAATTTGCCGCTGACCACGGGATCCTCGCTGTAGTATTCAAAATTCCGCCCACAGCGGATATTTCGGTGGATGTTGAGCGCCGGGGCCAGCCAGAGTCGGATGCCGAATCGTTCCATCTCACCGCCAACCACGTCGCCACAGATCTCGGCAAAGGCAGTGTCCCAACTTTGGGCAATAGAGGTCCCGATGGGGATCGCGGTGGCGTACTGGTGTTCCACCTTCGTGCCAGGCTTCAGTTTGGGCGGGCGGCCCAGGAGCCAGCGGACGGGCGCCGGCAGATAGGTGGCTATGCTCTCCGGCATTGTGCTGCCCAGTACATGGACGCCTTTTTCATCCCGATAATAGCTTTGTGACAGGCGCAGACCCGCGGGGCCGTCCGCCATGACCAGAGGGGAACAGCCGAATTTTTCTAAAACATCCGATGTCTCGCCCGCCGCGCCGGGAACGGAGAGGCTGGCGGTTCCGATGATGCTGGCAAGTCCCGCTTTTGGGTCGAACGCGCCTACGCTCAGTCTGCACAACTCCTCGTCTGTCAGCGTTTGAACGGCGGGATCGATTGGATATTCGGGCTCGGATACCACTGGAGCCGGCCCAAGATCACCCACGTCGAAAACAGGGATGTCCGCAGGGACGGGGCTTGTCCGGGGATTTTCCGGCCGCCAGTCGTCAAAGCCGGGTTCCCCGCATACCTTTTTGGCCCACAGGATGATCTGATCGTTCCCAAGCCGCAGGACTGCGGCGGGTACGGTTTCCGCGCTGCTGGTTCCAACTCGGAGGATATAGTCCCCCTTCTCCAAAACATAGCACTCGCTGCGTTCATCGTAACTGGCGTGATCCCGCAAATCAAAGCGGACGGTCAGGCTTTCTGCCTCGCCAGGGCTCAACTCCCGCGTCTTGGCAAAGGCGGCCAGCTCCTGATACGGTTTGTCAAGGTTGCCCGCAGGGGCGCTGAGATAGACCTGGACCACCTCGCGGCCTGGATGAGCCCCGGTATTCGTCACCGTCGTACTAATCGTCGCGACGCCGTTTTCCAAACTCACTCCGTCCGTCCGGCAGGAAAAGCCGGTGAAACTCAGCCCGTGACCGAAGGGGTAGAGCGGCTTTCTGCCCACAGTGTCAAAAAAGCGGTAGCCGATATAGATTCCTTCCCGGTATTCGGTGTCATCCTGGCAGCACTCGCCGCCAATGTGAGCATACTCCTCCCAGCGGCTCCAAGTCGTGGTGAGCTTCCCACTGGGGTAAGCTTTTCCCAGCAGGATATCCGCCAGGACAGCGCCTGTCTCCGTACCCAACTGGCCCAGCAGCAGGATGTTTTTCACGTCTTGCACCGGGGAAATATCCACGGGGCAGCCCACATTCAAAACCAGCATGAAGCGCCTATACCGCTCGTTTAGAGTAAGGATGTCCCGTTGCTCCGTCTGCGTGAGCAGAATATCGCCGGGGACTGCCTCTCGATCACAGCCCTCGCCGGAGTTGCGGCTGAGGACATAGACCGCAGTATCTCCCTCTCCGTCAAGCGGGATTCGGTACTCCGGCTCCGGCATGATGCGCCCCATGGCATAGACCATGACCTGCTGCCGGCGGGATTTGGCCTCCCGCCGCATTCTTTGCCGGAAGGCATTTTCCGCTTTGACGCGCTCCGCGTCGTAGGCATCCAGCCACGCATCCGTTGTGATCGGGAAACGCGCGTTCCGCAGCGCCTGTTCCACAGTTGTGAAAAACCGGCCATTGACCTCGCCGCTCCCGGTGCCGCCTTTTACGGTGTGTCTTGCGCCCGAACCGTATAGCGCCAGCTTTTCCGGCTTTTCCAGCGGGAAACTCCCGTCAGTCTGCAGCAGGACGGTGCAGCCGGCAAGACCGGGACGAAGCATCGCCAGATGGCGGCGTTCGTACTCCAAAAGGACGTCTTGGATATTGTCCATCGTAAACCCCTTACCAGCCATTACTTTTTTGCCTTTTTGGCCTCTTCCTTGGCTTTTTGAGCGGCGAGCTTTGCCTGATACCTGGCCTCTTCCGCATCGAAATCAAGGCCTTTTTTCTGGCACTTTGCCTTGAGTTCCTTAATGCGATTTTCCTCGGCTATGCGGTCGTTCTCAGCCTGCTCACGGGCGGCCAGCTCCTCAGGAGAAACCCACTCCACGCCGGCAGCCTCGGCCTCCGCCTTGTGACGGGCAGTGATGTCCGCTTGGATTGTAGGCATTTCCTTCTCCACCTTAAAGAAGAGGAACAGCACAAACGTGATAATGGCGCCAATGGAAAACAGGCCCTGATAGCCAAACACGAAGTAATCCTGCACCGCCTGGCTCTGTGCCACCCAGCTCCCGTCGGCGGCGGGCGGGACATAACCGAACTGCGTCAGGCCGAAGTTAAACAGGCCCTGGGCAATGCCGGCGCAGACAGTAAAAATAATGGTGTAGATAGACATGGAGAAGCCGTCCACCCGGAACCCCGCCTTCCACTCTACGTGATCCAGGGCGTCGGAGAACATGGCCATCATGATGTAAGTCAGCGGCAGAGCGCCAAACGCACGGATGGCCAGGATCCCCAGCACAAAGCCGACGCTCGTAGGATTGAGCATGAAAGCAAAGCCGGCGGCGGCAGTGATCACCAGACCTGTCAGCAGGACATTGCGCTTGCCAAATTTTCTGACCAGCGGCCACATCAGGATAATGCCAAAGCCCAACGGCGCGTTTCCGATAGCGGAGACGATGGTCTGGGTGTGGCCGTCGTTATAGGTGCCAAGCACCCAGTTGCAGTAATAGATCAGGCTTGTGTTCTGCACATTGGTGCAAATCTGGTTGATGATGAAGAACAAGATCATGATGATCCAGTATTTGCTGGAAAAGCAGGCCTTCAATTGTTCGCCTATGGAACGCTGTTTCTGCTCCACATGGAGGTTCGCCGCCTCTTCTGTGATACGCTCTTTCGTATAGAAAAACTCGATCAGCAGACAGGGTATTGCGATGCAACAGAAAATGGCGATCATTTTGATCCAGTTGGTCTGATCCACGCCGATCCGAGGCAGGACCAGCATGGGGAATAGCATGGCTACGAACATGCCGGGGATGATACACAGCGCCATATTGGAGAGCATGGCCACACCGTCGCGCTGTTTAATATTGCGGGTGGAGAGCGGGACCAGCATAGTGTGGCTCATGTAGTACATGGTGTAGGCAATGGAGTAGTAGAGGTTATAGCTGATGATGATCCAAATGATCTGGACCGTAGTGTTTGCCCTCGGGACAAGGAACAGCAGAAAGGCGCTGACCACCAAAAATGGCCCGGAGAGCAGCAGCCATGGCCGCGCCTTCCCCTGGCGCGATTTGGTGCGTTCGATCATCTGGCCCATGACAATATTCGTCACGGCGTCGATGATCTTGGAGACGATGGGAAAGACCAACAGGAAAGCGCCGCCCCAGACCCAGCCAATTTTCAGGACATCGGTGTAAAACACATTTAGATAGGACGCCATGATGCTGTTGAGCAGGATGACACCGCCCGGCCCCATGAAAAAGCCGAGCCAACGCTCTTTGTTGGTCACATTCGCGCTCTTGATGCGGCTGTCCATTTTCGGGGATGAAAGCCATTTACCGGAAGAAAAGAAACTCATTTGCCACCTCTCCTTTTAATTTGTTATTTTAAGTATATCAGAGTTATCAAAAATGGGTTATCCGATTTTTGTGTTATCTATCTGAAATTTATTTATATCTTTGTCAAAAATCATTTTAAATAAAATATTGATAGAAAACGGAATTTTAGGATAGACTATTCCAGGTCTATTTGGTATAATATCCGTCAAGGCGGATATTATATGTGATTTAACGCCGTTTTTCTCCCCGGTTTCGCCGGGAACCGAAAAACATGGCTAATATACCATCCCCGCGCTGCGGGTATGGTATAATAAGCGCAGCATATCGCAAAGGAGATCATTATATGTACCGGCTAAAGGAAGAAATCAGCCACCCCGTATTCTTGCAGAAGGTAAAATCCTGCCGGGGCAGCGTGACCTTCGCTTCAGCGGAGGGAGACATGCTGAATTTGAAATCTGCCTTGTCGCAGTTCATGTTCGCGGCCTGTTTTACCCGGCCTGAGCTCGTGCGCGACGCGGAAATACGTCTTACCGAGCAAACGGACTATGAAACGCTTAAAGATTTTTTGCTTGAAACGGAGGGATAAGTGTGGCGGAAAATGCTGAACGGAATCTGCGGGTGTTTCGGGAACTGATCACCTGTACCCATAACCTGTATTCTTGGATCTATGATGTCCATTTTTCCCTTGTCTACAGCAACTGCCCCGACGCGGATCTGATGGGGATGCTGTTTATCTCCATGACGGACAACATTCCGCCTGATGTGGATGCGCCGATGCTTTTGTCATCTGAATTCGGCCTCTCTTGGGCGGTCAATTTGGAGCGGGACGGCTCCGGCCTTCCCTTATATTACCATGTGATCGGGCCGACTGTCGCATCCAAGTTTTCCATTGCGAAGGCGAAGCAGGCCATTTTCAGTCGCAGTGAAGTTTCCGACTCCCTAGTGGGGGTCCTGGATGGACTTCTGGTGAAAATACCGACTGTGCCCATTTCAAGAATTCTGGAATACTGTCTTATGCTACATTACTGCGTCACGGAAGAAAAGCTGTCGATCAGCGACATCCTGTATCCGGGTCCCGGCGCGGTTCCAAAGGAGGAGCAGGACGGGCACACGGCCAATCCGCACGGCACCTGGCTGATGGAACAGCGCCTCCTCAAGCTTGTGGAGGACGGGAACCTCAACTTCCGGCAGGAGACGACGCGCTTAGTAAGTGGTCTGGTTCCTGCTGATCTCGGCAACGGAGATGGAATGCGCCACTTAAAAAATTTGGTGATTGCCTTCATCTCCTGCTGTACGAGAGCGGCAATTCGGGGCGGTCTTTCGCCTGAAACCGCCTATCTTCTCAGCGACCGATATATCCGCGGCGTGGAGACATGCGCTGCCATCGCCGATTTGGTGGAATTGAACGACTCTATGCAGGAGGATTTTATCCGCCGGGTACACCAGTGTAAGGCTGATGGATTGTCCCCGCAGATCCGCCAATGCTGTGATTATATCCAGATCCATGTAGAGGATGAATTGAGTCTGCCGTCGATCAGCGCGGCTATCGGTTACTCTCCCACTTGGCTGTCAGGAAAATTCAAAAAGGAAACGGGAATCAGCATGACACAGTATATTTCCCAACAACGCATGGAGCGGGCCAAAGAACTCCTTCGCTCCGGGAACCGGCCAATACAGGACATTGCGGAAGCACTTCGCTACAAAACTCCCAGTCACTTCGGCACGGTCTTTCGCCAGTACGCCGGGATCAGTCCAAGTGAGTATCGGATGGGACAGGGAAAGTGACGTAAAGGCGTAAGCCTTTGTTTGTAGAAAAGCAAATCCATCACACAAAAGAAGCTGCGAAATTTTAGGAGCGGTATTATGCAGATTCACGTGAAATTTTATGAGAAACCGCTGTCTAAAAACCGTGCTTCTCACGAAAACTTAGTTTGCAAAAATGGGGCATTTTGATAGTCGCCTAATTTCAGCCGCATTTTAATTCTCCTACTCCCGCAACGGTTTTCAAAAAGACGCGACCCCGTTTTCGATAAAAAAGTTCGAAAACGGGGTCGCGTTCATCTGGAGCTGGATGCGAGATTCGAACTCGCGACCTCATGATTACGAACTAGCCTCGGAATAAAAATCTGAGCATTTCTAACCTTTTTCAGCCCTTTTCCCTCCGAAATCAGCAGCTCGTTCCTGCTATCCACTCCACTGTTTCCACCCACGAATTTCGTCCAGTGGGTCAACTTGTGGGTCAGCCCACTTTCCGGGCGGAAAGCGGGCTGGACGATTCGGATAAATCCCACGAAAGAGGGACGAAAAAGGCGTTTCGAGGACTACATAGTAACTCTGAACGGAGGAAAAGTCAAGCCGTCAATAATCTGGACATAGGACTCAACCATGCCCCTCAAATTCTGCAGGGGACCCCCTGCAATTTTTGGGAGGGGAATAGTATTAACAAGACATAGAGCAACAAGTATAAAGCCCTTTCAAACGGCCTTCGGCACACGCGGTTTCTCCGTTTTGCCAAAACGGTTTCTCTCGACTTTTCCGCTCCTCTGCGGTATTGTGTGTTGTCGAGGAGGGATGAACATGGAGAATCTAATAAACGAACTCTATTACGGCAACGTCCGCCCGGTCGAGCAAATGGGTGGACTTACAACGGAAACGGCGGCTATCATGAAACGGGTACATGAGAACGAGGACAGGCTGGAAGCAAGCCTCAACGAGCAGGAGAAAGAGTTGCTCCGTACTATCCAAGATGATCGGCTCGATGCCGCCAGCATCATTGAGGAACAACGCTTCCGTGAAGCCTTTATCCTTGGGGCGAGATTGATGGTCGAAATCCTCACGGGAGACCCTCAATAATTGCGGGAGTTCCCCGCAAATGGCAAGATGCATAGTCGGTTGCTCCCCAGCAAGGTAGTTATACCATAAGGAGCTCAAACCGTCAACAGGCTTAACAACGCCATGAAGGCGCTGTTGGGCCTATAAGCGGTTTTAGGGCAGAGGGTAGGACGTGTACACCTCCGAGACAGCAAAACGCCGTGTTGCGCGTTTGTGGGCGAAAAGGATTTCCCTCTCTGCGCATAATTCTCCGGCTTTGGGAAGACAACGCCGAAACATATTCTCGGCTCTTTTTCGAGGGAAAAAGGCCGTTCGATTGTCATGAGATAGCCATGAGTACAGAGAGGAAAACTCTCCCGCTTGGGAGAGGCAAGCATCGCATTTGTCTGTACACCGGGCAAGCCCGGCGTCCGCCAAATGCTTTTCCGGGCGGGAGCCCGGACCCACTGAGGGTGAGAAGTTATCCGTTTGTACACAATTTTTCCCTGGCTATTTGGCGGCAAAGCTGGTATGTTGTGTGTTTGCCAAAAGGGCAGAAAGGAGATGCACGGCATGAGCAAACGCAGAGCGAATGGTGAGGGGAATATACGAAAAAGGCCGGATGGTCGTTGGGAAGGTCGGTATGTCGCTGGGCATGATGAGAACGGAAAGGCTATCCGCAAGAACGTCCTCGGCAGGACACAGGCAGAGGTCAAGGAGAAGCTGAAGAAAGCCATCCGGGAATGTGCCGAGATCGACATTGAGAAGGCAGAAGAATATACCATCGGCGGTTGGGTAAGAACGTGGTACGAGACGTATTCCAAACCACACATCAGAGAAAGTACGCAGGAATTTTACGAAGACTACATTGAGCACCACGTGGTGCCGCGCATCGGAAACATCAAGCTCACGAAACTGACTGGCAGAGATATACAGAAGATGTACAACGACGTCAAGGCCAGCGGGAGAATCAGGGTATCCAAGGACGGCAACACCGGTATGAGTGCCAGTTACGTCCGCGGCCTGCATATGATGCTGCACAACTGCCTTGGCCGGGCTGTAAAGGAACGACTGATCCTCCGCAATCCCGCCGAGGACTGCATTGTGCCAAAGCTCGAAAAGAAGGAGATGCACATACTACACTCGGAGGACATAAGTGCCTACCTCAAGGAAGCAGAGAAACGTGGCGTTCTGGCGATGTTCTTCCTCGAACTGACCACTGGCCTACGCAAAGGCGAACTTGTCGCCCTTCTCTGGTCTGACCTTGACGAGCAATCGATGACACTGAATGTCTGCAAGCAAGCCGTCAGGGTCAAGGGTGGAGGGGTGAAAGTTACCCGTCCCAAAACCGAAACCTCCATCCGCAGGATTTCGCTGTCACAGGAAGCCATCGACGTCCTCAAAGCGGAACATGAGAAGCACCCGGGCATCGAGTACATGTTCCCCTCCCCTGTCACCCTCGGCATGTACTACCCCGACTCCGTGACCGCCATTCACAACAAAATTCTCAAAACCGCCGGCCTCCCCCACATCCGCCTGCACGATCTGAGGCACACGTTCGCAACCTTGGCCCTCCAAAACGGCGTGGACGTGAAAACGGTCTCCAGCATCCTGGGCCACTACGACGCGGGCTTCACCCTCCGCACCTACACCCACGTCACCACAAAAATGCAGGAAGAAGCCGCCGCCACCATGGGCAAGTTGATTGGAGCGAACGTATAAGCAAAAACTACACAGCCATAACTAAAAAAGGCCGTAGAACCGAAAATCCCACGGCTTTGTGCTGTCCTATCCTTTCCGCTCCAAATCCCCGTTGGGGTCAGAAGTGGGTCAGAGAAACACCAGCGCCAGCTAAAATAGCCAAAAAGTACCGGATTTCCCGCTTTTTGCGGGAAATCCGGCTGTTTTTGGAGCTGGATGCGAGATTCGAACTCGCGACCTCATGATTACGAATCAGGCGCTCTACCGACTGAGCTAATCCAGCAAGCTTTGAAATTATATCACCTTCCGGCCGCAACGTCAACAATAATTTTCACTCCGTCGAAAAATATATTCACAGAAGGTGAATTACCCCAAAGGTTGCGGCGGTGATGAGGCCGGCGGCTATGAGAAGTCCCAGGAGTATTGCTGGAACGGCGTGGCGCACGCGCATGTCAAGTATCGCCGCGACAAGCGCGCCTGTCCAGGCTCCTGTCCCCGGCAGCGGGATTGCCACAAGCACAGTCAGCCCCAAAAGGCTGTATTTTCTCACCATTCTCCCCTTTAAATGCGCCTTTTTTTCCAGTTTTTCCGCCAGTGCGTCAAGCTTTTTGTTCTTCCGGCGCATCCACGCCAGCACGCGCTTTATATACAGTATTATAAACGGCACCGGCAAAAAATTACCCGCCAGCGCCGCGGCAAGCGCCCACCACGGCGACAGCCCCAGCGCAATGCCGTATGGCAACCCGCCCCGCAGCTCCACGACGGGGAACATGGATATGAAAAACGTGGCAGTGAGTTTTCCGACCTCTGTGCCGGTAAACCAGTCAATCATACGCGACGATTCCGCCTTCTCATTTCTATGCCAACATTGTAACCCGCCGCGGACGGAATTTCAAGGAAAAAATTATTAATACGGTTATGTTTTACTTTCTGCCCCGAATCTCTGAATTATCGTATGAAAACCTCCCGCGGGACGGCTTGTTGCTGTCCCGCGGGAATGTTTTTGTGGGTTATTGCTTTTTATTTCGCCATGTAGTCGCAGAGCTTCATGAGGATCACGGCAGTCTGTGCGCGGGTGGTGCTGCCGGTGGGGTTCAGGGTGTTGTCGCCCTGCCCTGAGACGATTCCGGCGCCGATCGCCCACGCCATTGCCTCTTTCGCGTAACTGCTTACCTTGTCCGCGTCGGTGAATGTGTTGATGTTGCCTGTATTCGGCTTCACCACACCCTTGAATTGGGCGTACTGGTATATTAAGGTAACCAATTGCTCACGAGTTATGACGTTATCCGGCATAAATGTGCCGTTTCCGTAGCCATTTACTATGGAATTTGAATCCGCCCAGGCGACGGCGTCGGCGTATATGCTGCTTTCGTCAACATCACCAAATTTCAGCGCCGGAGCGTCGGGCTCATAGCTCAAGCGGTAGAGCAGCGTCACAAGCGCGCCACGGGACATCTTGCCGTCCGGCTGGAAGTTATTGTTTCCTGTACCTGAGAACAGCTCACGGGCGGAGGTAAACTCTATGGCGTCTCCCGCCCAGCTCTCTACTCGCTCAATGTCATTGAATTCAGCGGAGTTTTCCACGATCTTCAGCGTCACGTCGCCTTCCACGTTGAGCACGACTCCGTTCTCGCTGATGACGCAGTCGCGGACGACCTCCTCCGTGCCGTTCTCATGGACGACAACTGCCACGGTGCCGGGTCCGAACTCGGTGACGGGGATTTCCACCTTCGTGGTGTCCTCGGAGCCTGTCTTGACGCTGATCTCCGGCGCCTCCTCGGAGGTCTTTGCGGCGGGGACCTCCACCGGCGCGGTGACGACCTCGTCGTCCTTCGCTTCGGGGATCACAACCTCGGCAGCCGTGACCTCGCCCTGGGCGTCGGTAGTCACCTTACCGGTGACGCCCTCTGGTGTGGTGGTCGTCTCAACGGCGGAGCCGTCGGGCTCTGTCACCTTCTCGGTCACGGTCCCGTCAACCTGCTCCGTGGTCTCGGTGACGGTACCGTCGGCAGCTGTGGTTGTCGTAGTCGTCGAGCCGTCGGGGTTAGTCGTGGTCTCGGTCGTGTTGTCTGGAACGCTGGGGATATAGGGTGCGACGTAGCTGACCTCAACAGTGGCGGCATCGCTCAGGAAGGCGTCAGCCGTGGCCTTGGCGCGGACCTGATAAGTCCCCACCGCAAGACCGGTTATAGAGGCGCTTTCCGCGGCTACATCGGTCCATTCCTCGCTGTCAGTAAGCTTGTACTCGTAAAGCTTTCCGCTGTCAAGACCGGTTATAGAGCCGTCGGTCCCTTCCGGGGTGCTTGGTGTCATACCCCTCAGTCCCGCAGGAGCCTCAGGACGCGTGGGAACGGCGAGGGTCTGCGGCAGGCTGCTCAAAAATACGTCGCCGCTGACGTCAACAATTTTCAGCTCGCTTCCGTACCAGCCTTCCTCAATTGCAAGGCTGCCCCCATTGGGCTGCGCGTTCGTGCCGTTGATCGTGTAGCTGTGCCCGTCTGCAAAGCCGGTCAGGGTCTCATACTCATAGTTTATTTCGATCTCAGGCACGTCATTGGAGGGCTTGACAACGGTTTCGCCGTTCTCGACATAGCAGATGTAATTCGTTCCCGCCTTGATCTCTGTGCCTCCGACGGTGGTTTTGAAGGTCAGAGTCCGACGCGGTGGTGTTGCCCCTGCTCCGTTGGCCTCCTCTGTAGTGACGGTGGTCTCAATTCCCGGTGCAAAGGACAGCTTCGCGGGATTCTTCTCCGTGGCAGTGTCCGCCACAAGGATCTTTCCTCCGAAATTGCTGTTCACGACCGTTGTGGTCCCCCCGTCCAGGGTAAGCGAGGCTTCGCCGCGATTATCCGGGTACTTAGTACCGTCAGTGAAGGGGTCCGTAGGCTGGAAGCTGTCATAGATCGCCGTCAGCATATCCGCATTGCCCTTGGCGGTCTTTTCCGCAAAGGTGAGGGAACCGCTCTTGAGGTCAACATTGACACCGGGCATAAGCTTGAGCCGTTCGTTGACTGTCCAATCGCCGGAGAGCTCAAAGTCCATATCGCCGTCTATGGGATAGACAAAATCTCCGGTTGTCAATGTCATAGCGACAATGAAAAGTTCGCTTGCCTCGATACTGCCCTTGCCTTCCATGACAAGCTTTTCCCGGTCATTGTTCTTGTCGTAGGTCTTGACAACAGAACCCTCGGACTGGCGGATAAGTCCGTTGCCCTGATCTATCTGCGGGAAGCGGGTGTAATAGTATCTGCTGTCCGCATACATCTTGACGGTACCCACAAGGCTGGCGCCCGCCTCGATGACGGTCTTGACCTCGATGTTGTGCATATCCACCTGGTTCATGGGGTAAACGTTCGGGAAAACGTGGAGCGCCTGTGAGCCGCCACGCCAATTGCGAACGATGTAAAGGTCCCGAACCTCGCCGCCGGGCTCGGCGGTAACGGTCCCGCTGCCGGTGACATAGCCGCACACATCAAGAATGCCGCCGTTTTTAACGACGATATCGCCCTCAAGCGCGATTTCACCGTAGCCGCCGGTCACGTCCATGTCGTAATGTCCCGCGTTGGGCCGACCGGTGACCGCGTTAACCAGCACCGTTCCGTTGACCGTCATGGTCTTGCCGGTGGGAATGGTCAGCTTGTGGAACAGCTGCGCTTTGGAGTCCTTGCCGGTGGCCTGTGAATAAGTTGTTCCGTCCGGGTTGAAAGTAGTTTTCTCATCGTAGCCCGTGTCCTCGGCGGAGACGGGCAAAAGGAGCATAACGTCCTCTGGAACCGTCACGTCATCGGTCAGGGTGGCGTCGCTTTCAAGGACAACGGTATCGTTCGCCTTGGCGTTTTTAAGGGCGAGCTCCAGCGTGCGCCAGGTGGTCTCCCCTATCCTCGCCTCGTGGCTTTCGGTGTACTGGGCGGTGTAGGTCGCCGGTCCGGTCACCGTGGCAGGAGTGCTATCCCAGTTCTTAAACTCATAGTGGGCGCTGTCGGTATCCACATTCGCACCAGCACGCGCTGGCGTCGCCCCGTAGCGATAGGTCTCCTCCGCCGACGTCTCGTTGCCCTCCGCATCCCGGTACTTCCATGTGATCTGATAGGTGTTGCGGTCGTAGTAGATGTTCATGACGGTCTTGCCATCCGCGCCGATCGTGCCCTTAAGGTCATTACTGCTTGTCTTATTGACATGGAAGCCCGTAATCTCTCTGGGCGTCAGGGTGACATCGGCGGCAGTCTGACCCTGCTTGCTTTCCTCGCCGTTATCGGCAAGCTCATACTCATTGCCATCGACCTTTTGCAGCCAATGCTTCACTGTATACTTGGTATCGCCCTTGGGGTTCCACTGAGCGATAAGCTTTAGCTCGACCTCCGCAGTGACATCGAGCCCCTCGCCAACTTTGGTCTGCTGGCCTACAGTTTCACCGCCGGCGGTCTGCCAGCCGGCAAACTCGTAACCCTCCCTTGTGGGTTCGGTCAGTTGGTCGCCGTAGGTCTGGTCGTAGGTGACGGTGATGGTATCTGTGTCCTCGCCGTTGATTTTGCCGCCGGCGGCGTCAAGGGTCACCTCATACGTTTTCGCCTTCCACTTGGCCGTCAGGGTATAGGTTATGGGAAGGGAAGTAAGGTTTTTCACCGGCTGGCCATCTGTATAGGTCTTATTACCACTGGCGCTCCAGCCGTCAAACTCGTAGCCCTTGCGGGTGAACTGGTTAAGGCTGAGCGGTTTCTCTGGCTCGTCATAGGTGAAACTCTGGCTTTCCATCGTACCTTCAACGTCATCCGCTCCGGGCTTGAATTCGACGGAATAGGTGTAGCCTGCAAACCTCGCGTAGATAGTGGTATCTTCAGTAAACTCTTTAGTGTTAAGATCTATCCGTTCGCCGTCGCCGTCAGCAGACTCGAACCAGCCCAGGAACTCATATCCCGGTTTGCCGTATATAGTAGGTTGTGTTACCTTACCGTTGGAATCGGAGGTTACCGGTGTATCGTGAATGCGTGCATTTTCGTTATGGAAAGTGACGACCGGGTGCTTCCACCAATGGGCGTAGATGTCTGTGCCGTTTTCAGTGGCATAGTTCTCTCCGATCTTGCTGCCGCTGTCTCCCTTTTCGGTAAACCAACCGAGGAAGGTGTAGCCCTCCCGCTTCGGGGTTTCCGGGAGCAGCCAGCCCATGCCGACGCCCTGGGTAATCGTCTTTGTGGTAGATGTATCATCCTCGTAGTGGAATTTCACGTCCTTGGCTTCGGACGTCCACTGGGCTTCGTATGTGACGTCAAGCGCCCCCATCTTCTCAGACGAGGCGTCAGCGGCAGAAATCACGCCGCAATCTACATTCTTTTTCTCCTTGTTACTATCTCCATAGTCGGTACAGGTCTTTTTCCAACCGTAGAGGATTTGACCGTCATTGTTCGCCGCCGGGAACTGAATCGGCGCGTCATATTGGTATTCAGTGGGGCCGCCCTCTGTAACTCCATCGCCTGTGAAAGTCACGTTATGTTTGGCATCACTGTTGCAGAAATAAATCGTAACAGGGGCGCTGAATGGAGTCCCGTCAATCTCCCCGTTGAGCGTGACGGGAACCTGCGTGCCATTAAGGAAACTTATTTCTACATCTGTAGTTTTAGCCGCGAATTCCTCTATCTTGCCCTGGTAACGGGCTGTAACAGACGCAAGAACAGTAAGCATCAAACTAAGTTGATCATCATTGCCATTATGCGAAAGTGGAACCGGGGTTCCACACAGCGCAACTGCTCCGGAAACCATTTGTACAAAGAAGTTCTTTTGAACTTCAGTTTGATGTTCATCAACATACTTTGTTACATAATTAGATGCCGTATTAACGTCAAGGAAAGTGATCGATTCAATATTTTCATACTCAAACAGTTTAGCTAAAAAAGGGCTTCCTATCAAATCCTTGGCAAGTTTGTTCTTATTAAGAAAGTCACAAGCGATGCCGCCGCTTGAACCTTCTATAAAATCCAGCTTGGCAATCCCGTTAAGCGCTGCGTTGACTCCGTCTCCCGGCGCGGCGATTGCTTCTTTCATCGCGTCATAAACCGTATTGACAGCCTCTTCCTTACTTGTACCCGGCGCCGCCAGCGTACTGATCGGCAAAACGCTCACCGCGAGCAGCAACGCAAGGGAAAGGCAAAGAAGGCGTCTTCCAATTTTCATAGTAGAGTACACCTCATTTCGTATACATCCAAGCAAACCGCCGGTCCGGATGCCGGCAAAATTTTGCCCATGTTCATTTTTAACTCCTTTCAATCCACCAAATCGGTGAAGAGAGTATACCAAAAGCGGTGGCAGGCAGTTTTCTGCCCGCCACCGGGTAATGTTTTAGGGGTGATTAGCTGTTCACACTGGAGAGGTCAATATTGAGCTCCACCAGAATGGTCTCATCAGCCGTGAAGCCGAGAGAGGACTGGAGGTCAATGTGGACAGTGACAGGAACAATATACTTACCTGTCGGCGATCCCTGTGTGACCTTAAACTGACCGGGGGTCAGGTCCTTGGCATCACTGGCGAGAAGCGTATTGACGCCCTTTACCAGCTTGGCAAACGCAGTACCCTCACCAGCGTCAGGAGCATAATCGGAACCCATGGTAATAAGATCCTTGCTTTCGCCGTTAACAAGCACCTTCGCGGAAACATGATCAAGAACAGTATTGATAAGACCGGCGTTCGTGTTAATCATCCGGGCAAGGGTCTCAATCTCTGCGAGGCTGTCGTCCATTGTCTGTTGAGCCAGGAGAGTCAAAAGCGCGCTAACAGTGGCATTCTCAAAAGCATTCTGCGCATCTTGACCACTATAAGCCTGATCCACCTTATTCAGCAGGCTCTGAGGAAGCTTATCCAGGCAAACAACGATGTACTCAGTTTCGCCGGTGAGACTCTGAATCTCGCCATACTTGGCGGCAACATCGCTTGCGTTGATCTTAGTCATGGACACATACTCAGAAAGCTTCTTTGCAAAAGTCTTTACGCGAGAGAGCTTATCGCCGGTAAGCACGACCTTGAGGGTAACGTTATACGTGCATTTCGGAGACTGCGTGCAGTTGTTGGCGGTGGCAACGCCGGAGACGGACCTGAACTCCCCGCTATCAGGAAGGTTCCCCAGATCGTAGAAGAAGCCGCCTGCAACGGTGAACAGCGCATTCTTGAGTCCGGTGTGGTCGAAAGTGCCATCGGCGGTGTAAACATCCTGTCCGCCAACAGTCAGGGAGATGTGGTTCTCCTTGAGATGCGTGTTCAGCGCATCGCCGATCGCCGTGGCAAGACCGTGACCGTCGCCATCGAGGACCTTGTCAGTGGAAGTGAGCTCATCAAAGTTAATGGTGAGGGTATAGGTGCTGCCGCTATTAGAAGCAGTAACAAGACCGTTCATATTTCCAAGAGCCGTGTTAAGAGCGTTCCACGCGGCATTCATGGCAGTCTCCGCCTCATTGGTATGTGTGAATACAGGAGGCGGCGTATAGCTCTGCTCAGGTTCCGGTTCAGGCACAACAACGTCCTTGTCGGGGTCGGAGCTGACGTCGATGCCGTTGGCGGTGACGTTCTCGGCGGTCTCAGTGGCGGTGATCTCGGTGCCCACGGGGGCGTCGTTGATGGTGACGTCGCTGACGGTCACGTTGACGGTGGGGGCAACGTCGCCGGTGACTTCCTTCATGTCAACGGTACCGGCCTGTCCCGCGACCACGATGGGCATGTCTTCCTCGGTGATCTCGCCCTTGACGGCGACGTTGTCGGCGACGACAAGGGTGATCTTGCCCTTCTCGATCTCAACGGTCTCGCCCTCGGTGTTGGCATAGCCGCCGATGAGGTTGTCAAGCAGCAGCGCCGCGCCCTCGCGGGACAGCGTTTCAAGCGGATTGACATTTCCGTTGCTGCCGTTCACAGCGCCCATCTTGTGGAGCGCGTTTATGTACGGAGCGGCATAATCCGCGGCCTCGCCGATGTCCTCGAACTCCTCGTCGTCGGTCTCAACAGGCTGGATGCCGAGAGTCTTGGCGATGGTCACGAACATCTGCTCACGGGTCAGCTCGCCCTCTGGACGAAGGGTCTTGTCGGGATAACCTGTTACGATTCCTGCCGCCACGACTTTGGCAAGATAGTCGGCCTTCCAGCCATCGGTGGGAACGTCGGTGTATTCGCTCAGGTCAGCCTTCTCCGTCAGGTTCAGGAGGTTGGCGATTATGCCAAAGCCCTGGACCCTCGTCATGGTGCCCTTGGGGTCAAAGGTGTCATTGCCAACTCCGCTGATGACACCCTCGTCGGACCATCTCTCGATGGCGCCGGCATAGTTTTCGTTGGTTGCCTCATCAATGTCGGTGAAGTCAGCCAACGCCGCGACCGGTACCAAAGCCAGCAACATGCAAAGGCTCAGTACGACCGCAAGGATTCTTGTCTTCTTCATGTGATCACCTCATTAAAAAAATTAAGTTGAAACCGCGCTGCCCGTTACGCCTCGATCGTGTCCCGGTAAGCCGTCTGCACGCCTTGACCCGGAAACGTCACGAGGGCGGGAGGCGTTAACAGCCCCTTCTCCCTGGGTCGTCCACGACAACGACTTAGGGAACCGGTTCCACTTGACGATCCGGGGGGAAAGGGCTGTTGCGTACCTTTGCGCAAAGCACCCTTCCTTCGGACAGACAGCGCGATTCAACTTTGTTGTAGTATAGCATGGGCAGCAAAAAATTTCAAGACTATATTTTCACAAAATTTGTTTTTTCGCCGAAATATTTTGTTAACTTTTCTTCCGTTTGCCGGTCCTTCCAAATTGCGCCGCGGGAGTTTCGGAAAAAAGCGCCGGCAGGAACGTTGACGCCGCTTCGCTTCCAATTAAGGCATAACTTACAGGCGTTTTTTCGGGCATATCTTCGCTTTCCGCGGCAATCATATAAGCGAAAGGCGCAATGCGCTTTTTAAGAAAAGACAGGAGATGCAAAAAGATGTCTAACAAAACCAATCGAATCAACATTCCCGAAGCCCGTGCGGCTATGGACAAGTTCAAGATGGAGTCCGCTTCTGAGGTTGGCGTCAACCTCAAGCAGGGCTACAACGGCGACCTCACCAGCCGTCAGGCCGGCTCCGTTGGCGGCCAGATGGTCAAGAAGATGATCGAGGCCTACGAGAACGGCCTGAAGTAACAAGGTTCAAAAATGTGCGGAGCCCTTTTTTGAAGGGTAACGTTCAGAAAAATCCCGTGAATTCTGCCGAATTCACGGGATTTTTCCTGCCGTACATGCCGCCGGAAAATATTGGATTATCGGAGTTTTTATCCGGCAATGTCCACGGTGTCGGAATCGTCCTCGTCGGGGTTTTCCTCGTCGCCGGAGGCTCCGGTATCATCGCCGGTATTCTCTCCCTCGGTCGGGGTATCTCCCTCGCCGGGATTGCCGGTATCTCCGGGCTCCTCAGCCTCTCCCGGTTCCTCGCCGGGGTCAACGGTCCCGCTGGGGTCTTCCCCTTCTCCGGGCTCCTGCGTATCCGGCGGGAGCTGTCCCTCGCCGGTCCCTTCGCCGGACTCCTCGCCCGTGCCTTCGCCGGTGCCCTCGCCCTCCGCGGGCTCCGAGGGCTCCGGACCCACCAGGACTATCTTGGTCATGGGCTTATATGTGTCCTTTGAAAGCAGCGTGCGGCTCAGAAGGTTACCCTCGCCGTCATATATGAGCTTATACGCCTCGGAGACATATCCGGTCTGACCGGCGTTGTCCACCTTCTTCTCCCCCGGCGCCAGGGATTCGTCCACCTGCTCGACAGTCTCATAGGGCACGGTCTTTATTATGTTTGACTCCAGCTCCACCCGGTAGTCGTTTTCCTTTGTGCCCCAGAGCTCAACGTAGAGCTCCTTGTTCTCCACCCAGGCAACGATCTTCACAGGGAAATTCTTATCGTTTCTGAATTTGAAGTTCAAATTGGGCCAGCTCACCGTGGCGTCAAGTCCCAGCGGCAGGTACGCCACCGTGTAACCGTGGTTGGTGCGCTGGGTTATCTCCAGGTCCGCCAGGAGCGTGCAATAATATATGGTGGAGCTCACCTGGCATATTCCGCCCCCTATGGAGTCCACGTGCTTGCCGCCAACGTAAGCGCCGGCGGGCTTGTAGCCCTTTGCCGCGGTGCGCTCTCCCACCACGTCGTTGTAGGAGAACTCATCGCCGGGGTTGAGCACCGTCCCGTTGATGGCGGCGGCGGCAAGAGTTACGTTAGTTATCCTGTTGGCGGTGCTGGTCCTCAGAGTGGTGCTCTTTTCGGCGAGCTTGTCCCTGAAAAGCAGGTCCTCCACGTTCTCGGAGCTGTTTTCCGGCTCGGTGAGTATCAGCGGCACTCTCACCGTCTCACCCACGCCCGCAAGCTCCAGAAGGCGCCTCGCCTCATCCTTATCGAAGCTAACGCCCTTGACGGCGGCGTTTACTGTTCCCGTCGTGCCGTCAAAATACGCGTCCTTGGGCTCTGTAAAGACAGCATCATATATGGCGTCCACATCCGGCTCGCTGGCGGGAGCCGCGGCGGTCTTCGCCTCGGAAAACTCCTCCGTCGTACCGGAGACGCCGGAGAGAAGGGTGTCTCTAATATATTTGAACACCCCGTTCTCGTCCACGGTGTATCCGCCTGTACCGCGGGTTATGAAAAGCTCGGTGTTCGTCACCTCAAATTTCGGTTCCGCCGCCGGGTGGTTCGCGCGGGCGGCTGCCTGGGCGATTATTGCCCTGACGCCGTCCTCATTCACCGTTCTGGCGGAGAACACCTCATGGGGCGCGGTGGCGCAGCTTATGAAGGAGCCGAGGTTGGAGAAAAAGCTTCCCTCCCTGCCGAAGCTGTAAGCCATCTCCGCCGCCTGGGTCGCCGAAACCGCAAGCCCCGCCTCGTCGCTGGTCACGCTCACGCTCTCGGTCCCCGTGAGCACAGCCGTTGCCTGCACCCCGCTGGGGACGCCTATGTTCGAGCCCATCAGAGCGGCGGCGGCGCCGTCCACCGTCATGCCGCCCACGTCCACGCCGGCTACGGTCACGTTGGGAAATATGGTCCTCCTGCCGGCGACATACGCCCCGCCGCCCACCACGGCGGCGATTATCACCACCAGCACCACCGCGGCGGAGATAAGCGCCACAAGCGCCGTGTCGTTTTTCTTTTTGGTGGGCATCCCTCCGCGGGGCTGACCCGCCTGACGGTTCGTCCCCTGGGCGTGAGCTCCCCCGCTCTGCCGCGGGCGGTTCTGCTGTCCCGTGGGGTCCACCCTTATGGGCTTTATCCTGTTGTCCTCATCCATACGCTTTTTCCTCTTTTCTCTATATACGTATACGCAACCGCAGGGCTTCCCGCCCTCCGGCTCAATATCCAACTTTTATAATATATGTTACCCGTGAAAAAATCAATTACAAATCGGTAAACAAACAAAACCAAAACCGTAACATCCGCGTCTTTCCCTCAGGTTATCCCCTGGAAAAGCTGGACCTCCCCCGGTCTTTTTGAGAACAGCGAGAACTGGTACTCCTCCCCGCCCTCCTGCTTCCAGGGGGAAACTATGCTCATCCTCTGCTTCGTCTGGGCGTCGAGTATCTCGCCTATCAGCGTATTTGAAAGCAGGAACCCCCGCGGCGTAAAACGCCACCTGTCCCCGTTTTTCTCCATCCAGCCCCGCTTTACGTAGTCCTCCATGATCTCCCGCGCCATATCCAGCTTACAGGGGAAGATGCCGTAATACTCCTCCTCGGATATGCCGTGGGTGGTCCTGAGCCCCAGCATAAGGTACTCCCCGGCCCGCTCAAAATCCGTTATGCTCTCTGCGTGGTCCACCACGCTCCTGCCGCCCATGATGTTGTCGGTGTAGAGCTCCATGTCGGCGATACAGCTGTACCTCTGCCCCGACACGCACGAGTGCGCCGCCGCGCCGAAGCCCATGTACTCTCCCATCTGCCAGTATTTCAGGTTGTGTACCGAGGCGAAGCCCTGCCTTGCGAAGTTGGACACCTCATACTGCCTGTATCCGTTGCGCGAAAGCGCATCCACCGCGAAAAGATACATGTCCGCCTGGAGGTCGTCGTCGGGTATGAATGGCGAGTCCTTGTAAGGATACAGCGCCGTGCCCTCCTCTATCTTCAGTCCATAGGCGCTGATGTGCTCCGGCTTTAAAGCCATCGCCCTGGAGAGCGTATCCGCCCAGTCCTCCCTCGTCTGGCTTGGGAGCCCGTAGATGAGGTCGAGGCTCACGTTCTCAAAGCCCGCTTTTCTGGCGCTGAGCACCGTCTCCTCCACCTTCTCCCAGTTGTGGAGCCTGCCTATGCTCTTGAGTATCCCGTCGTTTGCCGACTGCGCGCCTATGGACAGCCTGTTGAACCCCGTCCGGCGCAGCCTGACCATGTCCTGGAGCGTTATGCTGTCCGGGTTCACCTCCACGGTGAATTCCCCGTCCACCATAACCCTGCCGTACTTTTTGAGGGCGTTCATAAGCTCAATGAGCCGCCCCGCCCCATAAAAGCTGGGCGTCCCGCCGCCGATGTATATGCTGTCGGTCAAATACCCCTGCATCTGGGAGCTTGCCTCCCTTATGTGCGTCAGCAGCGCCTTTTGATAGCGGGGTATCATGTTCTCCCTGCCCACCAGAGAGTAGAAGTCGCAGTACGCGCACTTTCCGGCGCAAAAGGGGATGTGTATATATATCCCCAGCCTCTTTTCCACGCGCGTACCCTCCCTCCGCGTAAATTGACATAATCCGCATTTTAATTATACACGCGCGCACCCGCCTTTGCAAGGGCAAAAGGGTGCCGCATACTATTTTTGTAAGAATGTTGAAGCTACATCCGTAATTTGCCCAAATATCCCTCCAAAATGAGCGTCGCGGCGACGGCGTCCACCGTCTCGCGCCTGCGCCTGCCGTGCCGCCCGTTCACCGAGAGTATGTCATGCGCCTCCACTGTGGTCCGCCGCTCGTCCCACATTATCACCTCAAGCCCCGTCCGCTCCCGCAGAAGCTCCCCGAACGATGCCGCCTTTTCACTGCGCGGCCCCGCAGAGCCGTCCATGTTTATGGGGTTGCCCAGAACTATCCTCTCCGCCCCCAGTCTCCGGCACTCCCCAGCTATCTTGTCCGCGAGCCTCTCCGGGTCCCACTCGGCTATGACAAACGCCTCCCCCGCTATCGTCCCCGTTATGTCCGATACGGCTATCCCCGTCCTTTGGTCGCCGTAATCCACCGCGAGTATCCTCATTTTCACCGCTCCTTTCCGCTGCTTCTGCCATCTTACAACACATTCCCCCGCCGCGCAACGTTTTTTCCCGCGAAAACCCACTGATTTATAAAAATTTTTCTTGACTGCGCCGCCGGGCGGTGGTATAATTTCCTCACCTGTCGGCTGAGAGGGTTTTATTTTTGTGCGCCTGTGCGCCGAAAATACCCTGCCCGGTCAATTTAAAGCAGGGAGGCAATAATTAGGAGGTGCCGAAAAAATGGCCGCTGAGAACAGAGTCAAGGTCGTTCTCCGCTGCTCCGAGTGCAAGCAGCGCAACTACAACACGACCAAGAACAAGCGCAACACGCCCGAGAAGCTGGAGCTCAAAAAGTACTGCCGCTTCTGCCGTAAGCACACGGTCCACACCGAGACAAAGTAAGCGGAAGGAGAAAAGCACAAATGGCAAAATCCGAAAAGAAGTTCTTCACCCGGATCGCCGACTGGTTCCGCGGCATGAAGAGCGAGCTTAAAAAGGTCATTTGGCCCACCGCGAAGCAGACAGCCAACAACACCCTTGTTGTCCTTGCCGTCTGCGCCGCGTCCGCCGTGGTGCTGGGCGGCTTTGACTGGCTTGCTTCCAAGCTGGTCGAGGTCCTCATCAACCTCTTCGGTTAAGGAGCTGAAATGGCGCAGGAAGCGAAGTGGTACGTGGTCCACACGTACTCCGGCTACGAAAACGCCGTGGCCGACACCGTTGTCAAGGCCGCCGAGAACCGCGGCATGACGGACCTCATCCAAGAGGTCAACATCCCCATGGAGACCGTTGTCGAATCTGTCAACGGCGAGGACAAAGAGGTGGAGCGCAAGGTCTTCCCCGGCTACGTGCTGGTGAAGATGGTGATGACGGACGAGAGCTGGCACCTGGTGCGCAACGTCCGCGGCTGCACCGGCTTTGTTGGAACCGGAAACAAGGCGATCCCCCTCACGGAGAGCGAGATACTCTCTCTGGGCGTGGAAAAACGCGTCGTCAAGGTGGATTTCGAGATCGGCAGCCGCATCCGCGTCGCCGACGGCCCCCTGGAGGGCTTTTTCGGCACGGTGGAAGACCTGGACATGGACAAGAAGATCGTCCGCGTCGTGGTCTCCATGTTCGGACGCGAGACGCCCGTGGAGCTGGACTTCGATCAGGTGGAAAAGATCGAGGACTGACCCCGCGAAATTAAGACCCCGCCCCAAAAGGGCATTAGCGCCCCCCGGCGCTGTGGGAGGAGCTTTTCAATAAGCTCCGCCTAACCACATCTATATTATGGAGGTTCACGAAAGTGGCACAGAAAGTAACAGGAATCATCAAGCTTCAGATCCCTGCGGGCCGCGCGACTCCCGCGCCCCCCGTGGGTCCCGCCCTTGGTCAGCACGGCGTCAACATCGGCGCCTTCACCAAGGAATTCAACGAGCGCACCAAGGCAGACATGGGCATGATCACCCCCGTGGTCATCACCGTGTACTCCGACCGCAGCTTCACCTTCGTCACCAAGTCCGCCCCCGCCGCCGTCCTTCTCAAGAAGGCATGCGGCATTGAAAAGGGCTCCGGCGTCCCCCAGCGCGACAAGGTCGCCAAGATCTCCAAGGAAGACGTGCGCAAGATCGCCGAGACAAAGATGAACGACCTTAACGCCGGCTCCATTGAGGCAGCCATGAGCATGATCGCCGGCACCGCCCGCAGCATGGGCATCGTAGTAGAGGAGGGCTGAAGCAATGTTTAAGGGTAAAAAATACGTAGACAGCGCAAAGCTTGTGGACCGCTCCGTCCAGTACGAGCCCGCCGACGCCTTTGACCTCATTACCAAAACCGCCAAGGCCAAATTCGATGAGACCGTGGAGCTCCACGTTAAGCTGGGCGTCGACTCCCGCCACGCCGACCAGCAGGTCCGCGGTGCCGTCGTCCTCCCCCACGGAACAGGTAAGACCCGCCGCGTCCTGGTGTTCTGCAAGGACGAGCGCAAGGAGGAGGCCCTGGCCGCCGGCGCCGATTACGTTGGCGCCATGGATATGGTGGAGAAGATCCAGAAGGAGAACTGGTTCGATTTCGACGTGGTCATCGCCACACCCGACATGATGGGCGTGGTTGGCCGCCTCGGTAAGACCCTGGGTCCCAAGGGCCTGATGCCCTCCCCCAAGGCTGGCACCGTCACCCCCAACCTCACCCAGGCCATCTCCGAGGTCAAGGCCGGTAAGATCGAGTACCGCCTGGACCGCACCAACATCATCCACTGCCCCATCGGCAAGGTCTCCTTCGGCCCGGAGAAGCTCACCGAGAACTACAACGCTCTCATGACCGCTCTCCTTCGCGCCAAGCCCGCCGCCGCCAAGGGCCAGTATATCCGCAGCTGCGTCACCGCCAGCACCATGGGCCCCGGCATAAAGATAAACGCGCAAAAGCAACTATAACTGGCTTTGAAGCCCCGCTTTGCGGGGCTTCAAATGCCAACAGGTACGTGCGGAAGACCCCCGAGAAAAGCCTGCGGGCTTTTCTCGGGGGTCTTCCTGCTGTCGCGCTGCGCGCGTCGCCGAAGGCGACACACTTGCGCGACATAAGGTGTTTTTTCCAAGGCGCATGGACCCCGTGGGATAGGGAAGCATAGTGAACCGAGGGGCAAGACGGTACGGCAAACTGAAAAGACGTAGTTGCAACCCAACTACGTCTTTTCGGCTTT
>CANPYX010000028.1 GCA_947588955.1 uncultured Oscillospiraceae bacterium | reverse complement strand
TCTATTTTATATCAACCAATCATTCTAAAATGCTTCAGCGCCTCCCTGATCGCCGCCTCTTTCTCCGGCGGGCATTGGGGCTGCCGGGCATCCTCTGACTTGGGCTTATTATAATTCTCCCGTTCAATAATCCCACACTTCTGTTTCACTTGTGCGATGTAGAGGGAAGAAACCTTGAGGCCTGTATGCTCTTTCACATAAGCCTTGATCTCTCCATAGGTCGCACCTTTCTGGAAACCGGACATATCCATATCCTCCAGCGAAAAGTCAACACGAATCTTCTTTGACTGGATTTCTCCCTTGGAAAGTTGAACAACCGTCTCCACGTGCTCGGTGCGGGGGAAGAGGTCTACGGCTTCGGCGGAATTGGGGGTGTAGGAGTGGGCGGAAAGGAGCTTTATGTCGCGGGCGAGGGTGGCGGGGTCGCAGGAGATGTAGACTATCTTTTGCGGGGACATTTGGGCTATGGCGTCGATTGCTTCCGAGGAGAGGCCCTTGCGGGGAGGGTCGACGGTTATGATGTCGGGGCGGGCACCCTCGCGCGACAGGCGGGCGGAGATCTCGCCGGCGTCGCCGCAGATAAATTCGGCGTTGGTTATGCCGTTGACACGGGCGTTCTCCCTGGCGTCCTCCACCGCCTCGGGGACGATCTCACAGCCGACGACGCGCCGGGCGCTTCGCGCCATGCAAAGGGAGACGGTGCCTATGCCGCAGTATAGGTCCAGGACCGTCTGCGTCCCGGTGAGGCCGGCGAGCGCCAGGGCGCGGGAATACAAAACCTCGCACATATCCCGGTTGACCTGGAAAAATGAGGGGACGGAGAGGCGGAAGGTGAGGCCGTGGATGGTGTCGGTGAGGGTGTCCGAGCCCCAAAGCGTGCGGTAGGCGGTACCCAGGATCACGTTGGTCCAGGCGGTATTTGAGGAAAGGACGACGCCGCAGGTGCGCGGCTCGGCGGCGCGGATACATTCAATGAGGTCGGGCTCGTGGGGGAGCCTTCGGTCCGCCGGAGCGTTGACAACGAGGCACACAAGGCACTCCCCCGCGGAGCTTGAGCGCACGTACAGGTGGCGCAGGAGCCCCGCGCGGGTGCTCTCATCGTAAGCGGGGACGCCGAAATCCTCCATCCAGGTCTTGACGGCGGCACGGATATTGGCGGCGCACACAGGCTGGAGGAGGCAGTCGGGCACGTCTATTACGTCGTGGCTGCGGGCGCGGTAGAAGCCTATCTTAGGTCCAGGAGCGGCGGGGAGCTGGACCTTGTTGCGGTAACGGGTAGTCTGCGAGGCGGGATGGACGGCGCTGAGCTTTATGTCCACGCCTCCGATGCGGCGAAGGGCGTCCTCCACCTTTTGCCTTTTGAAGCGAAGCTCCTCGGAATAGCTCATGTGGCGGAGCCTACAGCCTCCGCAGGCGGGGTAATGGGGGCAGTCTGGCAAAATACGCTCCGGCGACGGGGAGACGACCTCCTCCACCTTGGCGAAGGCGGCGTTTTTCAGGGTCTTGAGGATGCGGACGCGGCACCGCTCCCCCGCTATCGCGCCGGAGACGAATACCGCCATACCGCCTATTCTAGCGACGCCAGAGCCGTCGGAGGTATAGCCGTCGCAGACGGTCTCAACTATGTCGTTTTTCTTCAGCTCGTCCATTGTATATATTGGGTAAAGCCGAAGGTTTTACCCTTCGGCTTCCTTTCGTTATTTTATTCCGCCACTATGACGGTCACGTTGTCGCCGTCGGCGGTGACGCCAACGCGCTTTAAGTCGCGGGTGTAGTTGTCTATGAGCTCCGCAGCTATGCGGTCCTCGATGTCCTTCTGGATGGTGCGGCGGAGGTTGCGGGCGCCGAATTCCACGGAGTAGGACTTGCACACCAGGTAGTCGATGACGGAATCGTCCCAGGTGAAGGTCATGGCGCGCTGGGAAAGTCCGTCGCGCAGCTCCTCGAGCATGAGCGCCGCTATGGAGCGGAAGTTCTCCTCAGAGAGACGGTTGAAGTATATGACCTCGTCCACGCGGTTTATAAACTCGGGGCGCAGGAAGTCGCGCAACGCCTTCATGACGCGCTCCCTGTCCTGGTCGGCGGCGGTGCCGCCGAAGCCCACGGTGCCGGAGCCGCGCCTGTCGGAGCCGGCGTTGGTGGTCATGATGATGATTGTGTTTTCAAAGTTGACGGTCCTGCCCTGGGCGTCGGTGATCCTGCCGTCGTCAAGGATCTGAAGGAGGATATTCATCACGTCCGGGTGGGCCTTTTCTATCTCGTCGAACAGCACCACGGAGTAGGGGCGGCGGCGGATCTTCTCGGTGAGCTGTCCAGCCTCGTCGTAGCCCACGTAGCCCGGAGGCGAACCGATGATGCGGGAGACGGCAAACTTTTCCATGAACTCGGACATATCGAGGCGTATGAGGGATTCGGGGGTGCGGAACATGTCGGCGGCGAAGCGCTTTACAAGCTCCGTCTTGCCCACGCCTGTGGAGCCCACGAAGATGAAGCTCACGGGCTTGTGCTTGGCGGAGATGCCCACGCGGTTGCGCTTTATGGCGGCGCAGACGGCGTCCACCGCCTCGTCCTGGCCAACGATGTGCTCGCGGAGGCGTTCTGCCAGGTGAGCGAGCTTTTCGTGCTCGTCCTCGCGGATCGAGGAGGCGGGTATCTTTGTCCACAGCTCGATTATCCTGGCGAAGTTGTCAAGCCCCAGTTCGGGCATTCCCTGTGCCTGGAGGCGCTGCTTTTCGTCGGCTATGGCGATCTCGCGGCCGCGCAGCTTGGCAAGGCGGGCGTAGTCCTCCTCGACGTAAGGGCTCTGGTCGGACTCGGGGCGCTCTAAGAGCATATCCCGCTCCTTGGCGATGTCGGCAAGCTCACGGTCGATCTCGGCAAGGCGGGCGTAGTTTTTGCTTTTCAGGTTCACGTCGGAGCACGCCTCGTCGATGAGGTCTATGGCCTTGTCGGGGAGGAAGCGGTCGGTGATGTAGCGTTCGGAGAGCAGCACCGCCTGACGGCACATGGCGTCGGATATTTTGACGCCGTGGTACGCCTCGTAGTAGTGGGATATTCCGCGGATTATCTCTATTGCCTCCTCGATGGAGGGCTCGGTGACGGTGACGGGCTGGAAGCGGCGCTCCAGGGCGGAGTCCCTTTCGATGTGCTTGCGGTACTCGTTGAAAGTGGTGGCGCCTATGACCTGTATCTCGCCCCGTGAGAGGGCGGGTTTTAGGATGTTGGCGGCGTTCATGGAGCCCTCGGCGTCGCCGGCGCCCACCAGGGTGTGGACCTCGTCTATGACGAGGATTATATTGCCCACGGACTTTATCTCCTCGATGAGTCCCTTCATGCGCGACTCGAACTGGCCGCGGAACTGGGTCCCCGCCACAAGGCTTGTCAGGTCCAGGAGGTAGACCTCCTTGTCCCTGAGCTTATAGGGGACGTCGCCCTCGTTTATGCGTATGGCAAGGCCCTCGGCGATGGCGGTCTTGCCCACGCCGGGCTCGCCTATGAGACAGGGGTTGTTCTTCTGGCGGCGGTTGAGGATCTGGATGACACGCTCCATCTCCTCCTCTCTGCCCACTATGCGGTCAAGCTTGCCCTCGGCGGCGCGGCGCGTCAGGGAGATGCAGTAGGTGTCAAGGTATTTGCGCTTTTTCTCACGCTCGCGCTGGCGCTTCTCCCCTCCCCCGGACTGTCCCTGGGCGGGGGGCTGGACGTCCTGGGGTGGCTGTGAGCCGAAGAGCTTGCTGAGGAAAGGAAAGGTGGCGGTCTTGCCGGACTCGTCCTCGCCCTCCGCCTCGGGCACCTCCTCGGCGCCGCCGAACGCCTCCATCATCTCGCCGGCGAGGCTGTCGATGTCGTCGTCGGTTATGCCCATTTTGCGCATGATGTCGTCCACCGGCTTCATGCCCAGCTCACGGGCGCACTTCAGGCACAGGCCCTCGCTGGTGGTCTTTCCGTTTTCTATCTTCGTTACAAATATCACCGCCACGTTCTTGTGACAGCGGGCGCACAGTGTAGGCTCCATTTTTCACTCCTTTCCCCGCATTAAGGCGGGCAGCGAACGGATTAATCATATATTCAGAAGGGAGGCTATTTTGTTTGCCTCCACAAGGCTTTTGAAGATGTGGGTCTTCTCCGTCACGCCGTCGGGAATGAGGATACCCAAGTAGCGCCCCACGCAGCAGATGACCATGACCACCAAGATACCCCTGATCACACCCAGGGCGGCGCCGGTGACGTGGTTCAGATTCTCATGTCCCGGTATGCCGAAGGACAGGTCGAAGACGTTGCCGATGACGGTGAAGATTATGGCGATGAGGGTGAATGCTATGGCGAATACGGCGACGTAGCTCACTCTGTCGCAAAGGAGGGTAGTGAGCTCGGCGGCCATGGCGGAGGAAACCCTGTCGTTGGTCCCGGCGACCTTTGTTGCCAGGGAGTCCGCGGCGCCGTCGGCAAGACCCAGGCGCGTGAGGACGGCCTTTGCCACGGTGTAAACGTCCAGCTCATCCCGCTCGTCCACAGAGATGTTGGGGTCGATGACCGTCTCGCCCTCCGTCTCCTCCTTGTCGTCGCCGCTCATGGTGTTCTCAATGACACCCAGGGCGAAGGGGTGGAGCATATCGGAAAAGTCTCCGGAGTAGGCGGTGGCGATGAGGTTCGCGCCGTATATGGCGATGACTATGGCGAGGACCCAGCAAACGCCGTTTATTATGCCCGTGCGGAAGCCCCTCCAACCGCACAGGGCAATTATGCCCACCAGCGCAAGATCAATGACCAGGCTCACAGCAGTAATCTCCTTTGAATCGAATAGGTGTGGTTATTGTTTCGCTCCGTACACATATGCTGAGAAGGTCCCGGAGCAGAGCACCGAGCCGTCGGAGCGGATGGACACGTGCTCAGCGCCGAAGGAGCAGTCGTAGAACGCGGACTCCTCCATGGCGTCGGTGTAAAGGGTGACTGTATCGGAGGTGAGGACGGCAACGGCACCGCCGCTCACGTCCATGTCCGCGGGAGGCGAGGCGAGGGCGAGGACGCCCTTTTGCTCACCGTAGGCGGAGTAGGTCTCCACGGTCCTGCCGCCGCCCACCCGGTAATCGGTGAGCCCCAGGGCGAGGGTGGAGGCGGACATGGAATAGCACTCCAGGAACCTGCCGGAGTAATCCACGCTCCATCGCTCCTCCAGCTTTGAGGAGAAACCAATCGCCTTGTCGGTGGCGACGGCGGTGATGCCGGAGTCGGTGAAGCAGGCGTCAATGAGAAGTCCGGGGTATTCGTATTCCGCCTGAACGTCGGTGCTGTCAAGGCTCAGGAGGACCATGCGGCTGCCGCCGCGCCCGACCTCCAGCGTGAGGAGGCTGTCGCGCCCCGATACGCGGGCGGAGAGTATCCTGTCCACCCCGGCGGACCAGCGGTAGATGGCGGTGCCCAGGGAGTTGTAGACGGTGACGGCTCCCCGGTAATCCTCCGCCTCAGTGGAGACGCACATATAGCCTAAGTCGTTCACCGTGACGGAGATGACTGGCTGCTCGGCGGTGACCTCGGTGATTATTTTGTCACCGGTAAAGAATATGACGGTGGTGCCGCCTATATCGTAGACGGCGCCGTAATTTCCGCGGACCGTCAGCGCCGGAGAGGACCAGGAGTAGAGGCGGTTGAAGGCAAGCGCCCCGGTCTCGTCAAAGACGTAAAGCCCGGAGTCCGCCGCCACAGCAAGGCGGAGGTCCATGTCGGACGCGTCGCCGCCGGAGGCGTTTTCAAAGAAAAACTCGTCCGTGACCTTGTCCCCGCGAATGTCCCTCCACAGCGCCTTGAGCCCGCCCTCCTCGTGGGCGCGGACCGCCAGCGCCGCGGCGAGGATCGCCACGGTCAAAAGGAGAAGTATGAGAACGGCTTTGGTGAACCATCTGTTTTTTTTCTTCTTCCCTTCCATATGTTCTCCTTATTTCCCCGTCAGCTTACGGTTCAGCATATTATTGTAACATAAAATTATAGCACAAAGATTAACAATTTGCAAATTAAGATGATGTTTTAGTTCGACATCATCTCTCCCACGGGACCGTCGTACCAGATACGGGTGAGGTATAGCCCCTGGGGAGGGACTGTGGGACCTGTGAGGCGTCGGTCGCGTGTCTCAAGAAGCGCCGGGAGCTCCTCCGGGTCAAGCTTGCCCTCGGAGCAGTAGATGAGGGTTCCTGTGATGGCGCGGACCATGTTGTAAAGGAAGCCGTCGGCGCACACGCGCATCGTTATCACGCTCCCCTGCCGCTCCACCTCGCACCAGTAGACGGTGCGGACGGTGGTTTTCGTCTCGGTCCCCACGGAGCGGACGGCGGCGAAGTCGTGGGTGCCCACGAATTTTTCGGCGGCTCTCTTCAAGACGTTCAAATCGAGGGGCGCGGGGTAAAAATACGCGGCGTTCCTTTCAAAGGGGTCGGGTATACGGGAGTTGAGGATGCGGTAGGTGTACTCCTTTTTGTTGCAGGAGAGAATGGCGTTGAAGTCCTCGGGCGCGTCCAGGGCGGCAAGGCAGGATATGTCACCGGGGAGCCGGGAGTTGAGCGCCAGGGGCATACGCTCCGCTGGAATGGTGCATTTTTCGCTTTTGAAGTTGGCGCAGTAGCGCAGGGCGTGGACGCCGGCGTCGGTGCGGCCGCATCCGGTGAGACGAACGCGCTCGCCGGTGAGCTTATAAAGTGCGTCCTCCACCGTCTCCGCCACGGTGACGTCGTTTTTCTGCACCTGCCAGCCGTGGTAGGCGGTGCCGTCATATCGGAGCCTGAGAGCTATGTTCCTCATGTGCCGCCTCCTTTCAGGTCACCGGCGGGCAAGTATTGTGCGGGTGGAATTCCAGCTTCGCAAAATTCGCGCGTCGGAAAAGCCGGCTTCCCTCAGGAGCTCAATTTCATGCTCCGCCGTCAGGGGCGTGTCATAGTGATAAAGCGCGTCCGGTTCAAGCCCCTGCCGGCTTTTCAGCCGCTCCAATTCGGAAAAGTAAAAGTGCTCGGCCTCCTGGGACTCGGCGAAATAATCCGTCAGGACGAAATATCCGCTGTGGGTCAGCGCGGCATTAAGCTTTTTATACAGCCTCAGCTTTTGCCCGGCGGTGAAGTGATGGAGCGATTCCACTGACACGGCGGCGTCAAAGCGGCTTTCTTCAAAAGGAACGTCGAAATAAGAGCCGCAAATCAGCCTGATTTTACGGTCCGAAAATTTTTGTTTCAGCGCCGCCAGCATATCGGCTGACAGATCTATCCCCACCACTGACGCTTCACCATTGAGGGAAAAGTAATATTCAAGCTCAAGCCCTGTGCCGCAGCCCAGATCAAGGACATTCACGCCGTGCTCCCTCGGCAGCAGAGACGCCGTATACGGATAAAACTCCTCCGCGCCTTCAATTTCCGTCAGCATGTGCCGGTCGTATCCGTCTATGCGGGCGGCGAAAAAATCGTCCATTTTCTCAAGCTTCATATTATCCTCTGTAATCGGTCAGCACCGCTTGAAACCGCCTGTCGGACATTTCGGCAAATATCCTTGGAGTAGATACCCGGCCTGGAAGTCCCACCGTCTCCCATGTGGCGGTCCAGATGAGATACGGTTCAAGGGGTAGCGTATCCTTTACCTTTATATGGCACCCGTCCCGAACGAGCAGACCGTCCTGGGCCATACGCCTCGCGTCAAAATACAGTCTCGCGCCGGTGAGATATTCAGCGTCGGTGTCCATTACGATCCTTCCCTGCTGCTTCGAGTTTACAACGATCTCTCCGGTGACGCCGCCGCCGAACATGATATAGTCGCTGAAATCCGGCGGGTCCCCCAGCTCGATCCCGATAGGCTGTTCCTCCGCAACGGCTTTTTCCGTCTTTAGTAAGTTCCAGCTCTTTAACATTCCGTCGCGGCGTATGAGCTCCCACGAGCTCATGGGTGTGCTGTGGACTAAATGAGAGGGCTCGTATTCACGCAGGAAGGGGTCATTGTATCTGTGACATTCATAATGCTCCTTCGCGGAATCCAGCTCCGCCTCGGACATGACCAAAATCGCGTTTTTCCCGTTCGCCTCGCAAAAGCCCGCGAAGTCGCCCACCGCCATTTCCCAATTTTCGCAATTGAGGCGGCTCACCTTTACCGTATAGGCACAGCCGTTGAAGCTCCCGCACATCTGCTGATAATTCGGGCTCTCCGTAAGCATCAAAACTCTCCACGAACAGTCATAGCCGCGCCCCGTGACGGGATTTCTACTGCTTTCGGAAAACGTATCGACGCGGTAGATCATTTCAGTACCTCACGCTGAAATGTCCGCGCTCGTCGGTCATATCGTGAAGCTTTATATTGTTTTCGTTGACATATCTTTTTGTCCATAAAAGCACCAGGTCCCGATACCTGTACAATCTGTCCCCCGAAGGGTCCCCGTATAATTTCGCAAGCTCGGCTGCCGGTGGGACAGCGGCGTAAAACGCGTCGTCCAGTGCTTCCAATTCGCCGATGATATTCTCAGCGGACATGACACTGTAACGCTCAAAATTTTCCGGCGTAAGCGACAGCGTGAGTTGGCGTTCATCCGGCACGGGAAATTCGTTTTCGGAAAGCCACTGGGCTTCGCTTTGGGTTTTGACCTTGGGCATATGCTCCCGCACCGTGGCAGGTAACTGCTCAAGCGTGGAGCTTCTCAGCCTTTTTTCCTCCAAAAACCTACCGCGTCCCTTTGCGTGAGGCAGATAAAGGCTTATGCTGTCGGTCCTATACTCCGAGAAAATGTCCAAGAGGCGCTGGAGCTGTCCAGCGTTATCCTCGGTGATTGGGGCGCTGATTTCGACGGGGAGCCGGGCGTTGTTGGCGGCCTTGAGCATTTTTGTCAGGAGGCTGAAATCTCCACGTCTGCCGGCAAAGGCGTCGTGGTACTCCGGGAGGCCGTAAAACGTCAGGTCTATAAGCTCCACGCCGGAGCTTTTGATCCGCTCCATAAGGTCCTCGAGCTCGTCATAAGACCTTTCACGAAACCCGTTCATCTGCAAAAACCGTCCGCCAATCGAACCGATCTCTCGGCAAAAGGCGATATGGTCGAATAGCATGGGCGTATCCATGCAGAAGCCAATATAGTAGCTGAATTGTATCGGCGATTCCGCCGCGAGCCGCCGTGCAAGAGCCTTTCCCTGCTCATAACCCGCGCCAACGGTATTGCCGTCGAACCCCAATAGGCAATGCCTGCACCGGCAGCCACAGGGAACGCATAGGTTTTCCATGCTGAAGGCAACGGTTTTCATGTTCGGATCACCTCCGGTTATATTAGGATTGTAACGTCAAACTGGGGGATTTTCAAAGTCCTATTCTTGCGAGGGCTATGGAGGCGGCGAGGAGGAGGGCGCCGACAGTGAGGGTTGTGAAGTCGCGGGGGGCGAGCTTCAGGACGTTGAGGCGGGTGCGGTTCTCGCCGCCGTGGTAACAGCGGGCCTCCATCGCCGTCGCCAGCTCGTCGGCGCGGCGGAAGGAGGAGAGGAACAGGGGGACCAGGATCGGGAGCATCGCCTTTGCCTTTTCTATGAGGTTGCCGGTGTCAAACTCCGCGCCCCTGGCCTTTTGAGCGGACATTATCTTGTCCGTCTCCTCGATGAGGGTGGGGATCAGGCGCAGCGCCATGCTCATCATCATGGCGAGCTCGTGGACGGGGACCTTCAGCTTTTTAAGCGGCCCCAGCAGGAGCTCCAGGCCGTAGGTGAGCATTATTGGGGAGGTGGTGTAGGTGAGCATGAAGGTGCCCATCACCAGCATTATTATGCGGGAGCCCATGAGGACCGCCGCCTTTATCCCCTCGCGGCTTATCTTGAATATCCACCACTGGAATATGGGCTCTCCCGCGCCGTAAAAGAGGTTCAAAACCGAGGTGAGTATGACCACGAACACCACTGGCTTCAACCCCTTGAGCATGGCGGAGAGGCGGATCTTCGACACAGCAACCGCCGAGGCGAGGAATACAAGGCACAGGGCGTAGCCCAACCAGCTCTTTGCCGTGAAGAGGGCGGCGATGTAGAGGATGACCATTAAAATCTTTGTCCTGGGGTCCAGGCTGTGAACTACGGTGTCGCCGGGGAAATACTGCCCCAGGGTCACGTCCTTAAGCACGGCGGCCGCCCCCTTCCAGCTCCATAAGCGCGGAGACCATCTGCTCCACGGTATAGACGGAGCCCTGGATATTAACACCCAGGGCGCGGAGCCTGTCGGCCACATCGGTCATGACGGGCGTGTCCAGACCCATCCGGCGAAGCTCGTCGCCGTGGGTGAATATCTCCGCCGGAGCGCCCTCCATGGCGATCTCACCGTGGTTCAGTACCACCATGCGGTCGGCGTGTCGCGCCGCCTCCTCCATGGAGTGGGTGACTATGACGATGGCGGCGCCGGTCTCCCGGTGGTAGGTGAGGATATTTTCCATTATCTCCGTCCTGCCCGACGGGTCAAGGCCCGCCATGGGCTCGTCCAGGACCAGGACCTCTGGCATCATGGCGATGACGCCGGCAATTGCCACGCGGCGCTTCTGGCCCCCAGAGAGGTCAAAGGGGGCGCGGTCAAGAAGCTCCTCCTCCACTCCGGTGAAGCGGGCGGCGTCACGCACGCGGCGGTCGATCTCCGCCGCGTCCAGCTTCATGTTTTTGGGTCCGAAGGCGATGTCCTTGTAGACCGTCTCCTCAAAGAGCTGGTACTCCGGGTACTGGAACACCAGTCCCACGCGGGAGCGGACCAGGCGTATGGAGCTTTTGGACGCGTTTATATCCTGTCCGTCCAAAAGGACCCTGCCGGAGGTGGGCTTGATGAGGGCGTTAAGGTGCTGAATGAGCGTGGACTTGCCGGAGCCTGTGTGTCCGATTATGCCAAGTATCTCGCCCTTGCGTATCTCCAGGTTCACGTTCCGCAGAGCCGTCAGCTCAAAGGGGGTGCCGGGGGAATAGACGTGGGTAAGGTTTTCTGTTTTGAGAATGGGTTCGTTCATAATATTTCCTTTCGGTGCGATTCCCTTGGGATACCGCCCGGTTATCCGGCCTTGAAGTGACACGCGAGAGCCTGGGCGCACTCCTCCACGGTGAGGGTGTCAAGGGGGACGTCCACTCCCCTTTCGCGCAGCTCGTACATGAGGCGCGTGGTGCGTGGGACGGTGAGTCCCAGGTCCTCAAGCTCCCGCACGCGGGTGAATATCTCCTTTGGCGCGCCGTCCATCTTCACGGAGCCGTCGGACATCACTATGACCCGGTCCGCCATTGCCGCCTCCTCCATGTGGTGGGTTATGAGGACGACGGTGGAGCCAAGCTCGTTTTTCATGCGGCGGATTATGTTCATGACGTCGCGCCTGCCGCGCGGGTCAAGCATGGCGGTGGGCTCGTCGAAGACGACGCACTCCGGGCGCATCGCCAGGACCCCGGCGATGGCTATGCGCTGCTTCTGCCCGCCGGAGAGAAGGTGCGGGGCGTGAGTGCGAAATTCGTACATTCCCACGGTTTTCAGCGCCTCGTCCACCCGACTGCGGATCTCAGGGGTGGGGACGCCCAGGTTTTCCGGGGCAAACGCCACGTCCTCCTCCACCACGTTGGAGACTATCTGGTTGTCCGGGTTCTGGAAAACCATGCCGACGCGACGGCGTATCTCAAGCGTCAGCTCCTCGTCCCTCGTGTCCATTCCGAAGACGGTGACGGTGCCGCCGCGCGGGAGAAGGAGGGCGTTCAAGTGGCGGGCGAGGGTGGATTTGCCGGAGCCGTTGTGCCCCAAAACGGCGACGAAGGAGCCCTTTTCTATTTCAAGGCGTACGCCGCTGAGCACGTCGCGGGGGGTCTCATCCTCCTCGTCGGGGGTGTAAAAAAAGGTGAGGTCGTTGATTTTTACGGCGATCTGGTCCATTTCAAAACTCCATTCTACAGGAAGCGCCGCAGGGAAGGCAAAGACCTGTGGCTGTCACGGGAAGTCCAAGCTCCCGGCTTTCGGCGCGCCCTCCCCTGCCGGCGAGGGCGGTTTGGGCGACGTAAGAGACGGTGGAGGCGGAGAGCCCGGTGGTATATGAATTGATGAGGACAAATAATGGGTCGTCGGAGAGCACTCCGGCGCAGAGACGGACGAAGGGGGCGAGGCTCGTCTCAAGCTTCCATATCTCGCCTCCGGGTCCCCTGCCGTAGCTGGGAGGGTCCATGATGACAGCGTCATATCTGTGGCCGCGGCGTATCTCCCGCTCCACGAATTTGGCGCAGTCGTCCACTATCCAGCGGACGTTTTTATCTGCCACGCCCGATGCGGCGGCGTTCTCCTTCGCCCACTGGACCATGCCCTTTGCCGCGTCCACATGGCAGACGGAGGCGCCCGCCGACAGCGCGGCGACGGTGGCAGCGCCGGTGTAGGCAAAGAGGTTCAAAACGGATATGGGACGGCCGGCGTTTTTTATCCTGTCCATCGCCCAGTCCCAGTTTGACGCCTGCTCCGGGAAAATGCCCGTGTGCTTGAAGTTCATGGGCTTTACGTTGAAGGTCAGGGAGCCGTAGCGTATCTGCCAGCTTTCGGGGAGGCTCCGCTTGTCCCATGCGCCGCCGCCCGTGCCGGACCGCTGATAGCGGGCATCAGCCTCGCGCCAACGCCTGTCGCGGCGGGGGGTGTCCCATATGACCTGGGGGTCCGGGCGAATGAGGATACGGTCGCCCCACCTCTCAAGCCGCTCGCCAGAGGAGCAGTCGATGAGCTCGTAATCCTCCCATTTGTTTGATGTCCACATAGCTTTCCGACCTCTTGGCAATATAATACTCCAATGATAAAGAATAGCATTTTACCGGGCAAAAGTCAACTGGCGGAATGGAGATGTTCGGGGCTTGTAACGGGGAGAATTTGGGTGTATTATGGAGAAAACGCAACGATCGGAGGCGGGCAGGTTGAAGGACGGGTTCAAATCGCCGGGGGCGGAGTATCGGGCTGTGCCCTTCTGGTCCTGGAATTGCCGGGTTACGCGGGAGCTTATCGACGCGGACCTGGACAGCTTTGTGAAAATGGGGTTCGGAGGCGTATGCCTGCACCCGCGGGTGGGGCTGGACGTTGAGTACCTGAGCGAGGAGTACATGGACCTGGCGGAATACGCCGCCGAGGGGTGCGAAAAGCGCGGGATATGCCTTTGGATTTACGACGACGACAGATTCCCAAGCGGCGCCGCGGGCGGGCTTGTGACCGTGGACGGAAGACACCGGCAGAAGTACCTGCGTGTCAGCGAAAACCGCGAGGAGGGGTACATCGCCTGCTGGGAGGTGCGCTTTGATGGGGACGCCGCCGTATCCTGCCGGAGGCTCATGCACAGCGCAGATATTGACAGAACAATGGAGAGGCGCAGCGAGGACAGGCGCGTCAAGTTTGCCTATCTTGACACGGCGCCGGACGAGCCCTGGTTCAACGGCGGCAGCTACATCGACGTCACCGACCCCGAGGCGGTGGACGCGTTTATTGAGCTCACGCATGAGAGGTACTATAAGCGCCTCAAGCGGTTTTTCGGCACCACTGTGACGGCGTTTTTCACCGACGAGCCGCGATACCTTCCAAGGCTCGGAGGGCGTCTGGGGCTCAGGCATCCCCGTCAGGCGGAGGATTTCGCGTTTGCCTACACTCCTATCTTCGCAAAAAGGTTCCGGGAGGAAACGGGTCTTGACGCTCTGGACGCGGTGCCGCTGCTGGTGTGGCCGTCCGAATCGCCCGAGGCTGCGGGGATACGGCGAAAATACCGGGAGGTCATGTGCGAGTCTTTCAACCGGGCGTATTTTGACAGGATAAACAGGTGGTGCGCGTCCCACGGCGTCAAATCCACGGGTCATATTTTGGGCGAGGAGTCACTTTTGTCCCAGACGGACACTGTTGGCGAGGCGATGAGGTGCTACCGTGGCATGGACATTCCGGGCATCGACGTGCTGGTGGACGGGCGGGACTACGCGGCGGCTCTCCAGGCGTCCTCGGTTTCCCTCCTTGCCGGAAAGGACGGTGTCATGAGCGAGCTTTACGGCTCAACGGGGTGGGAATGTCCGTTCCTCACCTACAAGCTCCAGGGCGACTGGCAGGCGGCGCTGGGAGTGACGCACCGCGTTCCGCACCTGGCGCACATGTCGCTGGAGGGCGAGGCAAAGCGGGACTGGCCGGGGTCCATATTCACCCAGGCGCCCTGGTGGGAGAGGTACAGGCTTATTGAGGACCACTTCGCGCGTCTAAATTCCGTACTGCGGCGGGGCGAGCGCGTCGTGCGCGTCGCGGTGATTCATCCGGTGGAGGCGGTCTGGGAGCTTCCACTTTGCGGCGCCGAAAATGAGCGCAGGGAGCTCAGCGCCAAATTTGAAGGGCTTATAAAATCCCTTCTGCTGGCGAATATTGACGTCTGCCTCGTCTCCGAGGGGCTTTTGGCGGCGGGGACGGTGTCTCTTGACAGGTTTGAGGCGGTGGTGGCGCCGGAGCCTCATAAGCTGAGGGAGTCCACCGCCGAAGCTCTCAAAGGGTTCAGAGGAAGGGTGATCTCAGGCTGCGACGACGGTCTTTGTGAGCTTGATAAGTTCAGGGACGTGCGCATTGAAAGGCGCGGCGCGGAAAACCCGGTGGTCTGTGAACTCAGGCGCGACGGCGGGAAAATGTGGCTGTTTGCCGCCCACACGGGAGAGGATATTGTAAAGTCGCAGGAGATAAACATTATCTCCGTGCGCGGGACGTACTCTGTGCGGCTTTGGGACACTATGAGCGGCGAGATCGGGGACGTCCCCTCCCGTGTCCGGGACGGGTGGACGGAGTTTGAGTGGAGGACGTACTACGACGGAAGCGGGCTTTTTGAGCTTTCGCCGCGTAAGCGTGAGGACCGGGCATTCTCCCCCGCGCCCACAGCCGTGGAAAAAGCAGTCCCGCTCTCCCCTCCCCTTTCGGTGACGCGTTCGGAGCCAAACGCGCTTCTCCTGGACGCGGCGAGGTTTTCGCTTGACGGCGGGGAGCTCTCGGACCGGGAGGAAATTTTGCGGCTTGACAACCGCGTCCGGCGGGAGCTGGGACTTGAGCCCAGGCGCGACAATATGCGCGAGCCCTGGGCGACAATGGCGGGAAGCGCCCATGATTTGACGCTTTACTATGAATTTGATTCACTTGCGCAGCTTAAGGGGCTCACACTGGCGCTGGAAAGGCCGGAGCTTCAAAGTGTCACGTTGAACGGCGAACCCGCCTCAGCAAAGAACGGGCACTTCATTGACAGGGCGTTCCGGCTCCTTGGCCTTCCGCCTGTCAAGCGCGGCGAAAACGAGCTTGTGATACGGCGGAGATTTGACGCGAAGACGAATCTTGAGCCCATGTACCTTTTGGGGGATTTCTCTGTCCGCGGCGGTGTGCTTGCGCCAATGGAGAAGGTGGGGCTTGGGGACGTCACAGCGCAAGGACTTCCGTATTACACCGGGAACCTGACATATGAGTTTGAGGCGGAGCTTCCGGAGGACGGCGTCTACGCACTGCGCGTTCCGGAGATGGTCTGCCCGCTTGTTGACGTCTTTGTGGACGGTGCGAATCCCGTGGCGGCGCTTTCGGAGGCGCCTGTGGAGCTGGGTAGATTGGCTGCGGGGCGTCACAGGTTGAGGCTGACGGTTTACGGCAGCAGAAGGAATTTGCTGGGTGCGTTGCACAACGCCGCGGTCGGAAACCCCTGGCGCGGACCGGACTCATGGAGGACGACAGGCAGGGATTGGAGCGAAAGGCACATTCTTGCGCCCGCGGGACTTTTATGCCCGCCGGAGATGGTGAGGATCAGATAGATTGGAGGTGACGGAGAATGGACGGAGAGTACACTGTAATTTTGGCTGAGGCGGTGCCGGCGGAAAGATGGGCACGGGAGCTCAGGGACACGGGGCTCCACGTGGTTGAGGCTGTGGGATCGCTCGATCTGGCGGCGGACTTGTGCCTTGCCACGCCGGTGGACGCCGTGGCGGTGGGACCGGTCGCGTTTGCGAGGGATGGTGAAAAATTCATGACGAGGCTCAACGCGCTCACTCCCCTGTTCAGACCCGCGGTGGCTGTGGCGGCAGTTGACGGCTCGGCAAGAAGAGTAGAATATGGCAGCTTCATACGCGACGCGGACGGGCTTGTCCGTGCGGCGGAGTATGCCGCGTCTCTCAGAAAACGTCCCGAAAAGGTGGGCAGGGACGATGCCCGATGCCTTTTGAGGGAGCTGGGCGTGGCGGAGTATACCGACGGATACGATTCGCTCCTGTACGCTCTTCTTTCCGAAAAGCCCCGGAGTCTGGCAAAGGAGCTGTACGCGGACCTTGCCGTTATGGGTAACACCGGGCTTTCCAACGCGGAGCGTTCGCTGCGGTACGCCATATCCGCCGGCAAGTCAAAGCGCGGCGGACTGTGGGAGCTTTGCGCGGCAGGCGCAAAGGGAAATATGCAGACAGTGAAAGCCTTGCGCGAGGTGCTGTACGGGCATATTGCGGGCACAGCTGAAGATTAACCGCCCAAGCGCCTGGCTGACGGCGGTAATCGTTGTCAAATACAGATTTGCGGAGAGGGCGATTATGCAGAAGAACGCCTTGAAGCTATTCATTGTCCCATTATAAGGGGTAGGCGGGACGAGACCGGTCAAGGAATGTGTGAAGCATATTTTAGAACGGATAAATTTACGGTAATAAAAATTTTCTCGCAAAAAGTCTTGACAGACAGAGGAAAAGTGGGTATAATCTTCATGCTTGCCACGGCGGCGTAGCTCAGTTGGCTAGAGCACGCGGTTCATACCCGCGGTGTCACCGGTTCGAATCCAGTCGCCGCTACCACGGGTCTTACAGGCGAGCCTGTAAGACCCGAAAATAAGTTACGGCCCGTTGGTCAAGTGGTTAAGACACCGCCCTTTCACGGCGGTAACATGGGTTCGAGTCCCGTACGGGTCATATGGAGGCTTAGCTCAGCTGGTTAGAGCGCCTGCTTCACACGCAGGAGGTCACTGGTTCGAGTCCAGCAGTCTCCACCACCAAAAATCCCTGATTTCGCAAGAAACCAGGGATTTTTCGTACTTTTTGGGGTGAAAAGTTATTGCGCAATTTTCAGTTTTTCCGTTGACCACATGAAATACCACAGTTGCGTTTTTCCCGTGACCGCATTCTCTCCTCCCCCGCTTCCCTATTTTTGCTTATAGCGTCACAAATTTTGACATACCACGCCGCTATTCGTCTTAACAAAATCCCGCGAAGTGGCGGTTGTATTGTCGCCACTTCTCGGGAAATATTTTCTCCAAATCGCAGGAAATTTCTTTGCCGAATCGCAGGTTTTTCTTGAATCTTACATGTCCATACGCTATAATATAGTCATTCTATAGCATGGAGGGACACTGAATGGCAAGCTATAAGCCGAGAGTCATTGACGAGATTATTGCGAATCGTCTGAGAAGCAAAGGGGCGATCCTCGTGGAAGGCGCAAAATGGTGCGGCAAAACCACTACCTGTGAACAACACGCCGCCAGTGTTTTGTATATGAGCGATCCTGACCGGATGAAACAAAATCTTCAATTAGCAGATATTAGCCCTCGTTCCCTCCTGCAGGGTAATACGCCACGTTTGATCGATGAGTGGCAAATGGCTCCCAAGCTGTGGGACGCTGCGCGGTTTGAGGTGGATCACCGGAATGGCTTCGGTCACTTTCTGCTGACTGGCTCTGCGGTGCCCGCGGAGATGGATCAGGTACATCATACGGGAACCGGCCGCTTCGCCTGGATCAAAATGCGGCCCATGAGCCTCTACGAATCCGGGGAGTCTTCCGGTGCTGTCAGCCTTGGCGCGCTGTTTTCTCCCGGTGACAATCAGATTTTTTCTGAAAGCAAGGCCACGCTGGAGGATATTGCTTTTCTCATCTGTCGCGGTGGATGGCCGCAGACGACCTTCTTGGAGGGGGAGGACGCACTGGTACAGTCTTTTGATTACCTGGACGCCGTCGTAAAATCTGATATCAGCCGTGTGGACGGTGTTTCCCGTAACGAGACCCGTGCCCGGCTTTTGATGCGTTCCCTTGCGCGGCATCAAGGGACCCAGGCGCCAAACACCACGATTTGCGAGGATATCAATGTCAGCGACGATATGGAATTGAGCATGGATACTGTCGTCTCCTATACAAATGCGCTGAAAAAAATCTTTGTGATTGAGGATTGCCCGGCTTGGAGCCCTAATCTCCGCTCAAAAACGGCGATCCGCACATCTGATACACGCTATTTTGTTGACCCTTCCATTGCCACAGCTGCGCTCGGTGTCGGCCCCGGCGACCTGCTGAACGATCTGAAAACCTGCGGGTTGTTTTTTGAGACTCTCTGCATTCGCGATTTGCGCGTCTATGCGGAGGCGTTGGGTGGAAACGTGTACCATTTCCGTACCAAAGAGGGATTGGAGTGTGATGCCGTTATCCACCTGCGCAATGGAAGTTATGGTCTTATAGAGGTCAAGCTCGGCGGCGATAAGCTCATCGAGGAAGGCGTTCACACGTTGAAGGCCGTGGCGGACAAAATCGATACATCAAAGATGAAGGAACCTTCCTTCCTGATGGTCCTGACCGGCGTCTCACCCTATGCCTACAGGCGTGAGGATGGCGTGTATGTGGTGCCAATTACGGCGCTGAAGAATTGATTCTTTGTTCAAATACACAGTGGCCTGATTCCCCCGACCTCTTCTCTCTGGTTTTTTTCTTCCTATTTTTGCTTACTGCGTCACAGATTTTGAATGTCCTCTCAGTAAAAAGTCCTTATGAAAAGTTGCACTTCTACTACAAAACTCCTTTGAAAAAGTTGTGATTTCTATTCTAAAGTCCCTCGAAGTAGTTTTCTTTCACGCCATATTATTTTCTTAACTATAGGGCGTGTATCACATTTTTATATAGAAATATGTGTTATATCATCACATTTTTATTAGTTTTTAAGAGGGGCAATAATTATTTTTCTGAAACTGATGACTTGATTGAAGGTCCAGATTGCTTTTTCGTGCGTTTTCGCTGTATCTCAGCTTGCTTTTTCGTGTTCCATGATTTTCCTGCGCCCACAGTTCCACACACCACAAAGCCGCTCAGATATATCCGGGGCGGCCTTTTTTGCTTATAGCGTCATGGTTTTTGACATCGTCATCCTCTCCCGCATCTCTCTTTTCATCCGCTCCACCTCCGGCTTGACCTTTTCGATCATCTCTGCCAGCTTTCTCTCGCACTCTTCACGGGTGGGGGCGTAGACGGGTTTGATGAGGCGGGTGCCATTGAGGAGGCGGGGGGTGTATTTGCCCTCGTAGCAGTGTTCGCTGACTTGGGTGATGCATCCGGTGCCGGGTTTGCGGCGGATGCCCTTGTAGGGTTGGAAGGGCGCGGAGGGCTTTTCCGGCTCTGGGGTGGGCGTGGGGGCGGCGGTGCCGGTGATGGCCCTGTCGATGGCCGCGGCGGCCTGGGCGCGCATGGTGTCGGTGACGTGGGTGTAGACGTTCAGGGTCGTGGAGACGCTGTTGTGGCCGATGATGGCGGAGAGGGTCTTCACGTCCATTCCGGCCTCCAGCGACAGCGTGGCGAAGGTGTGGCGGAGGTCGTGGAAGCGGAGCTTGCGACAGCCGGCGTGGTCCAGGATCGTCTGGATTCGCTTGCGCACCGAGGCCGGGTCCAGGGGCGAATCGAGTTTCACCGGGGATGGGAACATCCACTCTGACGCAGTATGGGTGCGCAGATCGTTGAGGACGTCGAGCAGGGCCTTGGGGATCAACAGGCTCCGCGCCGACGTCTTTGTCTTTGGCGGGGCCAACGTCAGCTTTCCGCCCGTGCGGTAGACCTGACGTTCAACTCTCAGCTCCCCCGTTTTGGGATTCAAATCCGACCACTTCAGCGCCAATATCTCCCCGCGCCGGAGCCCCGTCGCCAGCTCCAACAGCACCAGCTCGTAGTACCCCTCCTCCTGTGCCTGAGTCAGAAATCGCTGAAGCTCCTCGCGGGTCAGCACCTGCTTTTCGCGGCGGGCACTTTGGGGGAGCTTGCATTCCTCGGCTGGATTCCTGGGAATCAGCCGCCGCTCCACAGCCTCGGCCAGCGCCGAGCGGACACGGAGGTGGCACCCCTCCACCAGCCTGTCCGACACGCCGGGGCCGTAGATGTCCCGGAGCGTCAGGCGCCCATTTTGCTTGAGGTCGGTGTAGAATTGTTGCAGGACTTCCACGGAGATTTTATTGAGCGGCACCTTCCCTATCCGCGGGATGATGTGGTTGTAGATTTCATTCTCATAGTCCTCGCGGGACTTGGGCCGGAGGCGGGGCTTAACCAGCTCCTGATACCACCGGTCCAGCCAGTCGCCGAAGGGCATGTCCGCTCGGAGCTTGTCCGGCTTCAGCGGCGTGAGCTGAGAACGCAAGCTTTTGAGCTTTGTCTCGCACTCCCGCTTTGTCCTGCCCAGGACGTTTTTCGTGACGGGCAGTCCCTTGTCGTCGTAGCCGACAACGATTCTGCCCTCCCAACGTCCGTCCCGGCGATGTCTTACGGTGCCGGTGCCTGATTTGCGTCTTGCCATGGTCTGAGCTCCTTTCCGAAGATGTCCTCCATGAACCCGCCCACGATCTCGGCGGCCCGGCGGTGCATGTCGCCGGTGACGTGGGTGTATGTGTTCAGCGTGAACGCCGCGTCGGTGTGACCCAGGATGCCGGACAGCGTCTTAGCGTCCACGCCCCCGGCGATGGCGTGTGTGGCGAACGTGTGACGGAGGTCGTGGAAGCGTATGTCCGGCAGACCCGCCTTTTTGAGAAGGCGCTTGAGGTTCGTGTGCGCCGAGCCCGGATTGATTGGGCGTTCCGGGTGGAGGGGGTTCGGGAAGATCCACTGGGACACCGCCGAGCGTTTCCGCTCCCGCAGGAGCTGGGCCGTGCTGGGCGGCAGGAGTAACTTGCGGACGCCCGTCGCCGTCTTTGGCTCGCCCACCGTCACGCCGCCGCCCCGTTTGACATGGAGCGTGCGGGAGATTTTCAGCGTGCCGGCGGCGTCCAGGTCGCTCCACATGAGCCCGCAGATCTCACCTCGCCGCAGTCCCGTGGTCAGCTCCAGGTAGAAGAAGTCGTGCCACGGATCGTTCTCCAGCGCGTCCATGAACGTCGTCAGCTCCGCGTCGGTCAGCACCCTCAGCGGCGGGCGCTCGCCCTTGGGGAGTGTGATCCCGTCGGCGGGGTTGCGCGGAATGAGCCGCGCCTTCACAGCGTCGTCCAGCGCCCGGTGCAGGAGGGCGTGGGTCTTTCGCACCGTCGTGGGCGATAGCCCACCGGCTTCTCTCAATCTCCCGTTCCGCAGGAGGTATTTGTAGAGCCGTCTCAGATCCCGCTCCTTCAGCGCCGTCAGCCTCCGCTCGCCGACGCGCGGTACGATGTACTTCTCTATGCTGAGCCGGTAGCCTCTCAGCGTACCCTCCCGCACCCGCGGCGCGGCGTACTCGCCCAGCCACCGCATCAGCCACTCTTCCACCGTGAGGCGGCACTTCTCCTTGAGATCCACGCCCCGGCAGTCCTCGATCTCACCGTGGAGCTTTGCCGTCAGTTCCTTCTGCGTGGGCGCGTAGACGTACCGGAAGACGGACGCGCCGTCCGCCTTGTGTCCGATGACGATCCGCCCCTCCCAGCGCCCGTCCGCCCGGTGCCGCACCATCCCGTCGCCGGAGGGTCTGCGCTTTGCCATTCAATCACCCCTTTCGATTTTGTAACCACAACACATACCACACTTTGAGAAAAATAGCTATACCTTTTTCGCGCTCTCCCTGAAAAATTATTCCGGCCACTTCTGGTCATCCTTCACGGGGATACGCCGTTGCACATCCAGGGCGTGGTCGAAGCTGATCTGTCCGTTCGTCTTCTTCACTTCGTTCACCGCGAACGCCCGGAGGGCATTTCGGTCGATGTCGTCCACCCGGAAGTGGGCGGCGATGGTGTGGCAGGCCATGTTGAGCTCCACCGCCAATTTGAACAGCAGAGAGCGGATGCGGTTGTCGTTGTTCTCCATGACCTCCCGGATTGTCTCGGCTATCACAGTGGACAGATACTTGGAGGCGTCCTTGCTCTGCACGTAGCCGCAGTAGAATTGCAGGGCGTCCTCCATGAGCTCGCTTCTGCTGTGGCATTTGGCAAGCTTCATGGTGCTGTCCGCTTTTTCGATAATACTGGGATGGAGCCATAAGGTGGTCTTGACCTTGTTTTCGTAATCCATTCTGATTTCTCCTTTCTGACGTCGGTGAAAACGTCTGAAAACCGGGCGTTTTCTCTTTTTCCGACCGCTAAAATCCGTTTTTTCAAGAAACCGTGCACCTGAACCGAGGTCGGTGAAAAGCCCCGCACTGCGGGGGTTTGTGGCCGGACCGCCGTCGCTGACGGCGCGGTCCTTTATCTTGTTCCATAATCGAACGGGCTTTTTTGCCCGAAACGTGCTCCTCGTCACGCCGCGCAGAACGCCCCACGTCGGCGCTTGCTTTGCGGACGTGTTCACGCGTTACTCCGCGGCGAAAGTCCAGGCTCCGCCGCTTCCTGCGGCGCAGTGGGCGCTTCAGGCTTCGAGCTTAGCAGGGCCGCAACGCGCCGCTGTTCGTTTTTGTACTCGTCCTGCTCCAGGAGGAACTGCTGATACTTGGTCACCACATCCCAGATGGGATTGATGTGGTACATCAGCGTCCCGTTGCACACGTCGCCGAACTTCGTCACCATCTTCGTGGGCTCGGTGGTGATGAGGCCCATGCGTTCCAGGCCCTCCACGTACTTCTGTACCGAGTTGCGGCTGCGCCCGATAGCGTCGCCGATGGTGCGGTAACTGGGCCAGCAGACGTATTTCTTCCGATCCTCCAACAGCTTTAAGTAGACGTAGGTGGCGATCTCGCAAGCGTCCAGGTTGAAATAGAACAACGATTTTGGCACCGGGAAGAAGAGCCCGGAGTTTTGAACGATCATCTCACACCTCCGCTGCGCTCGTTCACCCACTGGATGAACCGCTCCTTGGGGATCACGATCCTGTTCCCCACTCTCAGCGCCGGGAACCCAGGCTCGCGCATCAGCTCGTAGCCGGACGAGATGGACACCCCCAATGCTTTCGCCACCGTCTCCGCGTTCAGGAACAGCGGCAGCTCGTCGTAACTTTTGTAGGTCGTCTCTTTCATGTTGTACTCCTTTCATAGATCTATCAGTTGAACACATTTCTCACTTACCGATTTCCTGTCGAGCTCTCACCCCTCTTTTTGCTTATTGCGTCATTGTTTTTGAATACTCCCTCACCCAACAACGGACATTTTTACTTCAAATCACACCCTGCCTTGGAATAATTTTTCGGGATTTTATATTCTCATTGGCGACACCAACGACTCGCCCTCCCCCTTCCCTATTGCCGAATTTTTCTCGTATCTATAACCTTCTCTTACAAAAAACGCATCAATCCATTTTCCCCGCCTTCGTATCCCCTCACTATTCATCGGACATCTACACGCCAAAACGAGGGGGATGTTGATAATTTTTCTCTTCTGCACCATGACCGAAAAAGTCCTCTCACCTCTATTCCCGAAACAGAAGGGTAGTGACCAGGGTTTATCAGAAAAAACTTAATGTTTTTGTAGACCTGCACATTTTGGACCACTCGTTTTTATCAGGTTCGACGAAGAATCACGCTCCGCCAATACCTCCGACGTTTGGAAATATTCGCGTGACTTTCGCCGCGGAGTGTGGTAAGATAATAGTATCATTTCATTTCTATTAGCAGAGGATGTTGATCTGTGCGGGACGAGTACGTTGACCGCTGGAGCACCGGGCGGTATTACGGTCTGGAGTACAACCACCGGGGTGAGCTGTGCGTCGTGGGGAATTTGGACGTGTACAGCAGAGAGTATGACCCCATAGAGGTCATGCCGGAGATTGTGCTGGAGCTTCTGCGCATTGGACTAAAGCTCGAGAAGCATCAGGACTACGCCCGCGACATCCAAAGCTTCTGCAACCGATTTGGGCTGCTGGATTTCGAGGACGCGCTGGTGGAGAAGACCTACGACGACAAATCCGTGAAGTTCTACGCCGGGAACGTCCTGGGCCGGAAGGCCGCGACGCAGCGGGAGTACATTGACCTGTTCCGCCTGTTTCCGAAGGAGCAGCGGCGGCAGAGCCGGAGGGTGAGTATCCAGCGCGTCGACGAGCTGCCGCTTCAGGATGACCGGGAGCCGGTCCTGCACCCGGACTACCGCGACTGCGAGGCCGTGGAGTGGTACGGGAGATATGGGTTTCAGCTCTATGACCTGATGCGCCGCGCCCAGGCTGGGGAGGACATGGTGCTCCTGCACGGCAACGTGGAGCTTCGGTACGAGATCCGCGGCGGCATTGGCAGGCGGCGGGTCTGGTATGACTCCCTCAAGAGCCTCGTCGACTTTTACATGATGGAGATGCTGACCTGCCCCAAGCCCGCTGTGCGCCTGTGCAAACACTGCGGCGCCCCTCTCCTCACCCACGGCACCAGAGCGGAGTATTGTTCGGCGTCGTGCAGGAATGTGGAGAACGTGAGCCGGAGCAGAAAGCGCAGGTCCGACACACCGGAGTGATTTTCCCCCCTACTTCTATTACCACAACTTCCAAGGCCCAAAAGCGTACTTTATTTTTAAAAAATTTTGATTTTTTTCGGAGGAGGCAGACGATGTTTGAAATGACAGAGGATTTTCGGCGCGGGCTCAACGAGATGTACTCCGAGCTGTCTTCAAAGATGACGCAGATCGCCGTGGCGCTGACGCACAGGATCTTTCAAGTCGATGCCGGCTGGTACAACGGCCACGAGCACGAATTGCCCGACGGCACATGGCAGATCGACAGCTTTCCCGTCCCCGTCATCTCCGTGAAGGGCTTCAGCGAGATACATATTGAGCCTGGCGAGGTCACCGTCACCGCGAGGCTGAGTCGAGACGACGCCCTGGCCCTGGACATGGGCATCTTCGGTGGCATCCCCGTGGAGGTCTTCGGCGTGGAGCACTATTACGACACACACTACCGCCCCGGCGGGAGCTTGGAGGCCATGCGCAAGTCGATCCGCGCCTCCGATGAGCGTGAGATCGGTTTCGCTTTCTCCTTCCCCTTCGACAAGCCCACCGAGGAGTATTACGACTTTTGCAAGCTCCTGCGCAGGAAGGGATTTTACTATTGACGTTCAGGAGGTTCATATATGCGGAAAATCAGATACGCGCAAATTAGCGACAGGGATTTCTGGTTTACCCTTGACCGGCACCTGTCGGAGGCGGAGTTTGAAAACAAGGTAAATTTAAAACGGGCGTATGTCCTCACTGAGGACACCACGCCCGTCGGGATATTGAGATACAACCTCTTTTGGGATAACACCCCCTTCTGCACCCTGCTCTACATATCCCCCGCCCACCAACGCACTGGCTACGGCAGAGCGCTGATGGAGTTTTGGGAATCGGACATGCGTTCCCAAGGCCATGACCTGGTCCTGACCTCCACTCAGTCAGACGAGGAGGCACAACACTTCTACCGCACCCTCGGCTACCACGACTGCGGTGGGATGGTCTTGGACAGTCCGGGTCACGTACAGCCGATGGAGCTGTTTCTGGTGAAAGCGATTTGAAAATATAAAAAGACGGCCTGTGATTGCTCACAAGCCGTCTTTTCGTATCTATATCCGGGTTGTCTGCTCCTCGTAAACTTTCCTCGTCCGCCCGTCGAAGCAGCAGAAGGTCACTTCCATTGGATAGTCGGCGTTGTCCGCTAGCCACTTTTTCACTGTGTCCACGGCGACCTCTGTGGCCTCCCTCACCGGGTATCCGTACACGCCCGTAGAGATTGCTGGGAATGCGATAGTGTGGATGCCGTTCTCCCGCGCCAATATCAGCGAATTTCGGTAACAGTCCGCCAGCAAAACGGCGTCCTCCGGAGCTCCGCTGTACACCGGTCCCACGGTGTGGATGACGAATTTCGCCGGCAGCCGGTACCCCTTTGTGATCTTTGCCTCCCCCGTCCGGCACCCGCCAAGCGTCCGGCATTCTTCTAAAAGTTCCGCTCCCGCCGCCCGGTGAATCGCTCCATCCACTCCCCCACCGCCCAGCAAACTCCGGTTTGCGGGTTTACGGTGGCGTCACAGTGGAGGGCGGTGATGTCGGCAATTATAATCTGAGTATTCATTCAATAACCTCACGTACATATGTTTGAAGTATTTCTTGGTTAGAACTCATAATATATCGGATATAGTGCTTTTTGCTTAGAATTTGGAAATTAAACTTACGCACAGTTTTCTCATTTAGGGGTAGCAACCCGTTCCTATATTGCGACATGCTCTTATAATTCCCAAAAAGTATTGCGATTTTGGGAGTTAAGGCCAGATACAAGCACATTTTGTTTTCTCCCATAGCATAAATATCACTTCCAAAAGCAATCGGAATATCGCTTGTTATAAATTCGTCGCTATTTGCATACAGAAAAGTGAAGTTAAGTTTTGCTAAATCTTCATTTATTTTTAGAGGTAATGACCCCTCTATTTCTTCCGTCAAGGTCACCTTCATTCGTGCCGCTTTAATGAATGTTTCTGCCTCACCAATCCCTAATTGACTAAGTAAACTGTCAATTTGATTGTATATACTTTGATCAATAGTATCATCAAGCGAGTCATTTAGCCCTAATCTTTTCATATTTTTGGGATTTCTTACAAGTAAATTCGCTACAAGAGATCTCAACATTTCTTCTTCGCACGGCTTAAGAATTAACACATCCCTCCCAAGGCCAATCGTACATATTGATTTAATTTTATTAATTAGTTTAGCATATTTCCCTTCTTGGCCTTGAAAGATATTTTCTATATTATTTGGAAGCAGATACTTTCCAAAAGGCGTATTTTCATTCTGAAATTGTGTCTCATATAAATCTTTTTCAAAGCATATTGATTTCGGTTTTGCGCTAAATATTCTATTGTTATCAGGTTCGTATATCCACACTTCTCCTCTTTCATCAGTAAAATTGCGAAGGTAAAATTGAGGAACATAGTGCTGATCTCTCGTCATTTTCTTTTCCATGTTGCCCTCAGTTTTGTTGTGAATTTGAATTGGGAACCAAGTTTGTTCACTGATTTATCCTCCCATAATACTCCCCCAGCTTCTCGTCACACACGTCCTCAATCTCCCGCTTCTCCTCCTCCGTCAGCCGTTTCCAGACGGACTCGTCTACCTGGATGATGCCGAGGGTCTTGGTGTGGCGGAGCATTTGCATGTCCTCGAAGCGTTTGAAGGGGTTGGAGAGGATGTTGCGCTGGGCGTCCTTGTCGGTGTAGGCGCCCTTGGCGAAGATGCTGTTGGACTTCTCGACGACAAGACCGACGGAGCGGCGGGACTCGTAATAGTCGCGGAAATAATTGACTATATCCTCCAGCTTCACCCGTCCCTTGCTGTCGGCGTATTTCAAAATGGCCTTGATGAGGACGGGCTTGTAGGAATAGCTCATGTCCATCTGGCGGACCATGTCCATGAACAGATCCTTGCGGTTGGAGTCGTCGATGAGGGTCCAGCCGTACTGGAAGGCGTATTTTTGGAGCGTCTCCTCCTTGAAATACTTAAACTGCCGGTGCTCGCTCATGGGGACCACCAGATCCGGCACCAGCTTGCCCTCACGGACATAGCTCTCAATCGTCTCGCTCTGGACGTTCACCCGGCGCACAAACTCCATCTGGGAAATCATCCCCGCCGCCTCGTCCTGCCAGTTGAAAAGGTCCACCAGCTCGTAATCCGTGGCGTCCACGGGCCAGTCGAGAAGGGCCTCCGGCTTCTCTCCCCTGGCGTAAAGCTCCGCCTCCGCCGCTTTCCGTTCCGCGGGAGCCTCCACCAGAGCGCCGGGGCGGTAATCCCGGAGCCTGAAAAGCCGGTGCAGCGAATAGGGCGTGTTGTAAAGGCTGGCGTTGTCCACGAAATCGAAGACCATCAGGCTCTCCTTGCCCTCGAAAAGCCGCATCCCGCGCCCAAGTTGCTGGGTGTACAGCACCTTGGACATGGTGGGCCGGGCCATGAAAAGCACCTCGATCTCCGGGCAGTCCCAGCCCTCGTTGAGAAGGTCGCAGGCGCAGAGGACCTGAATTTCACGGCTGACAAACCGGTCCTGGAACTCCCGACGCTCCGACTGCTTCATCCCGCCGGACACCGCCGCGGCCAAGACGCCGTTTTCCCGGAAAATCTCCGCGATCTGCTCTGCGTGCCTCACCGAAGCGCAAAACATCACCGTCCGGCGGCCGCGCGCGTATTGGAGCCACGTGTCCACAATGAGCCGGTTGCGCTCCGGGACGTAGATCTTGCTCTCCAGATCCCGGATGTTATATTGGACGCTGTTGAAGCGAACTTTGGTCAAATCGATATTCGTGTGGATGCGGATGCACCGGATGGGCACCAGCTCCCCGATCTGCACCGCCGTCTGGATATCCAGCTTGTGGGCGGTGTTTTTGAAGATGTCCAGGATGCTCCTGTCGTCCGCCCGCTCCGGCGTGGCGGTGAGGCCCAGGGTGAATTTCGGCTTGAAATAGGCCAAAATCTTCTGATATGTATCGGCGGAGGCGTGGTGCGCCTCGTCCACGATGAGGTAGTCAAAGGCGTCGTCCCGGAAAAGCTCCAGGTGGAGCGCCACGCTTTGGACGCTGCCGCAGACAACATGGGCGCCGCTCTCCCGGCGTCCCTCCACAAAACGGCCAACAGTCGCCTCCGGCCAAAGCTCCTCGAATGTCTCCGCCGCCTGCTCCACCAGTTCCTGGGTGTGGGCCAGGAAGAGGGTGCGTCCGCCGCAGCTTTTGGCGTCCGTCACCGCCGTCACCGTCTTGCCGGTGCCCGTGGCGTGGTAGAGAAGGGCGATGGTCTCATGATTCTCCCGCATCTGCCGGAGGGAGGCCAGCGCCGCCTTCTGATGCTCCCTGAGCTCCAGCTTGTCCCCGCTGAGGGCCTTGCCCTGCTGGGTGGGCAGGTAGTCCTCAATCTCTTTGAAATGCGGATCACTGCCCAGGAATACTCTAAGCTCGTCCTTCACGGCGTCCGGCTGCTGCCGAATCTGCCGCACCGCCCAGCGGTACACGTCCCAGCCCAGGTAGACCATGCTGTTTTGCTTCAGAAGGTCGTCGTAGAACTTCCCGGAGGCCACCAGCTGCCGGTTGTGGGACGCTTCATCGTCGATCTCAATGGCGATTTTCCGCTCCCCGCTCTCCAGGAGGAAGTCCGCGTACCGGCTGTTCTGGTAGATGTCAAAAAAGGGGTACTGCGTATAGAGGTACCCCGCCTTCTCCGCCCCGAAGGTGTCGCAGAAGAGCTCGATAAACTCGTCCTCCGCAGGGCTCCCTGAAACCGCCCGGTATTCAGACATAACGGCACCTCACTTCTCAATGACTTCTATGAGGAACAGCTTTTTCTCAAATCCGCCACGCTTGGCGGCCTTCTCCGCACGCACCCGCTCCAGCTCTTCAACCGAATACCCGCGTGCCGCAGCGGCGGCGCGGATGACCTCCATGAGGTCGGCCAGCTCCTCGATGTTCCGCTCCCTGTGATACTCCGCCAGCTCCTCTTCCAGCTTGGCGTCGAGGGCACGGAGGTAGTCATCGTCACTCATCGTCTCCACTACGCAGCTTTTCCCGGAGGCCTCAATGATCTCCGGGATACGGTCCCGGACCAGCTTGTTGTATGTAATTTTGGGCATAGAGCCGCCTCTTTTCCCGTGGTTTTCCAATATTATACTCTATATTTCTGGTGATTTCAACAAACAATGTCCATCACGACGCAGTATATTGAAAACAAGCGCAGCTTGGAGTAAAATGGATTTACTAAATTGGTTTGGGTGATGACAATGCTTTCTGTGAACTCAATAGATAGTGCAATCTCCGCCCTTTTTGGCCCCTCGGTCAGGGTTGTTGACCGGCAGAGGGTGGCCGGTGGGGATATTAACCGCGCGTATCGGTTGGGGCTTTCAAGCGGCGAATACGTCTTTCTCAAATGCAACCGGGCGGGACTTCTGGACATGTTCAACGCCGAGGCTCGCGGTTTGGAGGCGTTGAGGGCACCCGGGACCATTGGCGTGCCGGAGCCTTTGGCAGTTGGAGTAGATGCAACTGAGGCGTTTTTGATCATGGAATACCTCTCCCCCGCCTCACGTCGTGCCGACTACTGGGAGACTTTCGGGCACGAGCTGGCGGCGCTCCACCGGGCGGAGTGCGGGTCCTACTTCGGCTTTCCAACCGACAACTACATCGGCTCCACGCCACAAATCAATACTCCCATGGACAGTTGGGTGGCGTTTTTCCATGAGCGACGCCTCATCCCACAGATGAAGCTCGCCTGGGGACTTTTGGATGACCGCACACGGCGCGATTTGACCAGTGTCATTGAGCGTCTTGACACTCTCCTGCCGGAGCCCGCCTTCCCCTCCCTCATCCACGGTGATCTTTGGTCCGGCAACGCCCTCTGCGGTCCTGACGGTAAGGCATGGATTCTGGACCCAGCGGCCTATGTGGGATACTTTGAGGCGGAGCTGGCCATGACCGAGCTCTTCGGTGGCTTCCCGGAGCGCTTCTACCGGGCCTACAACGAGGTTAATCCCATCGACTGCGGCTACCGTGACCGCCGCGATCTCTATAACTTCTACCACCTGCTCAACCACCTAAACCTTTTCGGCCTATCCTACCTTTCTAATGTCTCTTCCATCGCAAAACGTTACGCTTGATTAGCCTTATTTTGCTTATAGCGTCGCAATTTTTGACGTATTCTCGCCCTATTCAGCATTGCCAAATTGCTTTACACCATCAATTAAAACCCGCATTCCGCCCTTTACATCCGGGGTCGAAGCGGGTATAATTTATACTGTTCAACAAAGCATTTAAAAGGAACCGTATGAAAAAACTCACAATTTTACTGCTTCTCCCCTTCTTGCTTCTCGCTCTTGCATCGTGCTCCGGTGGGGAGGCGCAAGGGGAGACTTCCACAACAGACAAGGAGGAAATACAAGTGGACGGGACATTGAAAATGAGGATCAACGACACGGACATTTCGGTGGAGTGGGAGGACAACGAGTCCGTTGAGGCACTTAATGAACTGGCAAAGGACGGACCGCTCTCGGTTCAAATGTCCATGTACGGCTGGTTCGAGCAGGTGGGGTACCTGGGGACCGATTTGCCGCGAAACGACGCGCAGACCGTGACGCGGAGCGGCGACATTGTGCTCTACTCCGGCGACCAGATCGTGGTTTTCTACGGCTCCAACTCCTGGGCGTACACGCGGCTCGGACATATCATGGACAAATCGGATGAGGAGATGGCGCAGTTGCTCTCAAACGGCGACGTCGTCATCACCCTGTCCCTAGAATAAGGAGGATGTTTCACATGGAAAAAATCACTCAAACTGCGGGCCGAGACCAGCTCGGCAATTTCGCGCCGGACTTCGCCCACTTCAACGACGACGTGCTCTTCGGCGAAAACTGGAACAACCAGGACATCGACCTGAAGACCCGCTGCATCATCACCGTTGTGGCGCTGATGAGCTCCGGCATCACCGATTCGTCCCTCATCTACCACCTGGAGAACGCCAAGGCCCATGGGGTGACGCGGGAGGAGATTGCCGCCATCGTGACCCACGTGGGCCTCTACGTGGGCTGGCCCAAGGCATGGGCGGTGTTCCGACTCGCCAAGGACGTGTGGAAGGAAGACTAAATTCGTCCGGTTAACATGGATTTTTCGGAGGTACATATGGAATATCGCACTTTACCCCACGGCGGCGAGAAAATAAGCGTCATCGGCCTTGGCGCCGGGAGCCTTTCGGGTACGAAGGATGAGATGGTCGCTGTGCTGAACGCCGCCATCGAGAATGGCATCAACTATTTCGATCTGGCCCCGTCCATCGAAGCGCCATTGCACGCTTACGCGGAAGCGTTCGCCGGGAGGCGTGACAAGGTCCTCACTCAGATGCACTTTGGCGCGATCTACAAAACCGGCGAGTACGGCTGGACACGCGACCTTGACGAGATCAAGGAGCAGATTGCCTGGAATTTCCGCACCCTCAAGATGGATTATACGGACTTCGGCTTCATTCACTGCGTAGATGACGCGGAAGATTTGGACGAGGTTCTAAACGGCGGTCTCTGGGACTACATGAAGGGCCTCAAGGCAGATGGCGTCATCCGTCACCTGGGTTTTTCCTCCCACGATCCCACTATTGCAAGGCACGTTTTAGACACCGGACTCATCGACTTATTCATGTTCAGCATCAACCCCGCCTATGACTACCAAAAGGGCGAGTACGCCATCGGCGAGGTTGCCCAGCGCGCCGCCCTTTACCGGGATTGCGAGAAGATGGGCGTGGGCATCTCCGTGATGAAGCCCTTCGCCGGCGGCCAGCTTCTGGACGAAAAACGTTCCCTTTTCGGTCACGCCCTCACCCATGCTCAATGCTTCCAGTACGCCCTGGATCGCCCCGCCGTTCTGACGGTGCTCCCCGGAGTCCGGGACATGGCGGACCTCCAAACCGTGCTCCACTACCTGGACGCCACGCCGGAGGAGCTGGACTATTCGGACATCAGCCGCTTCACGCCCCGTGACGCCGAAGGCGTGTGCGTCTACTGCAACCACTGCCAGCCCTGCCCCGCCGGCCTGAACGTGGGCCTCATCAACAAATACTACGACCTCGCCCGCGTCGGCGACGAGCTGGCAAAGAACCACTATCTCAATCTCCCCCTCCACGCTGACGCCTGCCTCCACTGCGGCCACTGCGAAAGCCGCTGCCCGTTCCATGTGAAGCAGGAGGACAGGATGAGGGAAATCGCGGAGTATTTTGCTTCTTCCACTCTCTGAAAAGTGCTTTCCCTGATTTCTCTCTTTTTGCTTATACCGTCACAAATTTTGACCGTCGTCAACATCAAGTATCTCCATCATCCGCGCCCCGAGGCGGAGGCCGGTTGTGAAGGAGTCGTACTCAAGGTCGGCGGTGAGAGTCAGGTGCTTGTCCAAGAGGGTCTCAAGCATTTTGAGTTGCTCCTCATTTAACGTCTCCGCAAGCTTTTCCTCTTTCCTTCAATCGAAATCTGTGGCAGGGCAAAAACAGCGATTCTACGAGATGCCTTGACTGAGCCGTAGAGTCTCATAGACACTAAAGGAGTCCCATGGAGTCTCAGGGAATCACAGAGAACGGAGGCAGTGCATGAACGAGATGACGATTCTTGGAGTGGGGAAGATGGCAAATCTGCGGGTATGGAGCCAGCGGGTGGCGGAGTGCCGTGAAAGCGGACTGCCAGTCAGCCGGTGGTATCAGGAGAATGGGATCAATGTCAAGATGTATTACAACTGGCAGAAGGTAAGCGTCAACTCACCCAAAGCAGCACCCCTGGGAGGCCAAAGCGTTGGCCCTTGGGGGTGTTGTTTTATGAGTTGACGCTTATAGAACAACAGGCATGGGAGATAACCTTTCGTACCCGTTGTTTGATATTAAGGTATTAAGTCTTTCAAGGCATCTAATCTTATTTTTGCCGACTCTAACAAATTGTCATAGGTAATAATATTAAGGTCACTATGATGAGAAAGAAGCCAATTCCATTGCTCATCAGATATATTTGGCTTTTTCCCAATTACTAAATTGAACTGTGGACTATAATACTTGATTCCCTTAGATTCAAAGTCTCTCTTTACTTTATCCTGATTGAGAATTCTTTTATAATTTCTTAATTGAGTCATAGCATCGTGCACAGCAGATACAAAGTAAGCGTCAAATACAATGACGGATTGCACACGGACTCAAAGAGTGCCACAATGTGAAAGGAACTCACCGAGAC
>CANPYX010000027.1 GCA_947588955.1 uncultured Oscillospiraceae bacterium | reverse complement strand
GACAGGAAAAGCCGTCAAGGATAAACTTCGCGCTTCGCGTCCTTGACGGCTTTTCCCGTCCCTGCTTATGTGGCAGTCAAGAGAGCGCAATCGGATAGACCGCTTGCGCTCTCAATCCAGTATGGAATGTAACGCTGTAGAGGTTGATTTTCCCTTGATTTAAGCGGCTCTACGGGCGTAAAAACGGCAGGGTAAGGGTTTTATACGTCTATCCCCCAAAATGGCGTTCTACTGCGTAACATAGCAAACGATATTTTTTGTATTGCCGCTCCTGTTCCATTCTTTTCCGTTCTGGCGGCTCTGCCGCTATACCTTGCTCCAAAGGAGAGGGGTAGGGGAAAGGATAGGAAAGGAATGGGTAATTGATATAATCCGTACTTAGTTAATCTTTACTTTATATATCTTTATTTAATTGCGTTGGATTTTCCAACGTAGGTTTTTCCTACGTAGGATTTTCCAACATTGGATAATCCAACGTAGGTGAATCCAATATAGGTGGCGCATATTGCGGCAATATGAATGACTTTACAGCGACAACATTCTTTTAGGGGGCAAACTGTTACGCATTAAAAGCCCGTTTCCTGCCGATTTAAGCGGTCTTACAGGCGCGAAAATGACGTCGATAAGGGTTTTATACGTCTACCCTCAAAAATGACGTTCTACTGCGTAACATAGCAAAGGATTTTTTGCATTGCCGCTTCTGTTCCGTTCTTTTCCGTTCCGGCGGCTCTGCCGCTAAAGGGAGAGGGAGGGGAAAGGATAGGAAAGGAATAGATATTTGATAAATCTGTATTTGGTTTTTCTTTAGTTAGTATATCTTTATTTAATTGCATTGGATTTTCCAATGTCGGATAACCCGATATCGGAAAATCCAATATCGGATAATCTAACAACGGAAACCATGCGTCATTCAAAATATGTCTAATCCAGTCGGTTTATAAATCTATTGATTTTGGGATAGGTATGTTACGCAGTAGGGGGTAAAAAGCCCTTGATTTATGCGGTATTACAAACGCAAAAACGACAGGGTAAGGGTTTTATACGTCTGCCCTCAAAAATGGGCTTCTATTGCGTAACAGGCAAAGAAAAAAGACGGGCAAAAGCAATCGCTTTCCACTCGCCTTTCTCTGCACCCTGTACGGCAGCTACCCTATTTCAGTTTGTTGGTTGATACTGTTTTATGCGTAGCTACCATTTCGGACCGCGTTTTTTTTGTTTCACGGGGCTAAAAATTTTGCCGTTTTGGGAACCGCCGGGCGTGGAAAAGCATCTATATAGTGTCCGGACAGAAAGGAGGGGGCGTGTGAAGGCTGACAACGCGGAATTTGAGCGGATAGTGACCGAATATGCCCCTGTGATGTACAGGGCGGCGCTGGCTGTCACCGGCTCGGAGACCGCCGCGGAGGACGCGGTGGGCGACGCGGTGCTGAGGGCGTGGCAAAGGCTGGGCTCCCTGCGGGAGCCGTCGTCGGCGCGGGCGTGGCTTGTGAAGATCGCCGTCAACTGCGCGCGGGGACAGCTGCGCCGGGGACATGAGACCTCTCTGGAGGGCATGGGCGAGGAGATCCCCGCGCCGGAGCCCGGACAGGAGCGGGAGCTGCGGAACGCGGTGGTGAGACTTTCCGCCGAACGGCGGGCCGTGGTGACGCTCTACTACTACGAGGGCTTTTCCACCGCCGAGATTGCTGCGATGCTCGGCGTACGGCGGGGAACGGTGAAGTCAAGACTTGCCAGGGCCAGAGAGGACCTGAAAACGATTTTGGAGGGTTAAAAATGGACAATTTTGAAAAAAAGCTCTTTGAGATGGCTGAAAAGGAGCCCGTGGACGCTCCCGACGGGCTTCGGGCATGCGTGTCGCGGGCGCTGGAGGAACTGCATGAGCGCGGCGGAACGCGCGTCGGAAGGACGGCGCGAACGGCACTGTGCGTCCTCGCGGCAGCGGCGGTGCTGACTGGCACGGCGCTGGCGGTTTTCTCCGCAGGCGGCTTTAAGTCAGTGGATTTCCGGACCGGGGAGGGCATGGACGGCGAGGAATACAACTGGTACGGCGTGGAGGGCGGCGAATACCGGCGCTTCCCGGTGGAGGAGCTGTCCGAAGAGGTGCGGAAAATAGCGGAGAATAATCCGATCTCCGACACGACGCGGTATTTTGAGAACAGCGATTGGTCCGCGGCGCAGGAGTTCAGCGGAGTGACGCTGCCCGGAAATGATGCCATCGACGCGCTGGAAATGGGTCGCAGTAGGCTGACCGTGAGCTCCAACGAGTACGGTCCCACCTGCCTCGCCTTCTGGCAGGGCACCGACGGGCTGGGGGTTACCGTGCAGGCGTATATGTACACCGACCTCATGGGAGAGGGAAACATTCGCGTGGAGCGCGGCGTCAGCTCGGAGACGGAGCTCACCGCGGAGGAGTATACCGCTGAAAACGGCCTGTCCGCGCTGGTCGTCCATCTGCAGTCCGGCGAGGGCGAGGGCGCCGAAAAGACGGAGCGGTACATGGCGGACCTGCTGGTGGACGGGATACGCTACCACATCAAGGTCAGAGTGAACGGGACCGAGATCGGGACCTCCGACGAGGCGCTGGACACGCTCCACGCGATACTGAACGGCTTTGCTGTGTAAAGCGGCGCGGGGTCAAACTTTCTCTTGCCACACGGGGAAAAGGGTTGTATGATAGTAATATCAAATCTTTCACCGGAGGTAGGAAAAATGAATGAAATATTGAATACCATCGCCTCGCGCAGCTCCATACGGAGCTACACCGGGGAGAAGCTGACGGCGGAGGAGCTTGACGCCGTATTGAGGGCGGGACTTCAAGCGCCCACGGCAATCAACCGGCAGGAGCTCCACTTCACGGTGCTCAGTGGCGACGCCCCGATACTCTTTGAGATACAGGACGCCATGGGCGCACGGCTAAGACCGCAGGCGAATTTCTGGTACGACGCGCCCACGGTCATCGTCATCAGCGGCGAGAGGGACTTCCGCTGGACCCAGGTGGACGCGGGGATAGCCGTGGAGAATATGGCGCTGGCGGCGGAGTCGCTGGGCCTGGGAAACGTCATTCTGGGCTGTCTCAAGGCGGCAATGCTGGGCGAGAACCGCGACCGTTTCGCAAGCGAGCTCCACTTCCCCGACGGCTACGACTTCATGATCGCCATAGCCATAGGCCACAAGGCCGCCCCCAAAGAGCCCCATGCCTTTGACCGCCAGCGGGACGTGACGATACTTTAAAAACAGAAAAAGCCGTGATTTCGCAAGAAATCACGGCTTTTTCCGCACGGTCCCCTTAATTTGAAATCCCAATTTCCTTTTGTGTTCCCAGAGAATCGGAGCCACGGCTGGGTTGAATATCTATCCAATTGTTCCAAAAGGATTTGCAACGTCGCGACGAACAGGGATTTATCGGATAAACCCATGTAGTGCCGTTTTAACCGGCTCAATATCTATGACGCTATCCTTCATTGTTTGCTGATACAAGCGGCGTTCGATTCCCAGAACATGATGCGGATAAGGAGTACCCTCAAACCATTTTTCAAAACACCTTATGAAATCCGGTGATTCTTTCTTGCTTCCATAGACGCCGATGATAAAAAGTCGCTCCACAAAGGAACTATATTCATGTTCATAGTGCATGAAAAAGTCTTGGCCTCTTTCGTTAAAGCCGAAATATAGGGAGGAAGGGTTTCCACAATACATCGGAACAAGCAGAATTACTTTTTCGTAGCTCTCAAAACTGCTATAAAGGCGGTAGACATCATCGTCTCGATATATGCATTGTGTTTTGAAACACTCATAACCGCAATTACTGCACCCGTGTGTGTCCAAATCCTTATAGTAAATCATTTTATCTTGCAGTGCCTTTATAAAATCAATAATCTGAGCGCAATTACCGGTTTTTCTCGCTGAAAAAGAAACGAATAGTTTCATACCATACCTCGCTGAATTCGGATTTGTCAAACGGTTGTCCACTCAATATTTAATTAATCGGCAATTAAATATTGCCGATTAATAATTGGAACACAAAACCGAATTGGGACAATTCAAAAAGGGCTCCGCCCTTTTTGCTTAAAATAAGCTGCCGTTCCAAGACCAGTTTTCTACAGGGTGGAAGGTGATGTAGACACGGTTGCCCGGAATGGAGAGCTCCTGGGAGAGTATTTTTGTCAGCTCAGCCGCCATTTTGGAGCAGTCGGAGCGGGAGGGGTTGCCGAAGGCGGAGACGGAGACGTAGGCGCCCTTTTCCAGCTTTTCGCCGGCAAACCACAGGTCCCGACTGTCCTCTATACCGACCATCAGCCAGCTTTCGGGCTTTTGTATGAGGCTCACAGCCTTGCCGAAGCTCGCTTTCAGCGCCTCCTTCTTTTCGGGGGAAACGGGAACGGTTACCTTTGCTTCAATGTAGGGCATTTTAATTACCTCCTGAGATTTGAATACTTATTATTATTCACCCGTGCCGTTAAAGCCTATGAGCTCAAACGCTCCGTTTTCATACCGGAGCTCGGTGACCGTGGCGTAATCGTGGGTGAATTTGTGCCATTGGTGAGGGTCGGTGCCGGTGACGCGGCAGAGAAAGGCGGCGGTGACGCCCATGTGGGCGGTGATGGCGACAGTGCCGGAGGTCCGGCTCAGTATGTCCCGCACGGCGTTTTCAAAGCGTTCCCCGGCTGCCTCAAGATTCTCTCCCTTCGGCGGGGTCAGGGTATTGCCCAAAACACGCTCCACGAGCTGTCCGGGGTAGAGGCGGTCAAGCTCCTCGTTGGAAAGACCCTCCCAGGCGCCCAGGTTGAACTCTCTCAGCCCCTCATGTACGCGTATCTCCGCGCCGCCGGACATGAGCTCCGCGGTCTCAAGCGCCCTTGCGAGGGGGCTGGACCAGAGGGAGGAGATACCGGCGCTTTCGTAAAACCCACGCCGCGCCGCCGCCTGCTCCCTTCCTTTGGCACTGAGCGGCAGGTCTGTTTTGCAGCCTATGCACAGCCATACTCCGCCGGGAAAATCCGGCTCGCCGTGGCGTATTATGTAAACCCTCCTCATGCTCTGTCCTCCAATCCGAGAAGCTTTGCGGCGCTGCCGCCCATGACCGCGCGAAGCTCGGAGCCAGTGAGTCCAGAGGATTCGATGATGTCCCGCGCCTCCCTCTGGTCCGTCCATGGGCTGTCGGTCCCGAAAAGGACACGGTTGGCGCCGTGGCGGCGGACAATGGAGGTGAAGAGCTCGCGGGTGAGGGCGGAGTATTCCTCGTGAGACGCGATCTCGCCGCGCTCGTCGCGCCAGGGGTAGAGGGCGCAGGCGGTGTCAAGGTACACATCCTGCCCGAAAAGCTCCTCCGCCGCGTCCCACTGACCCAGCGCGCCCAGGTGGGCAAGAATGATTTTGTTGTACGGCACGGCGCGGAGCATATTTGATATTTGTCCGGGTCCCGATAGCTCCACACCGGGGAAATCCGGGTCAAGCCCTGCGTGTATTAGCACCAGGAGCCCCAGCTCGGCGCACCGCTCGATGATACGCAGATACCTGGGATCGTCTATTGCCGTGCCCTGAAAGAGCGGGTGGAGCTTCACTCCCGGCACGCCCGCCGCCGCCAGAGAGTCCAGCACACGCTTCGGGTCTTCGGTGTCCGGGTGAATGCCGCCCAGTGAGATAATGCCGCGGCCTTCAAAGGCGGCGTCCGTTTCAATTGCCGCCCGGTTTATGCTTTCCGTCTGGTGCGGGCGGGTGACAACGGGTGCGGTGAGGCATACGTCGATCCCCGCGTGCTCCATGGAGGCGAGGAGCCCGGAGACGGTGCCGTCGGAGTAGTGCATCATGTGGGCCGCCGCCGCAAGCCCACCCACCGCCCTGGGCGCCAGCTCGTCGGGGAAGGTGTGGGCGTGAAAGTCGATTATCATTGGGATCATCTCCAATGGAGCTATTGTAGCGCAAAACCTGAAAAAAGGCAAGAAAAACGGGGCGGGCATAAAAAATCTTCTCCCCGCGAAGGGGAGAAGACAGGAAACAATATTTTCGTTTCAGATGAGGGAGCAGACGGCGTCGGAGTAGGAGGAGAGGTCCTCCACGGGGAGCCCCGCCAGGAGCTTTGCCTGGGCGCAGAGGACGCGGGCTATCTTCGCGGCGCGGTCCTTATCGGAGGCAAAGGCGCTTGTCAGAGAGGCGAATACGGGGTGGGAGGGGTTCAGCTCCAGGACGCGGCGGGCCTTGATCCTCTCGCCCGCCTCGCCGGGCATCTGGCGGAAGTAGCGCTCCATCTCCAGGGTTATCTCCCCCTCGTAGGACATGCAGACGGCGGAGGAGACAAGGGAGGCGGAGAGCCTCACGTCCACCACGTCGTCCTTTAGGGTGTCGCGGAGGAAGTCAAGGAGATCCTTTGAGCTCTCGGCTGTCTCCTGCTGCTCCTTCTTCTCCTCCTCGGTCTCAAGCCCCAGATCGGCGCCGGAGACGCTTCTCAGCTCCTTCTCCTCGTAGGAGTAGAGCATCTGGACGGCGAACTCGTCGATGTCCTCCACAAGGTAGAGTATCTCATAGCCCTTTGCCCTGACCTGCTCGTTCTGGGGGAGCCCCGCGGCGGTGCGCAGGGAGTCGGCGGCGGCGTAGTAGATGTACTTCTGACCCTCAGGCATACGGGAAACGTAGTCATTGAGGCTGGTGAGCTTCTCCTCATTGGATGAGTAGAACTTGAGAAGGTCCTTCAAAAGCTCCTTCTTCATGCCGTACTCGCCCACAATGCCGTACTTTATCTGGCGTCCGAAGGCCGCCCAGAAGGTGTCGTACTTTTCGGGGTCGGAGGTCATGAGCTTCAAAAGCTCCGCCTTGACCTTGTTCTCCAGGTTCCCGGCTATGACCTTGAGCTGACGGTCATGCTGGAGTATCTCGCGGGAGATGTTCAGGGAGAGGTCGGGGGAGTCCACAACGCCCCGGACGAAGCGGAAGCACTCTGGCAGAAGGTCCGGGCAGGACTCCATTATCATGACGCCGGAGGAGTAGAGGGAGAGCCCCGGCTTGTAGTCGCGGCTGTAAAAGTCGTAGGGCGCCTTGGCGGGTATGAACAGCAGCGCCCGGTAGGAGGTTAGGCCCTCGGCGTTCACCCTGATGACGGCGACGGGGTCGTCCGGGTCGTGGAAGCGGTCCTTGTAAAACTCTATGCACTTCTCGTCGGTGGCGTCCGCCTTGCCGCGCTGCCAGATGGGGACCATGGAGTTTACCGTCTCCTCCTCGGTGTGGGTGACGGGCTCGGTCTTCTTGTGACCGTGCTCGTCCTCCTCGCCGGTCTCAACGTACTCCGTGTGCTCAATGTCCATGCGGATGGGGAAGCGCACGTAGTCGGAGTATTTCTTTATAAGCTCCCGGATCTTCCAGGTCTCAAGGAACTGGGAATACTCCTCCCCGTCGGAATCGGGCTTGATGTGCATGACCACATCGGTCCCCACGTCGGGCTTGTCCGCCTCGGTGACGGTATAGCCGTCTGTGCCGGAGCTCTCCCATTTGTACGCCTGCTCCGCGCCGTATGCCCGTGAGACGACGGTCACTTTATCGGATACCATGAAGGCGGAGTAGAAGCCCACGCCGAACTGACCGATGATGTCCACGTCCTCGGACGCCTCCATCTCAGACTTGAACTTCAGTGAGCCTGAGTGGGCGATGACGCCCAGGTTCTCCTCCATGCTCTCCCTGTCCATGCCTATGCCGTTGTCGGAGACGGTGACGGTGCGGGCGTCCTTGTCAAGGGTGACGCGGATGCGGAAATCGTCACGGGAGAGCCCCACCTTGTCGTCGGTGAGGGACAGATACGCCAGCTTGTCAATGGCATCGGAGGCGTTGGAGATTATCTCGCGAAGAAAAATCTCCTTGTGGGTGTAAATGGAGTTGATCATCAGGTCCAGGAGACGCTTGGATTCGGCTTTGAACTGTTTTTTTGCCATTTGTACGTTACTTCCTTCTGAAGCCCACTCCGCGCGGGCTTTTTTATTTAACATGTAATTATATACCTGTTTTTGCGGAGTTTGTTACAAAATTAAAAATTTATTATTCCCAGGTGCTCAAGGAGTATCTTTAAACCAATCAAAATAAGCACGACACCGCCGGCAAGCTCGGCCTTTTCGTGGAATTTCCCGCCGACCTTCGCGCCTATGTACACACCGGCGAAGGAGAAGCAGAAGGTGGTGGCGCCTATGACGGATATTGCCGACCAGATGTTGACTGAGAGAAAGGCGAAAGTGACGCCCATGGCAAGGGCGTCGATGCTGGTGGCTATGGCGAGGACGAATAGCTCCTTTACGGCGAAGGAGCCGCTGTCGGGGCCGTCGCCGCCGCGCAGGACCTCCCATATCATCTTGCCGCCGATGAAGGCCAGGAGCACAAAGGCTATCCAGTGGTCGATCTCGGTGATATAGCCTTCAAACTGCCGGCCCAAAAGCCAGCCCAAAAGGGGCATGAGCGCCTGAAAGCCGCCGAAGAAAAGACCCGTCTCCAGGGCGTTGACGGGCTTCAAGCGCGGGGCGGACAGGCCCTTGCACACGGAAACCGCGAAGGCGTCCATGGAGAGGGCGACGCCCGTGAGGAAAAGCTCAAAAAAGCTCATGGCGTCACTCCCTTACGGCGTCCAGAATGGCGGCAAGGAGCCCGTCGAAGGTCTCAAAGGCGGGTATGTCCGGGTTGTCGGCCTTTATTTTGTTGGTGCTGCGGAACAGAAATCCCGCCTTTGAGGCCCTTATCATGGCAAGGTCGTTGTAGCTGTCGCCGGAGGCGACGGTCTCAAAGCCCGCCGACTGGAGCGCCCTCACCGTGGTCAGCTTTGACTGCTCACAGCGCATTTTAAAGCCGGTTATCTCCCCGTCAGGCGCGGCGACAAGCTCGTTGCAGAAGATTGTGGGCCTGCCCAGCTTGCGCATAAGGGGTGCGGCGAACTGGGTGAAGGTGTCGGAGAGTATGACCGCCTGCGTCTCCTCCCGAAGCGCGTCAAGGAACTCCACGGCCCCCGGCAGGGGGTCGATGCCGGCGATGACGTCCTGTATCTGCCTGAGCCCCAGACCGTGCTCACGGAGAATGGCGATGCGGTACGCCATGAGCTTATTGTAATCGGGCTCGTCCCTGGTGGTGCGCCGCAGCTCAGGGATGCCCGTGGCCTCGGAGAACGCTATCCATATCTCGGGCACCAGCACGCCCTCTAAGTCAAGACATACAATGTTCATTGAAAATCCTCGCTTTACTCGAAAAAATAAAATATTATACATTATACATGGAAAAATCCGATTTGCAAAGGGGAAAAATGCCTGAGTTATCGCTAAAATGCCTGAAAATTTGCCGTTACAGCGAAATAAATTTATCAAAGCGTCAAAACGGAAATTGAGCCTTGACAGGAGCGGTTTTAAGTTGTATTATTGACGCAATAGAAACAGGCTGTGATGGGAACAAAGGTGTCCACCTCGCATTTCAGAGAGCCGCCGGAGGGTGAAAGGCGGTATCGGGTGAACTCCAAACTCCTCCCGGAGCCGTCAACCGAAAGGAACAGTGACCTCCGAGTAGGCTTGACCGGGTTCTCCCGTTATCGAGAGGCCGCGTTAGTTGACGCGGGCAGAGCGGGCGTTTACGCCAAGAAGAGTGGTACCGCGGAAGTTTTCTTTCGTCTCTTTATCCTAAAATATTTTGAGTATTTTGGGTAAAAGAGGCTTTTTTTGTACCCAAATCACTCGGAAAGGGAGCATTATGAAAGGCTTTGAGAAGTACACAAGACAGTATTACCTGCCGGAGGGCGAATACAACGATTGGTTGAAGCGCGACCACATCGACAAGGCGCCCACCTGGTGCAGCGTTGACCTGCGGGACGGCAACCAGTCGCTCATAATACCAATGAGCCTGGAGGAAAAGCTGGAGTTTTTCGACCTCCTGGTGAAGATAGGCTTCAAGGAGATCGAGGTCGGCTTCCCCGCCGCCTCGGAGACGGAATACGAGTTCTGCCGGACGCTTATCGAGAGGGACCTTATCCCCGACGACGTGACGATACAGGTGCTCACCCAATCCCGCGAGCACATCATCAAAAAGACCTTTGAGGCGGTGCGGGGCTGCAAGAACGCCATCGTACACCTCTACAACTCCACCAGCGTGGCCCAGCGGGAGCAGGTATTTAAAAAGTCGAAGCAGGAGATAATCGACATCGCCGTCTCCGGCGCCAAGCTGTGTAAGGAGTACAGGGAGAAGACGCCGGGCAATTTCCGCTTTGAGTACTCCCCGGAGAGCTTCACGGGGACGGAGCCTGACTTCGCGCTGGAGATATGCAACGCCGTCAGCGAGGTTTGGAAGCCCTCGGAGAACGACAAGGTCATCTACAACCTGCCCGTCACGGTCTCCCACTCCATGCCCCACGTCTATGCCTCGCAGATAGAATATATGTGCAAGAACCTGAAATACAGGGACAACATAATCGTCTCCCTCCATCCCCACAATGACCGGGGCTGCGCCATAGCGGACACCGAGATGGGTATTCTCGCCGGCGCCCAGCGCGTGGAGGGCACCCTTTTCGGGAACGGCGAGCGCACGGGGAACGTGGACATAATAACCCTGGCGCTGAACATGTACTCCCAGGGCGTGGACCCGGAGCTTGACTTCCACGACCTTCCCAATATCACCAGGACCTATGAGAAGGTCACGAGAATGCGTGTCTATGAGCGCCAGCCATACTCCGGCGCGCTGGTGTTCGCCGCCTTCTCCGGCTCCCACCAGGACGCCATCGCCAAGGGTATGCACTGGCGGGAGACGCACCCCGACGACTTCTGGACGGTGCCGTATCTGCCCATCGACCCCCACGACCTGGGTAGGGAGTACGAGGCGGACGTGATACGCATCAACTCCCAGTCCGGCAAGGGCGGTATAGGGTACATCATGGAGACCCAGTTCAACATGGTGCTTCCCCCCAAGATGCGGGAGGACTTCGGATACTTCATCAAGGGCGTGTCCGACAGGGAGCACAGGGAGCTTTTGCCGCAGGAGATATACGACCTGTTCATTGAAAACTACGCCAACGTCAAGTCGGTCATGAACGTGCCCGAGGCCCACTACGTACAGGAGCCGGACGGCATAACCGCCACGGTGACGGTGCTCCACAAGGGTGTCAAGCAGAAGGTCACGGCCTTTGGAAACGGACGTCTGGACGCCGTGTCCAACGCCGTGAAAATGGTCATCGACCGCCCCTACACCCTGGAGGTATACACCCAGCACGCCCTTGAGGAGGGCTCCACCTCCAAGGCGGCGTCCTACGTGGGGATAAAATCAGGCACAGGAGAGCTCATTTGGGGCGCGGGAATAAGCCGGGACATAATAGTTTCGTCCATAAAGGCTCTGGTTTCCGCCGTGAACAGACTGCTGGAGAGAAAATAACGCGCCGGAAAAAGGCAAATTACCGTTGATAGGAGAGACGTAATGAAATTGACAGGAGCGCAGATCGTTGTTGAGACCCTGATCGAGCAGGGCGTGACCGACGTGTTCGGCTACCCCGGCGGGCAGGTGCTCAACCTCTACGACGCAATATATGAGGCGGGGGACAGGATAAACCACATCCTTACCGCCCACGAGCAGGGCGCCGCCCATGCCGCAGACGGGTACTCCCGCGCAACAGGAAAGGTGGGCGTGGTCATAGCCACCTCAGGACCCGGCGCCACGAATCTGGTGACGGGCATAGCCACCGCCATGCTGGACTCCGTGCCCATGGTGGCGATAACCGGCAACGTGCCCCAGGACCTCATCGGGCGCGACTCCTTCCAGGAGATAGACATCACCGGCATAACCCTGCCCATCACAAAGCACAACTACTTCATACACGACGTAAACAAGCTGGCGGACAAGATACGCGAGGCGTTCAGGATAGCAAAGTCCGGAAGGCCGGGACCCGTGCTCATAGACATCCCCAAGGACATCCAGACCGCTGTAGGGGAGTATGAGCCGAGGCCCGTGGACCCGCCATTCCCCCAGCGTGAGCCCAGCCGTGCGCGTATTGCGGAGGCGGCGGCGCTTATCGACTCCAGGTCCCGTCCCTTCATCCACATCGGCGGCGGCGTCATCGGCTCCAAGACCGAGGAGCTGGTGCTGGAGCTGGCGGACAAGATAGACGCCGTCATCGGCTGTTCGCTCATGGGCCTTTCCGCCATCCCCACGGACCACCCCCGCTTTCTGGGTATGCAGGGGATGCACGGCCATTATGCCTCCTCCGTGGCGTCCAACGACGCCGACCTTATAATCGCCATCGGCACCCGCTTTTCCGACAGGGCGACGGGCAACAAGGCCAAGTTTGCCCAGCGCGCCAAAATAATCCACATCGACGCGGATTTCGCGGAGATCAGCAAAAATATAACCGCCAACGTGGGTGTGTGCGGCGACATATCCGTGGCGCTCAGGGAGATAATCGACGCCGTCCATGAGGCGAACCACATGGACTGGATGGACCACGTGGAGGACCTCCGGGACAAGGAGGCGAGCTTTATCGTGGACGAGCCGGGCGTGCTTACGCCGTTGAAGGTGATGAACACCATCAACAAGTACAAGACCGCCTATACGCCCGTCGCCACCGACGTGGGACAGCACCAGATGTGGGCGGCGCAGTATATTAAATTCCAGAGGCCCAGGAAGATGATCTCCTCCGGGGGCCTGGGGACCATGGGCTTCGGCATGGGCGCCGCCATAGGCGCCGCCGTGGGAACGGGCGAGCACGCGGTGCTTGTCACCGGCGACGGGAGCTTCGGCATGAACCTCAACGAGCTTTGCACCGCCGTGACCTACCGCGTTCCACTGACCATCGTGCTCATAAACAACGGCGTTTTGGGAATGGTCCGCCAGTGGCAGACGCTTTTCTTCAACCACCACTACGCCGACACAAACTTAGAGCGCAAGACAGACTTTGTGAAGCTTGCCGACGCCTTCGGAGCCGATGGCGTCGTGGCAAAAACTCCGGAGGAGTTTGAGGAGGCGTTTGAGAGGTCGATGCGCTCCGACGGCGTGACGCTCATCGACTGCCGTATCGACAAGGACGAGTTCGTCCTGCCCATGCTGCCTCCCGGAGGCGCCATAGACGACATCATAACCGTGAAGAAGGGGGAGTGAGAACGTGAGCGAAAAGAGCAACAAATTCGTCATAGCCGTTTACGTGGAAAACAAGTACGGCGTGCTTACCCGCGTTACGAGCATGTTCACCCGCCGCGGCTTCAACATCGACTCCCTCACCGTGGGCGTCACGGAGTCCCCGGAGTATTCCCGTATAACCATCACCATGTCCGGCGACGGATACGCCAGGGCGCAGATGATAAACCAGCTTCGAAAGCTCTTCAACGTGAAGAAGGTGGAGCTTCTGGAGGACGTGGACGCCATCGAGCGGGAGCTTGTGCTGGTGAAGATAAAGAATAACCCGGACAACCACCAGCGGGTCCTCTCCGCCCTTGACATATTCAAGGCGAAGATAATCAACTACTCCGTGGAGGCGCTGTGCATCGAGGTCACCGGCACGCCGGACAAGATAGACGCGCTCATCGAGATGATAAAGCCCCTGGGGATAATCGAGCTTTGCCGGACGGGTATCGTCGCCCTCCAAAAGGGCGGCGGGTCCATAATGGAGTCCGAGGACGTGAACTGAGGGACAACGCTTTCTACGGCGTCAGCCGCAAACATATAATCTCAAATCTATTTTAAAGGAGACAGTACCATGAACAGGATATTCTACGAGCAGGATTGCGACCTCCACCGTCTTGACGGCAAGACCGTCGCCATCATCGGCTACGGCTCCCAGGGCCACGCCCACGCGCTGAATTTGAAGGATTCCGGCGTCAACGTCATCGTGGGTCTTTACACCGGCTCCAAGAGCTGGGCAAAGGCGGAGCAGCAGGGTCTCAAGGTCATGACCGCCGCCGAGGCCGCAAAGGCCGCCGACATCATCATGATTTTGATCAACGACGAGAAGCAGGCCAAGCTCTACAAGGAGAGCATCGAGCCCAACCTCACCGAGGGCAAGACCCTTGCCTTCGCCCACGGCTTCAATATCCACTTCGGCTGCATCAAGCCCCCGAAGAACGTGAACGTCATAATGATCGCCCCCAAGGGCCCCGGCCACACCGTCAGATCCGAGTACCAGGCGGGCAAGGGCGTGCCCTGCCTCATCGCCGTGGAGCAGGACGCCACAGGCGACGCCTGGGACATCGGCCTTGCCTATGCCGCCGGCATCGGCGGAGCCCGCGCCGGCGTGCTGGAGACCACCTTCCGCACCGAGACGGAGACGGACCTCTTCGGCGAGCAGGCTGTCCTTTGCGGCGGCGTCTGCGCCCTGATGCAGGCGGGCTTTGAGACGCTTTGCGAGGCGGGATACGACCCCCGCAATGCCTACTTTGAGTGCATCCACGAGATGAAGCTCATCGTTGACCTCATCTATCAGTCGGGCTTTGCCGGAATGCGCTATTCCATCTCCAACACCGCAGAGTACGGCGACTATGTGACCGGTCCCAAGATCATCACCGAGGAGACCAAGAAGACCATGAAGAAGATCCTCTCCGACATCCAGGACGGCACCTTCGCCAAGGAGTTCCTCCTCGACATGTCCGACGCCGGAGCCCAGGTCCACTTCAACGCCATGCGCAAAAAGGCCTCCGAGCACCCCTCCGAGATCGTTGGCGCCGAGGTCCGCAAGCTGTATTCCTGGTCCGACGAAGACAAATTGATCAACAACTAAGAGTTAATTGACGTACCCCGTCATATCAGGGGCGGGTTCCAAACCCGCCCTTTTCCTCTTATAACGCCATTCACCAATTAGAAATTAGACAGGGAGGAACGGTTTATGAGCGAGGGCACCGCAGCCAATAGCCGGCAGGGCGGCAGGCATGAGGTCGTGACGCTCTGCGGGAGCACGCGCTTCAAGGACGACTTTCTAAAGGCACAGGAGGCCCTGACGCTGGAGGGCAAGCTTGTGATCTCCCTGGGCTTTTTTGAGCACGCCGAGGGCAAAACCGTCTCCCCTGAGACCGAAGCACTTCTGGCGGACATCCACCGGCAGAGGATAGATATGTCCGACTCCATATTCGTCATCAACCGTGACGGTTACATCGGCAAAAGCACCGCCTCCGAGATCGAGTACGCCAAGGCGGCGGGAAAGACCGTGAAATTCATGTTCCCCAACTGCGCGCGGGCGCGGACGGGGGACCCTCAGGAATGAAAAGGAGAGAGTAGAATGGTAAAGGACACCATAGTCAACGGCTACGAAAACGCGCCGCACAGGTCGCTTTATTACGCGCTGGGGCTCACCGACGAGGAGCTTTCAAGGCCCCTCATCGGCATCGTCAGCAGCTATAACGAGATAGTCCCCGGTCACATGAACCTGGACAAAATCACCGAGGCCGTGAAAACCGGCGTCGCAATGGCGGGCGGCACGCCCATCGTCTTCCCCGCTATCGCCGTGTGCGACGGCATAGCCATGGGCCACGTGGGGATGAAATACTCCCTTGTGACCCGCGACCTCATAGCCGACTCCACCGAGTGCATGGTAATGGCCCACGGGTTCGACGGCCTGGTGATGATACCCAACTGCGACAAGAACGTCCCCGGCCTTCTTATGGCGGCGGCGCGGCTCAACCTTCCCACGGTCTTCGTCTCCGGCGGACCCATGCTGGCAGGCCGCGTGGACGGTCACAAGACCAGCCTCTCCAGCATGTTCGAGGCGGTGGGCGCCTATTCCGCCGGCAAGATCGACGAGGCAAAGCTTCGGGAGTACGAGTGCAAGACCTGCCCCTCCTGCGGCTCCTGCTCTGGAATGTACACCGCAAACTCCATGAACTGCCTCACCGAGGTGCTGGGCATGGGGCTCCGGGGCAACGGCACCATACCCGCCGCGTACTCCGCCCGCGTAAGCCTTGCCAAGCGCGCCGGAATGCAGGTGATGGAGCTTGTGCGGAAAAACATCCGCGCCCGTGACATCATGACCGAGGCGGCCATCCGCAACGCCCTCACCGCTGATATGGCGCTGGGGTGCTCCACCAACTCCATGCTTCACCTGCCGGCAATAGCCAACGAGTGCGGGGTGGAGTTCAACCTCGACATGGCAAACGAGATAAGCTCCCGCACCCCCAACCTCTGTCACCTTGCCCCCGCCGGTCCCACCTACATGGAGGACCTGAACGAGGCCGGCGGCGTGTACGCGGTGCTGAAGGAGCTTTCAAAGAAGGGACTTATAGACACCTCCGTCATGACCTGCACCGGGAAGACCCTGGGGGAGAACATCGCCGACGCGGAGAACCTTGACCCCACCGTTATCCGCCCCATCGACGACCCCTACTCCCCGACCGGCGGCATCGCCGTGCTCTTCGGGAACCTGGCGGAGAACGGGTGTGTCGTAAAGCGTTCCGCCGTTGCGCCAGAGATGCTGGTACATGAGGGACCGGCCAGGGTCTTCAACAGCGAGGAGGAGGCAATAAAGGTCATCCACTCCGGCGGCATAAGGCCCGGCGACGTGGTGGTGATACGCTATGAGGGACCCGCCGGCGGACCCGGCATGAGGGAGATGCTCAACCCCACCTCCGCCATCGCGGGCGCGGGGCTGGACAAGGAGGTCGCCCTTATAACCGACGGGCGCTTCTCCGGCGCCACACGCGGCGCCGCCATCGGGCACATATCCCCGGAGGCCGCCTCAGACGGGCTCATCGCCTACGTTCACGAGGGCGATACGATCGCCATAGATATACCCAACCACTCCATAACCCTGAAGGTTTCCGATGAGGAGGTCGCAAAGCGCCGCGCCTCGGAAAAGCCGCAGGTGAAGGACAACATCACCGGCTACTTAAAGCGATACGCCGCCCAAGTCTCCTCCGCCGACAAGGGAGCCATAATCAACAAGCGGTAAAGCGCCGCTTTATTACCGCATAAAAAAGGACGTGACAAAAATGCCAATGACCATGTCGCAGAAGATACTTGCCGCCCACGCGGGGCTGGACTCCGTGGAGGCGGGACAGCTCATTTTGTGCGGGCTCGACCGTATCCACGGCAACGACATAACCTCCCCGGTGGCTATCCGGGAATTTAAAAAGATGGGCGCGGAGAGGGTGGCGAACCCCGAAAACGTGACCCTGATAATGGACCACTTCGTCCCCAACAAGGACATAAAAGCCGCCCAGCAGTGCAAATGCTGCCGGGATTTTGCTGAGGAGCAGGACCTTCCCAGCTTCTACGACGTGGGCAGGATGGGGATAGAGCACGCCCTGATCCCTGAGGAGGGGCTGGTGGTCACAGGGGACGTGGCAATAGGCGCCGACTCCCACACCTGCACCTACGGCGCTCTGGGAGCCTTCTCCACCGGCGTGGGCTCCACGGATATGGCCTTCGGAATGGCGACCGGCAAGGCCTGGTTCAAGGTTCCCTCCGCCATAAAATTCGTGCTCACCGGCAAGCTTCCAAAATACGTCTCCGGCAAGGACCTTATCTTACATATAATCGGAATGATCGGCGTTGACGGGGCGCGGTACAAATCCATGGAGTTCACCGGCCCCGGCGCCCACAGCCTCTCCATGCCCGACAGGCTCACCGTCTGCAATATGGCGATAGAGGCGGGCGCGAAGAACGGCATTTTCGAGGTGGACGAGGTGACGCTTGCCTACGAAAGGGAGCACGCAAAGCGGGAGATACGGGTATTCAAGGCGGACCCTGACGCCGTTTACGACGAGGTATATGAGATAGACCTTTCAAAGCTGCGCCCCACCGTGGCGTTCCCGCACCTTCCAGAGAACACCCGCACCGTTGATGAGGCGGGGGACGTGAAAATCGACCAGGTGGTCATCGGCTCCTGCACCAACGGGCTTTTCAAGGACATGAAGGAGGCGGCGGACATCATCAGAGGCCGCAAGGTGGCGAAAAACGTCCGCGCCATAATCATACCGGCGACCCAGGACATCTACCTCAAATGTATGGAGGCGGGGTACATAAAGGACTTCATCGAGGCCGGTTGCGTCGTCTCCACACCCACGTGCGGACCGTGTCTCGGCGGCTACATGGGCATATTGGCGGAGGGCGAAAGGTGCGTCTCCACCACCAACCGCAACTTCGTGGGCCGCATGGGTCACGTGGAGAGCGAGGTCTACCTCGCGTCCCCCGCCACCGCCGCGGCAAGCGCCATAGCCGGTAAAATTGCTTCTCCCGAGGAGGTATTGAAATGAAGTGTGTGGGCAAGACCGTCAAGTACGGCGACAACGTGGATACCGACGTCATTATCCCCGCCCGCTACCTGAACACCAGCGACCCCAAGGAGCTGGCGAGCCACTGCATGGAGGACATCGACAGGGACTTCCGCTCCAAGATTTCCGACGGCGACATTATGGTCGGCGGCGAGAATTTCGGCTGCGGCTCTTCCCGCGAGCACGCCCCCATAGCCATAAAGACCAGCGGGATCTCATTGGTGATAGCCAAAAGCTTTGCCAGGATATTCTACCGCAACGCCATAAACATCGGGCTCGCGATAGTCGAGTGCCCGGAGGCGGCTGAGGAGATACGCGAGGGCGACACCGTGGAGGCGGACCTGGACTCCGGCGTCATCACCGACGTGACGACGGGCAGGAGCTTCAAGGCCGAGCCCTTCCCGGAATTCATACAAAACATAATCTCCGCCGGCGGCCTTGTGGAGGCGGCGAAAAAGGGTATCATCGCGTAACGCACAGGATTGCGTACATTGATTTTTTTGAATACAGGTGATGGACATGAATTACAACATAGCCCTTCTGCGGGGCGACGGCATAGGACCCGAAATCGTTGACAGCGCCGTGCGGGTGCTGGAGGCGGTGGGGGAAAAATACGGGCACAGCTTCAGCTTTACCCCATACCTCATCGGAGGCGCCGCCATCGACGCCACCGGAGCGCCCCTGCCCCAGGAGACCGTGGACGGGTGCCTCGCCTCCGACAGCGTGCTACTGGGCGCCGTGGGAGGCCCCAAGTGGGACACCCTGCCGGGGAATCTTCGCCCGGAAAAGGCGCTTTTGGGCATACGCGCGGCGCTGGGGCTCTTTACAAACCTCAGGCCCGCCAGGCTCTACCCCGCACTCTCCGGCGACTGCCCTCTGCGCCCCGACATTGTGAAGGACGGCTTTGACATCATGATAGTCCGTGAGCTCACCGGCGGCATCTACTTCGGCGACAGGGGCTACCGGCAGGGCAAATACGGCGAGGAGGCATACGACACCGAGTGCTACTCCCGCTTCGAGATTGAGCGCATCGCCCGCGTCGCCTTTGAGACGGCGAGAAAGCGCCGTGGGAGCGTGAGCTCTATCGACAAGGCGAACGTTTTAGAGACCAGCCGCCTTTGGCGCAAAACGGTCCATGAGATACAGGAAGCCGATTACCCGGACGTGGAGCTTCGGGACGTGCTGGTGGACAACGCCGCCATGCAGCTTGTTAAAAATCCCGCGCAGTTCGACGTGATTGTCACGTCAAACATGTTCGGCGACATCCTCTCCGACGAGGCCAGCCAGATCACCGGCTCCATCGGTATGCTCCCCAGCGCTTCCCTCAACGAGACTACCAGGGGAATGTATGAGCCCATACACGGCTCCGCCCCGGACATCGCGGGGCGCGGCATAGCCAACCCCATAGCAACTATCCTCTCCGCCGCCATGATGCTACGCTACTCCTTCGGCCTCGCCGATGAGGCGGACTGCATAGAGCGCGCGGTTGACAGGGTCCTTGCCGACGGGCTCCGCACCGCCGACATCGCCGGCGCCGGAAGGAGCTATGTAGGGACACGTGAGATGACCGACGAGATAATAAAGAGGCTCTGATATGCTTGACAGTTTACCCACCGCCGCGGCGCGCCTTGCGTCCATCGTTGTGTTCCGCGGCGTAAAAAACGGCCCGGTGCTCACCGCCCTGCGCGCCTTTTTTGAGTGCGAGGGGGACGAGTCCGAGATGGTGGAGCGGTACGCCGACTTCGTTGCCGCCCTCTATGACAACGGCTTCAACCTGAGCCGTTACCTCCTTGACGCCGCGGCGGAGGACGAGAACAGATACGTCATTCTCCGCTCCAAGGGCGAGGAGGTCCCGCGCGTACTCCGGGAGGCGGTGGAGGGCGAGCTGGGTGTCTTCCAGGACCTCTCAGACCTCACGGCGCGCGACTTTAAGTCGCTCATCGGCTTTGACGGCTACCTCCCCGGCTTTGAATCGGAAAAGCTGGACTTCGCCGCGGAGTTTGTAAAGCGGATTGACAAAATAAACCGCACCGGCTACGGTCAGTACGCCCGCCACACCATGTTCCGGGTTGTAAACGGCGAGATCCTGCCCGTCCACACCCCGGACACCACCCGCGTAGAGGACCTCATCGGATACGAGCGGCAGAGACAGGAGCTCATCGACAACACCCTCGCCCTCCTGGAGGGCAAGCCCGCCGCCAACGCCCTGCTGATTGGCGACGCGGGTACGGGCAAGTCCTCCTCCATAAAGGCCGTGGCGAATATGCTCTCACCGCGTGGGCTCCGGCTCATCGAGGTCCGCAAGGAGGAGCTGATGAGTATACCCTCCGTCATGGAGCGCCTGCGCGACAACCCCCTGAAGTTCGTGCTTTTCATTGACGACCTGTCATTTGAAAAGAACGACGACACCTTCTCCGCGATGAAGGCGATACTTGAGGGCTCAGTATCCGTCAAGGCGCCCAACACGGTTATCTACGCCACCTCCAACCGCCGCCACCTGGTGAAGGAGTCCTTCTCCGACAGGGACGGGGACGACATGCACATAAACGACACCATCCAGGACACCGTCGCCCTCTCCGACAGGTTTGGGCTCAAAATACTTTACACCAAGCCCGACAGGAAGCTGTATCTCCACATCGTCCGCGAGCTTGCCCGGATGAAGGGGATCTCCGAATACCCCGACCTTGACACCGCCGCCTGTGCCTTTGCCCTTAGGCGAGGGGGCATGACGCCCAGGGCGGCGGAGCAGTTCACGGATTTCCTGCTGACCGCCGGGAGGGAGGAGCAAAAATGATCTCGCTTGATAAGATCTACCACGCAAGATACGTGCTCAAGGAGGTTATCCGAGACACGGACGTCATTTACGCGCCCCACATAAACCCGGACGCCCAGATATATTTGAAGACCGAAAACCTTCAGATAACCGGCTCCTTCAAGGTGCGCGGCGCGTACTACAAGATAAGTCAGCTGAGTGCTGAGGAGAAGGCCCGCGGCGTCATCGCCTGCTCCGCCGGCAACCACGCCCAGGGTGTGGCGCTGGCGGCTCAGAAGGCGGGGATAAAGGCGGTCATATGCCTGCCCGACGGCGCGCCCATCTCAAAGGTGGAGGCGACAAAATCCTACGGCGCCCAGGTCGTGCTGGTGGAGGGTGTCTACGACGACGCCTACGAGCGGGCGCTGAGCCTCAGGGACGAGAAGGGCTACACCTTCATCCATCCCTTCGACGACGAGCTGGTCATTGAGGGCCAGGGCACCATCGGACTTGAGCTCATGGAGCAGCTGCCGGACATGGACGCGGTCATAGTGCCCGTGGGCGGCGGAGGGCTCATCTCCGGCGTCGCCTTCGCGATAAAGGCGCTGAACCCCAACGTTAAGGTCTACGGCGTCCAGGCGGCTGGAGCGCCGTCTATGGTGAACTCCGTGAAGGAGAAGAAGGTCGTCCACCTGCCCGCCGTCTCCACCATCGCCGACGGCATAGCGGTGAAAACCCCCGGCGAGAACACCTTCGCCCTGACGAGCAAATACGTGGACGACGTGGTGACGGTTACGGACGACGAGATCGCGGCGGCGATACTGGCGCTTATGGAGCAGCAAAAGCTGGTCACCGAGGGCGCCGGCGCGATAGCCGTTGCCGCGGCGATGTTCAACAAGGTGCCCGTAAAGGGAAAGAGGGTGGTTTGCCTCCTCTCCGGCGGCAACGTGGACGTGTCCATACTCTCCCGTGTCATCGACCGCGGACTTCTCATGTCCGGCAGGCGTTGCCAGCTGACCATCGAGCTTGTGGACAAACCGGGACAGCTTGAGAAGGTCGCCGGCTGCATCGCCGGAGAGGGCGGAAACGTGGTGTCAGTCCACTACGAGCACGCCAACGAGGGCTCCGACATAAACGGCTGTTACCTGAGACTTGAGCTGGAAACCAGGAATTTCGAGCACATCAAGGCCATACGCCTGGCGCTGAAAAACCACGGCTTCAAGCTCATAGACGAATAAAAGGAGGATCATAAAAATGAGCAAGACAGTACATACCGACACCGCCCCCGCCGCCATAGGTCCCTATTCCCAGGCGGTGGTCACGGGGAATCTGGTGTTCACCTCCGGGCAGATACCCATAAACCCCGCCACGGGGAATGTGGAGGCCGTGGGGATCGAGGCCCAGACCCGCCAGGTCATGGAGAACCTGGGCGAGGTGCTGAAGGCCGCCGGCTCATCCTTTGAAAAGGCCGTCAAAACCACCTGCTTCTTAGCCGACATTGCCGACTTCGCCGCCTTCAACGGGGTGTACGCCGAGTTTTTCACCTCCAAGCCCGCCCGCAGCTGCGTCGCCGTAAAGGACCTCCCCAAGGGCGTATTGGTGGAAGTGGAAGTAATCGCAGAAATATAGTCAAAAAAGGGCGAAGCCCTTTTTTGAAGGGGGAACATACGAAAAAAGGGACGGCTTAGGCACCCCCCGCATAAAACAACAAAAGCAGACGAGGAACCGTCTGCTTTTTGTGTATAGAAGTGCGCATATTATACTAATATCTAATTAAAATAAGCCATTCGCGCCGGCCTTTTTCGCGTCGTCGTCGCTTAAGCCGCTTTACCTCGCCCTCCCGTTGGTCGGGCTCAGGCGCGGACTTCGCTCCTCCTCTCCCCAACGGGCTTTGCCCGTCGGGGACCCCGGTTGTGTCAGCCGGCTTGGAAATACAAATGGGTATTCCCTGCGCCGCCTTCCTTGTCTGGACCAAAAAATCCTCGCCGCTCGGTGTCTCCTTTTAAATAGATATTAGTATAAAAAGCCGTCTGACAGATAAATCGGAATTTTTCTATTCAATGTTGGGAATACGCCTTGAGCTCTTCTAAAAATTCTCTGTATTCATCCTCAGACCAATAAAATGTTAATTCCTCCTCTGTGCATTCTGCTGGACTGTCTCGCATAAAGCTTGTGCCGACATCATAACCAAATCTTCTTAATACTGTTTCTGCGAACTCGCGGAAGAACATTCCAATACCCGTTATAACATTGCCATCTTCTACAATGCCCTGGTGTAAAAAATTCTCTTTCTCGACAAAATGGAACGTGTCTGCCATCTGCATAAAGTATCCTGAAGTAAACCTTTTTCCGCTCAAAATGCCTGCTTTAGATAACAAAAGTGGAGAAGATGAAATTGCCGCAAAAACAATATCAGTATCAATCCCGCCCTTTAGAAAAGCAATCAACTTTTCGTCAAACAATGCGGGCAACGGGTTGACTGTACCTGGCAAAATCACACATTCATAGTCTGTTATTTTTGATTCATCGCATGTTTTTGTTGGAAGAACTCGCAGTCCCTCTTCACTCAGGTATTCTTTTTCCTCACTTGCAATGAAGTCAATCGTTTCTCCAAACCAAATTGTCAACGCAGATGTAAGACAAGTAATTTCCTGCAAAGAAAAATCAGGATATAGCATAACCGCATATCTTCTCATATTTATTTTCTCCGTAAATTCCGATATATCACATTAACTGTCATATCAGTATGCGCCTTTGCGCCGTCCTTTTTTATTTCTCCCAATTCTCCACTTCTATCCCCGTCAGGTATCTTCTCACCATGTCCAAGGCGTGGTTGGCGGCGGAGATGCGGACGCGGTCGCGGCCCTGTCCTAAGTGGAGGTGGCGGGTATATGTGCGGCGGGGGGTCGCTAAAGAGACGTAGACTGTTCCCACGGGGGTGCCCTCGCTGTCGGAGCCGGGTCCCGCAATGCCGGTTATGCCTATGCCGAGACCCGCGTCAAAGCGGTTCCGCACGCCCTGCGCCATCGCCTGGGAGACGGAGGGGGACACCACCCCGTCGTGCTCTATCATGTCGGCGGGGACGCCGAGAAGTGCGGTCTTGGACTCCGGGGCGTATGTCACGGCGCCGCCCAGGTACACCTCCGAGGAGCCGGGAAGGTCGGTTATGCGCTTTGATACCAGCCCGCCGGTACAGCTCTCGGCGGCGGCGAGGGTCACGTGATTTTCCCGTAGAAGCCCCAGGACGGTGTTCTCCAGGCTGTCGGTGTCAATGCCGTATACGCACTCCCCGATGACCCTGCGCACCTCGTCGATGACCGGCGCCATCATCTCCTCCGCCTCGGCGTCGTCCCGCGCCCTGGCGGTGACGCGCAGGCGCACCTCGCCGGATTTGGCGTAGGGGGCGAGGGTGGGGTTTTCCGACCGCTCCATGATGTCCCTCAGCTTGTCCTCAACTGCCGATTCGCCCATGCCGAAGATGTGTATGTTGTGGCTGACGATTTCCAGTTCCGACAGCCGCCGCAGATAGGGCATGGCGCAGGCGCGGAACATGGGCACGCACTCCTTGGGCGGGCCGGGGAGCATGAGCACATGGACCCCGTCGGACTCAAAGGCGCACCCCGGCGCGGTGCCCCGGTCGTTGTGAAAGACTGTACAGCCCTCCGGGAGCATCGCCTGCCGGTAGTTGTTGTCGGTCATGTGCGAGTTGTGGAGGCGCGTGGCGAAGTAGTCGCGTATCTCCTGCGCCTCGCGCTCGTCGAATTTTAGCTCCTTCCCAAAGGCCTCCGCAAGGGTTTGCTTTGTCAGGTCGTCGCAGGTGGGACCGAGCCCGCCGGTGGTGATGATTATGTCGGCGCGGGACTTTGCCACGGCGACGGCGGACTTGAGCCTCTCCGGGTTGTCGCCCACGACTGTGTGAAAATATACGTTTATGCCCAGCTCCGAGAGCATCTGGCTTATGTCCTGAGCGTCGGTGTTGGCGATGTTGCCCAGCAGCAGCTCGGTGCCCACGGATATGATTTCCGCTGTGTGTGTCATTGAAAAAACCTCCGGTGATGATCTTTATGCCTGCTTGTCCCTCTGAAAATATTTATCCAGCTGCTCCCTCATGCTGTCCGGCATTCCCGTGGGGACGGGGAGGAATTTGGAGTTGGCGACGCGGGAGATTATACCGACGGAAAACTCCTCGATGTCCGCCATGGAGGCGGCGGAGAGGGGGAAGAGAAGGTCGTTGTGGGTGTGGATAATGGCGGAATCCGTGCGGCGGGTGATGCCCAGCGCCGGAACTCCCCGATCGGCGAAGGGGGCGGAGTCGGAGGAGTGGACCTTCTGCACGAAATTGGCGGACCACCCCACCTCACGGGCGTACTGCTTCGCGAAATCCATAAGGTCGTCGCCGCCAGTGACGTATATCTCGTTGGGCCCCAGTACCGTGCCGCACATGTCGAAGTTGAAGCAGAATTTGATCTGGGGAAGGAGCTCCTCATGCTTCTCTATCCACGCCTTGGAGCCCAAAAGCCCCTGCTCCTCGCTTCCGCACCAGATAAAGCGCATGGTGCGCCTGGGCGGATTTTTCACAAAGTGCCGGTAGAGCGCCATCAGGTTGGCAGCGCCGGTGGCGTTGTCCCAGGAGCCGGTGCCCACGGGAACGGAGTCGTAGTGGGCGGTGAGAACTATCGACTCGCGAGGGACCTCCGTTCCGGGCACCACCGCCAAAACGTCACGGGAGGTGTTCTCCAGGTCCTCCTGGACAAGCTCCAGGTGAAGCGTCCGCGCGCCGTCGCGAAGTAGCGCGGCGGCGTCCCGCGAGGTTATGGCAAAGCCGGGGATACGCCCCACCTCCTGCATTTTCGGGCGTATGTTGCGGGGGTAAAGGTCCAGGGGCGCCTCGTCGTCGTACCACTTGCCGGAGAAGGTGATAAAGGCGCTGGCGTGCTTCTCCTTCAAAAGCTTGTAGGCGTCAAAGCTGAGAGCGTTGAGCATGACGACGCACCCCTCAAGGGAATCAATGCCCAGGTAATCCTCCTCCACGCCCCGCGGGGCGTAAAAAAGCCGCAAGTCCTCCCCGCCCTGGGCGAGCGAGCCGGAGAGCCCGAAGGGGACGCACTCTATCTCCCTCTCAAAGGGGGCGGCGACGCGCATGGAGCAGACCTTGACGTCCGAGGCGGGGACGGTGAACTCCATTATTTCGCTCTCTCCGCCGGCGGCCTTTATCTCCTCCCGGAGCATATCCGCGGCTCGAAGCTCCTCCTCCGTACCGCCATAGCGCACGAAGCTGAGCCTTTCCACAAGCGACATCTGATACTGACCCTTTTGCATAATATATTCCTCCGAATCTATCTTGAAATGACCACGCGCTCGATGTTGGCGACAGCCTCCTCGCAGAGCGCGTCTATATCCAGCGGCGCCTCCGCCTCAATGACCTCCTCAAGGCGGGGCTTTGTCCTGGGGTGGCGGGGCGTAAACACGGTACAGCAGTCCTCATAGGGGAGTATGCTTGTCTCAAAGGTGCCGATCTTCCTAGCGACCTCGATTATATCACGCTTGTCCATGCACACAAGCGGCCGCAGGACGGGTATCTTCACGCACTCCTGGGTGACAGCCATCGCCTGCATGGTCTGGCTTGCCACCTGCCCCAGGGACTCGCCGGTTATAATCGCGCCGCAGCGGTTTGTGTCCGCGATCCTCTCGCATATCCGCGCCATGAAGCGGCGCATTATAATTGTAAAATACTCCTCCGGGCACCTGTCGCGTATCTCCTCCTGAATATGCGTGAAGGGCACGATCTCCAGCGTCATCCGCCCGCACCAGGGGGCAAGCAGGCGGGCGAGCTCCACCACCTTCTGCTTTGCCAGCTCCGAGGTGTAGGGGAAGGAGAAAAAGTGGACGGGGATTATGTGCACGCCCCTCTTTGCCGCCATCCAGGTGGAAACGGGGCTGTCAATGCCGCCGGAGAGCATACTTACAGCCGACCCGCAGGACCCCACGGGCATACCTCCGGCGCCAAGCTCCGGAACGGAGTGGACGTAGGCCGCGGCCTCGCGGATCTCCACGTTCACCACAAGCTCCGGTGAGTGTACGTCGACTGGCACATCCGGAAACGCGTCGGACAGCAGTCCGCCCACCTCCTGGCTCACCTGAATGGAGGTGAGGGGGAAGGACTTGTCGGAGCGTTTTGATTCCACCTTGAAGCTTTTTGCTTTGGCAAATTCGCCGGCGAGGTACGTTTTCGCCGTCTCAAATATAGCCTGCGGGTCTTTCTCGCAGGCGGCGGCGCGGACCACCGCCACAAAGCCGAAAATCTGCTTTGCCGCCTCAAAGGCGGCGTCCATATCGGCGCTGTCGTCAAGCGGCTCCACGTAAACCGTGGACTGGGCGGCATATATGCGGAAATTTCCAATATGCGCCATGCGGCGCCGGACGTTGGAGACGAGCTTATCTTCAAAAATCCTGCGGTTTAATCCCTTCAGGACGATTTCTCCCTGTTTTAGAAGTAAAATATCGTTCAAAATTAAACTCCTTTCGGTGAATGGCTTACCGCGCGGGGCGGTTTATTCCCGCCGTTGGGCGGGAAACGGGGGGTCTTCTTTTCTCATCTTTTTCTCGGAAATGAGAAAAAGACGAGTAAAATTGTTTCAAAAGAGCTGCGCCCTTTTGAAACAAACGGGAACGTGCGGGAAAAATTTATGAATTTTGCGAAATTCATAAATTTTTCCCTGCTGTCGCACTGCGCGCGCCGCCGAAGGCGGCACACTTGCGCGACAAGAGGTAATTTTTCCGACGTACATGCCGCCGGAAAAATATTGAAATAAAGCCCGTTCCCCCGTCGCTGTGCTGACGTCGCAGCTCCCCGGGGGTTCTCCACATAGGGGGCCGCGGCCCCCTGTGTGGTCGTTTTTAAAAGGGGAGTCCAGAGGGGGAAAATCGAAATCCCCCTCTGGTCGCTTTTCTCCTCTTTGTTACTTTACTCCTCTTTTGGCGAATCCAAAAGAGGAGAAAGTAAATCCCTCCGCCCCATAGGGGCGGAATCCTTTACAAAAGCCCCGCGGCTTCGGAGCCTAAAAATTTGTTGAAATTGACGAAGTATTTTTAATTATTTTTGCTTGACATTTTCAAAAATTGTGGTATAATGCACTTATAAATCAAAGCATAATCTGCTTTATTTTATAACCGTATTACTGTTGCACCTGAAAATCATACGCCCTATATTGTATCGCCTCCGCCAGATGAGCCGGCTGGATATCTTCGCTCCCGGCAAGGTCCGCTATGGTACGGGCGACCCTCAGTATCCTGTCGTGGCTTCGGGCTGTCAGCCCAAGCCGCTCAAAGGCGGACCGCATCAGGGCCTCGCCGGCCCCGTCCAGGGCGCAGCAGTCCCGCAGGTCATCGGGGCCCATCTGGGCGTTGCAGGAGACGCTTCGGCGCTTGAAGCGTTCGCGCTGTATCTCCCTGGCGGCGTTTACCCGCTCCCTTATGGCGGCGGAGGACTCGGCGGGGGCGCGCTCGCGCAGCTCGTCAAACTCCAGGGTCGGGACCTCGATGTGCATATCTATCCTGTCCAGCAGAGGGCCGGACACCTTTGCCCTGTATGCCTCCACGCTTGCCCTGGAGCAGGTGCACCTGCCGGAGGGGTGCCCGAACCAGCCGCATTTGCAGGGGTTCATGGCGCATACGAGCATGAATCGGCTGGGGTAGGAGGCTGTGCCGGCGGAGCGGGAGATGGTCACCTTTCCGTCCTCGATGGGCTGGCGCAGCGCCTCTATCACGTCCCGGTGGAACTCCGGGAGCTCGTCCAAAAACAGTATGCCGTTGTGGGCGAGGGATATTTCACCCGGCTGGAGCTGCGCGCCGCCCGCCATCGCCGCGTGGGACATGGTGTGGTGGGGCGAGCGGAAGGGGCGCTCGGTCATTATGTGCGCGCCGCCCACGGTCTTTCCGGCGACTGAGTATATCGCCGTGGTCTCCAGCATCTCCTGCCGGGACATATCCGGCAGTATGGTGGGGAGGCGTTTGGCGAGCATTGATTTTCCCGCGCCGGGAGGTCCTATGAGAAGTATGTTGTGAGAGCCGGCGGCCGCCACCTCAAGGGCGCGTTTTACGTTCTCCTGACCCTTCACCTGGGAAAAATCCACGCCGTAATCGGGTCTCGGAGCCGCCTGCGGCTTCATTGCCGGGGCTATGGGGCGCTTTCCCTCCAGGTGGTCGATGAGCTCCAGCACGTGGTTTACCGGGTATACCGTGACGCCGCCGGCGAAGGACGCCTCGTCTGCGTTGCCGGCGGGGACATAAAGCTCCTTGACGCCGCACCTGGCGGCGCGCATCGCCATGCTCAAAACGCCCGGAACGGGGCGCAGTTCACCGCTGAGCGCCAGCTCGCCCACAAATGCCATTGTGGGCGGTATGGGATTTATGGCGCCGGAGGTCACCAGGACGCTGAGCATTATGGGGACGTCGTACATGGAGCCCGATTTTTTCGTGTCCGCCGGAGCGAGGTTCACGGTGACGTGTGTGCCGGGGAACTTGTACCCGCAGCTTTTTACCGCCGAGGGCACACGCTCGCGGGACTCCTTCACGGCGGCGTCGGGGAGACCGGCGATGTCAAATTTGGCGAGCCCCTGGGATATGGCGCACTCAACCGAGACGTCAAAGCCGGCGATCCCGGCTATTCCGAAGGAGCGGACGGAGTGTACCATCAATCCGCCTCCTTCCGGGAGCAAAGCCAGTAGGGGAGAGCCACCAGCAGCACGCCGCCGATGATGTTGCCCAGGGTGACCGTGCCGATATTGAGCACATAGGGCCAGAACCGCGCCTGCCCGTTCATCAGCGCCACGGCGATGAGCGACATATTGGCGACGGAGTGCTCAAAGCCGCAGACCATGAAGACGAAAATGCACCAGAATACCATTATGAGCTTCCCGGACTCGCTTTTCATTTTGAGCCCGCACCACACCGCGAGGCACACCAGCATATTGCACAGCACGCCCCGGACGAGCATCTGGGGAATGGAGAGGGAGAGCTTCGCGGCGGCGGAGGAGGCTATGTAGGCGGCTGTGGCGCCGGAGGCAAGGCCGGTGAGCTTGTATAGACCCGCCGCCAGCCAGGAGCCGGCGTAGTTGCCCAGCCAGCAGAAGAGCCAGAGCTTTAAAGCGTCCACTGTCTTGACCTTTTTCGTCAGGACCCCGGCCGCCATGACCATGTTGTTGCCGGTGAAAAGCTCGGAGCCCGCCATTATCACAAGGCTCAGGGCGCTGGCGAAGGAGAACGCCGCCACAAGCTTTGTGTACGGGCTCCCCGACGGGGTGAGAAGACCGCCCACCGTGGCGGAGACGAACCCGCCGAAGGCCACGAACATACCCGCAAGCACCGCCGCCGCGAAATATCCCAGCGGCGAACGGCGCATAAAGCCCAGCTTCTTTACAGCCGTGGCGCTTACCGTGTCATAATCGTGCTTGAACATACCGGCACCCCCAAAATACAGGTTTTACAGGTGTATTATACACCATACGCTTCCGGTTGTCATTCTTTTTTTACGACATTTTTCACGACGGTCTTGTTTTGGAATGGGAAGTTTGGTACAATGGGAAAAAATAAACCGAGAGGTGAGAGAGACGAGCTTTATAAGGTTTATTCTCGCTGTATTGCTGTGCCTCAGGCTCATGCCGGGACCGCTTATCACGCTGCCGGAGAAGCCGGGCGTCACGATGACATTTGTGGGCGACTGCACCATATCCACCATGGAGGGCTCCTTCAAGCAGGGGAGCTTCAACTGGTACACCACAAACCACGAGCCCACATACTTTTTGGAGAAGGTTGCGCCCATATTTGAGGACGACGATATAACCGTGGTCAACTGCGAGACGGTGCTCTCCGACAGGAAGCTTCCAAAGCGCGACAAGGGCACGGGCACGGCATACTGGTTCACGGGACCCGCCTCCAACGCCAAGATATTTTCATCTTCGTCCGTGGAGGTGGCGGGCTTTGCCAACAACCACATGAACGACTACGGAAAGGACGGCGTTTCCGACACCATTGACGCGCTGGAGGCGGAGGGGATAACCGTCGCAAAGGACGGGGTGCCGGTGTACGTGACGAAAAACGGCATAACAGTGGGCATACTCGCCTGCCAGCTTTGGTACGGCGGGGCGGAGAGGACGATATACAAGGCGCTGGAGGAGATGACGGAGAACTCCGACTACCAGGTGATCTACCCCCACGGCGGCACGGAGAACGTCTACTATATCGACGAGTGGCGCACCGCCGCCTTCCACAACCTCATCGACAGAGGGGCGGACCTGATAGTGGGGACCCACGCCCACAGGCTCCAGCCTATTGAGAGGTACAAAAACGGGACGATAGTTTACGGTCTTGGCAATTTCTGCTTCGGCGGGAACGTGAGGCCACAGAACCGCACCGCCATATACCAGTGCACGATTGAATTGGGGGAGGGCGGGGAGATCTCCTTTGAGGACAGTGTGATACCCTGCTACGTCTACACCGGCAGCTCCAACAACTGGCAGCCCTGCCCGGTGGAGGAGTCAGACCCGGTTTACCAGAGGATATTGGACTACATGAACGGCGACGCCGAGACGCCGGAGTGATATGTGGGAGGGACGGTCATGAAGCTTTTATCGGTTTTGCTGGCGCTGCTCATGTTCATGCGGTTATCCCTGATGCCGGACATCGCCCTGAAGGGCGAGGAGCTGGGGACCGTGGACATGACATTTGTGGGCGACTGCACCATATCCACCATGAAGGGCTCCTTCAAGCACGGCAGTCTCAACTGGTACACCACAAACCACGAGCCCACATACTTTTTGGAAAAGGTTGCGCCCATATTTGAGGAGGACGACATAACCGTTGTAAACTGCGAGACCGTCCTCACGGACAGCGAGCTCACGGAGCGGGTAAAAACAGACCCCGGAAACCATTTCTGGTTCCGGGGACCGGCCTCCAACGCAAAAATATTCTCATCCTCCTCCGTGGAGGTGGCGTGCTTTGCCAACAACCACATGAACGACTATGGGGCCCAGGGGCAGGAGGACACGATCGCCGCGCTGGAGGCGGAAAGCCTCACTGTCGGGGAGCAGGACAAGCCCGTGTACATAACGAAAAACGGCGTCACCGTCGCCATTCTCGCCTGCCAGATATGGAACACCGAGGAGGGCAGGGCGCTTTTTCCCATATTGGACGAGATGGTGGAAAATTCCGACTACCAGGTGCTCTACCCCCACGGCGGCATGGAGGGGGTATACTACGTGGAGCCCTGGAGGACCAACGTGTTCCACGAGCTCATCGACAGGGGAGCGGACCTCATCGTGGGCAACCACGCCCACCTTTTACAGCCCATCGAGAGGTACAACGGCGCGACGATAGTATACTGCCTGGGGAACTTCTGCTTCGGGGGGAACGTGAAGCCCTCGCCGTACACAGCCATATACAGGTGCACTATAAGGCTTACGGAGGAAGGGATAGAGTTTGAGGACAGGGTGATACCCTGCTACGTCTACACCGGCAGCCTCAACAACTGGCAGCCCTGCCCGGTGGAGGAGACGGAGAGCGCGTACAGGAGCATACTGGACTATATGAACGGGCAAAGGAGCACACCGGTACCGTGATTATGTGAGATGTCCTAAAATTGCTCTTTTAAAGCTCAAATTTCTATTTACATTGAAGAGTAAACGTGATAAAATTCACAAAGTACGGGTGTGAGGAGCGCGTATCACGGCGCGGCCTTCCGACCTGCCCCCGATAAGGGGAGATATGCTGTTTTATAAAATTTATTTTATAAGGAGAGAAGAACATGGCGAGAAAATTCAAGTCCATGGACGGCAACAACGCGGCGGCGTGGGTGTCCTACGCCTTCACCGAGGTTGCGGGTATCTATCCCATCACGCCGTCCAGCCCCATGGCAGACTACGTCGATCAGTGGGCTGCCGCGGGACAGAAGAACATTTTCGGGACTACCGTTAAGGTAGTGGAGATGCAGTCCGAGGCGGGCGCGTCCGGTACGGTCCACGGCTCATTGGCGGCCGGCGCCCTTACCACCACCTACACCGCTTCCCAGGGCCTCCTTCTGATGATCCCCAACATGTACAAGATCGCCGGTGAGCTGCTCCCCTGCGTCTTCCATGTTTCCGCCCGCACCGTGGCGTCCCACGCCCTCAACATCTTCGGCGACCACTCCGACGTCATGGCGTGCCGTCAGACCGGCTTTGCCATGCTCGCCGAGGGCTCCGTCCAGGAGGTCATGGACCTGGCTCCCGTGGCGCACCTTTCCGCCATCAAGGGCCGCGTCCCCTTCATCAACTTCTTTGACGGCTTCCGCACCTCCCACGAGATTCAGAAGATCGCCGTTTGGGACTACGAGGACCTGAAGGAAATGGTGGATATGGACGCCGTTGAGGCGTTCCGCGCTCACGCCCTCAACCCTGAGCATCCCAACATGCGCGGCTCCCACGAGAACGGGGACATCTTCTTCCAGCACCGTGAGGCCTGCAACAAGTATTACGAGGCGCTCCCCGCCGTGGTCGAGGAGTACATGGACAAGGTCAACGCCAAGCTCGGCACTGACTACAAGCTCTTCAACTACTACGGCGCTCCCGACGCCGACCGGGTCATCGTCGCCATGGGCTCCATCTGCGACGTGACCGACGAGGTCATCGACTACATGAACGCAAACGGCCAGAAGGTCGGTATCATCAAGGTCCGCCTTTACAGGCCCTTCGCCGCCGACAGGTTCCTTGCCGCCATACCCGCGACCTGCCGGAAGCTTGCCGTTCTGGACCGCACCAAGGAGCCCGGCTCCCTGGGCGAGCCCCTTTATCTGGACGTTGTCTCCGCCCTTGCCGCCGCTGGCAGGAACGACATCACCGTCATCGGCGGACGCTACGGCCTGGGCTCCAAGGACACTCCTCCCTCCAGCGTGTTCGCCGTATATGACGAGCTTGCCAAGGACGAGCCCAAGCACCAGTTCACCATCGGCATTGTGGACGACGTCACCAACATGTCCCTGGAGGAGAAGCCCGCTCCCAACACCGCCGCTCCCGGCACCATCGAGTGCAAGTTCTGGGGCCTGGGCGGAGACGGCACCGTGGGCGCCAACAAGAACTCCACCAAGATCATCGGCGACTACACCAACAAGTACATCCAGGCGTACTTCCAGTACGACTCCAAGAAGACGGGCGGCGTGACCATCTCCCACCTCAGGTTCGGCGACAAGCCCATAAAGAGCCCCTATTACATAAACAAGGCCGACTTTGTGGCGTGCCACAACCCCAGCTACATCACCAAGCGTTATCCCATCGTCCGCGACGTGAAGCCCGGCGGAACCTTCCTCATCAACTGCCAGTGGACCCCTGAGGAGCTGAGCCACCATCTGGACGCCGCCTCCAAACGCTACATCGCCAAGAACGACATCCAGGTATACACCATCAACGCCATTGACCTTGCCATTCAGGTTGGCATGGGCAAGCGCACCAACACCATCCTCCAGTCCGCGTTCTTCGCACTGGCGAAGATCATGCCCCAGGAGGAGGCCATCCAGCACATGAAGGACGCCGCCACCAAGTCCTACTCAAAGAAGGGCATGGACATCGTGGCGAACAACCACAAGGCCATTGACGCCGGCGCCACCGCCTTCGTGAAGATCGACGTTCCCGCCGACTGGGCAAACGCCGTTGACAACGACGAGCCCGTCGAGCTTGAGGGCCGTCCGGAGCTTGTCAAGCAGGTCAAGAACATCATGGAGCCCGTGGGACGCATGGACGGCGACAGCCTGCCCGTTTCCGCCTTCATGGACCATGTGGACGGTCAGTTTGAGCAGGGCGCTGCCGCATATGAGAAGCGCGGCGTTGCCGTCACCGTTCCCCACTGGGACGAGACAAAGTGCATCCAGTGCAACAACTGCGCCTATGTCTGCCCCCACGCCACCATTCGCCCCTACGCTCTCACCGAGGCGGAGGTCGCCGCGGCTCCCGCCGCTATGCGCGCCGTTGACATCAAGGCCGGCAAGGGCAAGGGCGTTTACAAGTACACAATGGCAGTATCTCCTCTGGACTGCATGGGCTGCGGCGTCTGCATAGGGCAGTGCCCCACCGGAGCGCTCACCATGGTTCCCCAGGAGGGCGAGCTTCCTGAGCAGGAGACTTTCAACTACTGCGTCGCCAAGGTCGCGGAGAAGCCCGGCATGGAGGACAACACCGTCAAGGGCTCCCAGTTCCGCAAGCCGCTCCTTGAGTTCTCCGGCTCCTGCGCCGGCTGCGCCGAGACAAGCTATGCCCGCCTTGTGACACAGCTCTTCGGCGACAGGATGTACATCTCCAACGCCACGGGCTGCTCCTCCATCTGGGGCGGACCGGCTGCCACCTCCCCCTACACCGTCAACGCCGCCGGACACGGTCCCGCGTGGGCCAACTCCCTCTTTGAGGACAACGCCGAGCACGGTCTGGGAATGTTCCTTGGTCAGAACGCGATCCGCACACGCCTCGCCGCCAAGGTGAAGGAGCTTGCGGAGAGCGAGGGCGCTCCCGCCGACGTGAAGGAGGCCGGCGCCAAGTGGCTTGAGACCATGGACGACGGCGAGGCCAACAAGTCCGCCACCGACGCCCTGGTCGCCGCCCTCACCGCCTGCGGCTGCGACAAGGCAAAGGAGATACTTGCCCAGAAGGAGTACCTCTCCAAGAAGTCCGTCTGGATCTTCGGCGGCGACGGCTGGGCATACGACATCGGCTTCGGCGGCGTGGACCACGTACTTGCCTCCGGCAACAACGTGAACATCTTCGTCTTCGACACCGAGGTATATTCCAACACCGGCGGTCAGGCGTCCAAGGCCTCCAACATCGGTCAGGTCGCTCAGTTCGCCGCGGCGGGCAAGGAGATCAAGAAGAAGAGCCTTGCCGAGATCGCCATGTCCTACGGCTACATCTACGTGGCTCAGGTCGCCATGGGCGCCAACCCCGCTCAGACCATCAAGGCCATCACCGAGGCCGAGGCGTACAACGGACCGTCCCTCATCATCGGCTACGCCCCCTGCGAGATGCACTCCATCAAGGGCGGCATGGTCAACTGCCAGAAGGAAATGAAGAAGGCCGTTGACTGCGGCTACTGGAACCTGTTCCGCTTCAACCCCGACGCTCCCGCCGGCAAGAAGTTCGTTCTGGATTCCAAGGCCCCCGCGGGCGGCTATCAGGAGTTCCTCATGAACGAGGCCCGTTACAGCGCCCTGACACGCTCCTTCCCGGAGCGCGCCACCACGCTCTTCGCCAAGAACGAGAAGGCCGCCATGGACCGTTGGGAGCACCTCAACAGGCTGGTGACCATGTACTCTCAGGAGTAAGGATCGGGCTGACTTACACATTTAAATAGCTTTAAAAATCCCGCCGGCATATTGCCGGCGGGATTTCAGCTTGTCAAAAAACCACCTCACGCCCAGCGTAAGTGTGCGTATGGGTGGCTAAAAATGGCAAATATGGTAGTAC
>CANPYX010000026.1 GCA_947588955.1 uncultured Oscillospiraceae bacterium | reverse complement strand
TACCAAAAAAAGAAGAGAGTTACCAGGGTCCCTTGGTAACTCTCTTCCTTTTTTACGGGACTTTTTTCACAGCCCCAAAGGGGAACGTGCGGAAAAAATCTGTGAATTCTGCGGAATTCACAGATTTTTTCCTGCCGTCACGGTTCGCGCACTCACTGCGCTCGCACACTCACCGTGACAAAAGGTGATTTTTCCGACGTACATGCCGCCGGAAAAATGATTGAAGATTTGGACAGTTGATCGAAACGTTCTTGGCATTGGATTTTAGAATATGATTTTAATTGACTTGCTTAATGCGTCATAGATTTTTTCCTGATTGGGTGGTACAAATACTAAATGTCGATGACGACTGGACGACAAATCTAAGCTTTGCGGAGGCGGAGATGAAGGCGATTACGATAAAACAACCCTTTGCGACATTGATTGCCGAGGGGTTAAAGGAATATGAGTTCCGGACCTGGAAAACGAAATATCGCGGAGATATATTGATCCACGCGGGAAAAGGTGTCGATAAAGCCGCCATGGAAAGGTTTGCGTACCTCAATCTCAATTATCCCTTAGGCTGTTTTGTCGCGAAAGCCGCCATAACGGACTGCGTTGAGGTGGACGATGAGATGAGAGAAGCTCTCAGAAGGAAGAATTTCGCGATTTATGAGGGCACGACGGAGGATAACAGCTGGCACGGATACGGATTCAAGCTTGAAAATGTAGAAAAAATCGACCCGGTTTTGGCAAACGGCAAACTGGGCCTGTGGGAATATGAGGTTTAATTATTCAATTTATCGCGCCATAAGCGCGCAACGGGAGGGAAAACAATGCTGACACCGCTGAAGAGAGAGGATTTTGACAGGTACATAGATTTTATATACGCTCTCGCCATGGACCCGGCAAGGTCCGGCTATCCCACCTACACGGACGGGATCAAGACCAGGGCGGATTTTGTGGAGCGGTCCCTGCGTGCCTTTGAACGGGAGAACGAGGACATTCTGCTCTATGAGCGCGACGGCAGGGCCGCCGGGTGGATACATTATTATTACCTGGCCGAGGACAAATATCTGGACACCTGCTCCTTCTGTATCGCCGAGGGGATGGATGACGCCATCGGAGAATTTACCGCCTTTGCCCGTGAGCATTTCAGCGGATACGAGCTTTATCTGGGCTTCCCCGGAGAGAATACCCAGGCGATAGCGGCGCTGGAGGCCGGGGGCTTTACCTGCATCGAGCGTGACTTCAACGACGTATTTGACCTGGAGCGCTGGGAACCCCGGTGGCCGGACCCGGACGTGGTGCCGGTTACAAGGGAGAATTTTCACCTGTTCCGCGCTCTCCACGCCCAGGACGAGGGTATGTACTGGAACTCGGACAGGCTGCTGGCGGACATGGACGAATGGCGGCTGCTGCTGTATGAGCCCCACGGCGTGCCGGCGGGAGCCCTACAGGCCCGGAAGGACAGCAAGATGGGGGAGATATTCGCCCTGTTTTTTGCGTCCGGCTATGACGCCAAGGCGTACCGGGCGCTTGTGACGGCGGCTTTGAACGGGGCAAAGGCTGACGGGTCCGAATCCATGACCTTTTTCAATGACAGCGAGAGCCAGCCGGACGCCCTGGCTATGGGCTTCCGGTGCGTGGGGGAGTATGTGTGCTATAAAACGTCGCTGTGACCGGCGAAGATATAGCCGGCAAGCTTATTTGTCCGGTTTTTCGAAGAACGCCACGGCTATGGCGCCGGGGCCGGCGTGGGTGCCGATGGTGCTCCCGATCGGGCATATGGGCAGCTCGGCGGTGCGGTCCGCCCACAGCTCGCGGCTGTCCTCGATATATTTCCGCAGGAGGCAGTCGGAGAGCCCGCTGTACGCCAGGACGTAGGGCATATCAAAGCTTATGCCACCGGATTTTCCGATAAATGTTTTCAACAGGTTGTTGCCGCTTTTTGAGCCCCGCGCCTTGCCGATGAGCTTCACCTCGCCGTCCTCAACGGATACCACGGGCTTTATGGAAAGAAGCTCGCCCGCGAACGCCACAGCGGGAGATATTCTGCCGCCCTTTTTCAGGTACTCCAGGGTGTCAAGAAGCGCAAGGAGGCGTATGTCCCGCTTCCTTGCCTCCAGCTCCGCCACTATCTCCTGGGCGGTGAGCCCCTGATCCCTAAGGCGGACGGCGTAGAGCACAAGTATCTGCTGACCTATGCAGACGTTCTCGCTGTCGATTGCCGTTACGCGACCGTCAAATTCTGACGACGCTACCGCCGCGCTTTGCCAGGAGCCGGAGAGCTTTGAGGACATGACGATACATATGACATCGCTGCCGTCCGCTGCCGCCTCCCTGAAGACCTCTTCGTAACGGAACGGGGTTATCTGACAGGTGTGGGGCAGCTCGTCTGTTTCTATAAGCTTTTCAAAGAACTGGCGGCTTGAAAGCGTCACGCCGTCCAGATATTCCTCTGTGCCGAAGACGGTGACGAGAGGAATGACCTGTATACCCAGCTCCCGCGCCCGCTCCTGAGTGATGTCACAGGCGGAATCGGTGATGATTTTGACTGACATATTCCCTCCGTGACCGGCTTATCGCCGGAGCTGAAATTTTATTTCACCCGAAATAATAGCACGCCGCGGGCGCTTTGTCAAGCTAAAGCGAACGCGATTTTGAAGACGAAACGGCACATAATAAAGCGGCTGAAACGGTATTGACGCATTTTTTGGAAAATGATATAATTACATAGCAGCTTCTTTCACGAACATCTGGAACGGAGGTGTGAGCGTGGAAATAACGGACGAGAGGGAAGAAATATTTGTTGGTCAACCGTCGTTCGGGCGCGGCACCGACGAGCTCATGAGGCTCATTGAGACTTCCGACGGAATTGGCGACACACTTGCGGACATTGACGGCGACCTTGTGAGCTTGCCCTTCAGCCAACGCCTTAAGGAGCTTATGGAAGCTCAGGATTTGAAGGCAGCGAAGCTTGCCGAGAGATCACTGATGAGCAGGTCATTTGTATATCAGCTGTGTGACGGCGAGCGCGAACCGGGACGGGACGTGGTGATACGGCTGGCGTTTGTCCTTGCCGCCGGGGTACGGGAGACTCAGCGGCTCCTGCGGTCCGCCAACCGCGGCGCGCTGTATCCCAGGGTAAAGCGTGACGCCGTGATTATTTACGCGCTCAAGGAGGGCTATGACATAACCGCCGCCGATGAGCTTCTTGCCGAGCTGGGCGAGGAGCCGCTTGTCAAGTCGTGATGGACGACGGACTTTTAAAATACGTTCCCCGTGAGCTCTTGGGGGAATATGAGCCCGTGCGGGCGCTGAAGGAGTTGCCTGACCGTCAGACCGTTCTTTTGCGCGGACGCGACGGAACGAGTGCCGTTTTAAAGCGCGCCGCCGACGGCAGCCTTGACGCGGGAATATATGAAGCGGTACGCGGCCTTGATGGTCAGGGCGTACCGCGGATTATGGGGATATACCGCGACGGTGATGTGTGCTGCGTTTTGCGGGAATACGTGGAGGGAAGTACGCTTTTGGAGCTTTATCGGTCGCGGGGACCGCTTTCCGCCGACGAGACCGCAAAGCTTGGCGCGCAGATAGCCGAGACGCTGGAGCGGCTCCACGAAATGGAGCCGCCCATCATTCACCGCGATATAAAGGCGGAAAATGTGGTGTTAACTCCGGATCGTGGGTGTGTTCTTATCGACTTTGGGATCGCCAGAAGATTTTCCGAGAGCGATACCAGAGATACAAGGATCATAGGCACGGGTTTTGCCGCCGCGCCGGAGCAGTTTGGCTACTCCCAGACGGACCCCAGGTCCGATATTTACTCCCTGGGCGTGCTCCTGCATGAAATTTCCACGGGAGAATACTCACTTGACCGCGGGCGAGTCCCTGCGGAGCTTGGCAGGGTTGTGGCGAAATGCACGCGCTTTGACCCAAAGGACAGGTATCAATCCGCCAAGGAGGTCAAAAGGGCGCTTTTGCGCGTGAGGCGCCGTCCGAAGATTTTGGTTTCCGTAATCGCGGCGGCGCTTGTAACAGCGGCGGTGCTTGCCATTGCCCTCATCGGCGGCATACCGGATGAGAGCAGGATATACTCCTTTGCGTCTCCCCTTATCGGCAGGGAGGTGGCAAGGCAGCTGGGGAAGGATGTGAGGGTGGTCACGCGCGGCGACCTGGATAAAATAACATCAATCCAAATCGCCGGCACATACCCCTTTGACGGGTGGGAACGCATACTCATCCACGGGAAGGAATTTTCCCTGGACGGGCAGTATTTTGACACCATGGCGGGCGGCACCGTGGACACCCTGGAGGACATTCCGAATTTCAAAAACCTCACCGAGCTCTCGCTCTGCAATCAGGAGATCACCGATCTCTCGCCTCTTTCGGGGACGAAAATCGAGAATCTGGCTCTTCACGGGAACAAAATCGAGAACCTGACGCCCCTGGGCGGCTGTCCGGAGCTGAGGGAGCTTTATATAAGCGACAACCCCGTCTCGGATCTTTCCCCCTTGAAGGAGCTTACGAAGCTCTCAAGGCTCAACATCGGGGCGACGCTGGTAACAAGCCTTGACATCCTCGCGGATTTCCCCGCCCTCACGAGCCTTGAGCTCCACGATTGCCCGGAGCTCTCCATGGACGGCGTGGAAAGGCTTTCGCGCGTTGACTTTTTGTCAGTCCGTCCGGTAAGCGCCGAGACCCTCGCGGCGATAGGGGGCATGACGCGGCTTTGCTCACTTTACGCATGGAGCGGAGAGGAGCTTGAGGATCTGTCGGCGATCTCCGGACTTACGGACCTTACGAATCTGTATATTGATTTTTCAAACCTTAAATCAATCGACGGTATACAGGGAATGAGATCCCTCACCGTTTTGGACATCCGCGGCGGGCTCCGGCTGGACGCCGGACCCATAGCCGCGCTGACCGAACTGAAAAACGTCAACCTGTTCAGCCTGTATTCCGACGACTGGTCGGAGCTATGCGACCTCAAAAACCTTCAGTTTATAACAGCCCGCTTTGAGGACAGCGAAGCCATCCAAAAGGCGCTGGAGGGCAGAAGTTGTTCCGTCAGCTATCTCCCCTCCTGATTTTCGGCGGCGCGGCGTGTAACCGAACAGCTTTTTTGAAAAAATCCCACCGGCTTGACTCTTTTTTGACCGTCCTGAATTAAAATCTCCCTGTATCTTAAATGGATACAGGGAGGTTTTTTATGAAAAAAACAGCAGTTTTAGTCATCATGTGTCTTATCGTTTCCCTTCTTGCCGCCTGCGGAAGAGTGGAGACCCCACCCGTTGACGGCGATTTCACCTCCAACCCGTTTGACTACGAGGCACCGCCGGACGTTCTGGGCTCCGTATCCCACGCGCCGGACACTCAGGACCCCCTTGAGTACACAGGCGGCGAGCTCCGGGTCCCCTACCTCGCGACAGGCGAGGGCACCGGGAGGAGCGTGGGCTTTTTGCTTTTCCTCGACGGCATCCCCCAGCCCTACAGACTGAACGGCGAGGGGGAATACGCCTACATGCACCCCTTCACCCTCGGCGAGGACAACACGGAGGAGCATTTTTCCTTTGTTTTCGTACCCGTCACCGGCAGGGCGGGGGATACGGTGACGCTGACGGTGGCGGACCTTTTCAACGCCGGCTTTGAGCCGGACATGGTGAGCTCCTCAAGCTTTGGGCTCTACGGAAACGCGGTGACCGGCTCTTACCCCATAAGCTTCTCCTCCGATCCGGAACCCGACGCGCCGGAGGGCAAGACCCTGGCGGCGCTTTCCGGCGTCTCGGTGAAAAACGAGCTGATGACAGCCCGGTTCGTGGAGGAAAACCTGGGTCCCCAAATCGGTATGTCCACCGGCGACGGCGAGACGCGGGAGGACAAGCTTGATGAGAACGTCTATGTATTTGACACCTTTGACGGGAAAGAGGAGCTTAACGATATTGAGATAACGGGAAGGGACACGCTCCACATCGCCGTGGACATCTGCGGGATACCGGGGCTCACGTACCGCGTCTCGTTTTTCGCCGACAACACCCCGATGACGGACGGTGAGGACATCTTCCGGGAGGTCACGCTGGAGAAGGGCAAGGCGGCGCGGGTGGAGGCCGACCTGACGCTTGCCGATCTGCCGGAGGCGGTGACCACCTATTACGCCGCCGTATGCGCCGTGGGCGGAGAAAAGGACGATATACGCGGCTTTCAGCTTATAAAGACAAGATCCGTCCCCATCTGGGACGGCGACAGGCTTGACGGAAGCGGGGCCTCGCCGGATGACCGGGACGGGAGCGGCGGGAACGCCGGGACTGTCCTTGCCGCGCCGGAGGTCATGGACAGCGCCGTCCGTTCGCTGTGGTACGGAGAGGGCGGCACGGTGCTTGTCAGGAGGTCGGACGGGCTGCGCCTTGTTGACATGAGCTCCGGCGAGGTCCTGGCGGAGGGACCGGTCCCCGGCCTCAAGAGCGTCACGTTCCATCCTATCGCCGGAGGCTTCTGCGCCGTGGGTGAGGCGGAGGAGAATGGCGGGACCGCCGCGCTGACGCCGGACGGCTCCGGCACGGTCGGCACGGTGTGCGTCTTTCTCGACAGCTCGCTTTCGGAGCTGGACCGGTTCTCCCTTTCCGCCGTTGCCGGCGGGGATAAGAATATCATGTGCGCCGCCGTCTCCCCGGACGGGCGTTACGCCGCTTTCTCCGTTATGAATGACGGGATATACCTCTATGACAGGGAGACACGTAAGGTCACGCTTCCCCTTGATTTTCGCGGCGGCTCAGATGGGAACGGCGGCGTCACAATGGCGACGGGCCTGTGGTTCAGCGAGGACTCCTCAAAGCTGATTTTTTCCGACAACACCCATTTCGGCAGCGTGGGTCTTGACGGCGAGGGCCTTGCCTGCGCCGGCTTTGACGGCTTCGACCCCCAGGGACCGGTGGGGTATGCCGGGGGTAAGATGCTTTTTAATGAAAGCTTCTTTACCGCCTCCGGCGCGATGGCGGTGGCGGACGTGGACAGCCTCACCTACGCCGTTTACAGGCACTCAGCGCCGGAGGGCGCCGGCGACCTTTTCGTTTCCCGTGACGGTGGGTATTTCGCCACAGCCGCGTTTGACGGCAGCTTGACAGTGCGCGTCTACGGTACGCGGGACGACAGCCTGCGGCTGGAGTACACCGTCACCGACGAAAACGAGGACGCCTTCGACGCCGCGCCGGGTATCCTCATTTTGGACGATTTGAAGCTGTGCGTTGTGAAGACTGGCGGGTTCTCGGACGTACCGGCGCGTGTCACGGTTTTGTCCTTTGAGTGAGGCGTGAATATGGAAATAAGATTTGAAAACATCTCAAAACGCTACCGGCGGAAATACGCCCTCCGCGACTTTTCCGCCACCCTCACCGGCGGCGTCTACGGGCTCCTGGGGGCGAACGGGGCGGGGAAGACAACGCTCATAAGCGTCCTGGTGGGCCTTGCGCGGGCGGACTCCGGCTCCGTCACCGTGGACGGCACGGACACGCGGGCGTTGGGGCGGGAGTTCCTGTCCCAAATCGGTTACCTGCCCCAGTACCCGGAGTTTTACCGCGATTTCACGGTGTCGGAGTTTTTGGCGTACATGTGCGCCCTGAAGGGTATCCCCGCCGACGCGGGGCGAAAGCGGGCGCGGGAGCTTCTTGACACCGTGAACCTGGGGGATTCGGGCGATAAAAAGGTGGGGGCTCTGTCGGGCGGTATGCGCCAGCGGGTGGGCATCGTCCAGGCGATGCTCTCCGACCCCGCCATTCTCATTCTGGACGAGCCCACAGCCGGCCTCGACCCACGGGAGCGCATACGCTTCCGCAACCTGATAACCCGCTTTTCCAAGGACCGAATGGTGCTTCTCGCCACACATATCGTCTCCGACGTGGAGTTTATCGCCAACGAGGTGATAATATTGAAGGAGGGCCGCCTCATCTGCCAGGATACGCCCCAAAGCCTTGAGAGCGAGTGCGCCGGGCTCGTCTGGACCGTGACGGTGCCGGAGAGCGAGGACCTGGGGCAGTTCGACAGCTTCAACATAAGCAACATGCACCGGGGCGGCGGTACGGTCACTCTCCGCATTGTCTCCCGCTCAATGCCCCACCCCGCCGCCGTCCACGCGGAGCCCAACCTTGAGGACGTGTTCCTCTCACACTTCGGGGAGGCAGAGGTATGAGGCTCGCCGGCTTTGAGATGAAAAAGCTCTTTCTGCGCCTCCCGATACTCATCGCCCTGCTCCTGTTCACGGTCTTTGACCTGTTCAAGATCGCCGGCACCCTCCGGGACCTCTCCTGGATAGAGGCAGATGAGGACTGGAAACGCGTATATTGGGAGCAGTACGAAAAATACAGCGGTGAGATAACGCTTGACAAGATAAACGCCCTTTTGAAGGTTTACCGCCCCCTGGAGGAGGCGACGCACGACCTCACCGCCACCACCCACGGCGGCGTGGAGGGGACGCTTACCGGCAATCTTTACAGCGACAGGAACCTCCTGGAGCGGTACTACGTGGACCCCATGGAGCGGTTCTACACCTACAGGAACAGCGCCCTTGAGGTGGTCCGGGCGGCATCGGAAAACGTGGAGCTCTACGAAAGCCTCGGCAACAAATACGAGGCGCGGAAAAACGCCGCCATCGCCCGCCTTTACTCCGGGCGGCAGATCACGGACTTTTACTTCACCGAGGGCTGGAAGCTCTATCTTAACTACGATTTTTCCACGGTGCTCATATTCCTCCTGGTGCTCTACGCCCTCTCCCGGTCCTTCGCCTGTGACAGCCAGTGCCGTATGACGCAGCTCATTCTCACCTCCGCCGGCGGCGGTATCCCCTCCGTCCTTGCCAAGATTACGGCGGCGACGGCGTACATTTTTGCCGTCTCCGTGTGGTTCTCCGCCGTGGATTTCGCGGGCTTTGCCCTCATGTCCAACCTGACGGACGCGGGAAATATGCCCGTGTACGCGGTGAGCGGCTTTAAGGAGGCGTCTGTGGAGCTGACGCTGTTCGCGTACAGCGCCGCCGGCGCTCTGACACGCGCGCTGGGCTTCTGGGCGCTGGGAATGGTGTTTTTGCTTCTGAGCGAGGTCGGTCGCCACGCCCTTGCGCCCTTTGCCCTGGGCACCGGAGTGTTTCTCCTGTGTACCCTCGCTGGCGCCAGGTGGGGGTACTCCTCCCGCGCCCTTTTCAAGGTGCTGAATCCCTATTCCCTGCTTGTGAACCGGCTTTTATTCGGCAGGACGGAGTTTGTCAAGCCGCTTGACATTCCCGTCCTGACCTGGCAGGCGGGGCTCGTGTTTACATTCCTCCTGGGCGTCTGCGCCGCCGTCCTCGCCCTCCTTTTTGGCGGGAAAAACAAGCTTCAAAAGGGGGCTATGACGCGAAAATGATGACGGAAATGATGAAATTTGAGCTTAAAAAGCTCCTGAAATCGAACCGCGGAGCACTGGTTATCGCGCTATTTTTCCTTGCCGAGCTTGCCGTACTCATCTTGTCCGACTCCCCGGTGAACCCCGACGCGGCGCTTTACCGCGGGCAGTACCTCGCCGAGCTTCGGGCGGTGGAGGGCCCCTGGACGCCGGAGAAGGCGGAGCTTCTGGAGGCGCGGGCGCGGGACGCCGATGGCGCGGGCGAGGGCTTCGACGTGCTCTACAAGCAGTACCTCTACGTAAACGAGGGCAGGGAAAACCGCTTCTTTCTGGACGCCAACGGCTGGGCGGGACTTTTGGCGGAGCGGCTGCCGGACCTTCCGCTGGCTGCCGCGATAATACTGCTGTGCGTCCCCGTCTACTGCGCCGAGGCGTCAAGCGGCATGGAGCCCCTGGCGCTCACCTCCCGGGAGGGGCGGCGGCTCTACGGCTCAAAAAAGCTCCTCCTCGCCCTGACCCTCGCCGCCGGCCTGTCGGTTTCCGCGGACCTCATAAGGCTCGCGTTTTACGCCCTCAAATACGGCCTTCCCCACCCCGATTACCCCATGCAGAGCGTGGAGAGCCTGGGGACAGCCGAAAAAACCCTGCCCCTCTGGGGAGCCGAGGCGCTGGCGGCGGGTCTGCGGCTCCTGGGCTCGGCGGAGCTTGCCCTGCTTACGCTCCTCTTTTCCGCCCTGTGCGGGCAGTTCGCCCTCTCCGCCTTTCTGTCCACGGCCCTTGTCCTTCTGCCCTTAATCGGGCTTGACAGGTCCCTTCAATACTCACTCCCGCTGCCCTCGTCCCTCATGTCGGCGATGGGGTATATCAAAGGGAGCAAATTCGCCGTCGACGCCGTTACCGGCGAGAGCGTCGCCGTATTTCGCGAGGTGGGCCCGCCGGAGCTCGCTTTGACATGCGCGGGCGCCGTATTTATATGCGCCGTATGCGTCCTGCTCATCCGTAAAAGATACAAAACCGCCCTCACGGGCGGCGGAAAGCATAAATTTAAGCCCGCCGCGCCGCTCCTCGCCCTCGCCGTCTGCCTCGCCCTCAGCGGGTGCGGCAAGGACGCGTCCTTTGAGCGCGCGTTATACAACAGCCCCGGCGCGCGGACGCACGAGTACAACGGGCTCACTGTCAGCGTCATTGACGGGGAGCTCACGGTGACGGACGCGGACGGTAATTCCTCCCCGCTCGTCCGGGACCCTCTCAAAAGCGTAAACGGCGCTGTGTATTCAGAAAGCTTCTACGGCGAGGGAAAATACGTGTACTTCTGGAAAACCGATTCCGAGGGCTATGGGGAAAAGCTGTCCTCCGACACGGGAAAAACCTACATAATCTCCCTCATAAGGGTTGACCTGGACACCTTCACCTACGACGTGGTCTTTGAAAGGGTGCTCCAGCACACGGTCCTCGGCATCAACGTGCCAATAAACGAGTCTTTTGACCTCCCCGGCATTATTTAAAGGCGCAACGCGCAAAAAATCCGTGAATTTTCCAAAATTCACGGATTTTTTGTCACTCAATCTCGACAAATCTGCTGCCGGGGATATGGCACAGGGGGCAGGTCTCCGGCGGTTCGGGGCCCTCGTGGACGTAGCCGCAGACGGGGCAGAGCCACTTTTTCACCGGCTTTTGGGACGCCTTTGGCGCGGGGGCGGCGCCGGGCTTTATCACGGTCTGGTAATACTCATATGTGGCGGAGGGCGCGCCGGAGAGCACCTGACCGTCCGTCATCTCCCCCACAAACAGCGTGTGGGAGCCCAGATCCAGGGAGCCCGTGACCTTCACGGACATAAAGGCGTTGCACGCAGCCGTCAGGTAAAGGAGCCCGTTGGCGCTCCTGGCGACGTCGGTAAAGCCCGCCAGCTTGTCCGTGTCCCTGCCGGACTGCATACCGAAGCGACGGAAAAGCTCCATATCCGCCTCCTGGGTGATGGAGGAGATGTTGAACTCCCCGGTCCTCGCTATCATGTCGTGGGTGAAGCCGCCGCGGACAGCGGCTATGGAGATCCTGTTGGGATTCGACGCCGTCTGGACGGCTGTGTTGATTATGCAGGCGTTGTCCCTGTCCCCCTCGCGGGCGGACAGCAGATATACGCCGTAGGTCAGCTTGTAAAGGGCTTTGGGGTCCATAAAATCACTCCTTTTACCGTCAGCTTAACCGCCAGCCGCAGTTTATTCCTGCTCGAAGGAGTCCTTGCCCAGTCCGCATATGGGGCAGACCCAGTCGTCGGGAAGGTCCTCAAAGGGCGTGCCGGGCTCGATGCCGTTGTCGGGGTCGCCCACCTCGGGGTCGTACTCATAGCCGCAGGGGCAGACATATTTTTCGTCCATTTTAATATTCCTCCTGAAATAAATTTCCGTTTTTTGCCGGAACGGTTTAAAATATTATAGCATTACCTCCCGCGCTGTTCAAGTAAAAATATACTTTTCTTTGCGGAAAAAGCGCCCCGCAAAATTTTGGATATTTTTTCTTTACAAAATCCGCACCGCTGTGCTAAATATAATGGTTGCTGACAAAATGGAGGTTACCGCACAAAACGATAATACTTGAAGCCGCCCTTTTCTTCTATGTACTTGAACCCGACTTTTTCAAGAACGTGCTGGCTTCGTGTATTCTTGATAACGGTATCCGCATTTACAGCGTTCATTCCCAGCGTGTCGAAAGCATATTTCAGAGCCAGCTTTTCTGCCGCCGTTCCATATCCATGCCCTTTTACAGCGTCATTTTGCAGGTGGATGCTCAAAGTACATTCTTTGCATTCCCAGTCTATCTGCTTTAGTTGAAGTTCACCTATCGGCGTGCTGCCTTTCATAATCGCAAATAAAACACGGGATGGAGATTGCTTTGATATAAAATACCTGTCTACTACTGCTTCATTGTATTGATAAGGTTCAAATTTATCCATGTCCATGTAAATGGCAGGGTCGTTTTGCCAATCCCTATATAATTCTTGGCAAAGCTCCCTTGTCATAATGCAGAGAGATATTTCTTCCATAATAAACCTTTCCACTTCATTATTATATAGATTCCAATTTGCTCATAAATCCCATTATATGGATAATAAACCTGAAAATGTATTTTCAAGTCAAGATATTGTGTCAGTAGGCATGGGATAATTGCACATGATGTGGATTTTAGTCAAAAGTGGAATTTTGCCTTTTTCAATCCCACTTTTATGGTTTTGCAAGGCCTGTACTCCCACTCTGAGTCCCACTTTTTTGTGAAAAGTGGGATTTCTTATTATTGCTGTGTTTTCACTTCACCACTCCTTGAAATACCCCCCCTAAAAGCTTCAAACCCCTTGTGTCCCAAGGGGTTTGAAGCTTTTGAAAACAGGTTTATTCAGTAATAACGGCTTATTTGAAATATCTTTCCAGCAGCCCCTTCAGCGCCTTCCCATGACGCGCCTCGTCGCGGGCCATTTCGTGCACGGTGTCGTGAATGGCGTCCAGGCCGTTCTTTTTGGCGCAGGCGGCAAGGTCGAACTTGCCCTGGGTGGCGCCGAACTCGCAGTCAACGCGCCAGGCGAGGTTTGCCTTGGTGTCGGCCTTCATGTTGGGCTCCAGGTCGCTGCCCAGGAGCTCGGCGAACTTGGCGGCGTGCTCCGCCTCCTCGTATGCCGCCTTCTCCCAGTAGAGGCCGATTTCGGGATAGCCCTCCCGGTGGGCGATGCGCGCCATGCACAGGTACATTCCCACCTCGGAGCACTCGCCGTTGAAGTTTGCCATGAGCTGGTCAAAGATGTACTTCTTGTCCTCCTCGGATATGTCGGCGTTGTTCTTCACAGTCTTGGCGTAGATGCCGAACTCGTGCTCGGCGGCGAGCTTGGCTGTGTCCTCCATGGGCTTGAACTTGCTTCCTGGGACCTTGCAGACGGGGCAGAACTCAGGGGGATTCTCGCCTTCATAAACATACCCGCAGACAGGGCAGACCCATTTCTTCATAGTGTTACCTCCAGTGTAAAAGATTTGAAATATGTATATACAAGGTTCAGACCTGTATATCCTCTTGCCTGCATCCGGCGCACAGACCGGTGAAGCGCACCTCCACCCCGTCGACCATGCCGCCGGTTAGCCTTTCCGCGCTTTTCACCGCGCCGGCGCCCACGGGGAGCTCCACGTCCGTCACGGCGCCGCATTTGGAGCAGACGAAGTGGCAGTGGGGCGAAACGTTCCCGTCAAACCGCTCCTGCCCGTCTATCACGCCCACGCTCCTTACAAGCCCCTCCTCTGTGAGCTGGCGGAGGTTCCGGTAAACCGTCCCCAGGCTCAGACCGGGGTACGTCTCCCTGAGACGCGCGTGGACCCACTCCGCCGAGGGGTGGCATTTGACCGAGCGGAGAAGCGACAGCACCGCCTCGCGCTTCTCGCTCCTTCTCTCTATCGCCATGCCATCACCCCTAACAGGAATCATTCTTGTTTAAGCATACCACAAGCGCCGCGAAAAAGCAATAGCCCGATTCAAATTTTCCCCTCGTCGTACCGCTCCAGAAAGGAGTGCTCCACGCCCCGCGTTTTGTAGACGGGGAAGGTGTCCAGGCTCACCTCGTGAATGGCGTTGAAGATGGACTTTTCCACGTTGGGGTTGGTCTTCTTGAGCTCCCTTATGAGCTCCTTCGTCTCCCTCCGCTTCCCGGACAGCTCCCCGGACTCCAGCCCCTCGGTGAAGCGGCAGGCACAGCGCAGGAATTCGAGCCCGTTGTACCGCGCCCAGGCGACGATGTCCTCCTCGTGGACGCAGTAGAGCGGGCGTATCAGCTCCATTCCGGGGAAGTTCGTGCTGTGGAGCTTGGGCATCATCGCCTGGAGCTGCGCGCCGAAGAGCATTCCCATCAGCGTTGTCTCGATGACGTCGTTGAAGTGGTGCCCCAGAGCTATCTTGTTGCACCCCAGGTCCCGCGCCTTTGCGTAAAGATACCCTCTGCGCATACGCGCGCAGAGGTAGCAGGGGTTCCTCTCCTGGGAGTTGGCGACGGCGAAAATGTCGCTTTCAAATATCTCCACCGGCAGCTCCAGGAGCGCCGCGTTGAGCTCGATCTTCTCCCTGTTCTCCCTGTTGTACCCCGGGTCCATGACGATATAGCGCAGGTCAAAGGGCACGGCGGTGTGGCGGTGGAGCTCCTGCATGAGCTTCGCCAGCAGCATCGAGTCCTTCCCGCCGGAGACGCACACGGCGATGGAGTCCCCCGGCTTTATGAGCTCGTATCTGTTTATGGCGTAGGTGAAGGGGTTCCACAGCTCCCCCCGGTATTTTTTTATTATGCTCCGCTCGATGAGCTGCGCGCGGGTAAGCTCTCTTGACATACGCGCCTCCGAAAAAAATGATTTGCGCCGCAATTATTGTACCACATCTCGCGGGAATGTGATATACTTATTTCACAATATTTGATTTATTCGGAGGGGACCATGAGAGAAATAGAAGCTTTTGCCATAACCGACGCCATCGAGCGCCTTTGTATCCGCGCGGCGACGGTGCTGACGCCCGACCTTCGCGCGGCGATTGAGTCGGCGGCGGAGAGGGAGCCCTCGGAGGCGGGGCGCGGCGCCCTTTGCGACATGGTGGAAAATTTCAGGTGCGCCTCGGACAACGGCCTTCCCATATGCCAGGACACCGGCATGGCGGTGGTCTTCGCCGACCTGGGGCAGGAGGTCCACATCACCGGCGGGGACTTTGAGGAGGCGATAACCGAGGGCGTCCGCCGGGGCTACGTCAACGGCTATCTCCGCAAATCCGTGGTGGCGGACCCCTTCCGCCGGGTCAACACCGGCGACAACACCCCGCCCGTCATATGGACGCGCCTCGTGCCGGGGGACAGATTGACCCTCGCCGTCGCCCCCAAGGGCTTCGGAAGCGAGAACAAGAGCCGAATGAAAATGTTCCTGCCCTCGGCGAAAATTGAGGAGTTTGAGGACTTTATCGCGGAGACGGTGAGCATAGCCGGCGCGGACCCCTGCCCTCCCGTGGTGGTGGGCGTGGGCATAGGAGGCACGGTGGAGAAGGCGGCGCATATGGCGAAGCTCGCCCTCACCCGCTCCGTGGACAGGCGCAGCGATGACGGGTTTTACGCAGACATGGAAAGGCGTGTTCTGGAAAAGATAAACCGCATGGGCATCGGTCCCCAGGGCTTCGGCGGCAGGACCACGGCGCTGGCGGTGAATATAAACGCCTTCGCCTCCCACATCGCCGGCACCGCCTGCGTTGTCAACATCGGCTGCCACGTCACCCGCCACGCCACCGAGGTGCTGTGAGGGTTTGTGAATTTACAAAAAATATTTATGAAATTTTCAAAATATTTGTTCATTTTTTACACAGCCTGTGTTATAATGCTGTCACGGGGGGCATAAGAGCTCTCTGTACACAGAAAGGAGTGGACGAAATGAGGTTTACTTTTGCCGAGAAGAAGCTGCAGGTCTCCGAGGATGTGAGGGCATACGCGGAGAAGAAGCTGGGGAAGCTGGACAGGCTTTTCAAAAGCGAGGCGGACGCCTCTGTGACCTTCTCCATGGAGCGCGGGCGCTTCATTGTTGAGGCCACCATCCGTGCCGGCGGGATGATCTACCGGGTGACCGAGACTACGGGGGATATGTACGCCTCAATTGATTCCGCCGCCGCCTCCATTGAGCGGCAGATACGCAAGAACAAGACCCGCCTGGAGAAAAAGCTCCGTGACGGAGCCTTTGAGCGGGAGATCAAGCCCCCGGTAGTCGTCCCCGACGACGAGGAGGACGAGGAATTCAACGTGGTGCGCACCAAGCGATTCTCCATCAAACCCATGACCGTCGACGAGGCGATTTTGCAGATGAACCTTCTTGAGCACGAGTTTTTCGTATTCAAGAACCAGGACGACGAGGGCAGATTCGCCGTAGTCTACAAGCGCAACAACGGCGGATACGGACTCATTGAGAGCGACTAACGGTCAAAAAAAGGGCGAAAGCCCTTTTTTTGAAGGGGAACGTGCAAAAAATTTTCGGAAACGTCTGCGGACGTTTCCGAAAATTTTTTCTGCTGTAAAGCAAATTTATATCTGTTCCTCGAGCTCCGTTTCAGTCTCCGTTTCGGGTTCCGGTTCCGATTCCGGCGCTAACTGAGGCTCGGTGAGGGAGTTGGTGTAGACGCCGGTGACCCCTTGCTCAAGGAGCGACCTCGCCTCCTTTTCGTCGTCAACCGTGTGGACCCAGGAGAGCAGCTCGAACATTTCAAGGACCTCCTTGTATTCCGGCCTCCACCAGTAATTCCACATGGTTATACCCTCAATGCCGTTTTCGTTACAGAAAAGTGCGTAGTCCTGAAACTGCTCCATGGTGTTGTTGAACCCGGAGGCGTAAAGGGTCAGAATGTAGTGGGGGAAGTGGTCAATCCGCTCAAGGGCGTCATACATGCGCCGGTTGTACAGCTGAATGTATATCCTGTCAAAGAGGTAGAGCAGACCCGACTCCTCCGCGTCGTTGCGGAGCTTCGTAAACTGCACGGAGACGACCTCAGGGTCCGTGTGCTTGGTGTCCGTCACGACGACGATGTCCTGATATCTGTCCATAAGCTCCAAAAGGTCGCGAAAGGTCATGGCGGTGTATTTGCCGAGTATCGGGTTGAAGGATTCGTATTCCTCCAGCGTCAAAACGTCGCCGGGTTTGTCCCCCTCGCCTATGCTGGCACCCCAGTCGTGGCGCAGGACCAGCTCGCCGTCGGCGGTGAAGATTATGTCCGCCTCGAAGACGCGGGTGCCGTTTTCATACGCCTTTTCAAAGCCTTCAACGCAATTTCTGCCCTGCCAGTCCTCACTGGGACCCAACGCGTGCGCGACTACCCGATGGGCTTCAAGAATCTCCCTGCCCGTGGGCGCACCGGCGGGCGGCGCCTTCTGTACCGGCTCCTTCGGCGGCTCCAGTTCCGGTCCCGGTTCCGGTTCCGTCTCCGGTCTGCTCTCCAGCTCCCGCACCTTCTCCTCCAGCGCAGATACCTCGGCGCGGGTTTCCTCAAGCTCCGCGTCCCCGGCGGAGATGTTGAGATAAAGGTTCCCAACCCACGCCCCACCGGCAATCAGGGCGGCGGCAAGGATTATGAGAGCCGCGTTCTTGATTCGCTCCATTCCCATTCTCCTTCAAAAAAGCCTCCGGCAAACAGCCGGAGGCTTTCCAATCTGTCCGTGTTATTTTGCGTACTCCACGGCCTTGGTCTCGCGGAAGAGATTCACCTTGATCTGTCCTGGGTACTCAAGCTCCTGCTCGATCTTTCTGGCGATGTCCCTGGCAAGCAGGACCATCTCGTCCTCGGATACCTCCTCAGGCTTGACCATTATGCGTATCTCACGCCCCGCCTGGATAGCGTAGCTCGTCTCAACGCCCTTGAAGGAGCCTGTGAGCTCCTCAAGCTTTTCAAGACGCTTGATGTAGCTTTCAATGTTCTCGCGGCGCGCGCCGGGACGCGCGGCGGAGATGGTGTCTGCCGCCTGGACAAGGCAGGCGATGATGGTGTGGGGCTCCACGTCGCCGTGGTGCGCCTCGATGGCGTGGATGACCTCCTCGGACTCGTGATAGCGGCGGGCAAGCTCCACGCCCAGCTGGACATGTGAGCCCTCCATCTCGTGGTCCACGGACTTGCCCAGGTCGTGGAGAAGTCCCGCGCGCTTTGCGGTGGCCACGTCCACGCCCAGCTCGGAGGCAAGGAGCCCCGCGATGTGGGCGACCTCCTTGGAGTGGTTCAAAACGTTCTGACCGTAGCTGGTGCGGTACTTCTGGCGCCCAAGGAGCTTCACCAGCTCCGGGTGCAGGCCGCGCACGCCTGTCTCAAATACGGCACGCTCGCCCTCCGCCTTGATGGTGGCGTCCACCTCCCGGCGGGCCTTTTCAACCATTTCCTCAATGCGCGTGGGGTGGATGCGCCCGTCCTGAATGAGCTTCTCCAGCGCCAGACGCGCTATCTCGCGGCGGACCGGGTCAAAGCTGGAGACCGTTATGGCCTCCGGTGTGTCGTCAATGATGAGGTCCACGCCCGTGAGGTTCTCTATACTGCGTATGTTGCGTCCCTCGCGCCCTATGATCCTGCCCTTCATCTCGTCGTTGGGCAGCGGGACCACGGAGACCGTCGCCTCCGCCACATGGTCGGCGGCGCAGCGTTGGATGGCGAGGCTTATGACCTCCTTTGCCTTCTCGTCGGACTCCTCCTTGAAGCGCGCCTCGATTTCCTTAATCTTCATGGCGACCTCGTGGGTGCACTCTGTCTCAACGTTCTTGATGAGGTATGCCTTTGCCTCGTCAACTGTGTAGCCGGAGATCTTCTCCAGCATCTCAAGCTGGCCCCTCTTGACAAGGGCGACCTCCTCCTTGGCGGCGTCCAGCTCGGAGAGCTTCTTGGTGATCTGGTCGTTCTTGCGCTCGATGTTCTCCGTCTTCTTGTCCAGCGCCTCCTCCTTCTGCTGAAGACGGCGCTCCTGCTTTGAAAGCTCCGCGCGGCGTTCCTTTACCTCACGCTCGTACTCGGTACGGCTTGCGTGTATCTCCTCCTTGGCCTCCAAAAGCGCCTCGCGCTTTTTGTTTTCCGCGCTCTTTATGGCGTCATTGATGATCTGCTTGGCCTGCTCCTCGGCGTCCTCGATGGTGCGCTGGTCACGCTTGCGCTTCATCTGGACAAGGGCAAACATCCCACCCGCCCCCAGGACAAGACCCAGCAGTGCTGCTATTGCGATCCACATATTGAGATAAAACACCTCCCTTTCTATAAATTGTAAATTATTCGATACGATTCCGAAACACCAAAATACCACACTCAATGAAAATAATGTATGTCAGCACCGTTCATATCCCCATTGATGTACGGTAGGATAGCATCTTGAAAAAATACCATCCTTTATTTTACCGTCAAAAAGACGAAATGTCAAGTAATTTTTGCTTTCGTCATTATTCAAGGCTCGATTGAAATTCCCGACCGTTTGAGGTATAATTTTTAAAAAGGAAGGTGTGGGAAAAATGGCTGGGGTTGTTGGAGATTTCGGGACCGGCAATGTCAAGAGGAGCATTCTCAGGATTGCGCTTCCCATGACATTGGCGCAGCTCATAAATGTGCTGTATAACGTGGTGGACAGGGTCTACATCGGGCATATCGAGGGCGTAGGGACCACGGCGCTCACAGGCGTGGGGCTGTGTTTGCCCATAATCACTATCATCTCCGCCTTCACCCAGCTTTTCGGTATCGGCGGCGCGCCGCTCTTTTCCATGGCGCGGGGCGCCGGGGACAGGAGGCGGGCGGAGCGGATAATGGGCACCTCCTTCCTCCTGCTGCTCATCTCCGGCGTGGCGCTGGCGGGACTATGCTACGCGGCGAGAAGACCCATACTCTACCTATTCGGCGCCAGCGATGACACGTACCCTTACGCGGAGAGCTACATATCCGTATACCTTTTGGGGACGCTCTTTGTCATGACGAGCCTTGGCATGAACTCCTACGTCAACGCCCAGGGCTTCGGCGTCACGGGTATGCTTACGGTTCTCATCGGCGCGGCGCTGAACCTTATCCTCGACCCGCTCTTTATATTCGCCTTTGACCTGGGGGTGCGCGGCGCGGCGATCGCCACAGTCATAAGCCAGGGCGTCTCGGCGGCGTGGGTATACCTGTTCCTCGCCGGCAAAAGGGCGGTGGTGCCCCTGACGCTCCGGGGACTGCGCCTTGAGGGGCGGCTCATCGGTGACATATGCGCCCTGGGGCTTTCGGGCTTCATAATGGCGGTCACCAACGGGTCTGTCCAGATAATCTGCAACGCCACACTAAAGCGCGTGGGCGGTGACATGGGTGACCTGTACGTGGGGGTCATGACCGTCATAAACTCTGTGCGGGAGATAATCACCCTCCCCGTCCAGGGGCTCACCGGCGGGGCTCAGCCGGTGATAAGCTTCAACTACGGGGCGAAAAAGAACGGGCGCGTGCTGGAGAGCATAAGGTTCATGACGGTGGTGTGCGTGGCGTTCACCTGCTGCGCATGGCTCGTGCTTTTCCTGTTCCCCCAGGCGTTCATAAGGCTCTTCAACGACAGCTCCGATCTTGTGACCTACGGCGTCCCAGCCCTGCACATCTACTTCTTCGGCATATTCATGATGGCGCTTCAATTTTCCGGGCAGTCCGCCTTCGTGGCGCTTGGCAAGTCCCGTCAGGCTGTGTTCTTCTCCCTCCTTCGCAAGGCGTTCATCGTCATACCCCTGACGCTGATACTCCCCTCCGTGGCGGGCCTCGGCGTAAACGGCGTATTTGTCGCCGAGCCGATCTCAAATTTCGTCGGCGGCATCGCCTGCTTCACCGCCATGGTCCTGACCGTCCGCAAAGAGCTCACCGCGGTGGAGGAAGGATAGGCAAAACAGAAAAAATATACGCGCGGCTTGAAAATGCCGCGCGTTTTCAATTTTGAAGCGCATAATCAATCCGCGCTTGATTCAGACTGTCAAAAAACTCAAGATCAAATATTTTTCCGGCGGCATGTACGTCGGAAAAATCTGAACGTATCCCCTTTGTCAAAGTCCCAACTCGACTTTGTGTTCCCGACCAAAAGCATGAATAATTCTCAATCTGCATGACTATAACTCACCCCGCTTTAAAGGACAGTAGATTTCTTCATATTTGGGTGGTATAATAAAACTCAAGTGGGCTGCTGTTCGGCAAATCGTAATATAACGACACAAATCTTCCACGAGAGAGGATGAACATATTGGTATTCAAATTCAATGAAAAAGTGTCTGAAAAAGCGTTGGCGGATTTGCGTGAATCTGTGGGTTGGAACAGGATGGAAAACGAGTATAAAAGCCCTTTGATGACATCCTATTACCATATTGCGGTTTATGAAAATGAAAAACTGATTGGGTATATTGATTGTGTATCAAACGGAGTAACAGATGCTTATATTCAGGATTTAATGGTTAGTCCGGATCACCAAGGCAAAGGGATTGGCACAGACCTGATGAATAAAATGATCGAATATCTGAAAGAAAAGCGTATCTACATGATTTCAGTGGTTTATGAAGAACGCTTGAAGCCGTTTTATGAGCGATTTGGTTTTTATACTATGCTATGCGGGCAAATGGAAACATATTAGGATACTGCGGAACCTGCTTTTTACCGTCCCCCTGCCACCATGTTTTAATGTGGCAGGGGTCTTTGCGATTATCTCCGCCAGCAAATTTGCTGGCGGGTACTTTTATGCACACTGGTGGATGAATATCCACGCCGAGCGAGGTTCAGACACATCGGGAACACAAAAGGGAATTGGGAGTTGTCAAAAAAGGGCTATGCCCTTTTTTGACAAGCTCAATCAATCCGCGCTTGATTTTTCTCCAGTTTGCGTCTCTTGAATTCAAGCGGCAAATGAGCTATAAATAAAGCGTGGCTTGTACAGGCAAATCTTCATTAGTATTAGGAGGAAAATATGGATATAGAGATCATAGGGCTTCAAATACAAAAATTCCGCAAGCGCGCGGGCATGACCCAAAAGGAGCTGGGCGAGGCGGTGGGCGTCAGCACCCAGGCGGTGAGCCAATGGGAGAACGGCGGCGCGCCGGACGTGTCCCTTCTGCCCGCCGTGGCGGACAGGCTGGGGGTGACGGTGGACGCCCTCTTTGGCAGGGAGGGCGGTCAGGTGCAGGATATGGAGACCGCCTTTCTCTGCTGGCTGCGTTCGCTTCCGGAGAGCGAGCGGCTGACAAGGATCAACCGCCTTTTATGGGACGGCGCCATATACGGGACCAGCAGTGATCTCATGCTCAATATGCCGCGTATCGGCTATCCGCAGGAGGCGGAGAACAAGACGCTTGGCCTTATGCGCGTCACCCTGGGCATAGACAGCGGCTATATCATGGGCGTGGGGGCGGAGGACTATTCCTATATGGGGGTGTTCCCAAAGCCCCGTGAGGGGTACGAGCGATACTTTCTGACCGATGACGAATACCGCGTACTGTTCAGAGCCCTCTCCATGCCCGGCGCCATGGAGACGCTTCGGTACTTCTGTCGGAACAGGGACAGCTACTACGTCCCGGCGGCAGTCGCCAAGGGAACCGGCCTCACCGTGGAGGAGGCGGAGCGGATCTTAGAGGCGCTGACTGAGGCGACAGGTCAGATGGTCCGGCAGGAGATCACCCTCCCTGACGGGCCGGTGAGCGCCTACGCCTATATGGAGGACGGGGGACTTGTCGCTCTTTTGTCCATCGCCCGCTGGATGCGCCAGGGGAACCATACGTACCTCACCGCCAACTGCCTGGGCAAGCAGCCCTTTGAGCGTGAGGAGGGGCAGAATGAGAAGACCTGACCCCGCCCGTCCCTACATACGGGCGTTTTTTGAGCGCAACCGCCTCCGCTTCCTGGGGACGGCGGCGCTGTACCTTCTGGAGATCCCGTCAATGCTCATCGTGTCGCGGGTGCTGGGGGATGTGGTGGACGCAATAGCGGTGCCGGACGCCGCCGGGCTCCTGAGGCTTTTGTGGGCGGCGGCGGGCGTGGCTGTGTTCCTGGGCGTCGCTGAGACGCTGTATTACCGCGCCCTCGGCGGCTGGATGGAGAGGGCTCTGCGCCGCTACAAGTCCTACGCCTTTCGGCGGCTCTCCGAAAAGGGCATCAGCGCCTTTTCCAGGGAGAGCACCGGGCGGTATCTGTCCGTGCTCACAGGCGATGTGTCTGTGATCGCCTCCGACTATCTGCAAAACCTCTTTGAGCTCATCATACTGCCGCTTGATTTCGCCGCCACGCTTGTATTTCTCCTGACCTACAGCCCCGCGCTGACAGGCGCCGCCGTGGTGCTGTGCGTTCTGCCCTTCCTGGGGGCGGCGCTTTTCGGCCCGGAGCTCTCCCGGCGGGAAAAGGCGCTCAGCGACAAAAGCGAGGGCTTCGTTGGCAAGCTCCGCGACCTTCTCTCCGGCTTTTCCGTCATCAAGAGCTTCAAGGCGGAGCCCGAGGCGGGACGCATCTTCGACGGGGAAAATGAGGCCCTGGAGCTGGCGCGAAGCCGCCGCCTGCGTTGGCGGGGAGCCATGCAGGGCGTGGGCGGCAGCCTCTCCGTGGTCATGCAGTTCGGCATATTTTTCATCGGCGCGTATCTGGCCATGCGCGGCAGTATCACGGCGGGGACGGTGCTCATCTTCACCAACCTATCCAACTCTTTGATCCAACCTGTCAGACAGATACCCCAGCTCCTCGCCCAGCGCAGGGCCGCGCGGGGGCTCATCGAAAAGCTGGCGGACGTCGTTGAGGAAAACGCCTCGCACTCCGGCGAGACCGTCGAGCCAAGGCTCACGGACGCCATCGAATTTAGAAACCTGACCTTCGGCTACGAGCCGGAAAAGCCTGTACTGCGTGACATCTCCCTCCGGCTGGAGGCGGGAAAAAAATACGCCCTTGTGGGGGCCTCCGGCTCCGGCAAGAGCACCCTCTTAAACCTTCTCATGGGCGCATGCGACGGGTATACCGGCAGTCTCACGGTGAACGGGAGGGAGCTTCGGGGCATAGACCCCGACAGCCTCTACGATTTGGAGAGCCTCATCGGGCAGAACGTCTTCATCTTCGACGACACGCTCCGGCGGAACATCACCATGTTCCGCGACTTCTCCGACGACGCGGTGGACAGCGCCGCCCGCCGCGCCGGGCTATTTCCGCTCATGGAGGAGCGGGGACCGGACTACCTGTGCGGCGAGAACGGCTCCGCGCTCTCCGGCGGGGAGCGGCAGAGGGTGTCCATCGCCCGCGCCCTCATTCGCGGCACGCCTGTACTGCTCCTGGACGAGGCCACGGCGTCCCTGGACAACGAGACGGCGTTTGCCGTCACCGGCGCGATACTTGACCTTGACGGCCTCACGCGGCTCATCGTCACCCACCGCCTGGACCGGGCGCTTTTGGAGCGATATGACGAGATCCTGGTCCTCCGCGACGGCGCCCTCACCGAGCGCGGCACATTCCAAACGCTGATGGAGGAAAAGGGCTATTTCTACTCCTTATACACAATAAACGCGGCATGATTTTTTCAAAAAGGGCTCAAATCTTTACTGAATCCAGGTTGTATCCGATAACCCGAAACCCCTCGCCGTCCCACGCGAGAATATTTATCCCCGCGTTTATAAGGCGCGTCTTTCCGCTGCCTATCTCGCCGCCGGAGACCGCCCGGAGGACGGCGTTGATTGTCCCTCCGTGGCTCACGGCGGCAAAGTCCCCGCTCAGACCTTGGGCGTACCGCTCAAGCACCGCCAGCGCCCTTGACGCCACGCAGTCCAAAGGCTCCAGGTCGGAGGCGTACCTTTCCGGGTTGAATATGTCCACCACCCTCCCGGAGACGCTCCCGAAGTCACGCTCCGTGAGGTCCGGCTCCACATAAACCGGCGCGCCCACAGCCTCGGCTATCATGTCCGCGGTCCTCCACGCCCTCATGAGCGGGCTTGTGAGGACGGCGGACAGCCTTACGCCCCGAAAGCGATCCGCGAGATTCCGCGCCTGCTCCAGCCCCTCGGCGCAGAGCGGCACGTCCTCCCTCCCTTGTATGCGGCTGAGCTTGTTCCACTCCGTCTCCCCGTGTCGGATGAGGTATACGCGGCGCTGCGTCATTTGCCCTCCCCCAGCCTTGGAAGCCTGCGCTCCACGGGCGGGTCGATCCTGCCGATGTCCACAAAGGCGCTGACGCCGAAGTTGCTCAGATCCGTGAGTATCGCCGCCATGCGCTCCACCGGCTCCTCCGCTCCCGTGGCGAGCCACTCCTGCAATACCCTGACCACTCCGGCGGACAGAAAGTCATACAGGTGCTCCAGCAGATCCCTGGGGGCGTTGGGCGTGACGCCGCTCCACTGGACTATGCACATATCGTGCGCCACGCGCACCACCCTGTTGAGGAACGCCCTGTCGCCGTTGGGACCGAAAAGGGCGCTTGCCATCTCCCGCCGCTCCCGCAGGGCGCGCAGAGCCTCAACGAATATCCGCTCCACGTCGTCCGCCTGCCGGAAGGACGCCACCTCCGCCAGAAGGTCCAGGTAAAATTCGTTCTCCACCTGGGAGAGCAGCTGTTCGGGGCTTGCGTAGTGGGCGTAAAAGGTGCCCCGGTTTATGTCCGCCGCCGCGCACAGCTCCTTCACCGTTATCTTGTCGATGGGCTTATCCAGCATGAGGAGCAAAAGCGCCTTCCTCAGCGCGGTCCTGGTGTACTGGGAGCGCCGGTTGTCCTTGATATTGGCCATTTTAACACCGCCTGTACGTTTTTTACGGACATTATAGCATACATGTGACGCGAAATCAACAGCGTGTGCAAATTATTGCCCCTCCCGCCGATATTTTTCAAAATTTTCTTGCCACGTCCGCCGGCGTGTGATATATTTTATATAGCTGTGCGAATAAGCGAGAAGAGAGGGACCACATATGTCAAAAAAGGACCAAACTCCCGTATTCCCCAAGAACAAGCCGGGCCGCCGCATCCACGGCATGACGCCGTATATGCGCATAACCGCCTTCGTCATGCGCGACAGGGGCGACGCCTCCAACTATTTCCGCGACTCCGTGGAGGTCACGGAGCTTGAAAAGTTCATGCGCGAAAAGCGGCGCAACGGCTATCCGGGACTTGGTATGCTCCACATGTTCATCGCCTCATACGTGCGCACCGTGAGCCAGAAGCCCCAGCTCAACAGGTACATAAACGGTCAGCGCGCCTACGCCAGGAAAAATATCGAGGTCGTCATGACCGTAAAGAAGACCATGGAGGAGACGGGCGGCGAGACCTCCATAAAGGTCATTTTCGAGCCCACGGACACCGTCTACGATGTGTACAACAAGCTCAACGCCGCCATCGACCACGTGAAGAACGGCTCCGAGACCGCCACCGGCGACCTGGCGGGATTGCTCGTCAAGATCCCCCGCCTCATCCTCAAGTTCCTGGTCTGGGTGCTGTGCGTTCTTGACTACTTCCACATCCTCCCCAAGCTTGTGCTGGAGGCAAGCCCCTTCCACGGCTCCATGATAATCACCGACATCGGCTCCCTGGGCATCCCGCCCATATACCACCACCTCTACAACTTCGGCAACCTGCCCATCTTCATCGCCTTCGGCGCCAAGCGCAGGGTCTACGAGCTCAACAAGGCCGGCGAGGTGGAGGAGAAGCGCTACGTGGACTACACTATTGTTACCGACGAGCGCATATGCGACGGCTACAACTACGCCCAGGGGCTCAAGATGCTCAAGCACAACCTGATGCACCCGGAGCGCCTTGAGGTCCCGCCGGAGAACGTGGTGCAGGACATCTACTGATATGCCGGCAAAAATACCCAAAACCAACGTGATGCGCGTGCTGGACAGCCGCGGCATAGGCTACACGGCCCACGACTACTCCGTCTCCGGCGCCGTCAGCGGCGCTGATGTGGCGAGGGTCCTGGGGCTTGACCCGGACGCCGTATTCAAAACCCTGGTCACCGTCGCCGCCTCCGGTGAGCATTACGTCTTCATGGTCCCCGTGGAGCGGGAGCTGGACCTGCGCAAGGCGGCAAGGGCCGTGGGGGAGAAGAGCGTGGAGATGATAAAGCAAAAGGAGCTCCTCCCCCTCACCGGCTACATCCACGGCGGCTGCTCCCCCATCGGCATGAAAAAGCAATTCCCCACCGTAATAGACGAAACCGCCCAGCTATATGAAACCATCACTTTCAGCGCCGGGAAAATAGGTTACCAGGTGGAGCTGCCCCTTTCCGACCTTCAAAGCATAATCCCCCTAACTTGCGCTGACATATGTATTTAAATAATGCCGTGTTCCGATTCGGAACACGGCATTAATAATTGTCAGCCTATATTCAGCACCCGCCTCAGATGCTCCGTCAGCGCCTTTGCCATCTCCGCGTGGTCAAGTACGCCGGGGTGACCGTTGGAGCCGGTATATTCGTCCCGCCGGCGGGGGAGGGCGGCGAAGCTCACGTTTTCATCGCCGGTGTCACGGGAGTATCCGTCCATCGCCTCAAGAATGTACGGCGTCCACAGGTCGTTGAAAACGCCATATGCCCAGACGATGTGGGGATCCGGGTTCAGGGAGCGCGCCTTTTTCAAAAAGCCGTAGACAGCGCCCTTGAAGAAGCCGGCAGTCTCCCTGTCCGGCAGGCCGTCGGCGCCGCGCCGGAGCTTTGTGACCTTCCCCGTGGCGGGGTCCGTGTGTCCCGGCTCGTCCAGGGCGAAAAAGTCGTTGTTGCCCAGGTGTACGATAATGGCGTCGGGGCGCCAGGAGGCGAAGTCCCATGCCCCCTGCTCCGCGCCGCCCTCCAGAGCGCCGCAGATTTGATGATATATCCGCGGCGTCACGTTCTCCGGGTTGTTGTCCCAGGACGCCGCCGCGCCCCATCCGCTCATGGCTACTATATTCACGTCGGCGCCCAGCAGCCGCCCCGTCTCCAGGGCGTAATTCCCGCGGCTTGAGTAAACCGCCGCGCCGCCGGAGGTGAGGCTCGCCGGTCCCGACAGCCCCTCGCCGGCGGTGACGCTGTCGCCCACGAACTCAAGCCTGTATTTCCGTGGCTCCGCCTTATAAAGCTCCCCGTCGGCGTATATGGCGCGTATGGCTGTCCTGCCCTCCTGACCGCCCTGACAGGGCTGCCCCTCACGGTAAACGGTGACGCGCCGTCTCTCATGGGGTATGCCCCGAAACGCGCAGAGCCGACTTATACCGGTATCCGGCAGCACCCGCGCCACTGTCGCGCCATCCAGCTCCACGCGGATACCGGGGACAAACCCTCCACGGCACTCCAGCTCCACCCAAAGCTCCCCGGAGTCGGTCTCCAGCTCCAATGACGAACCGGTCCAGTAGAGCTCCAGCGGCTCACGCCTCAGGGTCCTGCCGTGTATGAGCGCCCTTTCGTCCAGGGGCGAATAGCTTTTAAGTCCGTTCATCTGGTCCACTCCTTGATAAGCTCCAGTACCGTCTCCTTGTCACCCAGTGTGAAGCCGTCCAGCGCCGCCATTACACCCATCTTCTCGTCATTTATAAGTATGAGCAGGTGCTCGCTCTCCAGCACGCGCCGGATATCCTCGTAATTTACAATGAGCTGTGACCCGGCGCTCTCCACCTCCAGCCTGTCCTCGTAAAAGCGGGTGGTGCGTTTAAGGTCGTCGTTCAGCCTGGCGCGAAGCGCCTTCCAGTTCCTTTTGGCGCGGCTCCTCGGGTTCATCACCAGCAGCCACACCGCCAGGAATATCACCACCACCGTGGGGGCAATAGCCATCAGCCAGCTCCCGCGCCATACCGTCGCGCCAACCAGCAGCACCCACGCTACCCCGGCGGCGATCAAAAGCTTCTTCACCGTGGGGAAGTAGTCGTCCTTCATCAGGCACATCGTCCCCTCCCTTGAAAGCTCCTCAGTGACGGTAAAAGTATTTTCAGCCTTGAGCTCCATGAAACCGCCTCCTTTACGTCATATTTTGCCACGCCGCGGGGGATACGTCAAGGGTGTTTTTCACGAATAGAGCTCCGCCGCGGCCCGCAGCTGCGCCGACATCTTCTCCCGCACACCGGCGGGGCCGAGTATCTGCGCGCCGGCGCCGAAGCCGAAGACCCAGGCGAAAAATTGCGGGCTCGGCACCACCCTCGCCGAGACGGTGAAGTGGTCCGACCCGTCGGGTATGGTCATGACCTCCTGCCCCAGCCTGTCAATGACCGCCCCCGCAAGGTGATTTTCAAAGCGCATCAGCACCGTCTCCGGCTCTCCGGCGAACATCCCGAACACACTGCGGGTGTAAGCCCCCATGTCCGTCGCGTTGAAGGCGTCCTCCCCGTCTCTGGGCTCGGCAATGGCGGATATGCTCGCCATCTTGTCCACCCGGTAGTGCTTTATGTGCCCGGCGTCCGAGTCGTATGCCACAAGGTAGTAATTCTCGTCGTCCCAGGTGAGGGCGTAGGGACTCGCCACGTACCAATCCCCGTTCCGGCGGAAGCGGCGCTGCTTGTCGGGGGTGAACTCAAAATATTTAAAGCGTATCTTCACCCTGTCGGCTATCGCCCCGTGAAGCTCGTCCACGTTGTAATAGATGGACTCGTTCATGGTCTTTATCCTGTTTTTCACAAACACCTGCCCCTGGAGCGCCTTCGCCCGGTGGACGCTGGTTAGCTTCTCTATCTTCCCTATGAGCGACACCGTCTTTTTCTGCGTTATAAATTTCGACGCCTGTACGCTGTCCACCAAAAGCTTCAGCTCCGGCAGTTCAAAGTCCCGGCTCGCCACGTAGTAGCCGTAGTTGCGCCCGGTGTTGGTCATGATTATGTCCATCCCGAAGGCGCGGAGGGTGTCAATGTCATCGTAGAGCGTCTTTCGCCGGACGGAGATCTCCTGCTTTTCCAGGTACGCCGTCAGCTCCGCCAGCGACGCCGGGTGTTCCTCGTCGGTGTTCCTCAAAAGATAGTCCATAATGTAAAGTATTTTCAGCTTTTGCCCCGATGATTTCGCCATATACGCCGCCCCTTTCCTTTTTCCCTGACCCCATCATACAGCAAAACGTGTCCCATATTTCACCCACGGTCCCGCCCTTTACGAAAGCTTACCACACCCGCCCCCGAAAATCAATAAAAACCCGCCCCTATAAATTTCCGTTTGTTAAAACGCTTCAAACCCCTTTGGGGACACGTCTATACATAGTCTCCGGCTTTTTGCGAATTTATAGAGTTATAAACTTCCCTCTGGCGCGGGGCGGATGATTTACTGCCATAGGGTTCTTAACAAAATGGCATTGCCTCCGCGGGACGCCTGCTTTGCCCCGCCGTATATCCCCTTGACTCTTCCGGCAGGGAAAAACATTGCAAATCTTGCCGTATTTTACTTTACTTTAAAATTTTACTTGACTTTTGCTTTACTCCGTGGTATAATGCACCTGTAACCAAAAAACGCCGTCTTTTTCAAGCTATATAAAAGGGAACGCGGCGGTTGATATGTTCCGAAAAATATGATACAATATCCGTGTACGCGGATATTGTACATGATTTATGTCCGCGATTGACTGTTTTTTGGCGGTAGAAGTATGTATATCAAAAACGCTTTTGAATATCTCTCCGCCTCCGCGGGGCGCTTTTCGGACAAGCTCGCGTTTGCCGAGGGCGGCGAGGGCGTCACTTTCGGCGAGTTGGAGAGCGGGGCAATTAAAATCGGTTCCGCCCTTGCGGGCATGGGCTGCCGCGCGGCAAGACCCGTGGCGGTGCTGTGCGAACGGAGCGTTGACGCGGTGCGCGCCTTTATGGGCGTGCTTGCCGCCGGGTGCTTTTATGTTCCGCTGGACAGGAAAATGCCGAAAAAACGGCTTGAAAATATCCTCCTCCGCCTGTCGCCAGAGGCGATACTATGCGAAAGCGAGAAGGACGCGGAGGGGCTTCCCTTTGACGCCGTGCCCATATCCGCGCTGCCGGATGCCGAGCCCGACCCACAAGGTCTTGCCGCCCGCCGTGAAAGGGTCCTGGATCTGGACCCTGTCTACATGATATTCACCTCCGGCTCCACGGGGGAGCCCAAGGGCATAGTTATACCCCATAGGGCGCTCATAGACTTTTTGGAATGGATGGCGCCTACGCTGGATATTACGGAAAAAGATGTGATGGGCAATCAGGCGCCGTTTTACTTTGACCTGTCGGTGAAGGATTTGTGGCTCACTATAAAATGCGGCGCCACAGCCCACATCATCCCGCGAAAATGCTTCATGTTCCCAAAGCTCCTGGTGGAGGAGATTTCCGCGCGGAGCGTCACCACCCTCATCTGGTCCACCTCCGCCTTTTCCATGACGGCGTCGTCGGGGATACTGGACCGCGCCGTCCCCAAGTCGGTGAAAAAGGTAATACTCGGCGGCGAGACGCTTTACGCCAGGGACCTCAACGTCTGGCGGCGCGCCCTCCCGGAGGCGGTTTTTGTGAACCTCTACGGGCCCACCGAGGTGACGGTGGACTGCACGTACTACGTCATAGACCGCGAATTTTCAAACGGCGAGCAGATACCCATAGGCAGGGCTTGTGAAAATATGGAAATAATGCTTCTTGATTCGGAGCTAAAGCCCGTAAAAAAGGGCGAGACAGGCGAGATCTGCGTCCGTGGCTCCGGCGTTGCAAGGGGCTACTTTGCCGACCCCGAAAGGACGGCGGGCGCGTTTATACAAAACCCCATGAACCCGTATTGGCGCGACATCATCTACCGCACCGGCGACCTTGCCCATGAGGGAGAGGACGGGCTCCTCTACTTCTCCAGCCGCGCCGACGGGCAGATCAAGCACCTGGGCTACCGCATAGAGATCGGCGAGATAGAAACCGCCCTCAGCGCCGTTGAGGGCGTCAGGAGCGCCGTGTGCTTCTTTGACGGCGAGACGGACAGGATCGTCTGCGCCTATGAGGGGGACGCCGCCCCCGGCGAGATAACCTCACGCCTGCGTGAGCATCTCCCCGGATACATGCTTCCAAACATATACCGGCAATATGACAGTCTGCCCAGGAACCAAAACGGCAAGGCGGACAGGCCCGGACTTCGGAGGGAATATGAGGATGACAAATCCCGCAGGCTTTGAGGAGGCGGCTGCCCTCATTCCGGCGCACCTCCGACCGGGGGTAATGACAAATTTGGCTTCGCCGGAGGCGCTGAGGGGCGAGGAGCTTGAGCTTCTGGAGACGCGGACCGGGCTGTTTATTTTCCGCAAACGCGACGGCTTCAGGCTGCTGACCTTCCTCATGAACGCCCCGGAGCTGCCGGAAATATCCGGCGCCGTCGTCTCCGAGGCGGTATTCGCCCCCGGCGCCGACAGCCGCCGGCTGACCGACGCCTTCACCTCCGCGGGGTTTGTCCCGGCGCTCCGCCGGCTGCGCCTTACACGTGCTCCCAACGCCGCCAAAGCTGCCCCCAATGTGGTCCAAACACCCCCCAAACGTGGTCCGAAAGGGGTCCAAACACCCCCAGAACAGGGTCCGAAAGGGGTCCGGATACCCCCCGAATGGGGTCAGAATGGGGTCCGAGAGGGGGTAAAAAGGGTCTCAGAGATACTTCAAAATTGCTTCTCCCCGCTTACCGGCTGCCTGCCGGGTGAGGCGGAGCTTTCGTCGGACATATCCTCCGGCAGGGTCCTGACTGTGCGGGAGGACGGCGAAATCGCCGGCATTTTGCGCTTTAAAATCACCGGCAGGCAGGCGGAGATACGCCACCTGGCGGTGGACGCGCCGTTTCGAGGGCGCGGGCTTTCGGAAAGGCTCATTGACGGCTTTTTGCAAATCACGCCGGGTCTCAGGACCTCGGTTTGGACGGGGGCGGAAAACGCGCCCGCGATGGCGGCTTACAAAAGCCGCGGATTCGCCCCGGACGGGCGGTATTCCATTGTATTTTTGAAAGGGGTTTGACCATATGGACAAGCTTATTGAGACACTCAGCGGCGTATGCCCCGGCATTGACTTCGCCTCGGAGACCGATCTGGTTGACGACGGGCTTATAACGAGTCTTGATATTGTGATGATCGTCACGGAGCTCATGGCGGTCTACGGCGTGAGGATCGACGTGGACGACCTGACGCCTGAGAACTTCCGGAGCGCCGAGACCATCTATGAACTTGTGCGGCGGGCGGGGGAGAGATAATGTCCCTGACCTCCTGGAGCTTCCTGCTGTTTGCGGCGGTTGCCGTCGCGGTGTATTATATCCTGCCGAAAAAGCGCCGTTGGTGGGCGCTTTTGGCGGCGGGGGTGGTGTTTTACGCCCAAGGCGGCGTTTCCGTCATGGGATACCTCGCCGTGACAGCGGTGAGCACGTACCTTGCCGGCGCAGCCCTGGGGAAGCTGAACAGCGACCGCCGCGCCATGCCGGAGGAGAAAAGGCGCGAGAGCCGGGGCATCTTTGACCGCAGGCGGCACCTCATCGTCGCCGCTGTGTGCGTCGTCAACTTCGGTATGCTTTTTGTAATAAAATACTGGGACTTCACCGCCGAGGCGATCTCCGCCGGGACGGGTATTGCTCTGCCCACATTTGGGCTCCTGCTGCCCATGGGAATTTCGTTTTACATATTCCAGTCCGTCGGCTATGTGGTGGATGTCTCCAGAGGCAGCGTTTCGGCGGAGCGGAATTTTTTCAAATACTTCCTCTTTGTATCCTTCTTCCCCCAGATGGTCCAGGGGCCCATTGACAGGTTCGGCCGTTTGCAGCCGCAGCTCATGGAGGGGCATGACCTTGACACGGACAACCTGCGGGACGGGATACAGCTGATGATGTGGGGATATTTTAAAAAGCTGGTCATTGCCGGCAGGGCGTCGGTCGCCGTGGCGCCGGTTTACGCCAACGGCGGCGCCTATCCGGGGAGCGTGGTGGCATTCGCGGTGCTGATGTACACCGTGGAGCTGTATGCCGACTTCTCCGGCGGAATAGACATCGTCCGCGGCACGGCGCGGCTTTTTGGCATAGATATGGCGGAGAACTTCCGCCGCCCGCTTTTTTCCGTGTCCCTGGCGGAATTTTGGCGGCGCTGGCACATGACGCTGGGCGCGTGGATGAAGGATTACGTATTTTATCCGCTGAGCCTCTCAAAGCCCTTTGCCGCGCTGGGGAGGTTCTCGCGCAAGCGTCTTGGCGGGACGGTGGGGCGCATACTGCCCACGTCCCTTGCGACCTTTATAGTTTACTTCATAATCGGCATATGGCACGGGGCGAACTACACATACCTTGCCTACGGGCTATATAACGGCGGCATAATCACAGCCTCGATACTTTTGGCCCCCACATACGGCAGGTTGAAGGGGGCGCTGCGAATAAACGACAAAAGCCCGCTTTACAGGGGCTTTTGCATGGTCCGCACGGCGGTTATCGTGTTTTTCGGCAGATACCTCACCCGCGCCCCATGGCTAAAGATGTCGTTTATAATGCTCAGGCAGACGTTCCTGGACTTCCGTATAAGCGCACTGCCCTCCGGCCTTGCGGGGCTTGGCGTGGGAGCCGCCGACATCGCCGTCGTAGCCCTGGGGTGCTGCGCGGTGGTGGGCGCGGAGGCGCTTGAGGAGCGGGGCGTCAGGATACGCCAAAGCCTTGCAAAACGCGGCTTTTTTGTCCAGTGGATGGGGATACTCGTGCCGCTGGCGGTCATATTGTTTTTCGGCATACTCACAGGCAACGGCGGGACCGCGGATTTTATCTATGGGCGTATCTGAGGGGAGGGCGGCGATTTGAACTCGAAAAAATGGCTTGCCGTCTTTGCCGGCACAGTGGCGCTTCTGGCGCTGCTGCTCCTTCTCGGCAACGTGCTCATCGATCCCTACGGCGTGTTCGGGGACGTTATATTCCACTGGGACGCGTACAGCCAGTCCATGAACCCGCGCGTCGGAAAGACGGAGTATATTGAGCGACACCACGACGAATACGACTCCTACATCCTGGGCTGCTCATCCACAAGCTCCTTTCCGGTGGAGGAGCTCAACGGGTACATGGGCGCGGATTTTTACAATATGTTCACCTACGGCGCGGACATGCTGGACGTGGAGAACTTTGCCCGCCGGCTCATTGGGAGCTACACCGTAAAAAATATCTTTTTGAACGTGTACATCGACAACGGAGCGCACTATGACGTGGGGGAGGACAACCTGACCAACTGTATGCACCCGGACGTGACGGGAGGGTCGAAACTCGGCTTCTATCTCAAGTACCTGTTTCTGAATCCGCAGTACGCCATTGACAAGGTTATGAACCGGTTAAATGACGAATATTTCGCCAGGGGCTATGACGCCTTTGACCTCGGCACGGGAGCTTACGACAAGCGGGAGCGGGACGTGGAGGCGATAGACTCCTTGGAGGATTACGTCTCCCGCGAGGCTTACGCGGATTTCGCCGACTACCCCACGTATGATATAGCCCTCACAAGCATTGACAGCACAATGGAGAGCGTGGGGAGAATAAAAAAGCTTTGCGAGGAAGCGGGCGTAAACCTCACCGTGGTATGCGGTCCCGTCTATTCCGACTATATGCGGGGCGTTGACCCCCAGGACGCGGACAGGTTTTACCGCGCCCTGGCGGAGGTGACGCCGTTTTGGGATTTCTCCATGAGCTCGGTGAGCTTTGAGCCGCGGTACTTTTACGATTCCACGCATTTTCGCAACTGTGTGGGCGTTATGGCGGAGGCGCGGATATTCGGAGATGAGGACGTGTGGGCGCCGGAGGATTTCGGAGTTTATGTGACGGAGGAAAACGTATCTCAGCTTGCCCAAAGAAACGCGCGCCTTCTTGCCTCCGGTCCGGAGGAGCGGATTCCACAGGAGAGGGTGCCCATACTGATGTACCACTCCTTCACCGACGACCCGGAAAAGGTCACGGACGTGACGGCGCTGATATCCGACTTCCGCGGGCAGATGGAGGCGCTGAAGGCGGCGGGATACAACGCCGTTTTCTACTCGGACCTCATAGATTTTGTGTACCGCGGCACGCCGCTGCCGGAAAAACCGGTTCTGATCTCCGTTGACGACGGCTACGCCGACAACCTTGAGCTCGCGGCGCCTATTTTGGAGGAGCTGGGGCTTTGCGCAACGGTGTCGGTGATCGGCGTTTCCGTGGGGAAGGACACCTACAAGGACACAGGCTATCCCATGACGCCCCACTTCGCCCTTGAGGACGCGGCGCCTTACGTTGAGCGGGGAGTGCTGGACATACAGTCCCACTCCTTTGACATGCACCAGGCGGAGATTGTTGACGGCGAGGACGCCCGCGATGGCGTTTTGAGAAAGAAGGGCGAGGGCGTGGAGGAATATCTTGAAACCCTCACAGCGGACTACCTAAAATCGAGGGAGCAGATAAGCTCCGCTCTTGGGCTTGACGCCCGCGTGTTCACCTACCCGAACGGCAAGTACGACGTGTTTTCGGAATATGCCCTGACCGAAAGCGGCGCAGCGGCAACGGTCTCCGTGAGATCGGGCGTAAGCACCGTTGTAGCCGGGCTTCCCCAGTCGCTTTATGCCCTCCCGCGCCTCGCTGTTCCCGGCGGAATGGACGCCGCCGGCATGATGGAGCTTTTGTCACAGTGAACCGTGACAGAAGGAAAGCCCCGGCGAAAGGTCCGCAGACCTCTTGCCGGGGCTTTCCGCGCGTTCACCCTTGGCATTGAAAGACCGCAAAGCGGTCTTTCAAGCGGTTATCCCCAGGGGTTTTCCGTGGGGTAGGGGAGAGATTTTGGCTGGTTGTGGGCTATGTCCTTGACGCCCAGGTACTTGAG
>CANPYX010000025.1 GCA_947588955.1 uncultured Oscillospiraceae bacterium | reverse complement strand
TTAGCAGGGTCATTTTTCGGAATATACAGAACAGCACACCGCCCCAAGCCGAGGGGCGGTGTTTGTCTACAGTCTGAGGGCTGGACCGTGGTCCCGCCCTCATTGAGCACTTATTTCACAATGTTCTCGCAGAAGTACTTGGTGACGGTCGCTGCCTGGGCGCGGGTGGAGTCGCCGGATGGACTGATGGTAGTGCTGCTTGTGCCCCCGATGAGACCCTCTGCGACAGCCCACTGCATTGCGTCAGCCGCCCAGCTGCTCACCTTATCGGCATCGGTGTAGCCGGTGAGGTCCGCAAGCTTGGCCGTGTCATAGCCCTTGTACTCGGCATAGTGGCAGAGGATCAGCGCCATCTGCTCACGGGTAATGGCGTCCTCAGGCTTGAAAGTGCCGTCGTCGAAGCCGGAGATGATTTTCTCACTTGCCGCCCAGCGGATAGCCTCGGTGTACCACTTGCCCTCGTGTATGTCGGTGAAGGTCATTAAGTAGTTGACAACCGGTTGACCCTCAAGGTTCCAGAGGATACCTGCCATTTCCGCGCGGGTGGTGACGCCGTCGGGGTCGAAGATGCCCTCGGCTTTGCCGGTCATCAGCTCGTTCCTAATGGCGTAGTCCACGCCGTCGTGATACCACTCGCTGATGTCCACATCGGTATAACTGTGAGACGGGCAGTCGTCTCCGCCGTCGCAGGGCTTGAGCTTAAACGCCGCCGTTACCGTCACGCCGCCATAGGGCATGGTGAAGGTGTACGTCCCGTCTCCGTTGTCCCTGTACTCAACCTCCTTGCCGGTGTTGTCGGTGACGGTGAGAGAATCCAGAACATAGCCCTCGTCTGGCGTCACGGTCAGGGTCACCCTGCCGCCTGCCACAGAATATGCGAAACCTGCCGTCACCTTGCCGTTCTTGCTTTCCACTATTCGCGTGTAGTAGGTAGGCACAAAGGGCGCCTCCGGTTCGGGTTCAGGGTTCTTCTCGGCGACGTTGTTTCCGTTGGTGGAGCTAATGGCATAAGTGGAAAATTTGTTGGCGTAAATGTAGATCAGGTTGTGCTCAAGATCAGCCCAGAAGGTCCCGTCCGTTGTCTCGGATGGTTTTGACCAGAGCCTTTTGAGGGCTTCGACTTTTTCGTTATGGTAGCGGTGGACAGCAACGTTGGTCCTGCCGCCCATGGAGTAGGGAATGACGATGGTAAGGACGTTGTTGGTCTCTTCAATTTTCTTTGGGGTGCTGGTCACGCCGCTGTCTTTTACCTCTTTTTCCACATCGATTTGGAAGTATTGGAGCTCCACTTCACTCCTCTCGGTGTTGGTGAACTTCTCCCGGACCTCCTTATTGATATTGACGGCTTCCTCGTCGCCGCTGTAGACCAGGTTCTTATATGTGATGCTCATTGTGAAAGAGACGGAGGCATTGTTTTCCGCCCACTCGACCGCTTCCTCCTGTAGTCCACCCACCACTATGTCGGGAGCGGAAGTGCCGCTCACATTAAGTTCGGAGCTCACATTGCTCTGGGGTATCACTATGTTCTGATACTGCAAGTCGGAGCCGGAGACGGTCACCAGGATAGTCATGGCCTTGTCCCCGGCGGTGACCACCACGTTGTAGACGCCGGGCTCCACTCCGGGGAAGGAATACGCGCCGTTTTCATCGGTGGTGACCGTGGCGACCGTGTTTTTTCCCTGCTTGAGCTCCACGCTCGCGCCGTTGACGGGATCTTCATTCTCCCCCGTAATAACCTTGCCGGAAATGCCGTAGAGAGTCACCGTGCGGGTTGCCTCGCACGTCTCGCAGGTGTCAACGCGCACACCGTCTGCTACTGCTCCCTTGACCCACTCGTGGTCGGCGCGGCTGAACTCCGCGCCGCAGACCGAACACGTTTTGTAATGCTGATCGGTTTCTTCATCAACCTGCCAATCATCCGGGTCGGCGGTATGCGCCGCCGCTTCATTTTTGCCCACGTCGCACGCCCCGGCGCCAAGACAGACGTGCCAATGCTCCGTGTCGTTGTAGGTCCAGCCCTCGTCCCATTGGTGCTGGTGCTGCGTGAACCAGAGCTGACCGTCCGCCCGGTACTCCGTCACGAGGCCTGCGGTCTTGGGCACGAAGGAGTCGGCGTCATCGCTGACCGCTCCCTCGGCGAATTGGTGTACCGAGGTATCGGGGGTGCGCACAGTGTAGGGCTGACCGTTCGGCGCGCCGGTAAAGTCTTTCAGGGTGATGAGTATGCCCGTGCCCAGGAAGATACTGGCGGAATCTTTCGCCTCACCGCCGATAAGGACGGGTGACCCGGAGAGGGTAAAATTACCGTTCGCTTGGACCGCGTCATAGCCTGAGGAGATAGTGCCGCCGGAAATCACTATTGTACCGCTTCCAGCCACACCGTTCTGCTTCGGAGCGTCCACCGTTCCGCCAAGCATCTCAAATGTTCCTCTGGGCATAACGTACACATTCCAGTCGTTACTGTTTCCGTCTTCGCTGCTGCTCAACGTCCCACTGACCAGACGGAAGATGCCGTCATTTTGGATGTAGACAGCGGAAGAGCTATTACGGGTGATGGTCCCGCCCTCCCCGCAGTCGCAGACCGTCAGATCGCAATTACTGTCGCCGTAAACCCTGCCGGTCAGGGTGTGCCCGTTCAGGCACAGCACGGACGTGCCGACGAAGTGCAGAGCAAAGCCTCCCTCCGTAGTAGTGTTTGACAGAGTCATGTCCTCCGCCAGGTAATAGTGCCCTTCGGGGAGCTTGTTGTCGGATATGGGAGTATCCCCAGCCTTGAGCACATCCTTTTCGCCTTCGCCTTTCTTCTCCAACGTCAGCGGGACCCACTTTGTGTCCGCAGTGTCGTCAGGGTGGGTATGCTCCTCATCTGCCCGGACGCCCGGAAGGGCGTTGGGGATCAGGACGGTCACCATACACGCCGCCAGAAGGGTCACAAGAACCCGCTTCAAAATTACTTTATTCATGGTTCTTCCTCCTTAGAAAATAATACACCCCCCCCCCGGAAAAATCTGGGAGGGGGCGTTCCCGTTGTCTGGCGGGAGCGTATTTATCGGTTACATATGCATATTACCACAAGCCCCGCGAAAATTCAAGGGATTTGTTTAAAAATGTATATGACGTCAAATGATGTGATGATGCCGCTTTATCCTTAATTCCCCAAAAGAAATACCCCTGAGCGAACGCTCAGGGGTGTGATGTCGAATGGATTTTATTTTACCAGCTTGGCGACCTCGGCTGCCAGGTCGTCCTGGCGCTTCTCAATGCCCTCGCCCTTCTCAAAGCGGACAGCGTCGGCAAAGGTCACGTTTCCGCCCATGGACTTGGCGGCGGAGGCGATATACTTCTCCACGGTCATGGTGTTGTCCTTGACAAACTCCTGCTGGAGGAGGCAGTTCTCGGCGTAGAACTTGCCCATCTTGCCCATGACTATGCGCTCGCGGACCTGCTCAGGCTTATTTGCCATGGCGGGGTCGTTGGCCATCTGCGCCATGAGTATCTTCTTCTCCTCGTCCAGGGTATCCTGTCCCACCTGGCTCTTGTCCCAGAAGCGGGGATTGAGCGCGGCGATCTGCATTGCCACGTCCTTACCCACGGTCTCCACCTTCTCGGCGGGCAGGTCGGTCTTCAGGTTGACGATGACGCCGATCTTGCCGCCCATGTGGACGTAGGGGACGGAGACGCCGTCAGCAAAGCGGGCGAAGCGGCGGACGTTGATGTTCTCGCCGATCACCAGTACCTTCTCATTCTGCGCCTCCTTGACGGTGAGCTGGGAATCGGGGTACTTGCAGGCCATAAGCGCGTCCAAGTCGGCGGGACCGTCATGGGCTATGACGGCGGCTACCTGGTGGACGTAATCCACAAACACGTCGTTCTTCGCGACAAAGTCGGACTCGGCGTTGACCTCAACGCACACGCCCACGCCGTCAATGACGGCGGCATACGCCACGCCCTCGGCGGCGATGCGTCCCGCCTTCTTCTGGGCGGCGGCAAGGCCCTTCTCGCGCAGCCATTCAACTGCCTTGTCTATATCACCGTCGGTGGCGGCAAGGGCCTTCTTGCAGTCCATCATGCCGACGCCGGTCATCTCACGAAGATTCTTTACATCTGCGGCGGTAATTGCCATTTCCTTATCCTCCTCTAATTACTCAGCGGCTTCCGCAGTATCTGCCTCGGCCTCGGTTTTCGCCTCGGCTGCGTCCTCGCCCTGGCGTCCCTCCTGGACGGCGTTTGCCATGGTGGCGGCTATGAGGCGGATGGCGCGAATGGCGTCGTCGTTGCCGGGAATGACGTAATCGACCTCGTCGGGGTCGCAGTTGGTGTCCACAATGGCGACAACGGGGATACCCAGCCTTCTTGCCTCGGCAATGGCGTTGCGCTCCTTGCGGGGATCGACGATGAAGAGAGCGGAGGGGAGCTTGTTCATCTCCTTGACGCCGCCCAGGTACTTCTCAAGCTTTGCCATCTCGCCCAGGTGCTTCATGACCTCCTTCTTGGGAAGCATGTCGAAGGTGCCGTCCTCCTGCATCTTCTTAAGCTGCGCAAGACGGTCCACGCGGGTACGCATGGTCTTGAAGTTGGTGAGCATTCCGCCCAGCCACCGGGCGTTGACATAGTACATGCCCACGCGCTCGGCCTCCTCCTTCATGGCATCCTGGGCCTGCTTCTTGGTGCCCACGAAGAGAAGGGTGCCGCCGTTCTCGGAAAGCTCACGCACGAAGTTGTAGGCCTCCTCCAGCTTCTTCACGGTCTTGGCAAGGTCTATGATATAGATGCCGTTGCGCTCCATGTAGATGTAGGGGGCCATCTTGGGGTTCCACCTGCGGGTCTGGTGACCGAAATGCACTCCGGCCTCCAAAAGCTGCTTCATTGATACTACTGCCATTTGTTTTTTCTCCTTTTCGATTTAGTTCTTACCTCCACGGCTATCCACCCGAACGCCAACCGTTGGCACAGACGCCCGGTCCCTCCGTGTGCGTAATACCCCATGAGGGGCTTTAGCATTATAGCAAAGGCGCTTTGAAATTGCAAGGATTATTTTTGATTTTCAGCCATATTTTCGCTCAATCCCCGTAAAACCGCTCCGGCATACCCTCAATGCCCTTCTTAAACGCCTCAAGGGTCTCCTCCGTCTCCGCTATCCAGTACGGACGCGCCACGGTTCCGGGTTTAGCGGGGTCAAAGTCGGCGTAGTCGAACCAAACCGCCGCCTTTATGTTCCCGTAATTCGGGAGCTCTTCAAACATATCCTCTATCCACCCCGCCTTGTCCCCGCCGATGGAGGAGCTGGCAAACTCCGTGATTATCCACGGGAATTCTCCAAAATGTTTCTCGTATTTTTTCTCTATGCCGTCGTATATCTCCTTGAAGCTCTGCCACTTCTCCTTTGTCACATTGGCGTAGTAGGTGCCGGTGTTGTAGCCCGTGACGCCCAGCATATGCACATATCTGTTGCCGGGGTAATAGGAGAGATAGCTGTTCCAGCTCGCCGCCGGGAAGTCCAGCCCGTTGGGGTTGAATATCCATATGGTGTTGTCCACGCCGTTTTCCACGAAAAACTCGTATATATACCGCCACGCCTGGGAGAAAAGCTCTGGGTCCGCCAGATTCACAACGCCGGAATAGCTCGTCCAGTCGGAGTTCATCTCGTTGTTAAGCCTAAAAAGCACCGGGTGTCCGAAGGCTTTCAGGTCCTCGGCGATCTCACGGAGCTTGCCGTCATACCGCCCTGAAATGACATCGATCAGCGGCGACGGGGCGTTGGCAAGCTCCAGATTGTTGGTGGCGGTGAGCTGCAACGTCAGCTCCGTGAGCTTGCCCTCCTCGTACCAGCCCTGAAGCTTCTCCAGCGGCATCGGCTCCTCAATGTGGAAATACGTCATAGCCATGGGGAGCTGCCTCCCCAGCTTGTCCTCCAGCTCCCCAAGGTCCGCGCTGAAAGCTCCGAAATACGCCCGCTGCGTGTTCGCCAGCCTTTCGTAGGTCTCCAGTGTCTCGTCGGACCAGCTGTAGGAAATTTCAGGGGAGATGTCATCGTACCCCTCCCGCTTTTCGGGAAAGCTTACGGTCATCTTCACGGTGTCGGCAAATTCGTCTATCGCCTTCACCGCCTCCTCGGCGTTCCTGTCGCTCCGGTATTTGAAAAGCGCCCGGACAAAATACCTCGTGTTCGTCCTGAGAATGACGTACGTGTACACGTCATCATTCCAATCCGGCATGGCTCCCACCTGTATCGAGTATATGCTCACCCTGCCGCGCGTCTCATCCCGCAGTACAGTGACGTCGTTCTGCCTGAGCCAGTCGGAGTTTCTTATATACAGGTCGTGGTACCCCGCGATGTATTCGTCCACGTCGATGTATGTGCTGCGCTCCCTGGTGACGCGGGCGTAAAGGTAGCCGTTGCGTCCCTCAGCGTAATACCCATCGCTGGACGCGCCCCATAGCGACATATCCTCCGGCAGAGTGCCGCTCCAGCCAAGGGCCCAGCTCTCCAGTCCGAAGCCGTCATACACGAACACGAAAATAAAGCCCAACGCCCCCATCACGAGCAAGGCGCCCGCGCAGATGAGGATGAGGAGCTTCTTTTTCCAGGACATCTTTGGCTTATTTTCATTTTCCCTTTGTTTGTTCTCTTTCTTCGCCATAGTATTCTCCGTATTTCTGTTGTGCGTTATCCTTTGCGGAGAACTGGCTTTTTTGACGCGGGCGCTTCTCCCGCGTCTCGGTGTGGTCGTCCTCCACAAGGATTATGTCGTCGCCTATGCGCCTTATGGCGTCCCAGGGGATGATGTAGTCCTCGGCCTTTCCAAAGAGCCCCATGACCTTATACGCCCCCGGGACCACCAGCGCAATCATTCTTCCGGCCCTTGTGTCAAATACCGCGTCCCCCACATAGCCCAGCCTGAGCCCTGTGTTGACGTTTATGACCTCCTTGTAACGTAGGTCCCCTATCCTGCACTGCATATGCTCACCTCTTAGTGATTCATATGCGCGCCTTCAACAATATATTACAACCCTTTTTGATTATTTTTCAGTTGAGGAAGTCCTTGAGCTTCTTGGACCTGGAGGGGTGGCGGAGCTTGCGGAGCGCCTTCGCCTCGATCTGGCGGATGCGCTCACGGGTCACGTTGAACTCCCTACCCACCTCCTCAAGGGTTCGGGTGCGGCCGTCTATGATGCCGAAGCGCAGCTCCAGGACCTTCTTCTCCCTGGGAGTCAGGGTGTCCAATACCTCCATGAGCTGCTCCTTCAAAAGGGTAAAGCTTGCCGCCTCAGCGGGCTCCGAAACGTCCTCGTCAGGTATAAAGTCCCCAAGGCGGGAGTCCTCCTCCTCGCCGATGGGAGTCTCGATGGACACCGGCTCCTGGGCTATCTTCAGGATGTCCCTGACCTTCTCCACGGGCATTTCCATCTCCTCGGCTATCTCCTCCGGGCTGGGGTCGTGTCCGAGCTCCTGAAGGAGCTGGCGGCTTACGCGTATGACCTTGTTTATGGTCTCCACCATATGGACTGGTATGCGTATGGTGCGGGCCTGGTCCGCAATGGCGCGGGTTATCGCCTGACGAATCCACCAGGTGGCGTAGGTGGAGAATTTGTAGCCCTTCTGGTAGTTGAACTTTTCCACGGCCTTGATAAGCCCCAGGTTGCCCTCCTGGATAAGGTCAAGGAAGAGCATACCGCGGCCCACATAGCGCTTGGCGATGGACACCACAAGCCTCAGATTGGCGTTTGCCATGCGGTTTTTCGCCTCCGCGTCGCCCTCCGCCATGCGCTGGGCAAGCTCCACCTCCTCCTCAGGCGTGAGAAGGGGCACCTTGCCTATCTCCTTGAGGTACATTCTCACCGGGTCGTCAATGGCAAATGTGTCCGACAGAGCGTCGGTGCTCTCCAGCTCCTCCCTGGTGATCTCGTCGATGTTCTCAAGCTCCTCGATGGATGCGTCGAGATCCCCGAACATCTCCAGCGCCTCGTCCTCGGTGGTCTCCACGCCAAGCCGCTCCAGACGCTCGTAGAACTTATCTATCTGCTCCGGGTCCAGGTTCATGGTGTCAAGGACCGTGAGCTCCTTGGCGGATAGCTGACCCTTGCGCTGTCCCTCTTTTATGAGAGCCTCCAGCTTGTCATGAACGATCTGTTCGGGTGTGGGCTCGGCGTCTGCCTCTGGCGGGTTCCCCGCGCCGGTCCCGGCGATGTTCTCGGTATCGGTATCTGCTGCGTTTTCCTTGTCGGTCTCCGGGAGCACCGCCGCGGTCCCTTCGGTATCGGCAGCGGTGTCTTCCTTAGCTTCGGGCACTGTGTCCTCGGCGGCGGTGATTTTGTCTTCTTCCATATCTTTATCCTCCATAACCTTTTTTCTTCTGCTCAGCATAAGCGGCAAGATCCCTGTCGGGGCTTTGGCGCATGGCCTCGGTTTTTATCTTTTTTATGTAATCTCGCAGAGAATCCGCGGCATTGGACATCTCCTGCGGCTTTTGAAGTATCGTTGTCAGCTGCGCCGCCTCTCCGGGCTCCAGGGAAGCCGCGATCACAGCCGGAGCCACCTCCCGGCGCTCCAGGGCGCGGGCGCGGATATTGTCGTAGATCCTGCCCAGGAACGGGGCGGTGAAGTCCCCGCTTTCAAGCCCGTCGGTGTATCTCACTAGCTCCGGGTCCGCCATGAGAAGCCTTATGACCCCCTCCTCCGCCAGCGCCGAGGGCACGTTGTCGTACCTGTAATTTCGCTCCGACGGCTGTGCGGTCACCTCCGGGCGCGTCACCTGCCGCTCCTCGCGGCGTTTTTCCGCCCATGCTTTGTTCTTGGCTGCTTTCCTTATTTCCGCCTTCACCGCCTCGGATGACACTCCGATCATCTGAGCCACCCTGCCGGCGTAAAGCTCCCGCTCCACGGGGCTTTTGTTCTCCGCCAGTATCTCCGTGGCGTCACGCAGAAAGCCCAGGCGCCCGTCGTCCGTATTCATATCGTATTTTGATTTCGCCGCCAGTATTCTATACTCCACATGGTTGGCGCTGCTGTCCAGAAGCACCTGGAAGGCGTCGGGTCCCTTGAGCTTTATAAATTCGTCCGGGTCCTTTGCCCCCTCCATTTTCAGCACCCTCACCGACAGCCCCGCGGGCTCCAGAAGCCCGATTGCCCTCTGTGCCGCCTTTACGCCGGCGGAGTCGGAGTCGTAGGCTATGACCACCTTCTCCTTGTAGTTCTTCATGAGCCTCGCCTGCTCCGCCGTCAGGGACGTGCCCAGGGACGCCACGGCGCAGTCAAAGCCCGCCTGGTGGAGCATGACCACGTCCACATTCCCCTCCGCCAGGATGAACATATCCCTCTTGGACCTTTTCGCCAGATTCATGGCAAAGAGGTTGCGGCTCTTGGAGAATACCGGCGTATCCGGGGTGTTCAGGTACTTGGGTTCCCCGTCGTCAAGTATCCTGCCGGAGAAGCCTATCACATTCCCCCGCACGTCGATTACCGGGAACATCAGCCTGTTGCGGAAAACGTCGTACACGCCGCCGTTTTTCCCCTTCTTTGCAAGTCCGGCGTCCAAAAGCTCCGTATCTGTAAAGCCGCGCTTTCGCATTTCGTTGACCAGGGCGTACCAGTCGTTTGGCGCGGCGCCCAGCCCAAAGGCGGTCACCGTCTTTTTCGTGAGCCTGCGCTTGCGGATATACTCCACCGAACCCGCTCCCTCCGGTTTTGAGAGGTTGTCGTAAAACCACCTCGCCGCCTGACGGTTCAGGTCAAAGAGCCTCTCGCGCCTGCCGCGCAGCTCCCTGTCCGTCCCGTCTTCGGGAACCTCCATGTGCGCCCTGCGCGCGAGAAATTCCACCGCTTCGGGAAAGGTCAGGTTCTCTACCTCCATTATAAAGCCGATGACGTTGCCGCCCTTGCCACAGCCGAAGCAGTGGTATATCTGCTTGTCCGGCGACACGGAGAAGGAGGGAGTCTTTTCCGAGTGGAACGGGCACAAACCAAACCTGTTGGAGCCGCTGCGCTTCGTCAGCTGCACATACTCCGACACCACGTCCACAATGTCCGACCGCGCCAGCAGCTCCTCAATAAACCTGTCCGGAATCGCCACTCTCTCCACCCCCTTTTATCCAATATTTTTCCGACGGCATGTACGTCGGAAAAATTGCCTTCCCCCTTGGCATTGAAAGGGCGCAACCCTTTCAAGCCAGCTTATTTTACCGTCCACGCCATTGGCACGAAAATCGAATTGTGTATCTCTATGGCGTATGGGTCGGTCATCCCCGAAACATAGTCCGCCGCCGCGCGGCGCACGCCGTCACGCTCGGCTATTTCCAGGTACTCTGCCGACATTTTTGCCGGATTTGCAACGAAATAATCAAAAATGCCTGAAAGGAGCCCCAAAACCTTCCTCTCCTCGCCCTTTACAACCGGGTTCAGGTACACCCGCTCATAGAGAAAACAGGAAAACTCCTCCACCGCCTTTGCCACGGGTTCGCTCATATGAACGGTTCCGGAGCTTGTCCCCTCGTTAATCACATCCTCAACGATGGTGTTTATCCTGGCGCTATACCTGTGCCCCAGGACACGGCGGACGCTCTCTGGTATCTCCTCGCCCCGAAGTGTACCGGAGCGGATGGCGTCGTCAACATCATGGTTTATGTAGGCTATCTTGTCCGCCAACCTCACCACCTGCCCCTCCAGCGTGGCTGATAACGGGTCGCAGGTATGCCTCAGTACGCCCTCTCGGACCTCGTTGGTGAGGTTGAGCCCGCGCCCCTCCTTCTCGATAATATCCACCACTCTAAGGCTCTGCTCGTAGTGCCTAAAGCCGCCGTCGTCGGAGAGGAGCTCATTGAGCGCCCGCTCACCGGCGTGCCCGAAGGGGGTATGCCCCAGATCATGCCCCAGCCCGATGGCCTCGGTCAGGTCCTCGTTGAGGCAGAGTGCCCTGGCGATGGTGCGGGCTATGCGCGTGACCTCCAAAGTGTGGGTGAGCCGGGTGCGGTAGTGGTCGCCCTCCGGCTCAAGGAAAACCTGGGTCTTCTGCTTGAGTCTGCGGAATGCCTTTGAGTGGGTTATCCTGTCAATGTCCCGCTGGAAGCAGGTGCGCACCCGGTCCTCCGGCTCAGGTTTCAACCGCCCCAAGGAGTCCTCGGCGCGAACTCCCGCGTCGCAGACAAGGAGTTTTTCCAACTCCTCCCGCTTTTCCCTGATGTTCGCCATTTGTCCGCCCTCCTTACACCGTATTATCTTTATACGCCGTAAAGACCGAAAAACCTTTTTATTTTTTTAAATTTTTGTTTTAAATACCCACGTATTTTGCCGCCCAAGGTTCAAAAAAGTGTTGACTTTCAAGTATAATCATGTTAAAATATCTGCTTGCGTGGGGTTTTTGCGCCCTTTTGCGGGTACAATAAGCCCATGCGAATATTTTTCCATTATTGAAGAAAGGAGGAAAACAATGCCGACAATAAATCAGCTCGTCAGGAAGGGACGTCAGACCAGCGTCTACAAGTCCACCTCCCCGGCTCTCCAGAAGGGGCTCAACACCCTGAAGAATCGTGCCACTGATTTAAGCTCCCCCCAGAAGCGCGGCGTCTGCACCGCGGTCAGGACAATGACCCCGAAGAAGCCGAACTCCGCCCTTCGTAAGATCGCCCGTGTGCGCCTCACCAACGGTTTTGAGGTCACCGCCTACATTCCCGGCGTGGGTCACAATCTTCAGGAGCACTCTGTGGTCATGATCCGCGGCGGCCGTGTCAAGGACCTGCCCGGTGTGCGTTACCACATCATCCGCGGCACTCTGGATACCCAGGGCGTCAACGGCCGTATGCAGGCCCGCTCCAAGTACGGCGCCAAGAGGCCCAAGGCCGGAAAGAAGAAGTAAGCCCATTTCCCAACAGCGTCCTCGTTGTTGTGTTTATATATTTAATGTATGGACACCTCGGGGCGCGAACGCGGCATTTATTGCCGCGAGTACCTGTGAATTCTTTATTCTTTTAAGAAGGAGGGAAGCAAAGTGCCCAGAAGAGGTAATGTTCCCAAAAGAGAAATTTTGCCCGATCCTGTTTACAACTCCGTGCTCGTCACGAAGCTTGTAAACTCCATCATGCTTGACGGCAAGAAGGGCGTGGCGCAGAAGGTGGTCTACGGAGCCTTTGACATCGTCAAGGAAAAGACCGGCAAGGAGCCCCTTGAGGTGTTCCAGGCCGCCCTTGAAAACATCATGCCCAGCCTTGAGGTAAAGGCCCGCCGCGTGGGCGGCGCCACCTATCAGGTGCCTATCGAGGTCCGTCCCGCACGCCGCCAGACCTTGGGTCTTCGTTGGCTCACCACCTACACCCGCGCCCGCGGCGAGAAGACCATGAAGGAAAAGCTGGCAGGCGAGATCATGGACGCCGCCAACAACACCGGCTCCTCTGTGAAGAAGCGCGAGGAGACCCACCGCATGGCAGAATCCAACAAGGCGTTCGCGCACTTCCGTTGGTAAGCTGACAGCGAGTCCCATTTTGAGTATGGTCCGGGACCGACGGAGTTCCGGGCGCATCAGGAGAAAGATCATTTTATGCCCAGACAATATTCCTTAGAGAGAACAAGAAACATCGGCATCATGGCCCACATCGACGCCGGAAAGACCACTACCACGGAGCGCATCCTCTTTTACACCGGGCGCACCCACAAGCTGGGCGAGGTCCACGAGGGCGCCGCTACCATGGACTGGATGGTCCAGGAGCAGGAGCGCGGCATCACCATAACCTCCGCCGCCACCACGTGCTTCTGGAAAGGCACACGCATCAACATCATCGACACCCCTGGCCACGTGGACTTCACCGTTGAGGTGGAGCGTTCCCTGCGCGTCCTGGACGGGTCAGTCACGGTGATGTGCGCCAAGGGCGGCGTGGAGCCCCAATCCGAGACGGTATGGCGCCAGGCCGACAACTACCATGTCCCCCGCATGATCTACGTCAACAAGATGGACATCATGGGCGCTGATTTCTTCAACGTCATCAACATGGTCCATGACCGGCTCAAGGCCAACGCCGTCCCCATCCAGCTGCCCATAGGCAGGGAGGCGGACTTCCGCGGCATTGTCGACCTCATCGAGATGAACGCCGACGTCTACTACGACGAGCTCGGCCAGGATATGCGCGTGGAGCCCATCCCCGAGGATATGCGCGAGCTTGCCGAGGAGTACAGGATGAAGCTCCTGGAGGCGGTCTCCGACTTTGACGACGAGATCATGGAGAAGTATCTTGAGGGCGAGGAGGTAAGCTCCGAGTCCATCAAGGCGGCCATCCGCAAGGCGACCATCGCCAACGAGCTGGTGCCCGTAGTGTGCGGCACATCCTACCGCAACAAGGGCGTTCAGAAGCTCATTGACGCCATCGTTGACTATATGCCCTCCCCCCTGGACATCCCCCCGATCAAGGGCACCAACCCCCAGACCGGTGAGGAGGAGGAGCGTCCGGCGGACGACAACGCCCCCTTCTCGGCTTTGGCGTTCAAGATCATGACCGACCCTTACGTGGGGCGTCTCAGCTTCTTCCGTGTCTATTCCGGCACGGCTGAGGCGGGAGCCACGGTGATAAACCCCGTGAAGCGCCAGCGTGAGCGTTTGGGGCGCATCCTCCAGATGCACGCCAACCACCGGGAGGACATTGAGAAGGTCTACACCGGCGACATTGCCGCGGCAGTGGGCCTCAAGAACACCACCACCGGCGACACTCTTTGTGACGCCGACCACCAGATAGTTCTGGAATCCATGGAGTTCCCTGAGCCCGTCATCCGCGTGGCCATCGAGCCCCGCACCAAGGCCGGACAGGAGAAAATGGCCATCGCCCTCCAGAAGCTCGCCGAGGAGGACCCCACCTTCAAGACCTACACCGACGAGGAGACGGGTCAGACCATCATCGCCGGAATGGGCGAGCTGCACCTTGAGATCATCGTCGACCGGCTCCTCAGGGAGTTCAAGGTTGAGGCGAACGTGGGCCGTCCCCAGGTCTCCTACAAGGAGACCATCACCGGCACCGCGGACGTGGATTGCAAGTACGCCCGTCAGTCCGGCGGCAAGGGGCAGTACGGACACGTTAAGATCCGCATCGAACCCAACGAGTCCGGCAAGGGCTATGAGTTCATCAACGAGATCACCGGCGGTGCCATTCCCAAGGAGTACATCCCCTCGGTTGACGCCGGTATCCAGGGCGCGATGCAGGCGGGCGTGCTCGCCGGCTTCCCCGTGGTGGACGTGAAGGTCCACCTCTACGACGGCTCCTTCCACGAGGTCGACTCCTCTGAGATGGCGTTCAAGATCGCCGGCTCCATGGCGTTTAAAGAGGCTATGGCAAAGGCGAATCCCACCATTCTGGAGCCCATCATGAAGGTCACCGTCATAGGTCCCGACGAGTATATGGGCGACATCATCGGCGACATCAGCTCCCGACGCGGAAGCGTAACGGGAACGGATATACGCAACGGGACCGTCCAGGTCACCTGCGACGTGCCGCTCTCCACCATGTTCGGTTATTCCACCGACCTGCGCTCCAAGACCCAGGGACGCGCCAACTATTCCATGGAGCCCAGCCACTTCATCGAGCTGCCCAAGAACCTCTGCGAGGAGATAGTCAAGGGACACGGCGGAAAATAATTTCTCCGGTCCCACAAAACAGTTGCAAAATCCCCTGATTTGTATTAGAATACACTCAGAAAAATCCGAAGCCTTTTTCTAAATTTATTAAGGAGGATAACTACCAATGGCTAAAGCAAAATTTGAGCGTACCAAGCCCCATGTAAACATCGGCACCATCGGCCACATCGACCACGGCAAGACCACTCTTACCGCGGCTATCACCAAGGTCCTGAACATGGCCGACGCCAGCGCCGCCACCTACACCGCCTACGATCAGATCGACAAGGCCCCCGAGGAGCGCGCCCGCGGCATCACGATCAACACCGCGCACGTTGAGTACCAGACCGCCGCCCGCCACTATGCCCACGTCGACTGCCCGGGCCACGCCGACTATATCAAGAACATGATCACCGGCGCTGCCCAGATGGATGGCGCTATCCTGGTCATCGCCGCCTCCGACGGCCCCATGGCCCAGACCCGTGAGCACCTTCTGCTTGCCCGTCAGGTTAACGTCCCCTATGTCGTGGTCTTCCTGAACAAGTGCGACCAGGTCGACGACCCCGAGCTCCTGGAGCTGGTCGAGATGGAAGTCCGCGAGCTTCTCGACAAGTACGAGTTCCCCGGCGACGACACCCCCATCATCAAGGGTTCCGCCCTCAAGGTCCTGGAGTCCAACTCCACCGATCCTCACGCCCCCGAGTATGAGTGCATCTGGGAGCTGATGGACGCTGTCGACAACTATATCAAGACCCCCGACCGCGCCGCCGACAAGCCCTTCCTCATGCCTGTTGAGGACGTGTTCACCATCACCGGACGCGGCACCGTCGCCACCGGCAGAGTTGAGCGTGGCACTGTCAAGATGAACGAGAAGGTCCAGATCGTCGGACTTATGGACGAGCCCCGTGAGACCGTCGTCACCGGTATCGAGATGTTCCGCAAGCTCCTTGACTACGCAGAGGCCGGCGACAACATCGGCACCCTCCTTCGCGGCATCGCCAAGAACGAGGTGGAGCGCGGCCAGGTCCTTGCCAAGCCCGGCTCCATTCACCCCCACACCAAGTTCCACGGTCAGGTCTACGTCCTGTCCAAGGAAGAGGGCGGCCGTCATACCCCCTTCTTCAACAACTACAGACCCCAGTTCTACTTCCGTACCACCGACGTCACCGGCGTCATCTCCCTGCCTGAGGGCGTTGAGATGTGCATGCCCGGCGATAACGTGGAGATGAACGTTGAGCTCATCACCCCCATCGCCATTGAGCCCGGCCTCCGCTTCGCTATCCGCGAGGGCGGCCGTACCGTCGGCTCCGGCGTTGTCACAGCTATAAACGAATAAAAGCTGGCTTGGAAGGTCGCTTTGCGACCTTCCAATGCCAACAAGAACGTGCGGAAAGCCTCTGCGAAAGGTCTGCGGACCTTTCGCAGAGGCTTTCCTGCTGTCGCGCTGCGCGCGCCGCCGGAGGCGGCACACTTGCGCGACAAGAGGTGATTTTTCCGACGCGCATGTCGTCGGAAAAATATTTAATTTTGGATTAGTAAATCGAACGTTTTTGGGAAAGTAAAATCCCCTCCTAAAATTGGAGGGGATTTGGTTTATATTATTGGCTGGTCTGTTTCCGGGGGCGGATTTTCGGGGGCGGGGGTGTCCGGATTGTCCGGATTGCCGTCCGGCGGCTCCGTTTCTTCGGGGTTTTCGGTCCCACCGGGGTCCTCGCCGCCTGGGGTGTCTGTTCCGCCCGGATTTCCGGTGCTGCCGGGGTCCTCGCCGCCGGGATCGTCGGGGTCGTCAGGATTGTCAACGGGCGGCACCGGGTCGTCCGGTATCACCGGAGTGCTGGGGACGTAGTTAAAAACCACCACGTTGTCCTGGGGCTCCACGGATAGGGTCATAGTCGCCTCAGGCTCGCTCACAAGGTCATAGCCCTCTATCTCCGGCGCCGTGACGGTGATCTCCTTGCCCACTATGCCCACGCCGCCGGCCTCGTTGTAAATGAGCTGCGTGCCGCCAAGACCGTTGTAAGCCATTCCGTGGACGTAATACTCCACTGTCTCCACGCCCTGTACAGGCGGCTGATACGTGTTGGAGGGCTTATTGAATTCCTTTACGGGCAGGTCCTCATGGATGTCTGTCATGATCTCCTTGAAGATCTTCGACGCCGGGTTCCCGCTGACGGATATGGACGCGGGATAGGGGTAGCCGGTCCAGACAGCGGCGACGTAGTAGGGCGTGAAGCCCACGAACCACCTGTCCATCCTTTTGCCGGAGGTGCCCGTCTTGCCGGCGGTGGGCATGGAGCCCAAACTCGCCTCATAGCCCGTGCCGCTCTTGGACTTGCCCTGTACCTCCATGCGCCGCTGGACAGCGCCCTGGAGCATATCGGTCATCCAATAGGCGGTGACCGGGGTTATCACATTCTCCGACTCAGGCTCGTTTTCATAGAGCAGATTCCAGTCGGAGTCATAAATCTGCGTGAAGGTGCGCGTCTCGATGAACTGCCCCTCATTGGGGAATATCCCGAAGGCCTGCGCCATCTCCCTGACGGTTATGCCGTAGGTCAGCTGCCCCAGGCACAGCGGCGCGTAATCCTCGTCGGAAGCCTCCAGGTTCATCCTGAGCTTCTGCGTAAGGAAGTCGTAGGAGTTTTCCGGCGTCAAATCGTCCAACACCTGGGCGGAAATGCGGTTGAAAGACTGGTGGATCGCCAGACGTATGCTCACTATGCCGTGTGTCCGGTTGTCATCGTTATTGGGCATCCACCCCGGCTTCCCGCTGAGCTCCGTGGCGTCGTCATCGTATTGCGTATCCGGCGTTATAAGTCCCAGGTCCATGGCGGGGGCGTAAACTGAGATGGGCTTGAAGGAGGAGCCGGGCGGACGGCGGGAGGTCGTCGCCATATTCAAAAGAAGGTTTCCGGTCTTCTCCCCCACCGCTCCTGCCAGGGCGACGATGTTGCCGGTGTAGGGGTCCGTCACCACTATGGCGGACTGGAACTGCTGGCTTGAGCCGGAGGCCTTTAGGCTGTTGATGAAATCCGTGCTTCCGTATACCTTGTCCACCGCCGCCTGAATGTCGGGGTCCATGGTGGAATATATCTTGAACCCGCCCGTGGCAAGGATTCCCTTTGCCGCCTTGACGGTTATTCCCCTCTGCTCCGCCAAAAACTCCGCCACGTCCTCGCGAACGGTCTCATCGAACCAGGAGTATATCTGATTGGAGTTTCCGCCTGTGGAGGCATAGACAAAGTGGAGCTCCTCGGCTTTCGCCTCCTCGTAGGTCTGCCTGTCGATGTAGCCCTGGTCGTACATCAGGTAAAGTATAGTCTCCTGGCGGCGCTTGTTGGCCTCCGGGTGGTAATACGGGTTGTACATGGACGGGTTGTTGGTGATACCGATGATGGAGCATATCTCCGCGAGGGACAGATTCTCCACGTCCTTGTCGAAGTAGTACCTGGCGGCGTCGCCGATACCCTTTGACTCTCCGTGCCCGAAGTTTACCCAGTTCAGATACCACTCGATGATCTGCCACTTTTCGTACGTCTTCTCCATGTCAAGCGCCGCGAATATCTCCGTGAGCTTGCGCCGCACCGTCGCCTCGTTGTTGCCCGTGACGTTTTTCCGAAGCTGCTGCGTAAGCGTTGAGCCACCGAAGGTGCTGTCGCCCAGGAACATGTAGACGAACGCCTTGGCTGTGCGCGCCCAGTCCACCCCGTGGTGCTTGTAAAAGCGCCGATCCTCCACGGCGACAAGGGCGTGCTCCATGTCCTTTGGTATCTTGGAGTACGGCACCCAGTACATAAAGCCCTCCTCGCTGACTATGGAGGCGGACTCCACCCATCGATCCGTGTTCTTGTCGTAGTAATAGATGACGCTCGTCTCGTTGAGCTGATACTCCTCCAGGGAGACGCCCAGGTCCTCGGACGCCAGATTCGTCTTTATATATATCACAAAAATGCAGGCAAATATGGCAATAGTTGTGATGAGTATGAGAAACAGCACACCAATGACACGCAAAGCGCCGGAAATGACGGCAGCGGCAGTACCGAACCCCGCCTTCGCCGTCTTTTTGATTGCCCTTTTCGTCTTGTAGTCCAAAATATCACCTCGAAAATGCGGAAAACCGCCCCGCGAAAAAATCTCCGCGTAACAATACAACTGTACCCGAATATTGTAACACAAACTCATGGGGATTTGTAGCATTTCTTTAAATTTTTAATAAATTATCCACGCCGCGCGCAAAGGTATACAACCGCGCAAACACGGCGATACTATAAGAAAACCGATTACAAACTCCGGTCCCGTCACCAAAAAAGGAGTGGATAGCATGAAATACCGTCTTTGGATACTTCTTCTCGCCCTGTCCCTTGCCACGGTTGGCGGCGTGGCGTCCGTCGCCGCGGCGGCTCAGTACAGCGAAAAAGCGGCTGTCTCGAAAAACGCGGCGCCCGACCCCGCCGATATGGGCTACACCCTTGCCAGGTGCGGCGGGCGAATCGGTCTTTACCACGGGGACGAGCTCATTTACACCACAGACGTGGACGTGTCCGGGCTCCGCCGCGTGGACCGTGAGCTCATCGAAAACGGCATCACCGCCGAAACCTACGAGGACGCCCTGGCGCTTTTGGAGGATTTCGGGGATTGAGCCGAATTTCGGCAGAACCATAATTTCCCCTTGATTTATGCCTCCGCTTAGTCTATAATAGGTGACGTAAAGGGGATAGCAAAATGAGCGAGGAATACAGCGGAAACATCGTCTCCATCACCGACGACGAGGGCAACACCTATGAGCTGGAGCACCTTGACACCATCGAGATGGACGGCGTATATTACCTCTCCTTCCTGCCGGTGAATGACGGCAAGGGCGACGAGGATCTGGGCATGGTCATTTTAAAGACCGAGCGCGGCGAGGACGGCGAGGATTACCTTGTGGTCCCCACCGACGAGGAGGTCGACCGCGCCTACGACATCTTCATGGAGGAGCTTTTCTCCGACGAGGACGATGGGGAGTGACCTTCTCCGTCTCACCCGTTAAAATACATCATAGCTTTCTGTGGAGCGAGGGGCGGGTCTGTTTAAACCCACATCTCTTATAAGGGATGCCACCCTCTGGCTTTGGTTCGCAGGCCTCCCGGCTGCCGTCTGCGGTTGGAAGTTGGAAGCGATAAAGACGTCAGGGAGCAACCCACCTGCATATATTGTGCAGGTTATAAATGGGCCCGCCCCCCGCTCCACAAGAGCTTGTCTCAAAAGGGCTGCGCCCTTTTGAGACAAAGGGGAACGTTCAGAAAAAATCCGTGAATTCTGCGGAATTCACGGATTTTTTTCCTGCCGTCGTCCTCGCTCGAGCCGCTTAACCTCGCCCCGCGCAAGCGCAGGGCTCAGGCGCGGGCTCGGCTCGTCCTCTCCCCAACGGGCTTTCGCCCGTCGGGGACCCCAATTATGCGCGCGCCGCTGGAGGCGGCACACTTGCGCGACATAAGGTGATTTTGGGATTTTTGACGGTCTGCAAATTTGGGGCGTTTGCAGGCTTTATACTCTCTCCCACGTCTGGAACGCGTACTTGAGGCCGTTGGACTCCGCCTCCTCGCCGGGGGCTGAAAGTATCCAGTCCGGGAGGGTGTCAAGCGGGGGGAAGTAGGCGTCGTTGTCCGCGGCGGCGTATATTCTTGTGACGTGCGCCTTTGCGCAGTAGGGCAAAAACGCCCTGTACACGCTCTCTCCGCCGATGACGAAAACCTCCCCGTCGTCCCGGCATTTCTCCAGCGCCTCCTCCACCGAATGGGCGACCTCCGCGCCCTCGATTTTCAGCGAGGCATCGCGGGTGAGCACGATGTTCCGCCGATTCTTCAGCGGCCTTCCCCCCGGAAAATCCGCCAGCGTCCTGCGCCCGACTATCACCGTCCCGCCGCCTGTCACGCTTCGGAAGTGCTTCCTGTCCTCTGGGATCACCAACGTCTGCGTGCCGTCCTTCCCTATTCCCCAGTTTATATCCGCGGCGACCACCGCCTGAAGGTCACGCCTCATATCGCCACCGGTATCTTCTCGTCAAACTCGTTGTACTCGTACCCCTCCAGCTTGAAGCTGTCCCTGGTGAAGGCGTAAAAGTCGGTGACGGACTTATCAATTATAAACCTCGGCGCGGGCTTGGGCTCCCGCGTCAAAAGCTTCTTGACGATGGCCACGTGCCTATCGTATATGTGCGCGTCGGCGATGACGTGCACCAGCTCCCCCGCCTCAAGCCCAGAGACCTGGGCGATCATATGTACCAGCACCGCGTACTGCACCACGTTCCAGTTCGAGGCGGTGAGCATATCCTGGCTTCGCTGGTTGAGTATTGCGTTGAGCCTGTTCCCGGAGACGTTGAAGGTCATGGAGTAGGCGCAGGGATACAGTCCCATCTCGTGAAGGTCCGCGTGGTTATATATGTTCGTCATTATCCTCCGGCTCGCCGGGTCGTGCTTCAGGTCGTAAAGCACCTTGTCCACCTGGTCGAATTCCCCCTCTGGGTAGATGTGCTTCACCCCCAGCTGGTAGCCGTATGCCTTTCCGATGGAGCCGTTCTCGTCCGCCCAGCTGTCCCAGATGTGCCCGCGCAGGTCCTTTATGTTGTTGGACTTTGCCTGCCAGATCCACAAAAGCTCGTCCACCGCGCTTTTCCAGTAGGTCCGGCGGAGCGTGAGGATGGGGAACTCCTTGGACAGGTCGTAGCGGTTGACTATGCCGAACTTCTTGATGGTGTGGGCAGGCGACCCGTCCTGCCACCTGGGACGCACGTTGAAATTCGTGTCCCACACGCCGGTGCTGAGTATATCCCGGCAGTTGGAGATAAAAATGCTGTCCGCCCTGCTCATATTTTTCCGTCCCCTTTATAAATCTATTTGACAAATCAATTATAATAGTGTATTTTAATATTTGCAACAAAAAAATGCAGCGGTATCGAAGCGGTCATAACGGGGCTGACTCGAAATGTTGTCGTTCGATTTCCGGGCCCGCCTGATTTTCCTTGCCGCCGTAAGGCTTTCAATTTTGGGTTCGAATTTCTACGCCCGCTTTCTACGCTTTTTCTAACGTTTTTCTAGCACCTTTTGCAGTTTCCTCAGCAAGTATCCGCAGCTTTTCTGAATATGGAGATGTACCCAAGAGGCTGAAGGGTTCGGATTCGAAATCCGATAGGTCGGGCAACCGGCGCGGGGGTTCAAATCCCTCCATCTCCGCCATTGTCGCCGCAGGTCACTGACCTGCGGCGGCTTTTTTGTCCGCCGACCCGTCTTTCTTGAACAGGCTCCCCATAGTCGCCGCTGACTCCTCCTGAGCTGTGTAGTCCAGATGAGCGTAGATGTCCGCCGTGGTTGAGAATGTGCTGTGTCCGAGCCAGATTTGGATCTGCTTCATGGAGATACCATTTTGGAGCAATAGACTGGCACAGCTGTGGCGAAGGTCATGGAAGCGTATCTTCCGAAGTCCGTACTTCTCCAAAAGCCATCCAAAGTGCTCAGTCACATAGTTGGGCCGAAGTAGTCTGCCCATCTGGTCCACGCAAATATAGTCAAGATAATCTGTACAGTAGCTTTTTTTGAAGAGCTTCCGATACATCTCCTGCTTTTCTTTCTCCTGCAAGAGCAGTTGTTCAATTGCCGGAATCAGAGGAAGGGTACGGAAGCTGGACTTGGTCTTAAGCATATCCGCCCCTACCGGTACGAATTTACCGTCCACCTCCAGCTCAACGACCTTGTGGCGTATGGAGACGGTCTTCTTGTCGAAGTTTATGGCATCCCATTTGAGTCCAAGTACCTCACTGCGACGGAGCCCATAATAGGCCGCAATTCTGATTGGCACCTCAAGAGGGTCGCCCTCGGACACATCAAAGAGGGTCATCATCTCCTCCTCACTATAGAAGGAGCCAAGGAACACGTTTTTCTTGGGCTTGTTGGCCTGATCTGCCGGATTCTTGGGAATGACGTCCCGACGCACAGCGTTTTGCAGTGCTTTTCGAATAATAGCGTGATAATGGATGACCGTATTGGGGGTGCAGTTGTCGGCCAAAATGCTGTCGTAGAAGCTGTTGATATCCTCCGGCGTCAGCTCCCTGACCATAACCGGGTGGGCAGCAAACCAAGTGGTGATTCGTGTCTTGACCATGTCGTCATAGCTTATGTATGTTGTAGCTGCAATGGTGGAGCGTGTTGATTTCAGCCACTTGACCATATAGTCCTGGAACATGAGTTCCGCATCTGGGTTGAGCCTTCGCTGTGCCTCCAGAGCCGCACGTGCAAGCTGTTCCTCCTCAATCTTCTCGTAGGATAACCTGATCTGGTCAAACGCCTTTTGAGCTTTCCTGATACTTGTGCCCTCCACAGGCAGGCCGGTGGCTATCCATTTGACCTTTCTTTTCCCATCGACCTTTAGATTTAATGCCGCGTAATAATGTCCGTTTTTCTTTTGCAGGCTGCCAGTAATCATTATTTTTACCTCCTTGATTTGGCCGCTTTCCTGCCGTTGACAGTACAAACATACCACAACTTTTGAGGAATAGCTATTACAACAATTGAAGAATCTCAACTTTTTTGTGAGTCATTCGCCGACAAGGTAATCAATAACTGCCGTCTTGGGGATTCCGAAAACCCGGCCTGCTCGATAAAGACTTCGTTGACTTCATTCTGTGTGATAAGGCATCCCTCCTTGTAGATAGAAAAATCCCGGCATTCTGAAAAACAGAATAACCGGGATCTCTGGCTTGATGATATGTAATTATAGTGCGTTAATCTGCTGCTCCAGCACCTTTACGCCGTCCAGAATGGCAGCGAAAGATGGGATGTCGCCATACAGCATATCCCTCATTGCGTCACATTCCGCCCCCAACTCATCCAGCCGGTACTCCGGCGGTGTCAGCTTCAGGGTGCCGGGGACAGCCTCGGCGTATTTGGCCCATGCCCTCGGATAGAATTTCATTTTGAAATCCACCACCTTTTTCAGCAAATCCAGCCTGGCAAAAGCGACGTCCTTTACAGGCGTCTGCGCCATGCGGTACAGGTCATAATAATGTCTGGAATACCGGCTTGGCATTGCCAGATGCTCCGGCCGGTTGGCCTCATGGTGAAGGATCGTAGCCTTTTCCCAAAATGTCCGCTCCGATTCCACCGTCCATGCGGCCAGTGCGCCAATCTCCAGTCGGATCACCTGCAGTGTAGCCGGATCTGGCAATCTGCCGTATCGTATCATAGACCCAATCCGTAGACGCTGCCGCCTCCTGTAGCATGGTAGTTTTGTCATCATCGCTTAACCGTGATTGGAGGACCCTGACCGTCTTGGAAGTGACGTTTTCCCGTCCCAGGGTTTTCAATGCCTGAATAACCAGGATCGTCATGTAGGAAAGTCCCGTGATCTCCTTATTTGTCCGATGTTTGAACTCCAGCTTTGTGTTGTTCCAGCTATACGTCTTATAGGGCCCGTCACTGATGTAGGACCACACCGCCGTGACCTGCGTGGACAGTCCCAGCAGGTTCAAAGCGGTATTCCCGCAAGGCGCAATCGTCCAGTGATAATTGCGGGCCAGAGCTTTCGCTACGGCCTCCGGGTCTGCTGCCACATATTCTTTCAGCATTTCGCTGTATTCCGGCTTTTCATAAACGCCCCGCAGGATCCGCCGAAGTGTCCCTGCCTGCGTCAAACGGTTCAGGTTTCGCCGTATGGTTTCCGTATCCGCAATATCCGCAAAGTCGGAACCGACGAAAACTGTTCCGTCTGCTGCGGTGCCGATCCGTTCCTGTATCTGCCGGGAATACCCATTCGTCATTTTGCTTGCCTCCTTTTGTCCTGAATATTATATATTATTCGGGACAAATATGCAATAGGTTCTGAGAGTTTCTTTTTAGTATTCTCCTGTAAAGCCAGATTTGTGCAACGTCACCCGATACAATGAGTGTCCAATGCCGGTGGGGAGGATAAGCCATATAAGCTGTTCCTCCTCAATCTTCTCGTAGGATACCCTGATCTGGTCAAATGCCTTTTGAGCTTTTCTGATACTTGTGCCCTCCACAGGCAGGCCGGTGGCTATCCATCGGAAAACATGAATTATTAACTTTCATTCGTCTGTGAGATAGTCAATTACCGCCGACTTTGGAATCCTGTAAATTCGCCCCACCCTGACGCTTCTGATATCCTGTCTGTCAAGGATCCGGTAGGCCAGCTTTTTGCTGATTCCCAGCATTTCACAAAGCTCATTGACGGTAACTACATCCGGATAGCTTTCAAACATACGCTTCTTCATGTCCTGTCACTTCCATAAAGATTTTGCTTTGCATTCGCAGTTCCCTGTCTTCTTCTGCTGTCATCCGTGAAGGTATTTGTAACCGTTGTGGCCTGAGATTTCTCTAAGAGGTTGTACTTCTCAGGTTCCGTGTACCTGTCGCTGTCCTTGCCCGCGGTCAGCAAACAGAAAGCAAAAAAGCCGACGATACCGCCGACCATCATTCCTATGATAAATGTAAGCATTTTCTCCTCCTGTTAGATGTCAATCGCCGCCGACGCTGATGGCGAGGGCGGCATCCACTTTGTCCATGATCTCCGGGGTAGCTGCACAGACCCACTCCAGCAGGCGGCGCTTGTCTATGGTTCTGATCTGCTCCAACAGCACTGTTGAATCGCATCTCAACTGAGGTAGACTGTCCAACGGCACATGGGTCGGCAAGTTTGTCTTCGTTCGGCTGGTAGTGATGGCCGCCGCTATGACCGTGGGGCTGTGCTTGTTGCCCGTGTTGTTTTGAAGGATCAGCACGGGGCGGATGCCGCCCTGCTCACAGCCACGGACGGGGCGCAGGTCGGCATAGAAGATGTCTCCTCGCCGGATGGACCATATTTCATTTCTTCTCATCGTTTGAGGTCAAACGCAGCGGGACCGAGCCTGGCAATGATGAGAGCGTTGACGATAAACGCCAGATCCGTGTCGTTCGTAACGTGCTTGAGCGCTCGTTCCGTCAGGACTTGCCTTTCCCCGTGATAGATGTTCCACGCGGCCAGATATATTGCGTAGTCTCGGTACCAGATATGACAAAGGCGGGCGCGGTCCAGATGGAGACCATCGTGCTGAAAGCAATCGATGGCCCTGGCAAACAGGTTGTAGCTGGAGGTCAGAAGGTAGAGCGCGGCGTTGTACGGAGGGTCATCGATCTCAGCGGAGGTAGATGTCATTTCTCTTGCGGTCTTCATTCTGAGTGAGTGTGCTTCGTCTTTCCACATTCCGGTGAAGCTGCTGACCAGCTTTTCAAGACGCGGGTCAAGTTTTTCTCCGAGATTCAGCGTTTCTTGGATGGCGTTCCTGTAGCTCATATCTTCTGCCTCGATTCGCTCCCTGTCCCAAGGGCATATGTCTTTGCTGCCCTTGCGGCAGGCTCGGTAGTCCGTACACAATCTGCAATCCGTACTGATTTTATGCTTCATATAAATCTCTCTTTTCCTATTTTTCAGCACAAAAGAGGACGGATGGCTCCGTCCTCTTTCCTATAGATTCTTTTTTTCTTATATGACCTGCACGACGTTCTTGTACAGGACTGTGAATTTGCTGTTGATCTCCTTGTTCATATGGTAATGTCCGCAGTACCAATGGCGGAACGTAACCGTATGATCGACCTCCTCCAAGAAGTCTGTCAGGCGGTCATGTATGTATGTGGATTTGCCGATGATGTCCTCAACGCTCGACGGAGCGCAGTGGGTGATGATGAAGTCTACCTGATGATTGGCTTTCGCCAAATTCTCTATGGCCTCGGCGTACTCCTCATCACAGGGAAGCTCCTCCTTCCACCAGCTTTCATGGTTTATGCGGAAACGAGCGTGTTCACGGCGAAGGTAATAGTACTTGAGGTCAAATTCAGGATCGTCCCTGTCCAATATCCCGTCCTGCACATCGTGGGAGCTGGCGCCGCCCATGGTGAAGAAGGTGCGGCCGTCAATGTTGAAGACCTGTCCGCGCATGAGGTGGAGCACATGGGGCCGGAGTCGATGGACCTTGCCTCCGTTCCAATGCTCCACAGGGAGCTTATAGAGGAGGTCATAATTTTCATGGTTACCGTCTGCGAAAAGCGTGGTGAAGGGCAGAGCCTCCAGCCAGTCGAGGGCCATGTCGTCCAGTGTCGTGCCGAACCACAGGCCGCCGAAGTCACCGCAGATGAGGACAAAGTCGCTGCGGTCCATGGTTTCCCGCTCCGGGAAGAACCGCAGCTTGAAGCGGTCGAAATCCCCGTGGGTATCTCCTGTGCAGAATAGCATTTTTCTCCCTCCGTTCGTGTCTTTTGACAGCAACACACAATACCACAGTTTTGTCGGAATAGCCATCAAAAGATTTGCGGAGAGGAATATTCTTTGAAAGGGGCCGTTCAGACAGAGCGGCCCCTTGGTTGTGTTTTGATGCTTTCTTCTTACGGCTTCCATTCGACACTACTTCCCGAAGCCAAGGGCGTACAACTGGACTGCGACTGGCGTCACACTCCGGGAATCTCACCCCTCCGAGGATCTCTCCGAGCTGCCCCCATTGCTTGAGTCTGTGGCTGGGCAGGGGTATCATTGTAGGCGGACGGGGTCATGGCGCGGCTTGCCAAAGCCGGTGCGGTTCGGATGGGTACACGCTCGCTTCCTTAAAGGCCGTCTTTTTATGCAGAAGTCTGCACAGGAAGGTCTTGGCGCATCCGCCCGCCGCTGTCCCTTTCGGGGACCGTCCGCTAAAGTTATCCAGTTGCCGGATATGAAATTGTCAAAGAGCGGTGAGGGGCTGTTTACCCCTACACTTCTATTACCACAACTCGCAGGGCCTCAAAGTGGAATTATTTTTTCAAAAAATCTAAAATAAATTTTTCAAACTGAGATTTCCGCTTCTGGATAGAGCTTCTCCCAAGCTTATGCTTTCTGCAGAGATAAGGGGTGCAAGCATGTTTTTCACCGCTTATGTAAAGATCCAATAGTTCTTCGGCCCACGGCTTCCATGCTTTCAAGGCTTTTCTCAACTCATCCATCAGAACGTTATCCGTTGCCAGTCGCTCAAGGTCACAATCAGAGACCAAGGAATCTTGTATAGTGGCAAGATCCTCTCGGATAGAAGCGTCAATAGGCAGGAAGGTATAATCTTGACCACGCTTTCGGTTTTTCTGGCGCATGGTGTTTCCAATGTTCCAGCTTCGATGCTCCTGCGGCGAGACCTCAATGTACATACAGTCCAGATCATTGCCGTCCTCTATACAGTCCACGATGAAATGACGGCGCTGGTCAGCCGATACAAGGCGGTTTGCGGACAACGTCTCGTTCCACTCGCTTTGCGTTACGGCTTCGAGCCGTACCGATCCGTCAGGCTGCTTCTTCAAAAGCAGATATTGCGTTTTTTTCAATTTCGTGATCTCCTTTCTCGTTTTCGGTTTGGGGAAAACGAGGGAGATCACGGGTATTTCGCTATATAAGCAAGCCAGATAAACATTTACGTCCTTTCCGCCGTGGAGCGGGAAGGACGTAAAAAGAGCCGCATGAGGGTAGACAGTCCTGTACCGATAAATTCAAGGAATCCGGTGAGATTCCTCAACTCATGCGGCACATAGGATGTCTACGCCATCAGGCGGCTCCAGGGCTCTGCTCATTCAATTTTCAGGAAAAGCTCATACTTGCCGGTATGTATAACCGGGCGATGGACACGGCTGCGGACTTGCTCTGCGCATACTCGCCGCGTCAAAAATCGTGATACGCCCACATTTGGGACATTTGTTGCTGAAATGCCCCTTGGCGTCAGAGTACGCCATCATCACCGGGTGCTTGCAATAGGGGCATAGCATATAGCGGGAGGACAACTCCTGGGTGTCCTCAATGGCGTGTATCATTTTCTCCTTCAAGGGCTCAGGGATGTCTGCCGGTCGTATCTTTCTGCGTCTCGCGCTCATACCATCACCTCCAGTGGGTCATAAAATTCATGGACAGGCCGGTCTATCAGATAACCAAGCTGGCGAAGACGGATGATCATCGCCTGCCGGGAGACCAGAAGGGAATTGCAGAGAGAATCAAGGTCATACTTGTCCATTGCGGTGAACCGTCCTTCATAGCATACAAGCTCATTGGGGCGGTGTCCGATGGAACGCTTTATCTCCTCGCAGGGCATAAGCAGCGCGGCAGCAAGGGCGTTGGCCTGCCACTCGTTCCAGTCCTCTCGGGTCTTGAGATCCCGCAGTGAGTATGGTTCCCCCATGGAGTACAGCTTTTGACACACCTCCCGGTTCTCCGCGTTCTCCATGCGGAAGAGGATCTGGTGGGCGCACTCGTGGGCGATGGTGAATCTGCGCCGATTTCGATTTGCATCCCTGTACAGGTTTGGGGCAAGGCTTGTGTCCAGAAGCACCTGGCTTTTCAACAACGGTATAGTCCTCTCAATTCCGTTCTCTGTATATTTGTATTCGGTGTCCGCATACGCCGTAAGCCCCAACACATCGCCGATTCCGGAGAGCTGTGTATACTTAAGCTCCAGCTCCAGATACTGCTCCGCGAATTGTTCGATAGGTGTTGCTCTGGCGGATCTGCGCCTGGCGGGATTCATCTCCACATGGCATCGCCGCCTGAAGGCGTCCAAAAAGCAGATGGCGTATGCCTCTATCATGTCGTAAGATAAAACCATGACGACCCCTCCTGTTACAAATATAAAATGTCCCGCCATTTCTTGGCAGTACGTTTCTATGGCACGAATTATAATTCAACTATTAGTAACTGTCAAGGACGCATTTGCAACCTAATAGTTAAAGTTTTTCTTGACAGACAATATCTTGCAGTATATAATCCCTTATATACGAGGGGGTGCTGTTATGGCGGAAAGGAAGAATTATTCAATATCCAATAAGGCGGGAAAGACTATTACCGTGTTTCCCTGCAAGAAGGAGTTTTATGACTCGGTAAAGGAGCGGGAGAACAACGTAATAGGCAGAAGGATCCAGCAGGCGAGGATGTCGCGGGGGCTGAGTCTTCCGGCGTTTGCGGAGCTGCTTTCACAGCACGGTCTTTCTGTTCACCGTCCGGGAGTATGGAAATGGGAGACGGGCGGGTCAGTGCCAAATGCTTACCAGCTGATCGCTATATGCCATGCTCTTGGGATAGAAGACGGCATTGCGTATTTTACTCAGGAGCCAGGGCTTGGCGAGGAGCTGAACGAAACAGGACTGAAAAAAGTGGCGGAATACAAGGCGGATCTTATCGCCACGGGGCTTTACAGGCAAAGGCCGGTATGCGCAGATAATGAGGAAACTATTGAAATGGATATAAGCCTCCTGGAGGCATCGGCGGGGACCGGCAATATTCTCGACGAAGGCGGGTTTGAAAAGGTATCTTTTCCGGTATCCGCAGTTCCGTCGAATGCCGACTTTGGGGTACGGGTACATGGTGACAGCATGGAGCCGGTCTACCATGACGGTCAGATCGTATGGGTAAAGCGTTGCGAAACACTTCTCCCCGGCGATATAGGCATTTTTGTATATGACGGGAACGGATATTTAAAAAAGTACGGTGAGCGGGAGCCGGAGGAACCGGACAGGGAGGGCTTTGTGGACAGCAACGGCGTCCTTCGTCCTCAGCCGCTGCTTATATCGTATAATCCGGCATACGCTCCCATTCAGGTATCTCCGCAGGCGATGTTTCGGGTGGTCGGTCAAGTTTTGAACTGAGGCGGATCACCTTATCGGCCGTTCTTCTTTATTATTTTGAACAGGAGGTTGCGACGGTGAACACAATGGATCGGGTTCTTGAATTGACTGAAGGACGTAATATGTCCCTCTACCAATTGGCGAAGGTTAGCGGCGTGCCCTATTCAACAATAAAAGCGGCGCGTCAGCGGGGCAATCAGCTAACGGTGGAAACGCTGTACAGGCTCTGCCAGGGCTTGGGTGTCACGATGGGAGAGTTTTTTGAAGAGCCGGAGGAGCCAAATGTGAGGGAGACGCAGATCAGCAAGATCGCGTGCTGATATGAATCGAACGGAAGCGGTCATCACAATGCCAACACGGGCGTTGCGATGACCGCTTTTTTTGGATGAGATAAGGGCGGTCTTCGTGTAATCGGAAACCGTCAAAAAACTTATATTATGAGGTTTTTACACACAAAACGCGAACAATTCCTTGACTGTCCCCTCATTTAGAGTGATAGATTGACTGCGCCCTTTTCGGGCAAAATACATCTACACTTTTTAAGGAGGCACAACATGGACACTCGCATTATCACCCCGGAGGCCGTCTCCGGTTTCGAGGCAGACCTCGTTTTGCACGAGCGAAGCCCCCACACCATCGGCAGGTATCTCCATGACGTTCGCGCCTACGCCGTTTTTCTTGACGGGCGGGAGTCCAGCGGGGAGGAGACGGGGAGGTTCAAGAGAGAGCTGATTGAAAAGGGCTACAGGCCCGGCAGCGTCAACACGATCCTCGAATCCCTCTTTGCGTTCTTCAAATTTACGGGCTGGGAGGACTGCCGGACACAGCGGCTGGTCATTCAGAGGGATGCCTACTGCCCGGAGGAACGGGAGCTTACGCGAACGGACTACGAGGCGCTTTTGGACGCCGCAAAAGGGCGGGACAGGCTTATTATTGCTACGATTTGCTCCACAGGGATTCGTGTTTCGGAGCTGGCTTTTTTCACGCTGGAGGCCGTGAAGGGTCGGGAAATTCTGGTGACCTGCAAGCGGAAGACGCGGCGAATCATGGTCCCCGACGACATCGGACGGGAGCTGGAGGAGTACGCGGAAAGCGAGGGCATCACCTCCGGCGCAATATTTCTTGGGAGTAAGGGAAAGCCCCTGAGCCGAGGGCGTGTCTGGGCCATTATGAAGCGGGCGGCGTTCCGCGCAAAAGTCCGGGCCGCGAAAGCGTTCCCGCACAATCTCCGCAAGCTCTTCGCCCGGACGTTTTACGAGGCCAACCATGACGTGGTGAAGCTGGCGGACGTTCTGGGCCACAGCAGCATTGAGACGACCCGCATTTACACCAAGTCCAGCGGCGCGGAGCATAGAAAGCTCGTGAACGCCCTGGGGTTGGCGCCGAAAATGAAAAATCCTCCCCGCGTGAAAAGGCGCGGGAGAGGAAAAAGGGCAAAAAAATAAGCGGACATTATAGATATAATGTCACGCACGTCCGGCGGGAAAGCGCAAGCCTCACGAAATTCTTCATTCCCCATTATAGACGATTTGAACAAATTGTCAAGAGTCGATGAGAAATTTCGATGAAAATTTCTTCCGGATACATAAAAAAGACACGCCGCGACACGCTCTCGGACTGGTTCCAAAAAACGGAACAGCGGAGAGCGCGTCGCGGCGTGCCCAAAAGTGTTTAATTCGTCAAAGTGTAAAGACGAGAAAAGCCCCGGAACGCCGTCCGGGGGAGCCTTCGACACCCTTCGAGTTAAGCCGAGTGAAACATTATATCTATAATGTTTCGTAACCCGGTGGGGAGGGGCAGGTCATCGAAATCAGCCGCGGCGTTTTTGTTCATTTTGACGGAGAAATTCACGCTCCGCCTCAGAATTGGAAAAAAGCCTCGGCACGTCAGTGGTAGATATGGGGCGTTGCCGATGCCGCCTACTCTCTGGCGGTCTTGTGAATCAAGCAGAATACGGCAATGCTCAGGGTGTGAACGTATGGTCACATCCTGCCTTTATTTTAGGGGGTAAAGGTGTTCATTCGCTGCCACATCGCCGCCCGGAAAGAGGCGGCTGGACCGGAACGCGGAGAGCCTCCGCGGACCTTTACATATATCTTTCATCCCTCCGCTCCAAAGCGTATGAGGGAAAATCCGGGCGCCCAGGGCGCGTCCGAAACTATTTTCAGGAGGTTTAATCAGATGAAAAGAAATTCTTCAAAACCTAAGCGCCGCTATGGTGACGCCGGCTTTACGCTGGTGGAGCTGGTGGTGGTCATCGCCGTCCTCGCCATTCTCGCGGGCGTCGGCGCTGTGGCGTATAACGGGTACATAGACTACACTCACAAGGGCGTGGACAGGCAGACCGTGGGCGAAATCATGCACGCGCTGGACATTGCTGGGTATTCCAATCCTGAGCTTTTGGCAGATGGGGAAACCACGGCGGTATTTGTCACTTCAAAAGGAACATTTACCAATAATTCTGCTGTCAAAGCGGCGATTGAAGATGCAATGGGCGACATCAGCGCAGTCAAGCTGTCCAGCGATGATTGGAACGGTATAAACGGAGACATAATTGCTCAACTTAAAAAGGTAGGCGGCAGTCTTGATTCTTATATGACGCACATAAATGACCATCCCAAGGCTTCCTTTGCCTCAGATTTTTCTGATTATTGGGAAATTTACAAGGATGTAACAAGTCTTCTTACGTCTGAGGGGATTGATGTAAACGGAAGTGGAACACCGCTCAAAATTGATCCTTCAAAATATGATGAAAAGTCAATGACGGGACATATATTGGCAGGATACAGTAGCGGCAACATTGATGCTGATACAGTAGTTCGCGCATGGAAAAGTAACTTTGCCATAGCCGGTGAGGTCCCTGGTGTACAATTTAGCGGATTTGATCTTGAGCTTGCCCGAAACTATGCATTTCTCTCTTATGCACAAAGGCTTGATACTGTTGCTTCAAATGCTAAGCTGGCTGCGGACATTGAAAATTATGCTGACCAGTTGGCAAATCACGAAAAGATTGCCACGTCGTTTTTCAATAATGACATTTTTGTAAAAGGGGAGAACTCTTCTGACTGGAGTGGCATAATTTCTACTTATTTGTCAGACCAGGCTGAATCTGATGCAAAGGCATATTTGGCGCTTATGGAGTGCGGCGGGCTTGTATACAATGAATATGCAAGCAAGGGGAAGACACCGAGCGATGAGGAGCTTGCCGAAGCTATTGGCGGTTATGTTTCTCTTGCGGGTTCTGTCATGGACGGAAGTTCAAATTTGGACGATATCCAGAGGTTTATCAATAGCGGGACTCAGGGCATAACCATTACGGCGAAGAGAAACAGCGACGGAACAATGATTTTGAAAGTTAACCCTAATTCCGCAAATCCGAGGAAGGATAACGAAACAAATAGTCCTACTCCTGTTGAGCCTGACGAACCCGGTGGGGAATGCACAACAACTCACACCAATCGGGTTTATGTTGAAGCTAACACAACAATAGGGGCTCTTAAAGGAAGTACTGAGAAGGTAAGCGACTCAAAGGTAGGGGCGAAGGTAAGTACAATAGAGATCTGCTCAATTAACAAGAGCGCTGGTTCCTGCACGCTGGAACTACTGGAAGGAGTTACCAACGGAAGTATCGCTGTTACGGGTGGGGACGGCAGTTGCATTACTATAAGCGGATTGACTATCTCCGCTGTCAAAAAAGGTACTTGTACGATTCAACTTACGGCTACCGGCCCGAAAGGGGTTAAAACTCTTACTTTAACTGTAAATGTTCATTAAATCATCTTGCAAAAGATGTTTACATATATTGCAAATTTCAAAACCACGTGAAAGGAGTGACCAAACCTCATTTATTTTATTTTATCCCAAAAAATAATTTTAAGGAGGTTCTTTGCTATGTCTAAAAAAGGTAAACCAATAGTAACCGTTATTCTCACTTTTGCGCTGGTGTGTTCCCTTATACTAAGCGGATACGCAGATCAAGAAGAAGGTCCCGTTGCTACTTTTGAATACGAGGGTGAGTATTATCCGTTTGACACACTTGAAGAGGCCTTTGAAGCCGCGGTTGAGCTTGAGGTCGATACTGTGTATCTCACCGCAAATTATAAAGCCGTAGGAACTGATGGCGTCCTCAATATTCCAAGCACTATTACCCTCGTCATTCCCACCAGCACTGACTACGCAGCCGACCTAAACACAAAAGGTGCTAAGTATTATAACGGTGCAGCTCCCGCTGAAGGAAAAGCCTTTGCGACACTGACGATTCCGACGGGATTAACTCTGGAAGTTGACGGTACTCTGATTGTTGCCGGCAATCAGCAAAGCCAGGTTCCTCGAACCGGGTTCCTCAGCGGAGATTATGGCGCACTTAATCTGGATGGAGGGAAAATGACCGTTAACGGCACACTTTACGCTCGTGGGCGTGTGTACGGTAGCGGCGAAATAAATGTTGCCGACACTGGGACAGTGTACCAACGCTTCCAAATTGCCGATTGGCGCGGTGGCACACAGTCACTCAGGGCCTACAACCGCAGGGTTTTCCCGTTTAACCTGTACTCTCTTGGCGGAATCGAAAGCACTACCATTTATAAGGGCGGCGCCGTTTTGAACGGTCAGGCATATATTTACGCCGCAAGCCAGGAGATTCCTGTCGAGATTCCCTACATCGCCGAGGTTGGCAGCTCATCCGGGTGCATATACAATATCTCAGGTACAGGCGACATCACTTTTACATACGGTGCAAATAACGTGCAAACCTTCACTCTTAACAACTGCACCATTCAAACTGGCAGCTTAAAATTAAACGCTTTAATTTATGAGTTTGACAGCGCCGATCTTTACTGCCCGTTTGGATATAATACAAAAGCTGTTATCAACAGTGGTGCAACAATGAATATCGCCAACAAGTATAAATGTCTTCCCGGTTTTAGCCTCGACGTTTTAGGCACCCTGAATATTTTGTCAAACGGAGAAATGTTTTTCTATACAGCTGATATGTATCTGGCAAAATACAACAATGCCGGATGGACAAACTCATCCAGCGCCACACTCTCTAAGGGTGAAAATGGCGTTATCAACGTAGAGGGAGTTATTGGCAGTACCGCAACAGATTTTTCCAACATACTTGCCGCGGGTGTCACTGGAAACGGTACACAAAGAATTGGTGAGTATGAGCAGGGCAGCTTAGCCATTTTGCCCGATTATGTGACCTTTGAGACTTACTCCCCCACCGCCACCACCGCTGAATGACCCCCACCCCTGACCGCACACACCCCACAAACACTGAGGGCCAGGTACACGCAAGGTTATACCTGGCCCTCGTTCAATCCTCATAGTGTCCCCGGCATGACAGGACCACAACGCTTTCGCCCTCCAAGGTGTAAACCAGCCGGTTTTTCTCGTCGATACGCCTGCTGATACACGCGGCGTGACGCAGCAGCTCCGCCTTGCCGACGCCGCGCACGTTCCCGTCACGCTGGATCTCCTGAATCAGCCGGTTTATCCGCTTCAGGGTCTTCTTGTCCTCCGACTGCCAGTAGAGATAGTCCGCCCATGCCTCCGGCGAAAAGGTGATGTTATTCGCCATCGTCCGCCATGGCCTCCAGCTCATCCATCGTTTTCACGATGCCCAGGCCCGCGTGGACCTGCGCAAGGCCGCGTTCCAGCTTGCCGAGAAAGGCGGCGTTGAGTTCGGCCTTCGCCAGCTCATTATACCGCTCCGCGCTGATGATCACCACGTTTTTTTGGGCTTTTCTGGTGACGACCACGGTTTCCGCCTCGTCCGTCACCTTGTTGCAAAAGTCCTTGAACCTGCTCCGAGCCGTTGTAAAGTTGACTGCGATCACAGTATACACCCCCTCCTATTATGTACAATATTCTGCCCTGATTATTGTACCATATTCGGCGTCTTCCGTCAAGCCCTGAGACGCCGCCCATCATTTTATGCCGCAAGGAGACCGCGTATGACACCGGAAGTAAAAACGCGACGCTCAAAAAGCCGCCTGTACCTGGCCCTCGCCGTGGGTACGCAGATTTTAAGCCTTTTGGACTTCATCTACACCACCGTGGGCCTCCGGCTCATTCCGGGGAGCTTTGAGATGAACCCCTTCCTTGGCAACATCCTCGGCACCCCCTGGGCCACGCTGGGGCTGAAGTTCGTCCTGATCCCCGCCGCCCTCTGGCTCCTCTACCACTTCCGCCGCCGCCCGCTGGCGCGCTTCGGCCTGTGGCTCTGCTTCCTCGCCTACCTCGCCTTCGACGCCTTCGCCCTCTACATAGTCCTCACCTACTGGCGCCGCGTCCTTGGGTGAGCCAAAACCCCCGCCTCTCAACAGAGGCGGGGGTTCAGACTGTAGACAAACACCACCTCCATTCGAATTTGGGATGGTGTCAGGTCATTGAAAAACGCCCGAACGCCGGCAAACTTTCGCTTCACGGACCGGGTAGCAAAGCTCCGGTTAGGTGCATGATGTGCCGATTCAATTTTCTTTTTCAGCCCATCCCTCCACTACAAAATCTCGAAATTGCGCAAGATCAATGCGTTACGTTTTCAGCGTATACGCCGAGAGTTTCTTACGTTCTCGCAGTGTTCCACGTAGTTGGCAATAATCGTTGTTAGATTGCGGCTCTCGCGCTCCTCTGCCTACGCTTAAGCCTCACCTCACTGCTCCGGCTCCAAGGCTGAGTACTGGCTGCTCGCTACGCTTTGCCGGGTCCGGTCTCTCACCGGACTATATTACCTGCACCGAACTGGCGCACCCCTCGGACTACTTTACCATATTCGATGGGAAAATGGGTGGCTTTGACAAACTAATGGGGCTGTGAAAAAAGTCCCGTAAAAAAGGAAGAGAGTTACCAAGGGACCCTGGTAACTCTCTTCTTTTTTTGGTA